>DAOUKV010000001.1:0-221292 GCA_034420955.1 Dehalococcoidia bacterium
CATCCCAGCCTTTTGTACCAGACACGGGTTCGGCCCTTCACTCGGCATTACCCGAGCTTCAGCCTGGCCATGGGTAGCTCACCCGGTTTCGGGTCTAATCCAGACAACATCGCGGCTCAAGGCCGCTCGACGCCCTATTCGGACTCGCTTTCGCTTCGGCTCCGGGAATCTTTTCCCTTAACCCTGCTGCAAAGATTAACTCGTCGGCTCATTCTTCAATAGGCACGCGGTTAGCCGTCCAAGACGGCCTTCCACGGCTTGTAGGTCAACGGTTTCAGGTCTATTTCACTCCCCGCCTGGGGTTCTTTTCACCTTTCCCTCACGGTACTGGTTCACTATCGGTGGCCAAGAGTACTTAGCCTTGGAGAGTGGTCTCCCCGGCTTCCCACAAGATTTCACGTGTCCCGTGGTACTCAACATCGCGCCAGGAGTCCACCACCTTTCACCTACGGGACTTTCACCCTCTATGGTTGTCCTTTCCAGGATCATTTGGCTAGGCGATGGATTTCTTACTCCTCGCTCCCTACTGAGAATGGAGCGGGCGCGTGTTGCAACCCCTGACAGACATAGGCTCTCATACCACTAAGCCAGTCAGGTTTGGGCTATTCCCCTTTCGTTCGCCACTACTCAGGGAGTCTCGGTTGATTTACTTTCCTCGGGTTACTTAGATGTTTCAGTTCACCCGCTTACCTCCCGCTCGCGCGGGTACTTGGGTATGACCCCAAGTGGGTTTCCCCATTCGGGAATCCTCGGCTAAGCTCACTAGACAGCTGACCGAGGCTTATCGCAGTCTTGCCACGCCCTTCTTCGGCTCTTGGCCCCTAGGCATCCACCGTCGACCCTTAGTAACTTGACCCACATTTGGGCCCATGCTCAATTGCATCTTCCTTATTACTAAAGGGACAGGATTCAACTTTTAATGTGCTGTGCGGACGGTTCTCCGACCGCTCGCCGGAACGACCTCCACGCCTGAGCGCAATGGCCTCTTTTCAACCGACGGTAGTTGATTATAGGCGCGCGCCCCGCCTGAGTCAAGACTTTTCGACCGACTTTTCGGAATCCGACCAATTTTCGGCGAATGTCTGGACCCCCCAACCCGTCGTTCCCGAATAGGCGGGAAGCTAAGGAGGCGGGGAGGGGAGCGAGGCGTCCGGCTATGCCATGCTGGAACGCGACCGGCAGCCCCGCGCTTTTCCAGTCCAGTTTCCGTATAATGCCATATGCGATCAATAGTTGGCGCGCCGCCACACCACGACACAGGAGACACTCCGCCATGCAGACGGCCATCCAGCTGCTCGATGACGAGGAGATCCGATACCAGGACGACCAGATCGTCGTAACCAACCGTAGGATCATTGGCCTCTCCGGCTCGGATGAACTCGGACGCTACGACGGCCTCAGCCTCGGCGACGTCGGCCCTCCCAACAAGTTCAACGGCGGGCAGCATGGCAGAAGGGCGCTGGGTTTACGGGCGTTGGCCATCGGAATCGTCATCGTCATCGCCCAGACGGTCTTTACAGACACAGTCAGAAGCATGGCGGGTTGGTGGATGGACGCCGCCCTCTTCCTCGTCGGTTCCCTGGCCGTCGTCGTCGGACTGTATCTCGTCCTCAACAGCCTGTTCAGGCCCGCTCCCAACACCACCATCATATTCCCCGTCATCCAGGGCGACGACATCATCGTATCGTACCCCGAATGGGACAATCCCGACGCGGAGGAGCTGATGCGAGCCTTCGCCCGGGCCAAACGCGGCATCGGACGCTAGTCGTCTCCGGACGCCCCGGCCGTCCCTGCCGACGAAGATGTCCCTGCGGCCCCAGCCGGAGTGGACGCGGGACGGTGCCTCTCCGCCCCTACGTCGGGCCGGACCACCGTCAGCGCCAGCGCTATGACCATCGTAGCTCCCGAAATCCTCAGCGCGATGCTCAACCCATCCACGAATGCCTGCCGCAACGCGTCGCCCCCCGCGCCCGAAACCGCCGCCAGCGACGGCTCGAATCCCTGAGACGCCATCGTTATCGTCACGAGCGTAGTCGCCACCGCCACGCCCGTTACGTTGGCCGACGTGCGCGTCAGATTTACGAACCCAGACACCACCCCGTACCTGTCGCGCGGCAGCGACCCCATGATCGCGCTCGTGTTCGGAGAGCTAAACGCGCCCATTCCGACGCCCGATAGTATCATGCCCGCGACTATGTGCCACCACGGAGACCCCGCTCCCACGAACGACAGCAGGAACATGGCGGAAGCCGAGGACACCATTCCGAACGTCGCCGGCCAGCGCGTGCCGAACCTGTCCGAAAGCCTGCCGCTCAGCGGACCTAGGATCGCCATTCCCATAGCGCCCGGCATCAGCAGCAGCGCCGCGTGCCGCGCCTCGTATCCCAGCACTTCTATCAGGTAGAACGGCATCAGGAAGAAGATGGACGAGCCACCCAGGAACTGCAGGAACCGCGCCCCGATCGCCATGGAGAACACCCTGTTGCGGAACAGCGACAGGTCCAGGATCGGCTCTTTCGCTCGCCGCTCCCACCATATGAACGCTCCCACCATGGCCGCCGCCGCGCCGAACCCGGCCAGAATCGGCGGCGACGCCCAGCCCAGCTTCCAACCGTTCGTCATAGCCAGCAGGAACGCCACCAGCGCCCCCGACGACAGAGCGGCGCCTGCCCAGTCGAACGAGCGTCCGCCGCCACCCGAAAGTTGCTGCTCTGACCGCCCCTTTAGAACCAGCGCCGCCGCGCTCATCGCGACCAGCGAAACGGGTATCCCCGCGAAGAATATCGAGCGCCAGCCGAACTCCGTAACCAGAAGCCCGCCGATTATCGGCCCGCCAATCGCGCCCGAGCCGATGACCAGCATATACAGCCCCATCGCCTTGCCGCGCTGATTGTCCGGGAAGACCTCCGTGATGAAAGCCATGCTGTTCGCCTGCACACACGCCGACGCCAGTCCCTGCGCTATCTTCACCGCAATCAGCATCCCCAGCGCCTGAGACATCCCGCCCACCAGCGCCAGCGCGACGAAGATGGCGAAACCGCCCAGATACACCCGCTTTCGTCCGATCATGTCCGACAGCTTGCCCATCGGCATCAGCATCGCGCTTGTAGCCAGGCTGTACCCCAACGATACCCACTGAACCGTCGGAATGTCCGCCTCGAAGTCGCTTGCTATCTCGGGCAGCGCGATGTTTATGCCCGACTGGTCCACCACGTTGATGAACATGCCGATGGCGACCGCTATGTAAGCCCACCAGTGGTAGCGTGGGCTGTTGGTGATCCCCCTGAGAGGGGCGAAGGTGATGCTCTTGCGTCCCATGTCAGTCGCCGCCCGAAGATTGTGGGCTCGGCTCGCCGACCTCTTCTCGCGCCACATCGGCGTCCCCAGGTTCAGGGTCCTCGGACGCGCTCGGCTTGAACGCGATCAGCGCGATGGATAGCAGGATGAACGCGCCAAGCGCCATGAACGCCAGCCGGAGCCCGTGTGTAAACGCAGCCTCCACCCCCATCGCGCCGCTCGCTACCGCGTCCAGGCTAGGCTCGAATCCGCGCGCCGCCATCGCCATTGTAACTATAGTCGTCGTAAGTCCAACTCCGGTTACGTTGGCGGTGTTGCGCGTCATATTCAGAAACGCCGTCGCCACACCGTACTTGCGCTGCTCGACTACGCTCAGCACCGACGCCGTGTTGGGAGTGTAGAAAACGCCCATGCCCATACCTTGAAGCGCCATCGCCAGCGCGACGACGCTCGGACCCGTCTCCACCGTCAGCCTACCCAGGAAGAACAGCGACAGCCCAAGCAACCCAAGCCCCGCGAACTCGACGCGGCGTGGCCCGATGCGGTCCGCCAACTGTCCCGCGACCAGGCCCGACAGCGCGAACCCCAGCGCGGCGGGCGCAATGTACAGCCCGGCGGCGCGCGCAGACAGATCGAGCACGTCCTGGAGGTAGAACGGCATCATGCTGAACACCGCCGTCCCCGCGAGAAACCCGAAGAAACTCGCCGAGGTTCCAAGCGCGAATATACGCCGCCCGAACAGCTCCAGGTCCAGCATCGGCTGCGCCGTCCGCCGCTCCCAGAACACGAACCCGATAAGAAGCGCGAAGCTCGCCGACAGCGCGATCACGACTATCGGTGAAAGCCACCCCAAGCGGTAAGCGTTGGTCATCACCAGCAGGAACGTGGCGAGCCCCGCGGCGGACATCAGCGCGCCAAGCCAGTCGAACCCCGTAACAAGCTGCTTTGCGCTGTTGATACTGGGCGCGTCCCGATTCAGAACCAGAACTGCCGCCAGCAGCGACAGCGCGCCCAGTGGCACGCTTGCCGCGAACACGCCGCGCCAGCCGAAATAGTCCACCACTACGCCCGAGATCACCGGACCCATGATCGCGCCAAGCCCGACCATAGTCATAAATGCCCCGATGACGCGCCCGCGCTGATTAGCCGGAAACGTCGTCGTCAGAATGGCCATGCCGTTCGCCTGGATCATCGCCGACCCCGCGCCCTGCAACATCCTGAAAGCTATCACCGCAATCAGGTTCGGAGCCATCACCGCCGCCGCGGCCCCCACTACGAACACGCAGAAACCAACGACGTAGATCACCTTCCGCCCAACCATGTCCGAAATCCGGCCGGCCGGCAGTAGCAGCGACCCGGTAACGAGGATGTACCCAAGCACGACCCACTGCACAAACGGGATAGTCGCGTCAAACTCGCTCGCCATCCGGGGAAGCGCGAGACTAACCCCCGTCTGGTCGAGGACGGATACGAACGTGCCGACCGCGATGGTGAGCAGAATCAGCCGACGCTTGCGGCCATCGGCAACATGAGAGGAGGTAGCGTTCAATATGATACAAGTGTAGCATGTAGCCGGAGGCAAAGCGTAGGCGCGCTGGACATCCGCCCGCGCGCCGGACGTCTCCGCGGCGCGAGATAGAAAAGGCCCGGAATAGAAAGACTTCGCTGGTGATGGGGCAGCTGCCTTCCGGCAATGGACGAACCCGGCGAGGAGGGCCTCCAAGTCGCGCCGCCTCAGGGATGAGGGCCTGCGCGGAGCCGGAAGGCCGAGAACACCAGCGAAGTTGAATCAGATTATCCCACTACCCATTGCGAGCGCGTCAACGCTTTTGCCGTTCCATTTTGCCTCAATGCCGTCCCAATGCCGAATGTCGCGCTTGACACTGCATCCTGTTCACTTACAATGGAATCCAACCGCACACAGGGAGGAGTATGATGATAGACAAATTCGGGAGCCTGTTCGCGGGCCACATTGACCTGCCCGACATGGGATTCAGCGCGACCGCCGCCAACGACCGATTCTACTCGAACGACGAGCTAATCACCGTCTTCGACAAGACCGAGGCCATATGCGTCCTCATGGACGAGTTGGGCTACGATGTCTTCTGGATGGCGGAACACCACTTCCAGCCCGAAGGCTACGAGTGCATCCCCAACATACTCCAGCTAAGCATCCACCTGGCGCATCTGACCAAGAATATCAAGCTCGGTTGCGGATTCAACATCGCCCCCATGTGGCACCCGCTCCGAATGGCCGAAGACTACGCCACCGCCGACATACTTACCAACGGGCGCGTCATATTCGGCGTAGGACGCGGTTACCACACCCGCGAGGTCGAGGCGTTTGGCGCGCCGATGCTCAGCCAGGACGAGAACCGCGAGTACTTCGAAGAACAGGTCGAAGTGATGATGAAGGCGTTCAACAACGAGTCGTTCTCGCATCGCGGCAAGTACTACACCATCCCGCCCGAGGTGCCGTATAGAGGCTACACCCTCAAAGAGATAAGCCTGGTGCCTCGCCCGATCAACATGCCCGTCGAGTGCTGGCAGCCCATCGTTAGCGCGAGCGAACGAGGTCTGAACTTCATGGCTAAGCATGGCATCAAGGGCGTGATCGGCGGAGGCGCGGCGCCCGGTGGAGCGTCCGAGCAAGTCGTACGTAGCTGGCAAGAGGTCCAGGCCGCCCACGGCAACGAGACCGAGCTGGGTGGAGACCTGATACTCGGGATCTCATACTTCATCGCCGACTCAGAAGAGGAGGCCATGCGCCTCGCCCGGCCGTACTATGAGGAGAACATGAAGATGTTCGCCCCTCTGGGCTTCGTGCGTGGCCTGACCGACGATCAGCTCGAAGCTCTGGGCGATCCGGCGCGCGCTCCGCACGCCAACCTGCCTACCCTCGAAGAGGCGGTCGAAGCCGGCTCTTGGCTAGTTGGCCGACCGGAGCAGATCAGAGAACGCATGGAGGAGATCGAAGACCGCTGGCCCGGCCTCGATCACGTCAACATGGGCTTGCCCGTAGGCACCCCCCAAAGCGTCATCCTCGAACAGCTAGAAGTATTCGGCAAAGAAGTAATGCCGCACTTCAAGAACCGCGCCGCCGCCGCCGACCTCGCGGCAGACGACGACTAGAAAGCAGATCGTGGCAAGCCCGGCGGGGGAGGCCTCCGGCCATTTCCCTGCCGAGCCTCCCAATTGGACATGACTTTGAGTGAGATAACGACCCGCGACCGTTTTCGCGGCTGTCTTCTAGGACTTGCGACGGGCGACGCGCTGGGGACTACGCTTGAGTTCGAGTCTCCCGGTACTTTCGATCCCATAGACGACATGGTTGGCGGCGGGCCATTCGGGCTGGCGGCCGGCCAGTGGACGGACGACACGTCCATGGCACTGTGCCTGGCGACGAGCCTGATAGAGCGCGGCGGGTTCGACGCCGCGGACCAGATGCGGCGCTATGTTCGTTGGTGGAGGGAGGGATATTTGTCATCCACCCCTGGACCGGCATTCGACATTGGGGTCACAGTCTCAGGCGCGCTGTCACGCTTTGAGCGAACTGGCGAACCCTATGCTGGATCCACAGACCCGTATTCCGCCGGCAACGGCTCGCTGATGCGGCTTGCCCCCGTGCCGATGTATTTCTCAGGCAACGCTAGGGAGGCAATCGCCAGGAGCGCGGACAACTCCAGAACAACCCACGGAGCCGATGAAGCCATAGATGCCTGCCGCTACTTCGCCGGCCTGCTGGTCGGCGCTCTGAACGGCGTTGACAGGCAGACGCTCTTGGCATCTCGCTACTGTCCCGTAGAAGGGCTTTGGGACAGCGACCCGCTGGCTGAGAATATAGACGCGATAGCCAGAAGTTCGTTCAAGCGTCGGGAGCCGCCGGAGATCAGGGGGACGGGCTATGTCGTCGCGTCGCTGGAGGCGGCGCTCTGGGCTTTCCACAAGTCTAGCTGTTTCCGCGATGGCGCGTTGCTCGCCGTCAACCTCGGAGACGACGCCGACACCACTGGCGCGATCTACGGCCAGATTGCTGGGGCGCACTATGGGGCCGAAGCGATTCCGGCGGAATGGCGGAGCAAGCTGACCATGTTGGCGGAAATGACGGACATGGCCGACAGTATCTACGACCACGCCCTACGAATCACGTGATCCAGGAGACCTACCCATGCCCCTAATCATCGGCGTAACTGGCTCGATAGCCACCGGGAAGTCCACAGCCTGCCGCCTGATGGTCGAGCGAGGCGCTCACCACTGCGACGCCGACCGCCTAGTCCATCGCCTGTACGACCCCGGAACACCCGCGTTCGACCGCATTGTTGGTATATTCGGCGAGGAGATAGTCGGTGAAGACGGCTATATAGACCGCCGGATACTGGGCGGCAAAGTCTTCGGCAAGCCCGACGAGATGAACAAGCTGACAACCGCCATCGGCAGCATCGCCGACGCCGTAAAGGGTGTCATAGACGACTGGAGGCGCACACTCGGCGACGACGAGATTGCCGTCCTCGAGGCCGTCAACTACGTCGAAGCCGGCTACGGCCGCTGGTGCGACCGGACTTGGCTGATCGCTTGCGACGACGACACTGCCCGAGACCGCTTGGCCGCGCGCAACCAGTTCAGCCCGGACGAGGTGGAGCAGCGGCTAGCCAGCCAGCGCCGCTGGGAAGATCGCGCTCCCGCCGCCGATCTCGTAATCTTCAACAACGGCTCGGAGTCGGAGTTCACCGCCGGAATCAGAAACTGCTACGACGAGCTAGTTGGCCTGTGGCGTACAGGAGAGTTGGAGCCGACGAAGTACCAAGCTTGGTGGGAAGCGCGAACAGACAGCCAGTAGCGCATCAACATCGCGAGAGTTACGCCCCCAGCGCCTCGACCCGCGTTACCCTCGCCTTCGACTCTTCCACGCGGGCGTGAACTATCCCCGCCAACCGCCGCGCCGTGTCTTGGTAGGCAACGTCCGGGTTCGCCTCGACCTTCTCCACCCACGCCGGCGGCAGCCCGGATGCGCCGTGCAGCGCGCCGACCACGCCCCCGATCATGGACGCTATCGTGTCGGCGTCGCGCCCGAAGTTCGCGCCCCACACGATCGCGCGCTCCGGCTCCCCCTCGGCGAGCGCCAATATCGCCAGCGTCGCCGGAACCGTTTCCATCGCGTCCGCCAGCATCGTCCTTTGGAAGCGTTCGTAGTAGCTCTCTCGGAAATTCTCGTATGACCCGGATTCGGCGGCGAGTTCCAGCGCGCGGTGGATAGTCCCCCTCATCTCGTCTGCGCTCACCGGCAGCAGGTACGCGGTCGCCGCGTCTATTACGGACTCGATAGTCGCGTCCGCCTCGAAGGTCGCCGCCACCGCCGCCGCCATGGCGCAGGCCGAATCCCGGCAGTAGCCCGACGCCCCGTTGTGGATGAACGATGCCACGTCCATAGTTTCCAGCGCCGCTTGGCGAGGATCGCAGGCGTTGATTATCCCCATCGGAGATATAGCCATAGCCGAAGACGAGCTCTGCATATTGCCCCATCCCGCGTAGGCGGGCAGCGCCAGACCCGCTTCCAGCTTGTGGAACGCGCTCTGTACCGGAAAGAACCATAGACGCCGGTGCGCATCCTTGAAGTCCAGGAACGACTGCCCGAAGTGGTCCACCGTCGGGTGGCCGCCGCTTTTGAATATAGCGTCTATTAGCTGATTGCGAATGGCCGTATCGTCCGTGCCTAGCCCCTCGAAGTCCGAGACCCCATCCGGCCCAAACTCCTCGTATATGCTTTGGAAGTGCATCCCCTCCGTAGGCGCACCCATTGCGTCCCCAATGATGCCGCCCAGCAAGCACCCGTATATCTTGTCAACCAAAACGCCTTCCGTCATTATATTCACCTCACAATCTCAATGGACTCTGCAACCCAGCGATTCTCGTTGCCAAGAATCTCCATAGGTGCGATTTCCACATGAACGACGTCATGCCTCATGATAGACTCTGAGACGGGCGACGCCTCACACCAGAACGTGAAGCTGAATAGATCTTCAGCGTCTGGGTCTATGTCTAATTCGTCCACTAGAATCGTAATCTGAACCGCCATTAGATTGGGAAATCGTCTGTCAATCAAACCAGCTAGGACGCTTCTCCGCTCGATACGCAATCTTTGAGCAATGTCCACCTTATGGACTTCGATTACGCGCCCTACCTGCGTTTCCTGTTGTGAACCCGTTGGGTCTATTCGCATTGTTTCGCGCAGACGACTACCCGCCGCCCTGACCCGCTGCACCATGGATTCAGAAGCGCGTATCGTTCCGGGCATCAGCCCATAGTTGGGACTTTGAGAACTAATTGTAACCCGCCTCATCGTATTCGTCTGTGCGATTCTGCCCGATGGGCGTGGAGGCAGCTGCGCGTTGCCCGAACTCTGCGCCAGGTTTAGACAATCGTGAATCGGCCAAGGCCACCCTAAACTGTCGAAAAACACCTTGGAGTCGCAATCACAGTGGAAATAGAAGACCGACTGTTGGCAGTATCTGCACCTTGCTGGGAATGTGCGCGTGTTGCACCAAACGCCATGTATAGCTGAAACCATCATTCCCCCTCTCTGCCGTTATCTTCCCCAACCCTCATAGCCTCCGCCACCAGCCGGTACGACCGCACCCTGTGCTCGAAGTAGTAGCAGTTGCTCACGATGCCGATGTCCGGCGTCTGGTACCGCTCCGCCGCCGCCAGGATCCCATCCCGCACCTGCTCGGGGTCGCCCTCGATGTAGCTGCTCGTGGATTGCTCCATGTACGCCCGCGCCGGCTCATCCAGCGGCCAGTCTATAGCCTCCTCCGGCGGCAGCAGCCCGCCAGTCGTCAGCCCAAGCGCTGAGATCACCTTGTTGATGCTCCGCGACGCGCCAACGAACTTCGCCTCTTCCTCGGTCGGCGCGCATATCACCTGCAAGCCCACGTTCACCTTCGGCTCGTGCAGGTACTCGGAGGGTTGGAACATCTCCCTGTACAGCTCCGCCATCCGAGGCCCATAGCTCGACGTGTTGCCGAAGAAGTCCGCGAAGCTAAACGGCAGGCCCAGATGCGCCGCTAACTGCGCGCTGTAGTCCGACGACCCCAGCAGCCACACCTCAGGCGCCGTCTCAGGAACGCCGCCCGGCTGCGCGTGGATGGGATGCAGCGGATGACCCTCCGGTATCGTATCGCTGATGAATCCCAGCAGATCGCCCACCACTTGCGGGAAGTCGCGCTGCACGTTCATCGGAGGACGAGGATGGCTCAGCGCCGCCGCCGTCAGCTGGTCGCTGCCGGGCGCCCGTCCGATCCCCAAGTCTATGCGTCCCGGATAGAAGGCGTCCAGAATCCTGAACTGCTCCGCAACCTTCAGGGCGGAGTAGTGGCTCAGCATCACGCCGCCGCTCCCCACGCGAATCGCGTCCGTGCTCGCCGCTATCTGCCCAATCAGTATCTCCGGCGCCGCGCCGCTGAACGACGACGAGTTATGATGCTCCGCCACCCAGTAGCGGCTGTACCCGAATCCCTCCGCCTTCTGCGCCAGATTCACCGACTCCCGCAGCGCGTCCGAGGGGCTGCCCCCCTTGCGAATCGGAGACTGATCGACCACGCTCAGCGTTATCTCATCTGCCCTTGCCATTTCGATCGCCGCTCCTGTCGTCCACATGATCCGTTTGGAGCGTGATAGTCCCCTCTCCCTCGATCAACTGACCCCCTCTCCCTCAGGGAGAGGGTTGGGGTGAGGGTGACTCCCACCCTTAGCCCAAGTCTAGGCTCTGAGCAGCCAAAATTGCAATTTCCCTGACGGCCTGCTAAATTCATGCCCCAAAAGTGGAGACTAGACTTGCCCAATTCCGAGCGCACAGAACCTATAAGCCGCCGCCTTCGAAACGGCCCCCTCTCGCTCCACTACGCCGACTGGGGAGGCGCCGACGCGCCACAATTGCCCTCGATGGTTCTGCTGCACGGTATGCGGGATAGCGCGCGCAGTTGGGACACGTTCGCCCGCGCGATGGCGACCGAGTATCGCGTCATAGCCCTCGACAGCCGCGGACACGGCGACAGCGACTGGGCCGGGCCGAACGGTTACGCCTACGACGCCTACGTGTCGGACGTCAGCATACTGTTCGACGCGCTCGGATTGGACGATGTCGTACTCGTCGGCCACTCCGCCGGTGGACGCTACGCATGGAGCTACGCCGTCGAGAACCCGGACCGCGTCCGCGCCCTCGTCGTAGTGGACATAGACCCGGACCCGCGCAATCCACAGACCGAGCGTGATTTCGCCGACATCGCCGCCGAACCCGACTCGTGGGACACGCTGGACGATTTCGTAGAGCGGCTCAGACAGCGCCAAGTGTACACCGCAGACGCCGAGTTGCGAGCGCAGGCTTCCGCGCTGACCCGCCTGTCCGCCGCCGGCAAGCGCGTCTGGAAAGCGGACATCCGCATCGTCACTGAGTATGAGCGTCCTGATCTGTGGCAGTCTTGGGGCAGAATCGCCTGTCCCGTTCTACTGTTGCGTGGCCGTCAGAGCGCATTGCTGACGCATGAGACGGCGGTGCGGATGCGCGAAGCTCTGCCCATGTCGCAGGTGCGCTTGGCGGAGCTCGAAGGTGGCGGACACTGGTTCCACCAGGACTTTCCGGGCGCGTTCGAGGCCGCCGTCCGCTGGTTCCTCGGCGACCTGGCCTGAGCGGGTGTTTCCCAAGTCCCTTCCCCCTTGACGGGGGAAGGTTAGAACCTGCCCCCTGCGAAGGCGGGGGATGGGGGTGAAACTTCGCCCACAACGATCTGTTCCCCCAACCCAAAACCCGCGCCGCTTGCGCGACGCGGGCAGAGAAGCCTGAACTCCATTGGGAAGGGAGGAGCAAGTACCCGTCCGACGCAGGTTGGAGGTCCCTGCGCCGGGTTGATGTGTGGAGATCAGGCCGGAAATACTCTTGGGTTCATCAGGTTCATGCCGCAACAAGCTCTTGGCGGCGAACTCCGAGACGGCGCGTCCATGCCGACCGCGCCACCGCGCTCGACACTATCCGAGCCGCGCTCTCCACCGTCAGCCTGTCCATGTTTATCGCCAGATCGTATCGTACCGGGTCCATCGGGTCAATCCCGTACAACCTTCTGTACAGCGATGCGAACTGCTTGTCCATCTTCTTCAGCGCCTGTCGCGCCGCATACTCCGACACCTTCTCCTCAAGCTGCGCTTTTGCGGCGCGCCCGCTCAAGTCCATGCCTATATAGACGTGGAAGGTTGGCCTGTCGCTCGGCGCCAGCGCCAGCGCGCCGCGCCCGTGGATCACCAGCGCATCGTCCGCCGCGGCGGACTTGAATACTGACCGCAGTCCGTCCAGGTACTCCTCTTTCGTGAGATAGTCCGGCAGCTCGACCGACGACCCTACGATCGGGAACGACCCGAACATCTCCGGCGACGCCTCTATCGCGCCGTATCGCTCCCACGGAGCCAGGGCGCTCCTGAGCGCGCTAGCCCAGAACGAAGTGAAGCTTGCCTCCAGCGACTCGATCTCGCCCCGCGTCCGACCTATCTGGCGGCACAGCGCGTCGGTGATCCCGGCGTCCAACCTGTCGGCGCGCAGCAGACGCGCGACCTCGGCGGCGACGTGCTCCGAGCCGCTGCCGGGCAGCCCGGTAACCGTAACTATCGGCTGCGGCGTCCGTTCGGCGGATTGCGGCTCCATCTTGCGGTCGAGGTACTCCGAAGCCGGAAGCGCCATGATCGTAGTTCGCAGCTCGCCGCCGGCCGGCGTCTGGCACAGCGACTTCTCGCACAGGTACGAGAACCCAAGCCGGCTGAACAGCCGAAGCGCGGCGATGTTGTCCTGTGGGATGCTCACCCACGCTTGGGAGACCGGGTAGTCGTAGAAGAGCCTGTCGAGAAGCTGGATCGCCGCGGCCGCGCCGAAGCCCCGGTGCCAAAGATCCTTGCGCCCGATCAGCAGCGAAATCTCCACGTCGCCATCATCGTCGAACACCGCTTGGCTCTCGCCAATGTGTCCCTCGTCGCCCGCGTAGATCGAGAATATCACTCTGCGCCGGTCGCGGTCGAACACCCGCACCCAAGCCTCGCTGGATGCGCCGAGCATCAGCCCTGGCTCATAGCCCCGGTGAACGGCATCGCCGCAGGCGTAATGCCCGAACCAACTCGAGGCCACTTCATGATCCGACAACCATCCCGAAATCCTCTGTACATCGTCCCTGGTTACATGCCTCAACTGGACTATCGGCAGCATGGCTAGCTCCTTTCGTCCCACTTGCGCTATCTACTCGCGCCGCCGGCTTGCTCCCCAACTTCTCTGATGAAGGCGGCAGCATAAATTGAGCATATGGGTGATATAGGGCGCTGTCAACATTGTGCAAAAATGTACAAAAAATATGAGAACGATTGCATAAATCATTAGTAGCGAATCAAAATTCGCGTGAAAATCTGGCGCGTGTCATCGCAGCCGGACGCGGAATGCAGCTTGATCAACTACGCGCAGGGGCGGTTCTGCGGACCGCCCCTGCGTTGGCAACCGCTTCTAATCCATCCTCATCACGCCAATCGCGCTGGCGAGACCATCGAACTCCTGCGCCGCGATGTGCGCGCCATCCGGAGCCTCGCCCTTTACCAAGTCCACGCTCAGCGTCTCCTGCTTGACGTACTCCGCGTGCGCCGCAAGAACCTCGTCCAGATCGTCGCCCGTGTAGTACGCGGTGATATGGTCGGCGATGTCGAACCCCGCGTCGCGCCGCATATTCTGGATGCGATGCACCAGCTCGCGCGCTTGGCCTTCCAGCAGAAGCTCAGGTGTAACCTCCGTCGTTACCGCCACCGCGTAACCTGCGTCTAGCGACACGCTCAGGCCGTCCCCGTCCTCCGTGGATACCAGAACCTCGTCCGCCTCGAGCGTATAGCCGTCAACCTCTATCGTCGCGCCCACCGCGCGCCGCGCCGCGACTTCCGCCGGGTCCGCGTTTGCTAGCGCCTGGCGCACGGCGCCCACCTCGCGCCCATACTTGGGGCCCAGCAGCGGCAGGTTCGGCTGTACCACGTAGTTCACGACCTCGCCCTCGCCCTCGACGGCTACCAGATTGCGAACGTTTAGCTCGTCCAGAATCTGCGGCGTCGCCGACGGCAGCAGTTCGCGCTCCTCAGCGGTGCGCGTGAGCGCGAGAACCGATTCGAGTGGCTGCCGCACCTTGATCTGCGCCTTGCTCCGAGCGGCCCGTCCCATGGACGAAACGCGCTGCGCCAGCCGCGTAACCTCGTTCAGCCGCTCGTCGATTAGCGACAGGTCGGCCACCGGATAGTCGTCCAGATGGACGCTCTCCCTCTTGTCGCCCGCCGTCAGGTTGCGGTACATCGCGTCCGTTACGAACGGAACCATCGGCGCCAGCAGCTTGGTCAGCGTCAGCAGTACCTCGTACAGCGTCGCGTATGCCGCCAGCTTGTCCGAGACGTCCGCGTCCCCGGCGCCCGCGCCGCTTAGCAGGCCGCTCTTCCAGAAGCGTCGCCGGCTTCGCCTCACGTACCAATTGGACAGCGACTCGACGAAATCCTCGCAGCGGCGCGACGCCGTATCGGGCTGGAATCGTTCCAGGCTCTGCGTAACGTGCGCCACAAGCTGCTGAAGCTCCGACAGTATCCAGCGATCCAGGTCGGGACGCTCAGACACGGGTGGCGGCTCGATGTTCGGGTCGAACTTGTCGATGTTCGCGTAGGTAACGAAGAAGCTGTACACGTTCCACAACGGAATCATGAAACGCCGTCGCACCTCGTCCGCCGTGCCGAACCCGAAGTTGATGTTGTTCTCCGGCGTATGCCGCGAGAACGTCCAGCGCATCGCGTCAACTCCCATGTTATCGGCGGCGTCCTCGAACCAGATTGCGGTGCCTTTCGACTTGTGCATCTCCTCGCCGCGCTCGTCACGCATAAGCGCGTAGCTGAACACCAGCTTGAACGCCTCCGTCTCCCGAAGTATCGCGCCCATCGTCAGGAGGCTGTAGAACCAGTTGCGGAACTGCCCCGGGAAGCTCTCTGATATCCAGTCCGCCGGGAACCACTCGTTCCAGTACTCGCGATCGTTGCGATAGTCCAGCGTCGAGAACGACACGATGCCCGCGTCGAGCCACGGGTTGCCCACGTCCTCGATGCGCGATACGGCAGCGCCGCACTTGGAGCAGCCGATCTTCACGGCGTCAACCCACGGGCGGTGCGGCGAGTTGCCTTCGAACTCGCCCCAGCCCTCCACGGCGCGGTCTCGCAGCTCATCCTCGGAGCCTATTACCTCGAATTCGCCGCATTCGCCGCACTCGAATATCGGGAGCGCTAGGCCGTAGTAGCGCTTCTTCGAGATCATCCAGTCGTCCATGTTGCGGAGCCAGTCCAGCTCGCGCGCCTTGCCGAACGCCGGAACCCACTCGATCTTGTTCGTAACGTCCATCAGAAGCTCGCGCACCGGCTCCATGCGGATGAACCACTCGTCCACCAGCCGGAAGACCAGTTCCGTGCCGCAGCGCCAGCACACCGGGTAGCGGTGCGAGTACGGCTCGACGTGATAGAAGACGCCCTTGCCGCGCAGGCTGTCGTATATCGGCTTGTTCACGTCGAAGACGCTCATGCCCGTCAGCCAGTCGAAGCCCTCCACGAACACGCCCTCGTCGTCCAGCGGCGCGATCACGGCCAGGCCGAACTCCCTGCCCAGCGCGAAGTCCTCCTTGCCCGCGCCCGGCGCCGTGTGGACGATGCCCGTGCCCTCGGATTCCGACACCTCATCCCATTCGACTATCCGATGCTCGACGCCCGCCTGCGCCGGTAGCTCGTCGAACGGCCCCCGGTACCGCAGGCCGGTCAGAGCCGAGCCGGGCATCTCCTCCATGACCTCGTAATCGCCGCGCAGTACCGGCAGCCGCCCCTTGGCGAGATACAGCGTGTCGTCGCCATTGCGGACTTTCACGTAGGTCAACTCAGGATGGACGGCCGCCGCCACGTTAGACGACAGCGTCCACGGCGTCGTAGTCCAGATGAGCAGAGACTCGCCGGTCTCGGCCCCGTCGTTGCCCCCATTGTTGCCCCCATTGTTGCCCCCGTTGTTGCCAATGATCGGGAACTTCACGAACAGCCCCGGATGAACGATCTCAACGTACCCCTCGGTAACGATCTCGTGTTCAGAAAGGCCGGTGCTGCATCGCGGGCACCACGGCATCACGTCGCGGCCCTTGTAGATGAGACCCTTCTCGTGGCACGTCTTCAGAAAGTGCCAGATCATGTAATTGTTCTCGTCCGACTTGGTGTGGTACGAGTTGTCCCAGTCCATCCAGTAGCCGAGCCGCTTGGACTGATCGGTGATGATGTCGGCGAACCTGTCCACCCGCGCTTTGCACAGATCGACGAACTTGTCTATGCCGAACCCCTCGATGTCGCGCTTGGACTCGAAGCCCAGCTCCTTCTCCACTTCCACCTCGATCCACAGCCCCTGGCCGTCGTAGCCGTTCTGGAAGCGCTGTCTGTACCCCTGCATGTTGCGGAAGCGCAGGAACAGGTCCTTGTACGTGCGTCCCCAAGCGTGATGCACCCCCATCGGGTTATTGGCCGTGATAGGCCCGTCTATGAACGAATACGTCCGCGCCGAGTCGTCGTTGCGCTCCCTGTACTTGCGCGGGACGTCGTTCTCGTTCCACCACTCGATGGTGTCTAGCTCCATCGCCGCAAAATCCACTCTCGAATTGACCGGCTCGAACATACTCATTCGCTCCTTGTTCCAACTGCGCTTGCCAAAGTCTCCAAACCTACTCGCCCTTCATCCCCACCACCCACATGCGGCTGGAATCGATGTCCAACGGCGTCAGTTCTCCAGACGCCTCGAACGCCGATCCCAACCCCTTCAGATACCGCCAGCCCGCCTCTTCCAGAACGTCTTTCATCTCGTGCAGGCTGTAAACGCGATGGTCCATATCCAGCGTCAGCGACGGCGACGACGCCTCGCCATCGAAGAACCCCCACACGTTCATCATCACCGACGTTTCCAAGTCTATGGCGCGGCGCTGCCGTATGACGACGTCGCCCGCCCGCTCCACGCCCTCCGGCTCGAAGCGCCTTATGATGGCGTCTCGATTCGCGGTCATGACCAGCAGCAGCGCGCCCGGCCCGCACAGGTTCGCCACACCGTTGAACATTCTGACGTCGCTGTCGCGCCCGTAGTACGAGTGAGAGGTGAACATATTCACGCATACGTCGAAAGGCGCGCGCCCCGCGAGCGTCTCGTTCACATACAGCGCATTCCCCACCTCGAACCGCGCGTCCACGCCCTCGCTTGCGGCGTACTCCCGCGCCTTCTCGATGAACAGCGGCGATATGTCCAAGCCGGTCACTTCGTAGCCTAGTTTCGCCAACGGCACGCTGTGTCTGCCGACACCGCACGCCAGGTCCAGAACCCTGCCCCCGTCCGGAACCCCGAACTCCGCGAACAGCCGCGTCAGGGCGTCCACCTCCCCGTCCGCGCGCTCCTTTCCATGCTCCAAGAAGGGCAGGTAGAGCCGCGCGTTTTCCACGAACAGCTTGTGCGTCCAGTGCGTATGTTCATCTCCTACCATCGAAACGTCTCTCTCCGTACCGTTAGCCCCTGCCGACATTCAGCGCCCTTTTGCGCCCCCTCTCCCTCAGGGAGAGGGCTGGGGTGAGGGTAACTCCCAACCTCGCCTTGTCGTCGCCCAAAAAAGTCCGGAAATAAAGAACTCCCGTCCCCGATTATTCATCATCAGGGACGGGAGCAGGTCTTTCATGAAACCGGCGCCCGCGGTACCACCCGGGTTCCCGCAGTTGCGGACTCTCGACCCCGGCGGCATATTGCGACCGGGTCGCCCTTGTAACGGAGAGCGATTCCGTCAGAGCCTACTAGCCCGCTATCAGCGGACGTTCGGTCCAAAGCTCAGGAGGGATGTTGGAAAGTCTTCCGACGCCTGCTCTCACCGCTCTCAGGCTCGCTGTGCCGGCTGCGTTCTCTCCAACTTGTCTCCGTCTCAGCCTTTTGCGTATTCCATTCTCAGCTTAGCAACAGCCCCGAAGCGCTGTCAAAAGCGCCGAAATCCTATGAAGCCCCTTCCCCTTTGACGTGGGAAGGCTCGGATGGGGAGTGATGCAAGCTCCACTACGCCAAAGACGCCTCAACGCTAAGCTCCACGTTGCCGACCATCGCGCGTGAGATGGGGCAGCCGTCCTTCGCGGCCTCTGCCGCCTCTACGAAGTCAGCTTCGCTCACCCCCTCCACGCTGCCCACCACCGTCAGCGCGGACGAAACCACCGTAGGCGCGCCGTCTACGAAGTCCAGCGTAACGCTCGCGCTCACATCCAGCTTGCCGGGAGGAGTCCCCGCCCGCGTCAGCCCCGCCGACAGCGCCATGCTGTAACAAGAAGCGTGCGCGGCGGCGATAAGCTCCTCAGGGCTGGTGTTGCCCTCCGACCCGCCGAAGCGAGTCGGCTGCGTGACCGCCATACCATCGAAAGCGCCCGATGTCGCCGCCGTTACTCGACCGCCGCCGCTCGTCAGGTCTCCCTCCCAAACCGAATTAGCCGTTCTGGTCTCTGCCATCTCACCATCCTCCAAATACCGTTGTTTCTACTAGAGACGGGGCAAGAACGCGCCGCCCGAGAGATTGTAGCACGTTTCAACGGGTGAACGCCGAACCGCCCGCCCCGCGTATTGACCGCCCTCGCCCATCCCAAATACAATCGCCCACACATGCCCACAAGCAATCGAACGCAGGAGGCCCAACATGGCTATCGTAGGATCAGGCGACTTTCAGTACGAACGTGTACCAGTATGGCCCAATATGCCCAAGTATTGGGAGTTCGGAGCCGCTTCCGACGGCGCGGTCAACTCCCAGGACGAAGTTTACATATTTAGTCGCGGTTTGCACCCGGTCACCATCTGGGATACCGACGGCAACTTCATAAGCTCGTGGGGCGAGGGCACGTTCTCAGCCAACCCGCACGGCATCTACATAACCCCGAATGACAACGTCTGGCTGGTGGACCGTGACTATCACATTGCCACCGAGTACACCCCGGGCGGCGAGCCACTGCGTACGCTTGGGGAGAAGCTCGCGCCGTCGCCGTCGTTCCAGGGAATGCCGTTCAATATGCCCTCCGGACTCGCCATCGCGCCCGATGGCCACATGTTTGTCTCGGACGGATACGGCGGACACCGCGTTCACAAGTTCACCGCCGAAGGCGAGCTTGTCAAGTCTTGGGGCAAGCAGGGAACCGGACCCGGCGAGTTCGCGCTGCTCCACAACGTCTGGGTGGATCGCAACAGCCGAGTTTACATCGCCGACCGCGAAAACGACCGTATGCAGCTGTTCACCGACGAGGGCGACTTCATCGAAGAGTGGACTGACATGACCGCCCCCGGCGACCTGTGGATTCAGGACGACATCATCTACGTCATCGAGCAGGGCGGCGGCAACGGCGTGAGCATCTGGACGATGGACGGCGAGCTGATAACCCGCTGGCGCGGCAACGAAGGCGCCGGACTGGGCACGCTCATCGGCGGGCACGGCATCTGCGTAGATTCGCAGGGCAGCATCTACGTAACCGAAATCGGACAGGGCGAGCGCGTCTCCAAGTTCGTACGCGTCTAGCGCCCAGCCCTACGGCGCCCGCGCAACCGACACCGCGACCACCCGCCGCGCCCCCGCGTCCTTCAGCGCGGCGGCGCAGGCGGACGCGGTTGATCCCGTCGTAACCAGGTCGTCCACCAGCAGAACGTTCGCGTCGTCGAACTTGGCGGCGCATTCGAAGTTGGCTCGCGCTCGCGTCCAACGCTCCTCGCGCGATTCGGTTTCGAGCTGCGACGGCGCGTTGACGACACGCGATAGCGAGTCCGCGTCCACTGGAACTCCCAACCGCTCGCCCAACTCCGACGCGATCAGCGACGCCTGGCCGTATCCTCGACGCCGAATCCGCGACGGGTGGCTGGGAACGGGAATCGCCACGTCCCCGGATGATCCAGATCGTGATGAAGACGCGCCGCTCAGACGCGAAACGAACTCCGCAAGCAGGTCGGCGAGCTCGGGCGCCACGCTTCGCAGTCCCCGGTACTTCAGAGACGTGATCGCGCGATGAATCGGGCTGTCCGGCGTGTACAGGTATGGAGAACGTATCGCGTCCACCGCGAGCGGATGCGCCGAACAGAACCCGCACTCGCGTCTGACGCCCGGACTGGCGCAGACGTCGCAGTAGGGGCGTTCCAGCTTGGGCAGAGCCTCGACGCACTCCGCGCAGATATACCGTCCCGCCGCGCCGCATCCGAAGCAACGTATAGGGAAGACGACGTCCAGCGCCGCGCGCCGGACGTCCTCAACTGACCGGCCAATTATCCGACCAACCAACCGGCAAGGTCCTCGCGATTCTTCTCAAGCCACGCGATGTTGATTGCCATGCGTTCGAGACCTTGGCGAATGGTGCGCTCGGCAGCCGGTACGGGATTCGCCTCGAAGAACTCCTGTACCTCCCGACGCATCTCCTCGGTGGTAAAGACCGACGAGATGCTGACGAGCCGCATGATGGCGAATCCTCCCTCGCCATACCGGCGGTCGAACTCCGCCCAGTTGTCCTTGAGGAACTCCCACGCCAGCTCGCGTCCCGCGTGGTTCGACGCCACACCGACCATGACGCGGATCGTGTCTTGGCTGCGGACGTGGCTCTCGTCCAGCGAGCGCTCAAGCGTCTCCCGCAGCAGCGACGAATCCGAGAAATTGCACAGCGCGCCGACGAAACGCATCTTCTCCTCTTGCAGCGTCGCCGCCCTCTCGAGTTCCCACATCGTGTCGTACAGCGCGCGGTCGCCCCGATGCGCCGCCATGCCAAACGTGGCGGAGCGCAGATCGGCGGGTAGCGACGATGGCTCCTCGACGTAGCCGTCGAAGCGCTGCCGCGCCTCGACCAGCGTAGCGTCATCCTCGAACCGGCCCAGCTGACTGAGAGCGGTCGAGCGCAGCAGCGCGTCGCGGTGGCCCTCGTCGGCCTTCGCGTCCCAGCCCGACCGGTCGCCGATGGGCTTGAAGACCCCGCGCCCGAACGCCTGGTATGCCGCGTGGAACGGCTCGGCCGACAGAACGTTGTCCAGCGCGTTGAGCGACGCCGACAGGTCGCCCGCTACCGATGGGTCCGTCTCGTTGCTGAACGCCTCAGCTAGGTTCAAGTACGCCGATGCCGGAATGTGTCCCGCCTTCGCCAGCGCATAAGCGTCGGAGTGCAGCCCCAGCCTGTCCTGCGCCGGCAGCGTCAGGCTGCGGATGGGCGCCTTCAGTCGCTCTATCTCGTCGTCCGCGTAGCGAACCCGGTAGAAGCCCGACTGTCCGGGATTCACCTTCACCCACTCATCGCTTGATCCGAACGACGCCGGCTCCAGGCTCAGCGTCGCCTCGGTCGCCTCCATCAGCGCGCGGACAGGTTCGGCGTTCGACGCCGTGCGCGCAGTCAGCGGCGCCTTCCATCGGGTGTCGTCAGCCTCGCTGTCTCCCAGCACGTCGTCGTACAGGAAGCGCGACTGGGCGAGCGTAACTTCGATGGCGTCTCCGCTGCGGTCTATGCGCGTGTCCAGAACCGGGTAGCCGGTCTGCTGCGTCCACGAATCCATGATCTCGGCCACCGGCTGCCCGGACGCCTCGCCCAGCGCGTTCCACAGGTCCCGAGTCCTCGCGTTTGCGTATTCGTGCCGCTTGATGTAGATTCGCAGCCCTTCGCGGAAGGCATCTTCGCCCAAGTAGTGTTCCAGCATCCGCAGAACCGAGCCGCCCTTCGAATAGCTGATCGCGTCGAATAGCTGCCCAATCTCCGCCGGATTGCCGACTTCCTGCTCGATAGGATGCGAGTTTCTCAGTCCGTCCAGGTTCAGCGCGGAACTCGTGTCGTGCGTGAGAAACTGCGTCCACATCTCCCATTCGGGGTGCAGGTAGTCAACCGCCTTGTCTCCCATCCAAGACGCGAAGCTCTCGTTGAGCCACAGATCGTCCCACCACTCCATCGTAACCAGGTTGCCGAACCATTGGTGCGCCATCTCGTGCGACACGATGGCCGCGACTATCTCCCGCGTACCCGCTGAACTGTTCTCAGGATCGACCAGCAGCGCGACCTCGCGGTAGGTTATCGCGCCCCAGTTCTCCATAGCCCCAGCCGCGAAATCCGGTATGGCGATATGGTCGAGCTTGGTGAGAGGGTAGGGGACGCCGAAGTACTCGTGGAAGTAGCCGAGCAGATCTACGGACGTCTCCAGCGCGAAGCGGCCCTTGTCCTCGTTGCCGCGCGTCGCCCACACGCGCATCAGCACGCCGTCGTCCGTCCGATCCTCGATGCACGCCAGGTCGCCGACGATGAACGCCAGCAGATACGTGGACATGATGGGAGTCTCCGCGAATCGGACCGACTTCTTCCCGCTGGCGCCGACTGTGGTTCTCACAGGCTCGGTGTTCGATATGACCTCGAGATCCTCAGGAACGATCAGCGTTACGTCGAAAGTCGCCTTGACCGCCGGCTCGTCCCAGCACGGGAATGCCCGCCGCGCGTCCGTGGACTCGAACTGCGTCGTCGCCATCCACCTCTGATTGCCGTCCACGTCCGTGTACGACGAGCGGTAGAAGCCGCGCAGCTTGTCGTTCAGCTCTCCGGTGAAATCCAATCCCAGTTGCGCCGTTCCCGCGGGAATCGGACTGCCGAACGAGACCGTCAGCGTCTCGCGCTCCTCATCTAAGAAGATGCCGCCGGCTCGGTAAGAGGATCCGTTGGCCAACGTAATCCGCGCGTAGTGTACTGCAAGCTCCGCGCTGTTCAGCGTAATCTCCGAAGTCGGCTCGTCCACCTCCAAGTCTATGGTCACGTACCCGTCGAACTTGAACGTTTCCAAATCCGGTTCCAGATTAAGGGCATACCGAGTCGGACGAACATTCGTCGGAAGCTGCCACTCGTTGGATGTTGTCATTCCCATTCCTTTCAGCGCCCCTCAGCCTTAGGACGCGGTCCAGTTCGGCTGTCGCTTCTCCGAAAACGCCCTCGGCCCCTCGATCCTGTCCGCCGACGCATTGTGCTTCTGCGCCTCGCTGTAGTTGCGCGACATTGCCACGTCCAGCGGCCAGTCCAGCCCCTGGTAAGCCATTTGCTTGCTTGCGCGAATCGACAGCGGCGCGCACTCCAGAATCTCGTTGGCCCAACGCTCGGCCGTCGGCATCAGTTCGTCGAGCGGAACGACCTCGTTCACCAGCCCGATGCGGTATGCTTCTTCAGCGCTGATGCGCCTGGCGGTCAGCATCATCCCAAGCGCGATCTTGGGCGGGACATGGCGCGGAAGCCTGAACACTCCGCCAGCGCCCGCGTACAGCCCGACCCTGGGTTCGGGCAGGCCGAGCTCGGCGTGTTCAGCCGCGATGATGATGTCGCAGGCCATGGCCGTCTCCAGCCCGCCGCCCAGCGCATAACCGTTCACCGCTGCGATGATCGGCTTCCAGCACTCGAAATTGGAAGTGATGCCCCCGAACGGCGCCCTGGCGTATCGAACCTCCGCCGCTTCCGCATCCCCCGACTGGTCGCGCTCGGCGGTTGCGCGAAGGTCGTTCCCTGCGCTGAACGCTCGCTCTCCCGTACCCGTCAGGATGGCGACCCATGCGTCCGGGTCGTCGTTGAAGCGTGTGAAGGCGTCGTTAAGCTCCGCGTTAGCCGGCGGATGCAGCGCGTTCAGACGTTCCGGGCGGTTGATCGTAACGTAGGTGATGCGCCCCTTCTGTTCATATGTGATGAACTCGTATGACATGCCGCGTCTCCTGATCGAATTGATGGTTGAAACCCGACAGAGTATAGCACACAGCTATCGAGCGCGTGGCGAAGTCCCTTCCCCCGTCAAGGGGAAGGGACTTCGCAGGTTAGGCGTAAGACTCCCCCCACCTATCCCTGTACGTTACCTCCTCTACCGGCGCGCGCCTCGTAGGCCCGTACCGCGCGTTGTCGGCGGGGAAGCCCACCGGCAGCAGCGCCGCCGTCTCCACATTCTCAGGTATCCCCAGCAATTCCTTGATCTCGTCCTCGTGTCGCTTGTGCAGACTCGTCAGGCAGCTTCCCAGGCCCATGCCGAGCGCGGCAAGCAGCATATTCTGGACCGACGGGAATATCGAACCGCCTCTTCCTATCGTGGATGGGCCGCCGTCGTGTTCGATGCACGCCATCAGCAGCACAGGCGCCTGTCCGATAGTGCGCGCTAGATGATCAGCCGACCGGCGGACGTGCAGAAGCAGTTCGCTCGGTTCCGAAGTCGCCCCGCCGTAGGCGTGCTCCCAGCCGTCCTCGTAGTACTCGCCTATCTTCGCCTTCAGCGCCGGGTCGCGGATTACCAGGAACTTCCAGCCCTGGCGGTTGCCGCCGCTGGGCGCCTTCGTCCCCGCCTCGATTAGCTTGTGAATCATATCGTCCGGCACGTCGTCCGGCTTGAAGTAGCGTATCGCCCGCTGCGAATAGATCGCCTCGAACAGGCCGATTTCGTCTGTGCCAATGTCGCTCGCCATCGTCGCCTCCGCGCGTCTTTCAGGGTGAGTCTTGCGCCGTAGCGCTCAGGTATGGGTTAGTCTGGAACGCTCGCCCCGTCTTGTCAACCGCGCGCGATTCGCCTATCATCCCCATTGCATCGAAACATACGCGGCGCCGGGAGCGGCGCGCGTAAGACACCCACAGCATATAAGGAGCGGCGCAAGTGAAAGTCGGCTCAAGATTGGATGGACGCAGCCCACAGCAGATCGCCGCGTCCGCGAGACGCGCGGAGCGGATCGGGTTCGACACGTACAGCTCATCCGAGACCAACCACAACCCCTTCCTACCTCTTGCCATCGCGGCTGAGCACACCCAGAAAGTCGACCTCCGAACCTCCATCGCCCTCGCATTCGCCCGCAGCCCCATGGATGTCGCATACATCGCGTGGGACTTGCAGGCAATGTCCGGCGGGCGCTTTACGCTCGGACTAGGCAGCCAGGTGCGCGGCCACATCGTGCGCCGCTTCGGAATGAACTGGTCTGCGCCCGCGCCACGTATGCGCGAGTACATCCAGGCGCTGCGCCACGTCTGGAACGCTTGGCAGACCCAGACCCCCGTAAAGTTCCACGGAGACCACTTCGACTTCAACTTGATGCCACCCTTCTTCAACCCCGGCCCCATCGAGAAGCCGGACATAAAGGTCTTCGTCTCAGCCGTCAACCCGTACATGCTGCAAGTCGCCGGAGAAGTCTGCGACGGCGTGTTGCTGCACGGCTTTTGCACCCCCAAGTACACGCGGGACGTAATCATCCCCAACATCGAAATAGGCGCCCGCCGCGCTGGCCGCTCTCTGGACGACTTCGAGATAAACGCCGGCGGCTTCATCATCACCGGCGCGACTGAAGAAGAAGTGGAGTCGAAGAAGCCCGGCGTCAAGGGCCAGATCTCGTTCTACGCATCCACCCGCAGCTATGAGGGCGTGATGAGCGCGCACGGCTGGGAAGACACTGCCGCGCGCCTGTACCGCATGTCTGTTGACAACCGTTGGGGGGAAATGCCCGCCCAGATCACCGACGACATGCTGGAAACCTTCGCCGTAGTCGGAACCCACGATGAGATTGTGGACAAGCTCAAGGCGGCGCACGGCGACTACGCCACGTCCATCAGCTTCGATATAGCCACCCCCACCGGCGAAGACGAGGAGATGCTCACTGGCATGGTGGCTGATTTGCAGGCTGGCTGAGCGACGACCTCGAAGAATCTGAGCGCCCATCGAACCACGAGAACCGGAGAGGCAGACCTTGAACATCAAATCCATCCGCGCCGTCGGCATCGAACTAACCCCGCCGCGCAAGACCGAACCTCGCGTCCCCGCCATACCGGGAGCCGGCCACTTCACCAGCCCTATGGCGCGCTACGACGCCGAGTTCCCAGACCGCGGCTGGAGCGCGCCGTGGGGACGAACGGCCGTAGTCGCAACTGCCGATGACGGCACGTGGGGTCTGGGTCTGACCGCTATGAGCGGCCCCGTCCTGTCCATCGTCAACGATCACTTCGCGCCGCTGCTCCAAGGACAGAACGCGATGGCGATAGACAAGCATTGGGATCTGATGCGTCGCGCCGCCTCCCCATACGGCGCTGACGGACTCACCAGCTACGCTATCAGCGCGGTGGACAACGCGCTGTGGGACCTGAAGGGCAAACTGCTCGGCATCCCCGTGTACGAACTTCTCGGCGGTCCGGTCAAGGACAAGATATTCTGCTACGCCTCCAACACGATGCTGACCTATGGGACTGAAAACTACATAGACTGGTTCATAGAACTCGGTTTCAAGGCAGTCAAACTGTTCGTGCGGCACGGACCCGAAGACGGCATAGAAGGCATCCGCAAGGACGAAGAACTTGTAGCCCGAACCCGCGAGCAGGTTGGGCCTGACGTGGAGATTGCGGTTGACTCGTGGATGTCGCTAAACACCGAGTACATCGTGCGACTATCGGAAGCTCTGAGGCCGTATCGCATCAAGTGGCTCGAAGACTACCTGCTGCCCGAAGATTTGGACAGCTACATAAAGGTGCGACAACGCGTCCCGCATCAAACGTTGGCGACCGGCGAGCACTGGTACACGATCCACCCGTTCGCGCTCGCAGCGGGGCAGGGACTCGTGGACATCCTCCAGCCGGACATCGCCTGGTGCGGCGGTATGACCGCCAGCGTCCGCATCTGCCACATCGCCGAAGCGCACGGCGTAACCGTCATCGGACACGGCGGAATGAACTACCCCTACGGCCAGCACCTTGCATACGCCATGCCCGTGGTGGCTTGGGGCGAGCGCTCCGAGGGCGTGGCTCCTCCGGGCGTGCCGCTCGAAGAGATGGCGCTGCTTCCTGGCACCCCCATCATCAAAGACGGCTACGTGAAGCCGAGCGATGCCCCCGGCTTCGGCATAGAAGTTGACCTGGAATGGCTGGAAGCGCGAACGGTCTAGTCAGACGATAACTCCCGCCCGCCGCATCTCCGCCACTTCCTCCGGCGAGCAACCTAATATCGTCATCAGCGTCTCGTCCGTGTGCTCGGAGTAGCGCGGCGCGCGCGTAACCTTGTTCGCCTCGTCCGAGAGCTTGATAGGTATGCCCACCATTCGGTAGTCGCCCCGGACCGGGTCTTCCACTTCCACTATCATCTCGCGCGCTATCAAGTGCTCGTTCTCGAGCGCCTCAGCCGCGCCTATGGTCGCGCCCGCGAGGACACCCGCCTCCGCCAGCGTCTCCATCGCCTCCCACTTGGTGCGCGCCGAAGTCCACTCGGTGATCACCTCCGTCGCGGCCTCGACGTTTCGCATCCTCTCGTCCTCGTCGTCGAAGCGCGGGTCGCCTATCAGGTCCGCGCGATCCATCGCCGCCAGCATCATGTCCCAGCCGTCGCCGCGCGGATGGATCATAACGTAATCGTTCGGTCCGCCCGGTGCGCACGGATAGACCATCGGCGCGCCTCGCGGCCCCAGATGCCCCGTCCGAACATAGTCTATGCCGTGCCCCAGCGTCCGCGTCAGGAACATGCGCATCAGGTTGACCACTGAGTCCTGCATCGAGACTTCCACCATCTGCCCTTCGCCGGTGCGCTCCCGCTTGTGAAGCGCGGCCAAGATGCCGATCGCCGCGTGCAGCCCGCTGCCGGAGTCGCCGACGCCCGGAGTTACCATCACCGGCGGCCTGTCCTCGTAGCCTGTCGTCGCCATAGCCGCGCCGACGGCCTGCGCCACGAACTCATATCCCTTGTAGTTGGCGTAGGGCCCGTAGGTGCCGAACCCTTTGATAGTCGCGTAGATCAGGCGCGGGTTGAGCTCGCGCAAGACTTCCCATCCCATGCCGAGCCGGTCCAGCATACCGGGAGAGAAGTTTTCCACCAGCACGTCCGCCCACTTGACCAGCCCCTGGAACATCTCCTTGCCCTTGTCGGTCTTCAGGTCTAGCGTGATGGCCCGCTTGTTGTTGTTGAAAATCAGAAAATATACGCTGTCCGAGTCCTCTCGATGCGCCAGGTCGCTGCGTGTGCTGTCGCCGCCGCGCGTATCTTCGACCTTGATGACGTCCGCCCCCAGAAAGCCGAGCATCTGCGCGCAAGACGGCCCCGCCTGAACGTGCGTCAGATCCAATACTCTGACGTTAGATAGCGCTTGGTCCATATCCATATCCATCTGCGCTCCCCCCTTGGCTCTAGCCTTCTGACTCGTAATCGCCGCCAATTGTCGCTGCCTACTATCGCCGACTGACGATCTCCTCGACCTCAGCCACCGCCGCGTCCAGCATCCCGTCGGCGTTGACTACGCGATGATCGAACCACGCCGCATCCTCCAACTCCGCCCGCGCCGCATCCAGCTTGACTCGCAGCGCCTTCCCTGCCTCCGTTCCGCGCTTGTCCAGTCGCCTTGCCAGAGTTTCGACGTCCGGCGGCTCCAGGAAGATGAGCGTAGCTTCAGGAAACATCTCCCGCACGGTCCGCGCGCCTTGTACGTCTATCTTCAGGACCACATCGTCGCCGCGCCCCAGCGCGTCAGCAACCTGAGACTTGGGGACGCCGTATAGGTTGCCATACACCTCGGCCCACTCCAGCAGTTCACCCTCGGCGATCATACTCTCGAAGTCGGGTCGGGTGATGAAGATATAATCAACGCCGTCTCGCTCGCCTGTCCGGGCGGGACGTGTGGTGGCGGTTACCACGAAGTAACAGGGAAGCGCTCGCGCCTTCAGCCCGCCGATTACCGCATCCTTGCCCACGCCGGACGGGCCTGAGATTACGAAGAGTCTTGGCGCGTTGGTTTCAGTCATGATTCAACCAGCCACGCCTATCTCCTCTTACTCCCTCACCCCATCCAGCGTCTGCCAGAACGAAGGGTAAGACACGTCCGCGGCGTCCGAGTCGCCGATGACAGTCTCGCCGTCGGCTACCAGGCCCGCTACCGCCATCGCCATCGCGATCCGGTGGTCTCCGTGGCTCACCACCTCCGCGCCGGACAGCTTCGCGCCTCCCTCTATCATCATGCCGTCGTCCGTCTCGCGCACCGTCGCGCCGAGGGCGGCCAACCCCTCCGCCGTAGCCGAAATCCGGTCCGACTCCTTGACGCGCAGCTCCGCCGCGTCCCTGATCGTCGTTCGACCCGACGCTTGCGACGCCGCCATCGCCAGTACCGGCAGCTCGTCTATCACGCGGGGGATGATGTCGCCCCCTATGTCTATGCCGCGCAAGTCGCTCGACTCCGCGATCAGGTCGGCGGACGGCTCGTTGGCGTCCTCGCGCACGTTCTCCATGCGGATGTTCGCGCCCATCTCATTCAGCACGTCCAGCACGCCCGTGCGCGACGGGTTGATGCCCACGCCCCTGACCCTGACCTGCGCGTTCGGGTGCGCCGCGCCCGCGACCAGCCAGAACGCCGCGCCGCTGATGTCCGACGGCACCTGCACGTCCATAGACTTCAACTCCGACGGACGCACTGTAACCCGCAGCCCTTCCTTCTCTATATCTACTCCCATCGCCGCCATCATGCGCTCCGTGTGGTCGCGCGACTCAGCCGGCTGGATGACCGAAGTCTCCCCATCCGCGTACAGACCGGCGATTAGGATGCAAGACTTCAGCTGAGCGCTGGCGACCGGCATCTCGTACTCGATGCCTTTTAGGCCGCCCCCGTTAAACGCGAGCGGAGCGAGCGAGCCGCCGCCGCGCCCCATCACCTGCGCTCCCATAAGCTCCAGTGGCAGCAGGATGCGCTTCATCGGCCGCCCCCGCAGTGACGAATCGCCAGTGATGACGCTGAAGAAGTCCTGCGCCGCGAGCAGGCCTGAGACAAGCCGCATCGTCGTCCCGCTGTTGCCGGAGTATAGGTAGTCCGAAGGTTCGATCAGCCCGAGTTTGCCCCTGCCGGACACGTGATACACGCCCGTCTCGGCGTCGCGCTCCTCGATCTCCACGCCCAGCCCGCGCAGGCAGCCAAGCATCGAGCTGCGGTCGTCGCCCACGCAGAAATTCGAGATTACCGCATCGCCGTCCGCGATCGCGTTCAGCAGCGCGGCCCGGTGCGAAATAGACTTGTCCCCCGGAGGAACTACCGTCCCCTCCAGCCGTGAACTGTGCCGTACTGCCCGATTCATATGATTCCACTCCTAGTCATCCAGTCACTCGAATCAGGCAACCGCAAGGGTTGCCACTAACCAGCTGCAGCCCCTAATCGCCCCGAACCCACAGACAACCCCGCATCACACATAACGGTCAAGCGTCTGGCTTGTTATCTCCTAAACCTGTACGTCGTATCCGGCTGCTCCTCTCGGCGGCGCATCGCGCCGAGCCGCTCAGCCAACTTCTCGCCAAGCATCGCGCTCGCTATGGACTCACCCGCGCTTGGTATCCTCACCCCATCCCTCGGAACGACCGCGTCAGCCTCCCACCGCGCGCGATGCTCCCACGCCGCCACGAATCGCTCCACAAGCTCATCGCGACCGTCCTTGATCTCGTTTCTGAAGTTGTACAGCTCCAGAATGAGCTGGTCTATCCAGTGCGCCAGCGCTTCGGGCTCCGCCAGGCACATAGCCTCGTTGTCCAGTGGATCGTTCGCCGCGTGTCTCCCGAAGGAATCGAACTGCGATTCGGCGAGCTGGTGCATCTCGCGCCATCCGTCGCTGCCCGCGGTCGAGTTCACGAATGCCGCCGACATCACGACCGGAAGATGGTGCATTGCCGCCGCGTAAGAGTCGTGCTCAGACGGATCCAGAAAGATGGGACTGGCGCCTAGCGCTTCGACCAGCCCAACCACCGTCCTGATAGACTGTTCGTCCGCGTCGTCCGAAGGGGTTACGGTGTACTTCCCGCCGGCGAATATAGCCGGGTCGGCCTCCTCCAAAGACACGGGCGCGCGCTTCAGCAGGGGGTGTCCGCCTACGAAGTTGGCGTCAGACGGCAGATACTCCTTCGCCCAGCCTATGACTGGGCCTTTCACGCTCGTCGTATCCGTCACCACCGCGCCGGATTCGACGGACGGGCCGATCGCGTCCATAAGCTCGCGCATTTCGCCGAGCGGGGCGTCGAGGATGATCATCTGAGCGCCCTCTACGGCCTGTCTCAGGCCGCCTACCGTCCTGTGCGCCGCTTCCAGCTTACCCACGGCCGACATCACCGCGCGGTCGCCCGACGTGATCACAACCTCCGTGTTGCTGAGTTTGCGCTTCATTAGGGACTGTCCTATCGAAACGCCTATCGGTCCGACTCCAACTATCGTTATTCGTTCCAACTTGGAGCCTCACTCTCATTACTAATGTATGCAGCCCAATCTGTGCAGCGTCATTTCACTAAACAGCCTACCACAGGCTCTATCCGACAATCACATCCGTAAGCGTTCTCACTACCGGCCAGAGCGCGCCGGACAGAATGCCGAAGTTGCCCGGCAGGTACTCTATCACGATCAGGCCCAGCAGAATCAGCGGCCCATACGGCTCGAGGCGCCCGAACGATCGCGCCGCGCCCGGCGGCAGCAGCCCCAGAGCGACCTTGAATCCGTCCAGTGGCGCAATCGGAATCAGGTTCAGAACCGCAAGAACCAGGTTAATCTGCACCAGCAGTCCCAAGGCGACTCCAACCAGCGCCGCTCCGTCAATGCTCCCGATGGAGAATGCGGGCAGCGATTCGGCGGCGCCCATCCTCAGGGCCGCCCCGAACGCCAATGCCGCTACGACGTTCGACACCGGCCCCGCTAGCGAGACCAGCGCCATGCCGGGACGCGCCCCCGCCCGAAGAACCCCCGGGTTCACCGGCACAGGCTTTCCCCAGCCGAAGCCCGCCAGAAGAAGCAGCGCGCTCCCCAAGGGGTCCAGGTGTCGCGCCGGGTTCAGAGACAACCGCCCCAGCGAGCGCGCAGTGCCGTCTCCCAGAGACGTCGCCGCCCATGCGTGGCTGAACTCGTGCACCGTGATTCCCACCAGCAGCGCCGCGATCACAGCGCCGAGATAGGCCAGCCCGGTCGCGGGGTCATCCCGCAGCAGACCAAAGAATTGGAAGATCAGCTCGCCGCTCCAAAATCAAAAGCGGAGCGAGTTCATCCGCTCCGCTTTCGAGAATTAGCCCATCTTGAGCGATTCGGGTCAGTGGCCGCCGCACGCGCACCCGCCGCCACCGCCGTGGCCGCCGCATCCGCATCCTCCGCCCCCGCCGCCGCATCCGCACCCGCCGCCACCACCGTGGCCGCCGCACGCGCACCCGCCGCCGGCCGGCTGGAAGTTCGGGTTGCTGATGACGAAGCCGCTCCGCATCAGCCCTTCCATGTAGTCTATGGAAGCGCCGTCCAGCAGGGGAGCGCTGTCAGAATCTACCAACACCTGGATATCGTGCATCTCTATCACGATGTCCTCTTCGCCGGCCGCTTCTTCGACGCCAAGCATGTACTGGATGCCACCGTTCGCGCCCGGCATGACCGCCACGCGCAGGAGGCCGTCATCTTCGCCTTCCTCGCTGAGGATTTCCTTGAACTTCTGGGCGGCCAGCTCGCTGACCTCTAGTAGCTGGGTAGTTACCATGGGCGTCATCTCCCGCGCGTCGCGCTAGGCTAGTTGTTGTTCAGCCAATGTTAGCGCTTGCGCGCCGGTCGGTCAACCATGGGACGCCCCTTGCGCTCTCTCTGCGCATCCCTAGGTATCCCGCGCGACCCGGCGCCGGCGTCCTCAAAACTCGGTTAAGCGGCCGGCTTGCGCTTGACACTGCGCCAAGGCCCTCGCTATACTCCATTCACTTGGTGGTTCGAGCGAGGCGGCCCCACCCGTTCCCATCCCGAACACGGAAGTGAAACGCCTTAGCGCTGACGATACTGCACTTGCAAGGGTGTGGGAAAATAGGCCACTGCCAAGGTTCCCCTATTGCAACCCCGGCTGCGGGGGCGCGTTCGCGACACTCCAAGAGTCCCCCCAAACGTCCCGGATTTGGACTCCTTCTTAGATTCTTCCCGTTTCTCTACCCAAATGGCTTTTCAGCCCACGCGCCAAGTGTTACAATCAGATGAATCCAACTATACTTTACACGCAGGGATGGTCGGGACGGCGACTTCTACGATAACGGTGAACGGCTTTACCAGCCTAAACTCATTGAATATAATGAACCTGCCTGATCCTATACCGGAAAGTTGAACAAATGACTACTCAGCAAGACCATGAGCAGATTCCAGTCGAAGAGGACATGGGCCAGCTGCTCGACCAGATGATGGGAGAAATCAAGAACGTCCGACGCGGCGACGTCGTCGAGGGTGTCGTCATGCGGGCCGATAGCTCCGATGGGCTCTTCGTCAACATCGGCCAGAAGGCCGAAGCTCACGTGCCCATCAACGAGATGCGCTCCATCAACGACGAGATCGAAGGACTCGTGGGCGGCTCGATCATCGCCATGGTGGTGCGTCCAGAATCGGGCGACAACCCCGCCATACTGTCCGTTGACAGGGCTATTGGCGAACAGGGCTGGCGATTCCTCGAAAAGGCTATGGACGCCGGCGAGGTGATCCAGGGCAAGATCGCCGGCTTCAACAGGGGCGGCTCGATCGTAGAGGTCGAAGGCGTCCAGGGCTTCGTCCCAATGTCCCAGCTAGTCTCCGTGCCGCGCGAGCGCTTCCGCATCTACCAGGAGGGCGCCGACGGGCTCAGCGAGGAAGAGCAGGATGCCATACACGCCTCCCAGAACGAGGAGCTCGGCAGAGAGATACCCATGAAGGTTCTCGAAGTCAACCGCGGACGCAACCGCGCCATCTTCTCCGAGCGACAGGCGGTGCAGGAGTCCCGAGACGCGCGCAAGGCCAAGCTCATCCAAGAGCTTACCGAAGGCGAGATCCGAAACGGCAAGGTTACCGGCATCAGCAGCTTCGGCGCGTTCGTGGACCTCGGCGGCGCCGACGGGCTAATCCATATCTCCGAGCTTTCGTGGAGCATGGTAGGCTCTCCGGAGGAAGTCGTGAGCGTAGGTCAGGACGTGCAAGTCTATGTCCTGCGCGTTGACGCCGAGAATATGAAGATCGCGCTGAGCCTCAGGCGGCTCCAGCCCGAACCGTGGCAGACGATCAACGAACGTCACCACGTCGGCGAAATCGTCAACGCCACAATCACCAAACTCACCAACTTCGGCGCGTTCGCCAGGGTGGAAGACTCCATCGAGGGTCTTATACACATCTCCGAACTCTCTTCGAGGATGATAAACCACCCGCGCGAGGTCGTCAGAGAGGGTGAGCCTGTCGAAGTCAAGATACTTCGGATAGAACCTGAGCGCAGAAGACTGGGCCTCAGCCTCAAGCAGGCTAGTGAAGACCGCTTCTTCTAGCGTCCCGTCCCGGCCCCTCCGGAGCCGGCTATAACAGATCGTAAGCCGTCATACCGGCGCAGGACCTGCCCCGGACTTAACAGTCTGGGGCAGGAATCCGCAGGAAGATGGACTCTGCGGAACAGCGCTGTCGCTGGCTTGACAACCTGAAACGAGGAGACGCTCCAAATGGCCAGCAGGTTTGAGAAATTCTCGGAAAAGGCTCGTAGAGTCCTCTCCCTGGCTCAAGAAGAGGCGCAGCGGTTCAACCACACCTACATCGGAACCGAGCACATCCTTCTTGGCCTAGTCCGCGAAACCGATGGCGTAGCGGCAAGGGTCCTAGTCAACCTAGACGTCGAACTGTCGAAGATCCGCTCTGCCGTGGAGTTCATCATCGGAAGAGGAGAGCGGACGCCGACCGGAGAGATAGGGCTGACTCCTAGAGCAAAGAAGGTGATCGAACTCGCCGTGGATGAGGCGCGCAGGCTCAACCACAACTACATCGGCACCGAGCACCTGCTGATCGGACTCATGCGAGAAGGCGAGGGCGTTCCCGCCGGGGTACTGGAAAGCCTCGGCGTTACCCTGGATAAGATTCGCGCCGAAACCAGCCGCCTGCTCAGCCAGGGCAGCCAGCAATCCGGGCGCGGCCGCAGGAGCAAGTCATCCTCGCGCACTCCCACGCTCGACAAACTTGGCATAGACCTTACCCAGGCGGCGCGCGCCCAGCAGCTAGACACCACCGTCGGCCGCGAACAGGAGATACAGCGCGTCACCCAGATACTCAGCCGCCGCACCAAGAACAACCCCGTCCTGGTTGGCGAACCCGGCGTCGGCAAGACCGCCATCGTCGAGGGCTTGGCTCAGAGGATCGCCTCCAACGACGTTCCAAGCACCTTGCAGGGCAAGCGTCTCGTTACCCTGGATATGGGCGCGCTCGTAGCGGGCACAAAGTACCGCGGCGAGTTCGAAGAGCGCCTTAAGAAGGTGGTCGAAGAGATCAAGACCTCCGGAAACTGCGTCCTGTTCATAGACGAGGTTCACACGATGGTCGGCGCAGGCTCGGCCGAGGGCGCCGTGGACGCCGCGAACATCTTGAAGCCGTCCCTGGCGCGGGGCGAACTGCAGACCATCGGCGCGACCACGCTCGACGACTACCGAAAGTACGTCGAACGCGACCCGGCGCTCGAACGCCGCTTCCAGCCCGTTCGCGTAGAGGAGCCGACCACCGAAGAGACGGTGGACATCCTGCGCGGCGTGGTCGAGGCATACGAAAAGCACCACGAACTCAAGATAAGCGACGAGGCCCTCCAGCAGGCTGCGACTCTCGCGTCCCGCTACATAGCCGACCGCTTCCTGCCTGACAAGGCGATCGACCTCATAGACGAAGCCGCCTCCCGCGTTCGCATCAACTACAGCACCCCGCCGCTCGGCGTCAAGGAGATGACCTTGATGCTCGATAGCGTCCGTAAAGAGAAGGACGAGGCGATAGCCGGGCGTCAGTACGAGTACGCCGCCGAGTTGCGCGACCGCGAAGCCAGCATCTCTGAAAAGCTCGATGAGCTCGAACAGAACTGGAAGGACGAGCAGGCGGAGGACGAGCTCACCGTTACCGAGGAAGACATCGCCGAAGTCGTCAGCATGTGGACCTCCATCCCGGTAACGCGCCTCGCGGCGACCGAAACGCAAAGGCTCATCAACATGGAGGATGTCCTCCACGAGAAGGTCATAGGACAAGACGAGCCGATCACCATGATCTCCAAGGCCGTGCGGCGCGCTCGCGCGGGCCTCAAGAACCCCAGACGCCCCACCGGAGTCTTCATGTTCCTCGGACCGACCGGCGTCGGCAAGACGCTGCTCGTCCGCAAGCTCGCTGAGTTCCTGTTCGGCTCCGAAGAGGCGCTCATCAGGATAGATATGTCCGAGTTCATGGAGCGGCACGCCGTCGCGCGGCTTGTCGGGGCGCCCCCAGGGTACATCGGCTACGACGATGGCGGACAGCTGACCGAAGCCGTTCGTCGCAAGTCGTACTGCGTCATCCTGCTAGATGAGATCGAAAAGGCTCACCCGGAAGTCTTCAACATCCTGTTGCAGATCTTCGACGACGGCCATCTGACCGACTCCAAGGGACGGAAGGTGGATTTCCGCAACACCATCGTCGCCATGACGTCCAACATAGGCTCCAACCTGATCCAGCAAGACCGCTCCATCGGCTTCGCGGCCCGCTCAGAGCAAGGGCAGTCGGACGACCAGCAGTATCAGCGCATGAAGAACAACGTTCTGGACGAAGTGAAACGCTTCTTCAGGCCCGAGTTCCTCAACCGCATAGATGGCACGGTCGTCTTCCATCCGCTGAACCGCGATGACATGCACCAGATAATCCCGATAGAGTTGAAGGACGTTACCTCCAACCTCATCGAGAAGGGCATAGACCTCAAAGTTACCGACGAGGCGAAGGACTGGCTCGTTGACGAGGGGTATGACCCCGCGTTCGGCGCGAGACCGCTCCGCCGCGTCATCCAGGATCACATCGAAGACAAGCTCTCCGACGCCATCCTCAGCGGCCGGCTAGGCCCTGCCGACACCGCGCTCATAGACTTGGAGGACGGCGAGCTAGTCGTACGCGCCGAGTCGCCGTTCTCGATCGAACTGGATATGGACGACGCTGAGGAGCTGGACGCCGCGACGGTTCTGTCTTAGACGCTGCGCCATCCGAGGCGCGCGGATTGGTGTTGGCGATGGCGAGAAGAACCAGACCGGCTTTCGCCTGCGAGAACTGCGGCGCAGAATCGCCCCGCTGGGAGGGCCGTTGCCCCCACTGCGGAGACTGGAACACGCTGGTCGAGGTAGTCCGCGCGCCTGCCGCAAGACGGCTCGGCGCGTGGACTGGCCCCAACGCCATCGGCGACGCTGTTGCGCCCGTGTTGCTCCGGAACGTCCGAATAGATGAACACCCGCGCCTCATGTTCGCGTCCGATGAGGTCAACCGCGTTCTGGGCGGTGGCTTGGTGCCCGGATCAGTCGTACTCGTGGCTGGCGACCCGGGTATCGGCAAGTCCACCCTGCTGCTCGCCGCAGCCGCCAGCGCCTCTCCCAATGCCGCCGGTGGTTCACCAGTCCTCTACGTAACCGGCGAGGAGTCCACCGCGCAAGTCAAGCTTCGCGCCGACCGGCTCGAAGTGGATTCAGACGGTCTGTACCTGTTTCCCGCCACCGGCCTGTCGGACATACTGGCGCAGCTCGAAGAACTGTCTCCGTCCCTCGTGGTCATAGACTCCATCCAGACCGTGTTCGACGAAGAATTGCCGTCCGAAGCCGGCAGCCTCGCGCAGATAAGGGAGTGCGCCCGCCGGCTTACTCAGTGGGCAAAATCGTCCGGCGTCTCGGTCATCATGACAGGACACGTTACCAAAGGCGGCGACATAGCCGGCCCGCGCATCCTCGAACACGTGGTTGATGTCGTGCTGTACTTGGAAGGCGACCCCGTGAGCTCGTTTCGGCTTCTCCGATCCGTCAAGAATCGCTTCGGGTCCACCAACGAGGTCGGCGTATTCGAGATGACCGAGACTGGAATGCGCGACGTCGCCGACCCATCGGCGCATCTGCTGTCCCAACATACCGTCGGCTCGGTCGGCTCGGTAATCGTTCCCGCGGTGGAAGGCACGCGCCCGCTGTTGGTCGAAGTGCAGGCGCTCACCAATCCGTCGCTGCTGCCCACTCCGCGCCGCGTCGCCTCCGGGGTGGATTACAACCGGCTGCTGCTGGTATGCGCCGTCTTGACGCGCCGTGTCGGAATCTCCTTGTCCGGACAGGATGTGATAGTGAACGTAACCGGCGGCGTCCGCGTCGCCGAGACCGCCGCGGATCTCGCTATCGCCCTGGCAGTAGTCTCATCGGTGCGAGACGTGCCGGTCAACGCCGCAACCGCCGCCTTCGGCGAACTTGGCCTGAGCGGCGAAGTTCGCCGGGTATCCCAGCCGGACCGGCGCGTAGAGGAAGCGTCGCGCCTCGGACTGAGGGCGTGCGTTATGCCGACCGCCCCAGACACCTCCCAATACGCCGAACCGCGCGGCTCCCTGAAGCCAAAGCGCGTGTCAACGCTGCGCGAAGCGATCCGCGCCAGTATGCCCCGCGCCAGAAGAAACATGACTCCCGAGGTTTGACGTGACGAGAGCAGCCTACTTCCAGAGCATCGGCGGCGCGAGCGGCGACATGGCGCTGGGCGCGCTCGTGGATGCCGGCGTCCCGCTGGAAACGATAACGGACGCTATGGACGCTATGGATGTCCGCGGCGTCGAGATAACAGCCGAGCAGTCCCAGCGCGGCGGAGTGATCGGCGCTCACGTCCGCGTCGAGTTGGACGAAGAAGCGTCCAAGACCCACAGCTTCGAAGACTTCATCCAATCCGTGAACGCCGCCCCTCTGTCTGAGCGCGTCAAGACGCAATCCACCGCCATATTCCGCCGCATGGCGGCGGCCGAGGCGCGGGTCCACCGCACGACCGAAGACCACTTGCACCTGCACGAGCTTGGCACCCTCGATACCCTCGTGGACGTGGTCGGCGCGGTCGTCGGATTGGGCGAGCTTGGCGTAGAGCGCGTATTCGCGTCGCCCTTCCCCATGGGTACGGGCGTCTTCAGGAGCGCCCACGGCATCCTGCCGGTGCCGTCGCCCGCCACCTCCGCCTTGTTCAGCATGGCGGGCGCGCCTCTAGTCCCCGCGCCCAACAACCCCGTTCGCACCGGAGAGATGGTCACGCCCACCGGCGCCGGCATCATAACTACGCTCGCCGAGTTCCGGCAGCCCCGCATGGCGATGAGCGCTCACGGCTATGGACTTGGAACGCGCGACCCGGAGGAGTACCCCAATGTTCTGGCCCTGTGGGTGGGCGACTTGGAAGACGATCCGAACGGCGTGAACGGGATGGACGACGCGCCTAGCGTCCCCCGGTCCGCGCTGTCGCTTCTCGAAACGAACCTCGACGACACCACCGGAGAGGTTCTCGGATATGTCCAGGAGCGGCTGTTCGCCATAGGCGCCCGCGACGTATGGTTCGTCCCGATACAGATGAAGAAGAACAGGCCCGCCACCATGCTGTGCGCAATCGTGGACAGCCACATCGAGTCTGAAGCCGCCGATCTAATCATGCGCGAAACAACCACGCTCGGAATCCGAGTCAGGCCCGTCGAGCGCCACGAAGCAAGCCGCGAGATTCGCGCCGTGCAGACCCCGCACGGCCCCGCCTCCATCAAGCTCAAACTGATCGGCGATAAGGTAGTATCCGCCAGCCCGGAATACGAAGACTGCCGCCGCATAGCCGCCGAAGCCGGCATCACTTTGAGACAGGCGTACAGCGTCGTAGAAAATGCCTTTGCATTTGCCGGCGCGCATCCCTTAAAATCAGACTAGTCGGCTAGCCCTAGTGGCGCAATCGGCAGCGCACCCGACTTGTAATCGGGAGGTTGGTGGGTTCGAATCCCCCCTGGGGCTCCACCCTCGCGCGCACCCCTTCTCTTGGATTGGATAAGTTCGCTATGCTAAACTAACTCAGACAACGTGGACGGGTGGGTGAGTGGTTAATACCACCAGACTGTAAATCTGGCGTCCGGAAGGACTACGGGGGTTCGAATCCCTCCCCGTCCACCACCAATCCCGCTAAAGAATGCGCTTTACAACACGAGCAAACAACAAACCGGGCCCTCATAGCTCAGGAGGTAGAGCGCGTTCTTGGTAAGAACGAGGTCAGCAGTTCGAGTCTGCTTGAGGGCTCCAGGCAACGGAGGAAAGAGGAGAAATGGCTAAGCAGAGGTTTGAGCGGAACAAGCCACACGTCAACGTAGGCACCATCGGTCACGTGGATCACGGCAAGACCACACTTACGGCTGCCATAACCAAGGTGCTGGCGGCGAACGGTCTGGCAGACTTCCGCCCCTTCGATTCGATCGACAACGCGCCAGAAGAGCGTGAGCGTGGCGTTACCATCGCCATCCAGCATGTGGAATACGAGACCGATACGCGGCACTACGCCCACGTGGACTGCCCAGGCCACGCCGACTACATCAAGAACATGATAACCGGCGCGGCGCAGATGGACGGCGCCATCCTCGTCGTCAGCGCGCCCGACGGCCCCATGCCGCAGACCCGCGAACACATCCTGCTCGCTCGCCAGGTCGAAGTGCCCGCCATGGTCGTCGCCCTCAATAAGGTGGACGCCATGGACGACGAAGAGCTCCTCGAACTGGTAGAGCTCGAAATGGACGAGCTCCTGGAAGAGTACGGCTTCAGCGGCGTGCCGATAGTCCGCGTCAGCGCGCTCAACGCGCTCGAAGCTGACGACAACTCGCGCGACGGCGAGTGGTCCAGCGGCGTCTGGGAACTCATGGATGCCGTGGACGAGAACATCCCCGTGCCTGACCGCCCCAGGGACCTCGACTTCCTTATGCCCATCGAAGACGTGTTCGGCATCAAGGGCCGCGGCACTGTCGTAACCGGCAGGGTCGAGCGCGGCATCGTCAAGATGGGAGACAACATCGAGATCGTCGGCATCAAGGACACGTCCACTACCGTCGTAACCGGCGTCGAGATGTTCCACAAGATCCTCGACGAAGGCGAGCCGGGAGACGCCGTGGGCGTGCTCCTGCGCGGCGTCGATCGCGATTCGATAGAACGCGGCCAGGTGTTGGTCGCGCCCGGCAGCATGGCCCCGCACCGCGAATACGAGGCGCAGGTCTATGTGCTGAGCAAGGACGAGGGTGGCAGGCACACGCCGTTCTTCAACGGCTACAAGCCGCAGTTCTACATCCGCACCACCGACGTTACCGGCGAAATCCAATTGCCGGATGGCGTTGAGATGGTGATGCCCGGCGACAACATCGAGATGAACATCAAGCTCATCACGCCGGTCGCGCTCGAAGAGCAGCTTCGCTTCGCCGTCCGAGAGGGTGGCAGGACCGTCGGCTCCGGCGTCATCACCAGGATCCTGGACTAGCTCCAGCCGTCCAAGAAGAGACAAGCACCCTCTCAACGGCATCGCCGCCTGGAGAGGGCGCGACATATTGTGTGGCGCGCTCAGGCGATAGCCGGCGCGCTTCCGAACCGGCCTAATCGGTGTGACAGGTAATGCAAAACCCCCACACTGGTTCGGCCCAGGCGCCTAGATCAGGAGTGATTAGACGATGGCCCGCCGCGGAGAAGCCAGAATCCTCATCACGCTCGGCTGCGTTGACTGCCGGGAGCGGACCTACAACTCCAGCAAGAACCGGCGCAACGACCCCGGTCGGCTCGAACTGAAGAAGTTCTGCCCCAGGTGCAGACGACATGTCCTGCACCGAGAGGTGCGATAAGCATGGCTAGGGACCCGGGCGTAACCCGCAGAGTTGGCGGCCAGGTCGCTCGCCGCGCGTTCGGCATCCGAGGCATCCGAGACGTTCTTGGCGAACTCAACCGCGTAACATGGCCCACTAAAGAGGAGACGTTCCGACTGAGCCTCATGGTGATCGCCGTATCCGCCGCCATTGGCGCGTTCCTCGGCGTCATAGACTTGGGGTTCGCCCGAGTCATGACCTTCCTGTTGGGAAACTAGACCTATGACTACTCAGATCACACACCCGGACCCCGATGTGCGCTGGTACATCATCCACGCCTACTCGGGTCAGGAAAAGCGCGTCAAGCAAAACTTGGACCAGCGCGTAGATAACCTGGATATGCAGGACCGCATCTTTCAGGTAATCGTTCCTACCGAAGAAGAGGTCGAGATCAAAGGCGGCCAGCGCAAGACGGTATCGCGCACCATATATCCCGGCTACATCCTGGTGCAGATGCGTATGGATGACGATAGCTGGTTTATCGTACGCAATACTCCCGGAGTAACCGGCTTCGTGTCCGCCGAAGACGAGCGGGAGGGGCGACCAAAGCCTGTACCGCTCGAGGAGCGCGAAGTCGAACAGATACTGCGACAGATCGAGACTGATACGCCAAGGCCGCGCATCGGACTCGAAAAAGGGCAGGGCGTTCGCATCATAGACGGCCCGTTCATGGACTTCATGGGCACAGTGGACGAAGTGTCTCAGGAACGCGCTAAGGTGAAGGTGTTGGTGTCGTTCTTCGGACGCCAGACCCCCGTCGAGTTGGACTTCCTCCAGGTAGAGCGCGCATAACGCTCCGCCTCTTAGCCTATGCCACCGGCGTTAAACCCAATTAGCCTAATCAGGATAAACAACGAATGGCAAAAAAAGTACGCGCGCTAATCAAGCTCCAGATCGAAGGCGGCAGAGCAAGCCCCGCGCCTCCCGTTGGCCCCGCGCTCGGACAGCACGGCGTCAATATCATGGCGTTCGTAAAAGAATACAACGAACGCACATCCCAGAGCGCGGGCGCCATCATACCCGTAGAGCTCACGGTCTTCGAAGACCGCTCGTTCACGTTCATTACCAAGAGCTCGCCTGCGTCGGAATTGCTGCGAAGGGCGGCTGGTATCGAAAAGGGCGCAAGCAACCCGAAGGCCGAGCAGGTGGCGACAGTCTCGCGCGATCAGGTCAAAGAGATCGCCGAGACCAAGATCAACGACCTCAACGCGGCCGACATCGAAGGCGCAATGAAAATCATCGAAGGCACCGCTCGAAGCATGGGCATCCGGGTCGGCTAAGCCCAAACCTATCACGTCGGCGAACAGCGCTAAACAGGACACTCCCACATGGCAACCAAGAAACGACGATACAACGAAGCCGTCGCGATGCTGGACCCCGAGGCAAGGTACGCGCCGGACGAAGCTATCGACCTCGCCAAGAAGACGGCCACTGCGAAGTTCGACGAGACCATCGAGCTTCATATTCGCACCGGCGCCGACCCGCGCTACGCCGACCAGATGGTGCGCGGCGTCGCCGTCCTTCCGCACGGCGTAGGCAAGCCTGTGCGCGTGCTGGTGTTCTGCCAGGGCGAGGCCGAGACGATCGCCCGCGAAGCCGGAGCAGACTTTGTCGGCTCGGACGACCTCATCCAGGAAATCCAGAACGGCTTCCTCGGATTCGACGTCTCCATAGCCACGCCCGACCTCATGGGGCGCATCGGCCGACTCGGGCGCATCCTCGGCAGGCGCGGCCTCATGCCGAACCCGCGAACTGGAACCGTCGTCCAGCCCGACGCCATTCCACAGGCGGTGTCGGACGCCAAGAAAGGGCGCGTGGAGTTCCGGCTCGACAGGACGGGGCTGATTCACTGCCCCATCGGCAAGGCGTCCTTTGAAGATGATAGCTTGATGGACAACCTGACGATGCTGGTGGACAACGTTCTCCGCGCCCGGCCCGGCGGCGTCAAGGGCCAGTACATCCGCGCCGCCCACCTCACCGCCACGATGGGGCCAAGCGTGCCAATGGATGTTGATAGCTTGTCCGAACTTAGGCTAGAATAGATACAGACAATAAACAAAGTCGCCGGAGACAGCGGGCTTCCCTTAGGGGAACGAAGACACCGCCCGCCGAGGCAGCATCAACAGTCGCCGCCGGGCGCGCCCGGCCCCGACTGCGAATCGCGCCCCGAGCCTCCGGCTTGGGGCTTTGTCATTAGATAGGGAGCAACAGTCGAAAGTGCCTACACAAGCAAAGATAGACGCCGTTGAAGCCCTCGCGGAGAAGCTCGACGGCAGTACCATAGTTATTTCAACCAGCTACACGGGCCTGCCCGTTGGCGAGATGACCGCATTGCGGCGCGCCCTCCGGGAAGCCGGTGTAGAGTATCGCGTAGTCAAGAACACGCTCGCGTACCTCGCCGCCGACAAGGCCGGCAAGCCCGCTATCAAGGACAGCATCTCAGGACAAACGGGCTTGGCTCTCGGCTTTGGAGAGCCGACCGAACCCGCGAGGGCGCTCACCGCGTTCATCCGCGCCAATAGATCGTCCCTTGCCATACAGGGCGGCGAGTTGGACGGCGGCGCGCTCTCAGCCGACGATGTCGAACGGCTGGCGGCGATGCCTGGGCGCGATGAACTGATCGCCACGCTCCTGATGAGGATGAACAGCCCCATCAGCGGCTTGGTCAACGTGCTCAACGGCCCAATCGCAGGCTTGGCCCGCGTGCTTCAGGGCCACATAGACAATCTCCAGCAGGCCGAAGCCTAACGGCGCCGAGGCCTGTTCAAACCAGTCAACCCACAAAGCGAAGGAGGTACGAATATGGCTCTTACGAAGGATGAGCTGATACAAGAGATCAAGGGACTGTCAGTGCTTGAACTGGCCGACCTGGTCAAGGCTCTGGAAGACGAGTTCGGCGTAAGCGCCGCAGCCCCCGTCACCATGGCCACCGTGCAGGGCGTCGCCGGCACCGCCGAAGCCGCCGCTGTCGAAGAGGAGCAGACGGAATTCAACGTCACCCTCAAGGAGATCGGCCCCAACAAGATCAACGTCATCAAGGCAGTCCGCCAGGTTACGACCCTCGGCCTCAAGGAGGCCAAGGACCTGGTAGAGAGCGCGCCGGTCGCCGTCAAGGAAGCCATTCCAAAGGACGAGGCCGATGACCTCAAAGAAACCTTGGAGGGCGCGGGCGCAGTCGTAGAAGTCGCCTAGTCGTCCGTCAGCTCTAGTCAGACAATAGCGAGCGGCCCGCGTTCGCCCGATTATGGGCGCGGCGCGGGCCGTTCTGCGCGCTGGACGAATGATCCATTGCGTCTCTGCGCCTCTGCGTTAAATCCGAATGTTGAACTAGATGGAAAACTCCGGCTTGACCAGCCACGCCTCACGCTCGTAGGGCAGCCCCCTCCGGTCCACCCGCATCGTCGCCCGCCGCAGCGGACGTCGCCTGGGCTGTCTCCGGTACCAGAGGTCCGGTCCACCCAGAGTCGAACCCTCGGTTGTCAGCCCCTCGATGTAGTAGTGCATCGGGATCACGATCATCGGAGATAGCCGCTCCACGAGCGCGTCAGCCTCGTCCAGCGTCATAAGATGCTCCGAGTCGTCCACCGGCAGAAACAGCGCGTCCACTTTCCCCAGCCGCGCGATCGCCTCATCCGACAAATCCGGCCTGTTATCCCCAAGATGGCAGAATCGCACCCCCTCGTGTTCCACCACGTAGATGATGTTCTCCATTCCCGCCAACCCGGACTTTCCCGCGTGCAGGTCCCGTACCCCCGTAATCGTCGTACCGCCGACCGTCCGCTGCTCCTCCCCGACCATCACTGGCGTCCCGTCCGGGAGCGCGCTTGTGGCGTTGTGGTCGAAGTGGTCGTGCGTAACCGCCGCCAGGTCCACCGTCAACGCCGGAAACGGCGCTAGGAACCAGTCGTTATCCGCATCGTTGCCGAACGGGTCTATCAGCAGTCGCTCGCCCGACGACTCCTCGAACAGAAACGCGCAGTGTCCCAGGTAGCTCACCGTCATAGTTGCGAGTCCTTTCGCAGCAGCGTCTCGCAAAGGTGCGCCGCATCCACCAGGTCCGGAATCGTAACGTACTCGCGCACCGTGTGCATCCCGTGGTCGGCCATTCCCACCACCACCGCGCTAATCTCGTTCAGCCTGAACACATTGCCATCCGTTCCGCCTCCCGAAGGCTGCATGGTCGGAGTCAGTCCCAGCGATGTCAGCGCCTGCTTCACCAGCGCGGTCGCCGGGTCGTCATCCTCCAGCGTGTACGCCACGAACTCAGTATGCAGGTGACAGTCAATCGTCGCCTCCGGGTGCATTGCGCGTACCGTGTCCAGCGCGTCATCGATCTGGAGACGAATGCCGTCCAGCGACTCCAGGTTGCGGCTACGGAACTCACCGACCACGCTCACGTTCTCTGGAACCGCGTTGCGAACCGTGCCGCCCTCGATAGTTCCGACGTTGAACGTAGTCTCCTCATCCAGCCGCCCCTGCGGGAGCCGCGTTATTATCTCCGCCGCTATCCGGATCGCCGAAATGCCCTTCTCCGGCTCCACCCCCGCGTGCGCCGCCCGTCCCGTGATCTCGATATCGAACCCGATGTACTCCGGGCTGGACGACGTTATCTGGCTCGGTGGACCCTCGCCATCGAACACCACCGCCTCCTTGCCCGCGAGCATCGAAAAGTCCAGATTGCGCGCGCCGACCAGTCCGATCTCCTCCTCCCGCGTGAACGCCACCTCGATAGGGCGGTGGTCCGCGCCGTCCTCCCTGATGGACTCGAGCGCTTCCAGTATCGCGGCCACGCCCGCCTTGCAATCGCCTCCCAGGATAGTCGTTCCGTCCGACACGATGATGTCGCCATCTACGGACGGCTGTATGCCGCGACCGGGTTCCACCGTATCCATGTGCGCCGACAGGATGAGCGGATCGTCGCCGCCGTCCGTGGCGATAACGTTGCCGTAATCGTCCCGCGCTACACTCAACCCGAACCCTTCCAGCTTGGGGATGAGATACTGCGCCACCTCTTCTTCCTCGCCTGAAGGGCTGTCTATCCTCGCCAACTCGCAAAATGTATCCACAATCCTGTCTCGGCTTATCATCAGTTCCTCCGCGCGATTGGCATTTGATTGGCTGTCCGGCAATTGTATCCGCCCAAAATCCCTCGTTCAAGGCGTTGACACAATCAGAACAAATAGACTATTATCGAGATATGGCAGAACAACTCAACCCCAGATATTCCCCAACTATACGCGACATGGCGGTGGGCGACCGTCCGCGCGAACGACTGCGCGACAACGGCCCACAAGCCCTCTCAAACGCAGAACTCTTCGCTATCCTGCTCGGAGCCGGCACGCGCGGCGAGAACGTCCTGCAACTCTCCAACCGTATGCTGGTAGAACTGGACGGACTCTCCGGCATGTCGAAGACGACGCGGGAGGAGATATGCCAAATTCACGGCATCGGAGAGGCAAAGGCGTCGCAGATCATCGCCGCATTCGAGCTCGGACGGCGAACCGCCAGCCTCAACCCGGAAAGCCGCCCCACCATCACCTGCGCCGACGACGTGAAGAACGTCGTGGGCGCAGAGATGACCAACTTGGACCAGGAGCAGCTGCGCGTGCTGTTGCTCAACAACAAGCACGAGGTGATGGGTGTGGACACGATCTACCAAGGCACGGTCAACTCCGCCTCCATCCGGGTCGCCGAGATACTGCGCCCCGCGATACGCAAGAACTGCCCCGCCATCGTTATAGTGCACAACCACCCGTCCGGCGATCCTACGCCTAGTCCGGAAGACGTCCTCGTTACCCGCCGCATCAACCAGAGCGCGCAATTGATGGACATAGACCTATTGGACCACATCATAGTAGGCCACAGGGGGGTTGTCAGCATGAAATCAAGACAGTTAGGATTCTGATAAGCTGGCTCGGTAAGCGCAAGTCCCTTCCCCCTTGATGGGGGAAGGTTAGGATGGGGGTGAACGCCCCGCCAGTAATCAAGCATGGGTTAGGATTCTGACAGGAGATTAGGTATGACCCAAGAACTCGGAGACATTGCCACCAACGTTCTGTTCGAGAACGAACACGTCAAGATTTGGAATCTGATTGTCAACCCCGGCGAGGCCAGCGACTGGCACCTGCACGGGCGCGACTACGTAACCGTAGTCGTCGAGGGCGACGGTCTGACCGCGGAGTACGACGACGGCACGTCCTCAGACAGCCCGTCCTCACCCGGAACCTGGACGTACCACGGGGACCACCGTGTGCATCGCGTCGTCAACAACAGCGACACGCGCTACGTCAATGTCCTGGTCGAGCTCAAGAGCACGGAGTGAGCCGCGCATGAAGATACTCATCATGGCCGCCGGCTCCGTCGGAGGGTACTTCGGCGGCCTGCTCGCGCGCGCCGGCAACGACGTCCTCTTCATAGCCAGGGGCGATAACTTGGCGGCCATCGAGCGGGACGGCCTAAGGGTCGAAAGCGTAACGTCCGGTGATTTCACTATCCCCGCTGGCGCCGCCCGCGCCGCGGAGCGCCCCGATCCCGGCTGGACGGCAGACATTGCCCTGTTCTGCGTCAAGAGTTACCACAACGCGGTCGCCATGGAGACGATCGCCCCCGCCATCGGCGCCGATACCGCGATCATCACGCTCCAGAACGGGTTGGGAAGCGGAGACGAGCTATCCTCCGTGTTCGGCGGGCATCGCGTGATGCTCGGCGCGGCGTATGTCGAGGCGGCGCATCCCGCGCCCGGCGTCTTTAGCGAGCTTGGGGGCGACTGCCGCATCGTGTTCGCCGAGCAGGACGGAGCCCCGTCCGAGCGAGGCTCGGAGATAGCCGCGACCCTTGCCGGCGCCGGCATAGACTCCGAGATAGCCCCGGACATTCAGCAGGCGCTGTGGAACAAGCTCGTCTATATCTGCGGACTGAGCGGGATGACCTGCATCACTCACTCATCATTCGCAGAGGTCATGGACACGCCCGCTACCGCCGCTATGGCGCTGCAAGTCCTCGAAGAAGCCGCAGCCGTCGGACGCGCCTCAGGCGTCAACCTCGACGATGGGCTGGTTGACTCCATCATGAGTGGTTTCGTCGAAGACAAAGACCACCTCATCTCATCCATGCACGCCGACCTGAGTGCCGGTAAACCTATGGAATTCGGAAACCTGAACGGTAAAGTATCGGAGCTGGGCGCCCGGCATGGCGTCCCAACCCCGATCAACGACTTCATCACCGCCTGCCTGACGCCGCAACACGAACGCGCGATGTCGCAAGGGCGATGACCCCGTAGGGACAACCATGCGATTGTCCGCGTCTCGTAGTAATGATACTGCCCTCAAGAGGACTGAAATGACCTATACACGCAATCCCGACGACGTTGAGCGACGCGAACTCGCCCCGGGGGTGTTCCTGAGAACCATGTGGGGCGACAAGATCATGCTCAGCATCGTCGAAATCTCCGCCAATTCGGAAGTGCCGATGCACGAGCATCCCCACGAGCAGGCGGGCATGGTCCTCGAAGGCGAGTTCGACTTCACCATAGGCGGCGTAACCACCCGCGTGAGGAAGGGCGACACCTACATCATCCCCGGTGGCGTGGAACACGCTGTCCACGCTACCGACGAGCCTTCGGTCGCGCTCGACATCTTCAGCCCGCCGCGCGAGGACTACAAATAGCGCGGGGCGGATCCTAAGACCCGCCCCGCGTGGTTTTGCCTGGTCCGGCGCCGGACTACCGCGCGCCAGATTGCCGCCAAGTTGTTGAGCTAGGGCCTACGTGCCGTAGCGTACGGCGGCGTTTGGATCGCTGTACTCCACGCCCTTGGTAGCCCAGAACACGGTGGCGATGTCGTCAACGGCGGCTACCAGAGCCTCCGCGTTCTCCATGCTCACGGTCTGCTTGCACTGGCCCGCCAACTTCAGCGCGGCGTTGAACTTGGCGGCGATCTCGTTTGGATCGGTGTCAGGCCAAGTATAGTCCGCCCAGAGGACGCGAAGCTCGTGCTTGCACAGCTCGGCGTGCTCCTCCTTGACGGTGATGTAGCGCGACAGCGAGTTCTGCGCCGCAGCGTCGTCGCCTTCCAACTGCCCCATTCGCAGAACCATCTTCTGAACCGTCTGCGCCGCTATCTTGGCCGCAATCGGATCGTATATCCCGCACGGGATGTCGCAGTGCGCCGCAGCTTCGCGGACGCCAAAAATTCCTCTCAACGTGGAAGAGATTGCCATAGCTTGGGATGCTCCTTTCATGGATGCATTTCGTAACTGCCAGTCAATATGAAGATACAGAATTACCCATCCCCGCGCAAGCGCCGCCAACCGATGACTAGATACTGTTGATAACCGGAATTCGACGCGACGGCGTAAATTCTTACCTCTACGTCCGTCTGCGCTCTCCGCGCCTCTGCGTTAAAATATGCTGCAAGTAGGGAGAGACTCGCCTTGACCTTCACGCCAACCACAGTCCTGTTCGTCATGATGGGCAACGTCGGCTCCGGCAAGTCCTACACCGCCAGCATGATCGGCGATATGCTGCGGGAGACGTTCCCACGCAGGCGAACGGTCATCGTCCGGAGCGACGAGGTGCGCGCCTCCCTGTGTCCCGGAGACTTCTCATGGTACGCGAACAAGGCCGTGTTCGAAGAAGTGCACCGCCGGATTGAGGATGCCCTCCGCGCCGGACATATGGCGATTGCCGACGCCACAAACCTGATCACGGAGAATCGCGAACAGTTCCACCTGATCGCCCACGCCGCCGGGGCCATTCCCCGCACAGTCTATTGCGCCGCTCCGGAAGACGTGATCGCGCGTCGCCTCGCCCGCAAGCTGAGCGGCTTCGCGGAGTCGTTCGGCTCGACGGCTGACATGGAGATCCATCGCAGAATGGCGCCCAACGACACTACGCCTTCCGAACCCCACTTTACAGTAACGCCCGACACGCTAGATTTATCCATCGCCGAGATGCGAGCTTGGGCGCTGTCGCTGCTTGGGAACGACGCCGAATGAAACTCGAAATGAAACCGGTGACCCGGCTGTGGCGGCGACCGTCCCTGTACGTAGTCAGAGGCCCCAGCATGGAGCCATCGCTATACGATGGCGACGTCGCGCTGGCTTTTACCCCTCGCCGCTCCCTGGAGCGGGCGGCTATTGCCGTGATTCGTATGCCCGGGTCCGGCAGCCCAGAATATGGGATAAAGCGAATCGTTGGCCTGCCGGGCGAGTGCGTTGCGCTGGAAGACGGCCTGCTGTTCATAGACGGAGCGCATCACCGTGAGCCATATCTGCGCGGACTGCCCGCGAGCGTGGGAGTGGGCGCGGCGTCTTGGACGCTCGGCGCCGAGGAGTGTTTCGCGCTTGGAGACAACCGCGCCCACAGCGTGGACAGCAGGCGATTCGGCCCTGTTCCCACGTCTGCGATAGTCGCCATCGTCGCAACCAGGCTTTGGCCTATTCGTAGGAGCGCGCGAGCGGCGGTCCTCTAGTTGCCGTCGCTCCCGCCGTCCCCACCGTTTCCAAACGGACCGGTTATCCCCGCAATGTCTATCTCCGGAGCCGGGATATCCTGCGCCTGTTCTAGCCTGCCTATCGGAATCGCCGGAAGCGTGCGTATATGCACTCCGGCGGCGACGCCCAGCGCCATAGAGAGGCGCGCCGCCGATTCATTGTCCGGCGCCTCTACGATGCCCATAAAATCGTACTCGCCCAGCACGGCGTACAGACCCAACATCTGCGTCTGCGGAATCTCGATCTCGGCTTGCGCCGTTAGCACGATGTCCGGATTCTCCAGCATTCGCTGGCGACCCTCGGTTGTCAAGGACATTAGCAGTACATAGGTTGACACGGTTGACTCCTGTCGTTCGACGCTACTGCGAATCTAGCCAGCCCGCCACTTCTTTCGCGTGGTAAGACAGTATCGTATCCGCGCCGGCCCGTTTGATGGACGTCAGAATCTCAAGGGTGATGCGCCGCCCGTCTATCCACTCATTCTCCGCTGCCGCCTTGACCATGGCATACTCGCCGCTCACGTTGTACGCCGCCACCGGCGTATCGAACCGCTCCTTGGCCGCGCGAAGCACGTCCAGGTACGCTAAGGCCGGCTTGATCATCACCATGTCCGCGCCTTCTTCTATATCCAGCGCGATCTCTCGCATCGCTTCGCGGATGTTGGGCGGGTCCATCTGGTAGCTTGTGCGGTCGCCGAACTGAGGCGCAGAGTCCGCCGCGACCCTAAACGGCCCATAGAACCCGGATGCGTACTTGGCGGAGTACGCTAGAATTGGCGTTTCGGGAAAGCCCGCGTCGTCCAGCGCGACCCTTATCGCGCCAACCTGCCCGTCCATCATCGCGGATGGAGCGACCATGTCCGCGCCTGCCTCCGCCTGCCGCACCGCCATCAGCGCCAGCAGTTCCAGCGTCGCGTCATTGTCTATCCGGGCGCCGTCAATTACGCCGCAGTGTCCGTGATCGGTGAATTCGCACAGGCAGACATCCGTAACCACCGTCATCTCGGGCGCGATCTGCTTGATTACGCCAATCGCCTCCTGGATGATGCCGCCCGGCGCGTACGCTTCTGAGCCTACGCCGTCCTTATGCGCCGGAATCCCGAACAGCAGCACGCTGCCGATGCCGACCTCCGCCGCCTCGCCCACCTCGTGAATCAGCTGGTCGAGCGAAAGCTGGTAGATGCCGGGCATCGGCGGAATCTCGGTGCGAGTGTCTCGCCCGTGCGTTACGAACATCGGATAGATGAAATCGGCGGCCGAAAGCCGCGTCTCCTCCACCATCCGCCTCAGCCCTGGCTTCTCTCTAAGCCGTCGCAACCTTGTCGTTGGGAATCCAACCATCGCCCGATCGCTTCCTCACTCTGCAATGTGGGCCGCCACCGCCCGCGTCAGCGCCTCCGCCGTGGGGGTTTCTGAAACTATATCAACTTTCAGCCCCAACCTTCCAGCGGTCGCCGCCGTCGTGGGGCCTATGCACGCGATCTTCACCCCGTCCAGCAAGTCTGAGTCGCCCTTCAGAATCCCGACCAGGTTCCTGACCGCCGACGAGCTTGCGAACGTCGCGACATCCACCCCAGCGTCTAGCGCGTGGGCAAGGTCGCCGCGCGCCGAATCCGGCAGTGTAGTTTGGTACGCTACGACCTGCGTAACCTCCGCGCCCGCCGCTCGCAGAGCGTCCGGCAGCCGACGCGGCGCTATATCCGATCTTGGCAGCAGCGCGCGCTTCCCGGACACTCCAGCCGCCTTCAGAGCGTCCGCCAGGCCGCTCGCCGTCGCCGAACCAGGCGTCAGGTCCGAGACGATACCCATACTCCGCAGCGCGCCTGCCGTAGCCCCGCCGACCGAGGCGACCCTGACGCCGCCCAGCGCGCGCGAGTCCAGCCCGTTCGCTTCCAGCCTGTCCCGCACCGCCAGCGCCGCGTTCGCGGACGAGAACACGATCCAGTCGAACTTCGGAGCCTCCGCAAGAGCGGCGTCCAGCGCCGAGCAATCTTCAGGCGGGCGGATCTCGATCATCGGCGCTTCCACCGGCTGCGCCCCCATCTCCGCGAGCCGGCGCGATAGCGTGCCCGCCTGTGCCCTTGCGCGAGTTACCAATACACGGCGTCCCAGCAATGGCAGGGATTCGAACCAGCCGATCCTGTCTCGCAGCCTCACAACCTCGCCCACGACCACCGTAGCCGGCGCTGACAGACCGCGCGACCTGGCGACCTCCGCGATACCGCTCAGCCGTCCGACCGCCGTCTTCTGGTACGGTTCGGTGCCCCAGCTAATCACCGCCGCCGGCGTATTGGCGAGCTTTCCCGCGGATATGAGCGCCTCCGCCGCGTCGCCCAGCGCGCGCCACCCCATCAGCAACACTAGCGTTCCGGGCATGGCGGCAAGCGTTTCCCAGTCCTGAGCCCCCTCGTCTTTCGAGTCGGCGACGCTCGCGGTAACGACTGTGAACGACGATGCGTAGTCGCGGTGAGTCATTGGAATGCCCGCATACGCCGGCGCCGCGACCGCCGACGTAACGCCGGGAACGACCTCGAACCGTATGCCCGCGTCAGCCAGCGCCTCCGCTTCCTCGCCGCCCCGTCCGAACACGAACGGATCTCCGCCCTTCAGACGCGCCACCGTCTTGCCGAGTCGCGCCTCCCGGACCAGTAGCTCGCTGATGTTCGCTTGTGTCCGACCGCGTTCGCCCGGAACTTTGCCCACGTCCAGCAGGGCCGCGTTCGGATTCGCCATCGCCAGCAGCCGCGCGTCTATGAGCCGGTCGTGAACGATGACGTCCGCCGACTCGATCAGTCGCAGTCCCTTGATAGTCAGTAGCTCCGGCTCTCCCGGGCCCGCGCCGATCAGATAGACCTTGCCGCCGCTCATTCGTCCCTTGCCCCGTACATGATAGCGTCCGCACCTGCGCCTATCAGAGCCTCGACCGCCGCGCGTCCCGCGCCCATAAGGTCGTCCGCGGGCGTCGAAACTTCGCTCCTGTATATCTCCGAGCCGTCCGGCAGGCACGCCACCGTCCGGATCCACAGCGTATCGTCCGACTCGATCGCGTATGCCGCAACCGGAACGCGGCAGCCGCCGCCGGCCGCCTCGACGAACGCCCGCTCAGCGCTCGCCTCGCGCCACGTCCGCGCGTGATTCACCGGCGCGAATAGCTCGGCGATTTCCACGTCGTTAGTCCGCGTTTCTACCGCAAGCGCGCCCTGGGCCGAATCCGGCACGCACAACGCGGGATCGAGATAGTCCGAGATCGCATCGGACAGACCCAGCCGCTCAAGTCCCGCCGCCGCCAAGACAACTCCGTCGCAGCCGTCTTTGCCCACCATGCCCAGCCGCGTATCCACGTTGCCCCGGATCGGCGCGATCTCGATGTCGTCCCGCGCCGCCAGCAGCTGCCCCGCGCGCCTGGGACTGCTCGTGCCGAGCCGCGCGCCGGCGGGCAGTTCGTCAAACCGAGCGCCCCAACGGTTGACGATGACGTCCCGCGCGTCCGCGCGGCGTGGATACGCCACGATAGTCAGTCCGTCCGGAAGCGCCGACGGCATATCCTTCGCCGAGTGGACGGCGGCGTCTATCTCGCCGCGCAGCAGAGGCTCTTCGATTCCCTTGACGAAGGCGCCGCGTCCCAGCGACTGCAGCCGCGCGCGTTTGCGACGGTCGCCCAACGGCGCGATGACTACGACTTCGATTCGCAGATCCGGCCACGCCACGCGCAGCGGCGCCACCACCTCCTCGGTCTGCGCGAGCGCCAGCGCGCTTCCCCGCGTGCCTATCCTGAGAACCCCGTCGAACACTTCCCCCACCCTGGCTACGACATTGGAACCGCCGTCGCCATCAGCCCGTCTAGAAGCATCTTGTACGCCGCCTCACTGTTGCCTTGCTGGACTGTATCCAGCAACTCTTCGGTGATGCGCGCCTGCCAGTCGTCCGGCGCGACTCGCAGATTCTGACGGCGCAGTTCCGCCCGCGCCCTCGCCAGAGTCGGAGCCAGATCGGCGAACTCCAGGATGCGGCTCGCCTCCAGCTTCTCCCTGAACGTCCGCGCCAGCGCCGGACTCGCCCCGCCGGTGGATGTCGCCACGGTTACCTCGCCTCGCCTCGCAACCGACGGCGCGATGAACGTGCAAAGATGGGTAACGTCCACCACGTTCAGCAGCACGTTGCGCCGTTCCGCCTCCGCGTGGATGCGCCGGTCTGTGAAGTCGTCCTCAGCCGCCGAGATAGCGATGAACGCCCCGGCCAGGTCGCCGCTGCGGTACTCGCGCCTTAGCCACTCAACCTTGCCCGCCTCCGCGAGCTCGGCGACCGTCTCTTCCACCTCCGGCGCGATTACCCTGACGCGCGCGTTGCATTCCAGCAACTTCACCACCTTCTCCTCCCCGAGCGGCCCGCCGCCGAAGACCACACACTCGCGCCCGCGCACGTCGATGAAAGCTGGATAGTACCTCGGCAAAAGAAGCCTCCGTTCAAGCTCGTATAGCGCTGCCTACAATTCTATCGCACGCTACCCAAAATTTAAACGCAGAGACACAGAGCCGTAGAGGCTTTCTTTACTCTTCTCTGCGTCTCTGCGTTAAAACCGCAACTCCCGTTCCGACTCTACTTTCGCCTCGTCTATCGCGATGCCCATGCCCGGCGCGTCCGGTACCGTTATCGTCCCGTTGACTGGATTCAGCGGCTCCTCTAAGAAGAACTGGTGAATGGCGTTCCACTTGATTAGAAATTCCTGGATGGGAGTAACTGTCGGCGGCTGCGAGGCGATCAGGTGCGCGGTAGCGTGGGAGCTATGGCCGTGCGGGATGACGGGCAGGTCGAACGCCGACGCCAGCGAGCATATCTTGATCGTCTCGCTCAGACCGCCGCACCAGTATATGTCGGGTTGGAGCACGTCCATCGCGCCGCGCTCGACGATCTGCCGGAAACCCCAGCGCGTGTACTCGTGCTCGCCCCCGGATATGTCTATCGGCGAGCCGTCGCGTATCTGCGCGTAGCTATCGAGCTTGTCGGCTAGTACCGGCTCCTCCAGCCATCGTATGTTGTACTCGGCGAGCCTGTTCGCCATGCGTATCGCGTAGGGAACGTTCCACGAACTCCATGCATCTAGCATGATGTCCACGTCGTCCCCAACGGCCTCTCGCAGCGTCCGCGCCAGCGTCAGGTTGCGGCGGATGCCGTCCGGCCCGTCCGTCGGCCCGTCTCGGAAGAACCACTTGGTCGCCGTGTAGCCTTCCGACGCGAACTGAGCGGCGCGCGCGGCTGCGTCCTCCGGCTCGATGGAAAATCCGAGCGCACTCGCGTACGCCGGGAAATTCGTGCGGGTAGGGCCGCCCAAGAGACGGAACACCGGCTGCCCCAGCGCCTTGCCTTTCAGATCCCACAGTCCGCAGTCCACCACGCTTATCGCCATCATCGTCTCGCCCTTGCGGCCGTGAATCGAAGCGCGGTACATCACGTCCCATAGCCGCTCGATAGCCAACGGGTCTCCCCCGACCAGCAGCGGCCTTAGCGACGTGTCTATGATGAACGCTTCCATACGGCTGCACGGTCCCGCGAGTCCCACGATGCCGTCGTCGGTGTGTATCTCCAGGAACACAGCGCGAATTGCATAGCGCCCGTCGCCCAGACTGGTCGAGTAGTCCGCCCCCTGCTCACGAAATTCAGGATACACGTCCACCGGACGGATCAGCCGCTCCTCCCAGAATGGATCGGGATGTTCCATAATCCCGCTAATCTCGCGCAGCTTTATATCTACTATCTTCATCAACCCCTCTCAATCATCTCCGCGCCTCCGCGTCGAAATCCTACAACTCCGCCAGTACCTCGTCAGCCGCCTCCAGCGTTCGCGCGACGTCGTCCGCGTCGTGTTCGGTGGAGACGAACCAGATTCCTCTCGCGATCAGGCGGACGCCTCGTTCCAGCATCCCGTTGCAGAACCGGGCGTACGTATCCGTGTCCGCATGAGCCGCGTGGTCGCGCCAGTCCGAAATCGAGTCCGCGTCGGTGAAAGTCAGCGAGAAGACCGGTCCCGGCCCCTGGATCAGAGCCGGTATCTCATGCTTGTAGCACAGCTCCCGTAGTCCCTCCATCAGCGCGTTCCCCACGCTGTACAACCGACCTGTAACGGCGTGATCATCGTCGGTCAGACGGTCCAGACAGGCGTTGACCGCGGCCAGCGACATGAGATTCCCATTGACCGTCCCGCCGTGCAGCGTGGACCCGTCGGCAAGCGGCGACATGATGTCCTCCCTACCGGCGAACATCGCCACAGGGAAGCCGCCCGCCATGGCCTTGGCGTAGGTCGAGATGTCGGCAACCACCCCCGACATCTCCTGCATCCCGCCGGCCGCCACCCTGAACCCGGTTATGACCTCGTCGAATATCAGGACGACTCCGTGCCGGTCGCACAGCTCGCGCAGTCCCTCCAGATAGCCTGGATTGGGCATGATGCAGTTCGTATTGCACATGATAGGCTCAGTCAGAATCGCCGCCACGTCGTGATCGGGCGTTTCCAGCGTTGCTCGGACGGCTTCCAGGTCGTTCCACGGAAGAACGATCACGTCCGCCGCCACGCTATCCGGCATCCCCAGCGACATCTCCACCGCCGACGGGTTATCCCTATCTCCGGCGACGGATACGTCGGCCAGTGTCGTGTTGTAGCTAACCGAGTCGGCCCAGCCGTGATAGTGCCCCTCGAACTTTATGAACCTCGAACGTCCGGTGTGGACCCGCGCCATCCTGAGCGCCGCCTGCACGACCTCCGTGCCCGACGAAGCGAAGCGCACCAGGTCCGCGTTCGGGATGAGCTTCTGCAGTTTCTCGGCCACGGTGATCTCAAGCTCATGCTGTCCCGCGAACGTCATCCCGTCGGCAATCGCGTCGCCGACCGCCTCATTCAGCCACGCCGGCGCGTGCCCGAATATGTTGGGGCCTTGTCCAAGTACGTAGTCCACGTAGTCGTTGCCGTCAACGTCCGTTAGGTGGCTGCCCGCGCCGCGCGTAAAGAACAGCGGCGTCGGAGTCTCCACGCTGCGGACGTTGCTGCTCACCCCTCCGGCCTGCGACCGACGCGCCCTCTCAAGCAACTCCCGGCTCTTCCGATACCTCATGACAACCCCCGAAACTTCGCCTAGATCATGCGCTCATGCCGCCAGTTTACCAACCGAGCGGGCGCGCCGCTACTTCCTTCGGAAATTCCATGCTCCTCTGCGCTCCTCTGCGCCTCCGCGATAAATGTAGCCACTGCCACGCCACTATGGTATCTTTGCCCCGTTAGATTCACGATTCACTCACCACCACACGAGGAAGACCTTGGCAGACCTACGTTTTGGCGCGTTCCTCGCGCCCCATCACCCGATTGGCGAAAACCCCACCTTGCAACTCCGCAGCGATCTGGAGTTCGTCGAGCATATCGACAGGCTGGGCTACGACGAGTTCTGGTGTGGCGAGCATCACTCAACCGGCTGGGAGATCATAGCCTCGCCAGAAGTGTTCCTGGCCGCCGCCGCCGAGCGCACCCAACGCATCATGCTGGGAACGGGCGTCGTCTCGTTGCCGTTCCATCACCCGTTCATGGTAGCGCAGCGAATGGTGCAGCTCGACCACCAATCAAGGGGCCGCGCGATATTCGGATCCGGTCCCGGCGCGCTGCCGTCGGACGCCCACACGCTCGGCATAGACCCAATGACGCTGCGAGACCGGCAAGACGAGGCGATGACCGTCATCCGCAGGCTGTTTGATGGCGAGCGCGTAACTTACGAGTCCGACTGGTTCACGCTCCGCGACGCCAAGCTCCAGCTTAGGCCGCTGCAAAAGCGCATGGAGTTCGCCGTCGCCTCGATAGCCAGCCCGTCCGGTATGACGCTGGCCGGCAAACACGAGGCGGGCGTCCTGTCCGCAGGCTCGATAACGACCGAGGGCCTCCGGGCGTTGCCGCTCCAGTGGAGCTTCGCTGAGGAATCGGCAGCAGAACACGGCAATACGGTGGACCGCAAAGATTGGCGCGTCGTCCTGAGTTGGCACATCGCCGAGACGCGAGACAAGGCCAGGAAGCAGGCGCGCGACGGCCTGATGAGACACCATAACGACTACCAGGTAGGCACGCTTGCAGGCGGCGAGGGCGTGATATACAAGACGCCCGACGATGCCGTGGACGGCGTAGCTTTCGGAGAGGAGGCGATCGCCGTCGTCGGAACCCCTGACGACTTGGTGCGAAGAATCGGCGAGTTGATGGACACGACCGGCGGCTTCGGCTGCGTGATCGGATTCGTCCACGACTGGGCGAGCCGGCAGGAAACGCTCCAGAGCTGGGACATGGTCGCCCGGTACGTCATCCCCGAAGTCAACGGGATGCTCGACGACTACCGCGAGTCCAACAAGTTCGTTATTGAGAATCGTGGCACGTGGGACCGCGCCAACGCGGCTGTCAGAAGCAAAATTCTGGAGAACGAGCGCGCCGCGGCCGCCCTGGCTTACGACGAGGCGCACGGCACGCCCGTCGCCCGCCGGGCGAGGGCGCGCTAGCGGCGGCGGAGACGGCATATTCGACAGGAGATCTCCAATGAGCAGTCTGACCAACGAAGAAGTCCGCGCAATCGCCAGAGCGGTGGATCTGAAGATCGAAGAGCCTGAGCTAACCCAGGTCCGTTACAGCCTGAACGCGATCATTAACACTATGGGCCGAATAGATATCCCAGGCCTAAACGCCCAGGAACCGCTGCCCATCATCCCGCCGCAGGAGGATTTGGATGGCTGATAACGAAATCATCTACCTGTCCGCCACCGAACTTGGCCGTAGAATACGGAGACGCGAAATCACGTCGGTCGAAGCCACCGAAGCCTATCTCCGCCAGATCGAGCGGGTCGAGCCGACCCTCAACGCCTACATCACTGTACTACCCGACCAAGCCATCGAATCCGCGCGGCAGGCCGACTCCGAAATCGCGGCCGGAACGGAAAGAGGTCCCCTTCACGGTGTCCCCGTAGGGGTGAAGGATCAGATACACACAGCTGGCATCCTAACGACGAGCGCCTCCAAGCTGAGAGCCGACTTCGTACCGGACGAAGACGCTACCGTCGTCCGCAATCTCAAGAGCGCCGGCGCGGTAATAATCGGCAAGACCAACATGACGGAACTCGCGTTCGGCGATCCGATAACCTCCGCTTTCGGAGTAACTGGCAACCCGTGGGACCCTCCTCGAAATCCGGGAACGTCGAGCGCTGGCTCTGGCGCGGCGACCGCCGCGTTCATGTGCGCTACCTCGCTGGGCGAAGACACCGGTGGGTCGGTGCGCGGCCCGGCGGCGAACTGTGGAATTGTGGGTCTGCGTCCGTCGTGGGGCAGGGTCAGCAGGTTTGGCGTGGATGGCGCGTCGTGGTCGCTCGACACCATTGGGCCTATATCCCGAACCGTCGAAGACTGCGCCGCCACCATCGGCGCGATCGCCGGCCACGACCCGCGAGACCCGTACACTTGGGACACTCCCGTTCCGGACTATCGGGCGGCTCTCACAGGAAACATATCGGGCGTCAAAATTGGCGTGGTGCGCGAGTTCACCGCCCCGGACATCTCCCCGGCGACCGCCGAGACGCTTGGCGCCATATCGGTCGCGACCGAAGTCCTGGCAGAGTTGGGCGCCGAAGTCAGCGAGGTGTCGCTGCCGCTCGCGCCCTTGGCGGGCGCCGCCAGCCGGACCATCAGCGCCGTCGAACGCGCCAACCTAAACCCCGAATGGATACGCGAACGCGCGGACGACTTCCACCCCAACATCCGCGTCCAACTGATGACCGCCGAGCTGATACCCGCAACCGTGTACAACAAGGCGACCAAGCTGCGCGCGATGATCCGCGCCCAGGCCCTGGAAGCGTTTGAATCCGTCGATGCGCTGCTGATGCCCACGTCCCCGGCTCCCCCGCAGGTCATGAACCTCACCCCCGGAGTCCGCGATCAGGCGCAGGCCGACGCCTTCATCTACGACGCCAACTTCAGGGGTTTGTTCAGTATGGTCAGCGGTCCCGCTCTGTCCATCTGCTGCGGATTCACCACCGAAGACGGCGTAGAACTGCCGTTGGCGATGCAGATAGCCGGCAAACCATTCGACGAATCCACCGTCATGAAGATCGCCCACGCCTACGAGCGAGCCACCGACTGGCATACCCGAAAACCTCCTATCTAGTTTGCGCTCACTACGTCTGCGCATCCACACGAGGTCCAACTTACAACAAAAACCTCTTTGCGCCCTCTGCGCCCTCTGCGCCCCTGCGTTAAACCCCCCATCCAACGGAGGCAGACCCTTGCTACCCGAAGACGTCACCGAATTCGTATCCCAAAACCATCAGGCGGTACTGACCACCTTTCGCCGAAACGGCGCGGCTCAGATGAGCATCGTAACCGTCGGCGCATACGGCGACGGCGTGGGCTTCACGACCACCGAAGACCGCGCCAAGCTCCGAAACTTGGTGCGCGACTCGCGCTGCTCGCTGCTGATCTCCAAATCCGACTGGTGGGGATACGTCGTGTTGGAAGGTGAAGCTCGCCTGCTGAGGCGCGGCGAGTCTGACGATGCCGAGGTTCGCGACGCTCTGCGAGGCATATACCGCGCCGCATCCGGCCAAGAGCATCCGAACTGGGACGAGTACGACCAGGCCATGATAGACGACCGCCGCGCCGCCGTGATCGTAGTTCCAGACCACATCTACGGAACGGCGCCCTGACTACGCCGCACCCTCAATCCGCTCCCGGATTATAGCGCAGAGACGCAGAGAGATTTATCTTATCCCTAGCGTCTTTGCGCCTTTGCGTTAAATTCCCCGCGTCTCCGCGTCTCTGCGTCCCTGCGTTAGAATCCCCCAACCTGCTACGCTTAATGGGCTATGACCCTGCAAGACGCGCGCGACAGTCTGATCCGCAAGCTCTCCGCCGAAATCTCCGACGGGAGGACGCTGGACGCCATCGCCGCCGTGCCGCGTGAGCGCTTCGTGCCGCCTGCCTACCGCGCCGCCGCGTACGAAGACGTCGCCCTCTGCATCGGCTTCGGTCAGTCTATTTCCCAGCCAACCATTGTCGCCATCATGATCGAGGAGTTGGAGTTGCGTCGCTTCGATCGCGTGCTTGAAATCGGCGCCGGCAGCGGCTATCAGGCGGCCATTCTCGGACAGCTTGCGCGCGAGGTCATCGCGGTCGAGCGAATACCGGAGCTAACCGCTTCCGCCCGCGCGACTCTGCAAGAGCTGGGATACGGCAACATCCGCGTAGAGCAGGCCGGAGACGCGCTCGGCTGGCCACACGACGCCCCATACGACGCTATCATCGTCGCTGCGGCCGCGCCCCGACTTCCCCGCATCCTGCTCGACCAACTTGCGCCCGGCGGCAGGCTCATCGTCCCAGTAGGCAGTCGCCGCGAGCAGAACTTGGTAAAAGCAACCAAATCTCCACATGGCGTCGTCACTCGCTCTCTAGCCGCCTGTCGGTTCGTCCCCCTAATCGGCCAAGATGCCTGGCGGGAAACTGGAAATTGAAGGTGAGATGGAATACTCTGCGCCTACCGTTACTGAATTAAATCTTTGCGCCTTTGCCCCTTCGCGCTAAATCATAGATCAAAGCCTTTGATGGCGAAAATTGCGCTATCCCAACCCCCAACGCTATACTCATTATCGAACGCCCACGCGCGAACCAACCCATAGACCAGCTTGGGGGAGGCAGGTTTCACCGATGGAATTCGAGGTCGTAATCGGGCTTGAGGTCCACGCTCAGCTGCTCACCAGGAGCAAGATGTTCTGCGCGTGCAGCGCCGACTACCAGGACGCCGCGCCCAACACCGTCGTCTGTCCCGTCTGCATGGGTATGCCCGGTGTCCTGCCCGTCATCAACCGCAAGGCGGTCGAGCACGTCATCCGAACAGGCCTCGCGCTCGGATGCGACATCGCAGGCGCCACTAAATTCGACCGCAAGAACTACCCGTACCCCGACCTGATGAAGGGCTACCAGATCTCGCAGTACGATATGCCCATCGCGCACGGCGGCGCCATGCCGATCACCGTGGACGGCGCGCGGCGACACGCGGGTATAACCCGCGTCCACCTCGAAGAGGACGTAGCCAAGCTCATGCACCGCGCCGAGACGTTCGGAGAGGGCTACTCTCTGCTGGACATCAACCGCGCAGGCGTTCCTCTCATGGAGATCGTCGGCGAGCCTGACCTCCGAAGCCCCGATGAGGCGCGCGCCTATCTGGTGGAGCTTCACTCCATCCTCCAGTACATAGGCGCCAGCGAAGCCAACATGGAAGAGGGCAACTTCCGCTGCGACGCCAACATCAGCGTACGCCCGCGCGGTCAGACCGAACTGGGCGCCAAAGTAGAAGTCAAGAACATGAACAGCTTCCGCTCGGTCTTCCGGGCGTTGGAGTATGAGGCCGAGCGGCAGATCGAAGTGATCGAGTCCGGTGGACGCATCGTGCAGGAGACGCGCGGCTGGGTAGAGACGAACGGAGTAACCGTCTCCCAGCGTGTGAAGGAGGGCGCGTCCGACTACCGCTACTTCCCGGAGCCGGACCTGCCGCCGCTCAGCATATCCCGCCAGTGGGTGGATGACATTGCCGAGAGCCTGCCCGAGCTGCCCCACGCCCGCCGCCAACGCTTCATGGACGAACTGGGCCTCCCCCAATACGACGCCGAGCTTCTGACGGCATCCCGAGACACCGCCGACTACTTCGAGGCGATCCTGGCCGCCGCGCCGTCATCGGGCGCCGCGTCAGGAGCGGTCGCGAAAGCCGCCAGCAACTGGATGCTCGGCGAGATGGCGCGCCTGCTGAACCAATCCGGCTTGGGTATCGCCGAGACGCGCGTCGCTCCCAAGGACGTCGCCCAGCTCCAACAGATGGTGGAAGACTCCACCCTCAGCTCGACTATGGCGAAGACTGTCTTCGAGAAGATGTTCGAGACCGGCGAATCGCCCAAGCGGATAGCCGAATCCGAAGGTCTGGTTCAGATCTCCGATACCGACGCCGTGCTTGCCGCCGTGCTGGATGCCATTGAGTCCAATCCCGATCCGGTTCAAGATTACCTCGGCGGCAAGCCGCAAGCGATGGGCTTCTTGGTCGGGCAGGTCATGAAGGCGACGCGAGGCAAGGCAAACCCGCGAATGGCGAGCCAAATGGTCCGCGAACGTCTGGAAGCCATGCGCTGATGAACGGCTCGCGGAACGGGACATCGCCCAAGCTCGGGCGCTACGAGGCAGGCGCGGAGCCGATTGCTGCGCCGGACGGCGCTCGACGCAACGGCGCGTCTGCCCGCGCATCCGACCCGGTCCACGCTTGGTCCGGCTCGCGAACTCAGCGATTCCTGCGGCTGCTGTATCCGGGCATCGGACTCAAGCGCTGGGCGCTCGTCGGCGCCCTGGGCGTTGCCGCCTGCTCCATCGGCGTATCGTTCCTCATTAGCCACCTATTGGCGGTCTCGTTCCCAAGCGTCTTGCCGTGGTACTTAGAAGGCTTTTTGCTGCTCGCTTTCGGCACCGGCGCGATACTTCTATCCATGTACGGCTTCTATCGCGTGCTTGCGCCCCTGTTGCGCTCGCAGTCCATAGACGCCGTTGCCGATACGGTGTACAACCGCTGGTCGCGCGGTCGAGGTCCCAAGGTCGTCGCTATCGGCGGCGGCACCGGCCTCTCGGTGCTGTTGCGCGGCTTGCGGACGCGTACCGACAACCTGACCGCGATCATCACCGTAGCCGACGACGGAGGAAGCTCCGGCATCCTGCGGCGCGAGTTGGGAGCGCTGCCCCCGGGCGACTTCAGAAACTGCCTGGTCGCGCTCTCAGAAGACGAGCCGCTCCTTGCCGACCTGTTCCAGTATAGGTTCGACGACGGCGATGGCCTCAAGGGACACAGCTTCGGCAACCTGTTCATCGTCGCCATGACCGACGTTGCCAACAGCTTCGAGGAGGCGCTCGTCGAATCCAGCCGCATCCTAGCCGTGCGTGGCGTCGTCGCGCCTTCCACTTCCGCCGATCTGCAGCTGTCGGCGCGATTCGCCGATGGCGAGTTCGTGCGTGGAGAGTCCAGCATCACCCGGCGGGGCGGCAGTGTCGAGCGACTGATGATCGAGCCTGAGGACGCGCCCGCCCACCCGCTCGCCGTCCGCGCGATCGAGGAAGCGGACTTGGTGATCATAGGGCCTGGCAGCCTGTACACAAGCATCCTGCCCAACATACTCGTGCGCGGAATCTCCGACGCGCTCAAGCGCACGTCCGCGCCCGTCGTATATGTCTGCAACGTAGCGACGCAGGTCGGCGAAACTCAGGACTACACCGTCCGCGACCACGTACTCGCGCTCCAGCGGCACACGTTCGCCACAATAGCCGATCACGTACTCGCCAACAGCAACCCGATTCCACTCGGCGACCGCTTCCTCGGCGAAGCGGTCATCCACGACGGCCGATCAGTGCCGCGCGCTAACGTGATACTCGCCGACCTCGTAGATCCAACTCACCCCGTCAGGCATGACGCCAACAAGCTCGCATCCGCTATCATGGATATACAACAAGCCACAGGAGAGAGGCGAGAAGCGACCGAGCCTGTACCGGCGGAATAGAGTCTCTTCCTATTACGATCAGTCCCTTCCCAAATATCTCTACCGTCATTTCCGAGAAAGCGGGAATCCGCAGGAGGCAAGGCGGCAGAACCCCAACCATCGGAGTCAACGAACAATGGCAACCCAAACCATACTGAACATCGTCCAGATAGCCGTCTCCATCTTGCTTGTCATCGTAATCCTGGTGCAGGTGAAAGGGCAGGGGACAGGGCTGTTCGGCGCCGCCGAAAGCTCATTCAGAACCCGGCGCGGCCTTGAACTCCAGCTCTTCCGCTTCACGATAGCGCTCATCGTGGTATTCATCGGGCTGTCCATAGTCAGCGCGCGTTTCGTCTAGCCGTGCCTCGACCCATCATCACGCTGACCACCGACTTCGGCGTTCAGGATCACTACGTCGGCGCGATGAAGGGCGTAATCCTCAGCCGCTGTCCGGAAGCGAACGTCATAGACATCTCCCACGAAATCGCGCCACAGGCCGTTGCCCAGGGCGCATACGTCCTCGCCGCCGCGACCGCGCATTTTCCGCCCTACGCCATCCACCTCGCCGTAGTGGACCCGGGCGTCGGCTCGGATCGCCGACCCATAGCCTTGTCCACTCCCACAGGCCTATTCGTAGCCCCCGACAACGGCATCCTAACCCGCGTACTCGCCGCTCTTGGAGCAGAAGCCGTACCCGATGCCGCCCCGAACCGCGCCGCCGATGCGCCCGCAAGCGCCCAGGTCCCCGACGGCTGCCACGCCGTCGTCCTCGACAACCCATCCCTCTGGCTGCCCGAAGTAAGCCACACCTTCCACGGACGAGACATATTCGCCCCGGTAGCCGCTACCCTAGCCTGTGGCGCGGATGTGTCCGAGGTAGGGTCGGTGATTGACTCGATCAACGTCTTGCCTATGTCGAAACCGGGGACCGGTGGCGCGAAGCGAGGCGCCATAATCCACATAGACCGCTACGGTAACCTCATCACCGACATCCCCGCCGCAGACCTGCCCGCCACCGCGCGCGTCAGCATCGGCGGACGCTGCATAGAAGGAATCAGCCGCTCGTACTCGGAACGCCCCGGCAAGCTGCTGGCAATTAGCGGCAGCCAAGGTACACTGGAGGTCGCCGTAGGCAACGGCAATGCGGCGGCGGCGCTAGGCGCGAAGGTGGGGGATATAGCGCTCGTCACTGCGCGATGCGGGACAGAGGCGCATTCCTGACACCCATTGCGGCTCGTGTCGGTCGGTCCTTATTCTGGCTGGAGCCTTCTGATCTGCTCCTTGAGCGTCTCGATCTCGGATTGATCGGCATGTCGGGCTTCCCGCTCGCGTTTCAAGCGCTCCTCGGCGGTTTGGGCGCGCTCCTCGGCGATATGGGCGCGCTCCTCGGCGGCATGGGCGCGCTCCTCGGCGGCGTGGGCGCGCTCCTCGGCTGTTCGGCGTAGAAGCCTTTCTAACTCCGCGGCGTTGACCGCCTCGGTGTGCGTATGCAGATATTCCCCCTCGGACGGGTCGCGGAACCGCAACGCCCCTTCCACCCAGCATACATCCAGCCCCAGCGTCTCGCTGTACACGCTGTGGACGCCGGTTTCGTCCGTGTAAACGGGAACAGTCTCATACTGCCCGTCCACCAAAATGCCTCCCCAGACGGGCCCGTCGTGATACTGCCCACCTGTGCGATCGAACATAAAGTACTCCTGCACCCCCAGCGCGGCGTACCCTGCCCGTTTCCCTACATCCCGGCCGCCCGTCGTCTTGGACGCAATCTCCATCACGAACTCCGGTGGCTTGTCGTGGTCTTCTATCACGTAGCCGTTGCGGTCGTCTATCAACTGCGCGTCCACGCCAAAGGCTACCATCAGGTCTGGGTAGAGCAGCCAATCGCGTGAGGAGCGCGTTCGGACGCTGGCGCGCAGGTACCCCTCGGCGCGGACGACGGCTGCTCCACGCATCTCTTCGAATCGGGCGCGGACGACGCCTCGCGCGTAGGTGGCGTCTGGTTCCTGGAGCATGTCTCTCTTCTTGGGCGGATCCGGCAAAACCTCGAAATCGGGGTCGCGCTCGATTCGCGCTTCTGCCGCGAGTTTCGTGGTCATGGGCGACCTCCGTCGTATCTGCATATTTCGGCGGCTGTGTAGGCATCGTCCAAAAGACCTCGCCGCTTCCGTTCACAGTATACAGCAAGACGCAAGCATAAGCGGCAGCGGCGATAGGCGCGGGCGTACTTGTCGTAGCCAATTGGGATACCAAGAACGGACGCCTAACATTGACGGAAGACCCCGACACGCCAGTTCCGTGGCCCGAAGCCGCTCCGGGCGGCCCTCCGTGTCACGTACGGATGTAACTGACGTGTTGCCCGTAGCAGTGGGAGTGGCAGGGGATACCGCCGATAACACCTTGGATACGGGGCGCCCGCGCGATGAGTCCGCCGCGGCCAGATACGAGTGTGGACGCTTTGGAGATAGGTCTTGCGTTCACATAAATGACGATGGAATGGTATAAATACGTCCTATACCCGCTCCGCTGCTGAGGCTCCCATATCTCATTGTGTTTGCCGAGTGGATGATCTCTCCACAAGACGGAGCTGAGCCGGACCGGCAACCCGTCTCCGCCACTTGGCTGTTCAGATTCGAGACGGAGTGATCATCCTCACACCACAGCGATCGCCTCTATCTCGATCAGGTAGTCGGGGCTGACCAGACCCTTCACGAACACGGTGCTAGAAGCCGGCCCCGGATCGCCCTCGAAGAACTCCAGCCTCGCTTTCGCATAGCCGGCGTAGTCTTCCGAGTTGATCAGAAACGCCGTTATCTTGGTAATGTCCGCCCGCGTCGCGCCCGCGACCCGCAGCGCGGCATCCACGTTGTTCAACACCTGAACGGACTGCGCGTAGGCGTCGTCCTTGCCTACTAGGTTGCCCTCAGCGTCCACCGAAACGTGGCCCGATACGAATACCATGTTGCCCGCGCGCGTCGCCGGCGAGAAGCCGGACGGCTTGTTGTCGGGATTCGGAAACAGCGATCGTCTTGGCATTGTTCACCTCCAGCGGCGATGCTAAAATCGGTTCCGCGCTCCGACTATCGGTACTCGAGAAGCTCGATGCGCGTGTCGTCCGGCCCCCTGATGAACGCGATCTTTGGACCGTTCGGCACATCTATTGGCCCTTCCTTGATCTCCGCGCCCATTGCCGTAAGGCGTTCTAGCTCCGCGTCCAGGTCGTCTATCGTGATGCCTATGTGCTCCAGGCCCCAGTGGACGTTGGCGTCGCCGTCGCCCATATCCTCCGCGGTGCGCGCGCCGGATATGTTGACGGTAACCCCGTCAGGCGTCTTGGTTACGACGAACTGGTCCCCATAGGGTCTAACGATGTCGCTGACGATAGTGAAGTCGAACGCCTCAGCGTACCACTCGGCGGTCTTGCGCGGCTCAGGCGCTTTCAGGTGAACGTGGTTGAACTCGTAGCCCATATCGAACCCTCTGCTTTATGTGTGATGCGGTGAGTGTATCGCAAATGCCCCCGCCCGCCAAGTTTCAAAGTAGAGACGCAAAGAATAACAAATCACTCTCGCGTCTCTGCGCCTTTGCGTTAAAATCCCCACGCCTTCACCGCAGCTCCGACAACACAAGATACATATGCCGGTACAGCTTCCCAATCTCCCGCGCGTATTCCAGCGGGCCGACGGTCTTGGTGGGGTCGAGATGCTGGAACAGCGAAAACTCCGTATGTTGGAAGTCGCCTCGCTCTGCCAGCGCGTCGGCGAGGCGGCGCGATTCGTCGAATGGAACCAGGCCGTCAGCGCGATCGTGCATAATCAGAACCCGCGCTTTGAGCCCCTCGATGGATTCCGATGGAGAGATGCGGCGGAGCGTCGCCAAACTCGGCTCCGGCAGCGTATCTATCAGCCTCCGCGCCTCAGCCGCGTCGGGACCGGACAGCAGCCGGTGGACGGTTCGCGCCTCGTCAGACATGGACGAAAGCGTCGCCGCATCGAGCGGCGCGCCCCCATCTATGAACGCGCCCGATAGCGCGGCTGCCTCGGCCGCATCGCTCATGCCCTCGATCAGCTGCGCGGTTACGACTTCTCTGCTCAGCTTATCAGGCTTCCACGGCTCCACGACCCCGTTGTAGTACCGGCTCTCCGACAGCACGGCGGCGGCCAGATCGCGCGCGTCGTAGTAGCCGGCGAAGAAGTTTACGAACTTCACGTCTTCGCTGATTCGCGGGTCGGACGCAGCGACGGTCAGAAGCGACGCGCCCACGCAGAAGCCGCCAACGCCCGCGCGCTCCGCGTCCACGCGCGGGTGCGCCGCCATGTATCGGAACGCTCCGATAAGGTCCTCGATCTCCTCCGGTCTCACTCTGAGCGACGTCATGCCCTCCGACCAGGGTATCATCACCACCGCGCCGGAGCGGGCAAGCCCCTCTGCCAGGCCGACGACGCGCGGATCGTCGCGCCCAGCAGGGTTGACGCCCAGAAACAGCAGCACCCCGCTCGTAACCTCGTCGCCCGCCGGAGCGTACAGGTCCGCGCTGCCCCTTCCCGAAGCGGTGTCGTAGAACACCTCTTGCCGCGACGGCTCGCCCATCAGCCACGGCTGCGGATTCACCGGCAGTGTTCCGACCACCTGCGGTATGAACAGCGTCGTGCGCCAGGCTACCCGGCCCTCGGGCGTCGCGACCATCCACAGCGCCAGCGCGCCGATGAACACGGCCAACCCGATCCCCACGCCGCGAGCCACTCGCCCCAGAGGTCTGCGCCAACCTATCCTTTCACCACTTGCTGTCATGTTTCGCTTTGACACTCCACAGCCCCAATGTTATCGTAAATTCAGTTGACGCTCTAGCGTCCATCATGCTGAATGAACTAAGCAGGCGCTGAAGCATGGTCGCTGAAACACTATATCGCATTGCGGGAGCCGCAATCCTTGCGGCGGCCGGATGGGGCATCGGCGATTACATTGCAGACGTCTGGGCTCCCGGATTGTACCTGTTCTCGGTGCTCGGGTGCGCTCTCGCCGGAATCGTCATCGGAATCGTCTCAACGCCATTCGCAGTCAACCGTATCTCAGGCAGCGTCGCCGACCAGACGCGTTCCATACCCACGTCTCGCCTGCTCTCCGGCATCGTCGGCCTCGTGCTTGGGCTAATCGTCGCCATCCTCATTTCCATACCCATATTCAGGCTGCCGGGCTGGCTCGGCTTGGTCCTGCCCGTCGCCATCAGCCTCGTCATGGCGTATCTGGGCGCGACGCTTATGCTGTCGCCGTCGCGGGACATCTTTCAAGATATTGTGCAGAACGACCGGGATCGGCCATCCTCCGATGACCTCCCGCCCAATACCGACGATGGGCGCGTAGGCGCGATGCTGCTCGACACCAGCGCGATCATAGACGGACGGATCGCCGCCATTTCCAAGACCGGCTTCCTGCAAGGCAGGCTCATAGTGCCGCGCTTCATCCTCGACGAGTTGCGTCACGTCGCGGATTCCAGGGACTCTATGAAGCGCGCTCGCGGACGGCGCGGCCTGGAAATGCTCCGCGAGATACAGGAAGAAGGCAAGGTGCATACGCAGATACTGGAGATGGATTACCCACAGGCGCACGAGGTGGACGCCAAGCTGGTTGGTCTGGCCCGGCAGATGGACGCCTCCATCCTAACCACCGATTTCAATCTCAACCGGGTGGCCCAGATAGACGGCATCGCCGTACTCAACGTAAACGAGCTCGCCAATTCTCTGCGCCCCGTCGTACTCCCCGGAGAGCGTATGCGCCTAAGGATCCTGCACGAAGGCAGGGAGCCCGGGCAGGGCGTCGGTTTCCTCGAGGATGGCACTATGGTCGTCGTAGATTCCGGGGTGCGCTACATAGACCGCGACCTCGACGTAACCGTAGCCCGCGTCCTCCAGACCGCGTCCGGCGTCATGATCTTCGCCAACCCCTCTTAGGCGTTTGTCCGGATGTTCGCGCGAAGCCACACTGAATCCGCGCCGACTGTCGGAGCCGCTGTCGTCGCCGGTGGAGAGAGCCGGCGCATGGGCGGTATGGACAAGCTGTTCACTCCCATACTCGGCAAGCCGCTGCTGCTCTACTGCTTGGAAACGCTCCAACGCTCGGAGCGGGTGCATCGCATCTCCGTTGCCGCCGGCGCGTCCAGCATGGAGCTCGTCGAGCGCTTGGCCGAAGAGCGCGGTATAACCAAGCTCGTCTCCGTAGCGCGCGGCGGCGCGCGGCGCCAGGATTCCGTATCCAACGCCCTGGACGCCCTCGGCGACGTCTCCATCGTCATCGTCCACGACGGCGCGCGTCCGTTCCTGGACCTTCGAACGATAGCCGCTGCCGTAGATGCCGCGATCGACTGCCGCGCGGCGACCGCCGCCGTGCCGGTCAAGGACACTATCAAGACCGCCTCGCCCGACATGACCGTCGCCGACACTCCGCCGCGAGACACCCTTTGGGCGGCTCAGACGCCGCAAGCGTTCTGCGCTGAACTGCTGCGTAAGGCGCATGGCCGCATCCGCCACGACGTTACCGACGACGCCGCTATCGTCGAAGCGCTCGGTCACCCGGTCAAGATATTCATGGGCGCGTACGCCAACATCAAGATAACCACCCCCGAAGACATCCCCATCGCCGAAGCGATAGCCCGAAATATAGCCAAATGACGACCAGAGTAGGCATAGGTTTCGACGCCCACCCTTTCATAGAGGGCAGGGAACTCGCGCTGGGCGGAGTGGTCATCCCGTTCGAGCGCGGTTTGGACGGGCACAGTGACGCCGACGTCCTGACCCACGCCGTCATAGACGCTTGCCTCGGCGCGGCGAACCTCGGCGACATCGGCGCCCACTTCCCGTCGTCCGATCCCGCCACGCGCGGAGCGCGCAGCGTCAAGCTGCTCTCTTCGACCGTTGGCGAACTGCGGCGGCGCGGGTGGAAACCGGAGTACGTTGATGCTACAATAGTCGCCGAACGTCCCAAGCTCAGACCATACATAGGCTACATGCGCGCATCGCTCTCAGAAGCGCTCGAAATCGGCGTCGAATCGGTCAGCGTCAAGGCTACCACCACAGACCATCTCGGCTTCGTGGGCAGAGAAGAGGGCATCTGCTGCGTCGCCGTCGCAACCATTTCCAAGATATGAAACTCTACGACACTCTCACCGGCAAGCTGAGACAATTCGATTCCCCAAACGGGCGGGTACGCATGTACGTATGTGGCATCACGCCCTATTCCTCGTCTCACATCGGACACGCCATGTCCGCCGTGTCCTTCGACGTCATCCGACGCTATCTGGAATATCGCGGCTTCGACGTGATGCACGTACAAAACTTCACCGACATAGACGACAAGATGATCGTCGCCGCCAACGAGCGCGGCATCGAAGTGTCCGATCTTGCGGGAGCCAATATTGAGGAGTACATCGAGGCGATGGAGACGCTCAACGTCGCTCCGGCCCACGAGTACCCCCGCGCGACGCAGGAGATCGACAAGATAGTCGAGATAATCCAGGGGCTCATAGACAAGGACTACGCATACGACGTGGATGGCGACGTATATTTCCGCGTCCGCCGCGACCACGACTACGGCAAGCTCAGCCACCGCAGCATAGACGAGCTGCAGGATGGCGCGCGTATCGAGATAGACGAGCGCAAGGAAGACGCGCTCGACTTCGCCCTCTGGAAATCTCAGAAGCCCGGCGAACCCGCTTGGGACAGCCCTTGGGGCATGGGACGACCGGGCTGGCACATCGAGTGCAGCGCAATGTCCATCAAGTACCTCGGCGAAACCATAGATATCCACGGCGGTGGTCAAGACCTGGTGTTCCCGCACCACGAAAACGAGATAGCGCAGTCCGAGTCTTTCACCGAGACAGAGCCGTTCGCCAGATTCTGGCTTCACAATGGAATGTTGCGGCTCGACGGCGAGAAGATGAGCAAATCTCTCGGCAACATAATCTCGCTGCCCGACGCGCTCGAACTCTACGAACCGCAGGCGCTGCGTCTGTTCTTCCTAAGCTCTCATTACCGCTCGCCGCTCTTCTACAGCGAGGAGACCGTGCGTAGCCAGGAGCGGGCGATCGGGCGGCTGCGCCAGGCGATGCGCGTAGAATCCGGAGACGGCGCGCCCGTGGACTCCGACATCTTCCGAGACCGCTTCATCGAGGCGATGGACGACGACGTCAACACCCCCCGCGCCTTGGCCGCGCTGTTCGATCTGGCGCGCGATATAAACCGCTCGCACGACGAACGCGACGCCGACGTCTCCGGCGCCCAGGCCACGCTAGCGCATCTGGCCGACGTGCTGGGCTTGGACCTCTCCGAACCGGATACGGGCGACGATGCCGCCGCCGGTCCATTCATAGAGCTACTCGTCGATCTGCGCGCCGACCTCCGAGCCGCCCGCCAGTTCGACCACGCCGACCGCATAAGAGACCGCCTCGGCGAGCTAGGCGTAACCCTCGAAGACACCCCTGCCGGCACAACCTGGCGCCTCGGCTGATACGTACCAAAACCCCCTCTCCATTAGGGAGAGGGTTGGGGTGAGGGTGGCCTCCCGCTTAACCAGCCTTGTCAGATACCTCAACAGTGACGACGACGCGCAGCATCCCGCGAAAACAGGGCAGGGGAGAGCGTGGAGCCAACGGGCGGATTCGAACCGCCGACCTGCGGTTTACGAAACCGCTGCTCTACCACTGAGCTACGTTGGCGTCCAACAAGCCGACCGGCGAAGCGGCCTAGCCCAAGTATCTTAGCACACCCGCCTACACAGACGCATCCTGAAAACCCCTCCGTCCGTACGTGCGACCCCTAACGCAACGTCAGGATAGTTTCAAACGTGCGCCTGCCCCGATTCCCAACTGATTCCATTGCCGCCCCACACCCGTTCCGCTGCGTGATACAATACGCTCCACCTACTCGCGCCGAGCACTTGCGGAGGAATGCGCTATGCCACCCACGGCCGACTACACACTCATAACCGCAGACCGCGTGATAGACGCCACCGGATCCGCCCCCATAGAGAACGGCGCTGTCCTGATCCGGGGCGACCGCATAGTCGGCGTGGGCAGGGCCGCCGACGTCGCCGCCCCCGAAGACGCGCCCGTCGCCACCCACCACTACCCCGGCTGTACTGTCCTGCCCGGCATGGTGGATTGCCACACGCATCACAACGGCTTCGGCGACGGTAGAGCCGGCGACGAGCTGACCCTCCTGCCAGATGAGTTGCTGACCGTCCAGGCGGCGCGCAACGCCCGCGCAAGCCTCTTCTCGGGCGTAACCACCATCCGCGAGAACGGCCCCAAGAACGTTACTATGTTCCGTCTCCGCGACTCCATCAACGCCGGACTCATCATCGGTCCCCGGTTGCACCTATGCGGTCGTCCAGTAGCCATCGTCGGCGGGCACATGGGCTACTTCGGCGGCGAGGTAACCGGTCCGACGCAGGCGCGCGCGCTTACCCGCCAGCTCATCAAGGAGGGGGCGGACTATATCAAGATAACCGCCACCGGCGGCAGCACCCGCACCTCGTTCCCGCTCAGGCCGTCGTTCGACGTTGATGAGCTGAGCGCCGTAACCCACGAGGCGCAGAAGTTCGGCAAGCTCACGGCCACGCACTGCCTGTCGTCGCAGGGAATCGCCAACTCGCTCGACGCGGGCGTGGACATGATCATCCACTGCGCCTTCAAGGACGCCGACGGCTCAGACAACTTCCGCGAAGACATAGCCGAGCGCATCGGAGAGGCCGGCGCCTACGTCAACCCCACGCTCCACGTTGGACGCTCCGGCGCGTGGACCCTCGCCCACAAGCGCGACGCCGAGGGGCTTACGCCGCAAGAAGAGGTCGCGCTGGACGACGCCCGCCGGAGCATCGAAGTCAAGCTCGAAGACTCCCGCCGCATGATCGAGATGGGGCTGCGCGTCATCACAGGCTCCGATTCGTCGTGGGGCAACTACAAGCTCGGCAACACCGTCTATGAGGCCGAGTTGCTAGTCCAGGCGGGATACAGCCACATGCAGGGAGTCCTGTCCGTAACCAGTTCGGCGGCCGCCGCGCTCGGAATGGACGACGAAGTGGGCAGCCTAGAACCCGGCAAGCTCGCCGACGTGCTGGTGGTCGGCGGCAACCCCGCCCAAGACATCAACGCTCTCTGGAACGTCCAAGAAGTATTCTTTGGCGGCGGCAAGCTGGAGCGCGGCTCCGACGAATCCCTCCAAGCCGTCCGACAGCAGCCGGCGGCGTTGTAACGAATCCCGCGAATCCCAAACCACGAAGACAACGGCGCAGGCAGGCTCGACGCAGGAGAATACGAATGCCACAAACACCCCAATTCACCATCCTCAAAGCAGACCGTCTCATTGACGGCAACGGCGGCCCTGTGGCCGAGCAGGCCGCCATCCTGCTCGAAGGCGACGCCATATCCCGCATCGGAACGCGCGAGACAGTGCACGCGCCGGAGGGCGCGCCGGTACGCGAGCTCGACTATGGCGACGCCACCATCTTGCCCGGCTTGGTGGATAGCCACGTCCACCTCATTGGCATCGGAGACGGGCGCGCGGGAGACGAACTGGTTACCCTGCCGGACGAGATTCTAACCGTGCAGGCGGCGCAGAACGCCCGGCGGCACCTCTACTCCGGCGTAACTACCGTGCGCGACTGCGGCGCGAAGAACCGCACGACGTTCCTGCTGCGAGAAGCCGTTGAGATGGGCATTCTCCCGTCGCCTAGGCTGCTGCTGTCCGGGCGTCCCATCGCCATCATCGGCGGACATCTCAGCTACTTCGGCATCCAGGCGACCGGCCCCACCGAGTGCCGAGCCGCCGCGCGCCAGCTGATCAAGGAGGGAGCCGATTTCATCAAGATAACCGCCACCGGCGGCAGCACGCGCACCAGCCATCCGCTGCGCCCGTCGTTCGACGTGGACGAGCTGACCGCCATCTGCGAGGAAGCGCACAAGTTCGGCAAGCACGCCGCGGCCCACTGCGCGTCGTCCCAGGGTATGGTCAATGCCCTCGATGCCGGCATAGACACCATCATCCACGGCGTCCATAAGGAGGCCGACGGCTCCGACGTGTACCGCCCCGAAATCGCCGACCGGATCGCTGAGCGGGGCGTGTTCGTCAACCCCACGCTCGGCGGCGCGGTAACGCGCATCCGCATGTTGGAGAACGAGCCGGACTTGTCCCCGTCGCAGTTGGCCGAACTCGACGCCATGCGAGAGGCGTCGCAGGTGCGGATGGAAAACGTCGCGCGCATGATAGACGCCGGCGTCGCCATGTCCGCTGGTTCGGACACCGCCTGGGGTTTCTACCAAATGGGCGACTTCCAGACCGAAATAGAGGCGCACGCCATGGCCGGAATGTCCAACATGGACGCCATAGTCTCCGCCACGCGAGACGCCGCGGCGTCCTGCTGGGTACAAGACTCGGTGGGAACGCTCGAACCCGGCAAGCAGGCGGACGTTCTGGTGGTAGAGGGCAACCCCGCCCAAGACATCAACGACCTGCGCAACGTCGCCGACGTATTCCTCGCCGGCAGCCGCGTGGACAGGAGCGCGCTAGTCTAGCAAAGCAATGCGCCCAATCTTCCTACTCATACAGAAAGATTGGGCGCATCTAACCTTGCGTTTGGCTTCTATCAGTAAAGCGCGTTACTTCCCTCGGAGAAACCCGCGCCCCACAAATCCCGGTGAAGCGCCTGGCTTCCGCTTGGCTTCCTACTTCTCTATCGGCGCGCCCACTATCGAGCCGTACTCGGTCCAAGAGCCGTCGTAGTTCCGGACCTTGCTGTGGCCCAAGATCTGCGTCAGTACGAACCAGGTATGCGAGCTGCGCTCGCCGATGCGGCAGTACGCGATCGTCTCCGAATCGCCGGTGATGCCCTTGCCGCCGTATAGCTCGGCGAGTTCGTCCGCCGACTTGAACGTGCCATCCTCGGCTACCGCCGACGCCCACGGGACGTTCGCCGCGCCCGGAATGTGGCCTCCGCGCTGGGAGCCTTCTTGCGGCAGGTGCGCCGGCGCCAGCAGGGTGCCGTCGAACTCATCCGGCGCGCGAACATCTACCAGGCCCACGTTATTGTCGCCCGCGGCTACGCCCAGCACGTAGTCGCGCGTGGCGCGGATGGACGTGTCCGGCGCTGAAGCGGAATACACGGCTGCGGAAACCGAAGGCGCGTCCGTCGTAACCTCGCGCCCCTCGGCTATCCACTTCTGCCGTCCGCCGTCCATCACCTTTAGGTCGGCGTGTCCGTACATCTTCAACTGCCAGAAGGCGTAGGTCGCGAACCAGTTGTCGTTGTCGCCGTACAGAACGACCGTCGTGTCGTTGCCGATGCCCGACTCGCTCATCAGGCTCTCCAACTGCTCCCGCGTCAGGATGTCGCGCGTCAGCTGGTCGTTGAGCTGCGTGCTCCAGTTCCAGCCGACCGCTCCCGGTATGTGTCCCATGTCGTAAGCGGCGGTGTCAACGTCCACCTCGACGAGGCGAACGTTGGAGTTGTCCAGATTATCGGCAACCCAATCAGTCGTAACGATAGATTCGGGGTGCGCTGCTTCTGCCATATCGCGTATCTCCTGTTTCTTTGGATGGCGGGGTACGTTCGACGCCCCGCCGGTCTCTTGGTCTTGGTTCACTTGGTCAGCCGGTTTAGCCCAGCCCTATTTAGCCCAACAAGGACGCGCCGCCGCAGAACTGCACGTAATCGATTAGCTCCGTAACCGTCGGCTCGTCGCCGCACAGCGGGCAGTCCGGGTTGCGCCGCAGTTTGACGGCCCTGAAATCCATGTCCAGCGCGTCTATCAGCAGCAGCCGTCCGGACAGCGACTCGCCGATGCCCAGTATCAGCTTCACCGTCTCAGTCGCCTGAATCGTGCCGACCATGCCCGGCAGCATTCCCAGAACGCCCGCCTCGGCGCAGCTCGGCACCTCGCCCGGAGGCGGAGGCGTCGGGAACAGACAGCGATAGCATCCGCTGCCGGGTATGAACACCGTCGCCATTCCGTCGAACAGCAGGATGCTGCCATCTACCAACGGCTTGCCCGAAAGGTACGCCGCGTCGTTCACCAGGTAGCGCGCCGGGAAGTTGTCCGCCCCGTTGATGACCACGTCGTACTGGCCGATTATCTCCATCGCGTTTTCCGACGTAAGCGGCTCCTCGTGCGTGATGACCTCCGTCGCCGGATTGTATGCGTTCAGCGTCTCGACCGCCGACTTCACCTTAGGCTTGCCTATATCACTGTCGTAGTGAAGCACCTGTCGCTGGAGATTCGTCACGTCAACCGTATCGAAGTCCACGATCCCGATAGTGCCGACCCCGGCTAGCGTGAGGTAGATCGCGATTGGCGAGCCCAGTCCGCCCGCGCCCACGATGAGCGCCTTGGCGTCGATCAGTTTGCGCTGGCCCACGCTGCCCACCTGCGGCATGATTATATGGCGGCTGTATCTCTGCACCTCGTAAGGCGTCAGCGGCCTAACTGCGGTTGTCGTCATTCGGCTACCCCCCGCTCTCATGGATTCGACGTTGCCTGCCGAAATTATAGCACGCGCAAAAACCCCATTCAACGCAAGCGCGCAAGTGGAGCAAAGGGTTTCCTTGCTATCTTCGCGCCTTTGAGCCTTTGCGCTAATCCGCCGCTGCAATTACCATACATGTATGAGACGGCTTGTGATGGTATCCAACCGCGTCCCGTCCGCCGAGGACCTGGACCCCGCGCGCAAAGGCGCGGGGGCCGTTGGCGGTCTCGTCAGCGCGGTCCGAGCGTCGCTGCTCGAAACCGGCGGCGCCTGGTTCGGATGGAGCGGTTTCGCCGCCGCCGGACGCCCGCGCTCCGATCACCTCGGCGCGCCGGAAGTAACCCGAAATCCGGGCCCCGTCGAGCTTGCCACCATAGACCTTACCGAAGTCGAAGCCGATCTCTACTACGACGGCTTCTCCAACCGTACCCTCTGGCCCCTGCTGCACAGCTTCATCGAGCGCGCGCAGATACGGCACGATGCCTACCACGCCTACCGTCGCGTCAACCACCTCTTAGCGCAGGCGCTAATCTCCGTGTTGCGCGAAGATGACCTCGTATGGGTTCACGACTACCATATGATCCCTATAGCCGAAGAACTGCGCAGACTCGGTTGGAACGGGCGACTCGGATTCTTCCTGCACACTCCCTTTCCGGGCGCCGACGTGTTCTCAGTCCTCCCCTGGGCGCGCGATCTGCTGTACGCCATGCTGTCGTTCGACCTCATAGGCGTGCACACGCGCCGGTATATGCTCAACCTGGTGGACGCCTTCCGCTCTGAACTGGGCGGAGACTGGAACGGTCAGGACTTCGCCTACCGCGGACGCGCCGCCAGGCTGGGCGTCTATCCCATCGGCATAGACCCTGAGCCTTTCCGCCTCGCCGCGCGCGAGTCCCCTGAATCGCTGCCCGGAATGTTGGGCTTGGACGCCGAAACGCGCATCATCATCGGCGTTGACAGGCTCGACTACACTAAGGGCATCCCTCATCGTCTGCGGTCGTTCTCCAAGATGCTCGAGGACCGCCCCGGCCTGCACGGCAAAGTCGTTTTCGTCCAGATATCTAACCCATCCCGCGCCGATGTGCCTGAGTACGTCCGCGAGCGCGAAACCGTAGAGCGATTGGTGGGCGAGATAAACGGACGCTACTCGGAGGGCGGTTGGGTTCCGGTGCGATACCTGTACCGTTACTTCAGCCAGCAGAGCCTCGCCGCCTTCTACCGCGACGCCGACGTCAACATGGTAACTCCGCTGCGCGATGGCATGAACCTCATAGCCAAAGAGTTCGTAGCCTCACAGGTCCGCGATCCTGGCGCGCTCATCCTCTCCGGCTTGGCCGGCGCCGCCGCAGAGCTAAGCGACGCCATCATCGTAAACCCGTTCGACACGGATGGAATGGCGCAGTCGCTGTACGACGCCCTGCAAATGCCCCGAGACGAGCGCGAAGCCCGCTGGCGGCGCATGAACGACGCTATAATTGAGCGAACCGCATCCTGGTGGAGCGCCGCCTTCACCAGCGACTTGCGCCAAACAACCAAGTCCATTCCCCCTTGATCGGGGGAAGGTTAGAGCCTGCCCCGTACTTGATACGGGGATGGGGGTGATCCTCCCATCTTCAACTCAACCCCGATCTCCGATAGCGAGGCCCTAATCATGACGACCGTCACCACATCCGAATCCACATTCGAGGGCGTAAACGTCTTCTTCGACCGCGCCGCCGATCGGCTCGGCTTGGACGACGGCGTGCGCGAGCTGCTCCGCGTCCCCTGGCGCGAACTGCGCGTCTCTGTCCCCGTCAGGATGGACGACGGCTCGATCCAGGTGTTCGCCGGATACCGCATTCAGCACAACGGCGCGCGCGGCCCGTACAAGGGCGGAGTCCGCTATCACCCCGAGGCCGACCAGGAAGAGGTCAAGGCCCTCGCCTCGCTCATGACCTGGAAGACCGCGCTCGTGGATATCCCCTTCGGCGGCGCCAAGGGCGGCGTGCAGTGCGATCCACACTCGCTGAGTACGGACGAACTGAACCGGCTCACCCGCCGTTATACCATCAACATAGAGCACCTGATCGCTGTCAACCGGGACATTCCCGCGCCGGACCTCGGCACTAACGCGCAGACCATGGCATGGATGATGGACGCTTACAGCCAGATACACGGCTACAATCCGGGCATCGTTACCGGCAAGCCGGTCGAACTCGGCGGTTCGCTGGGACGAGAGGAGGCGACGGGCAGGGGAGTGGTCTTCGTCATGCGCGCCGCAGCCGCCGATCTCGGCTTGGACGTCGAGGGGGCGCGCGTAGCGGTGCAGGGCTTCGGAAACGTCGGCTCCTGGACCGCCCGCGCCGCCGCCGAATTGGGATGCTCCGTCGTCGCCGTATCCGACGTCAACGGCGGCATCCACAACGCCGCGGGGCTGGACATAGGCTCCCTCGTCCGGCACGTTGAGGAGGCCGGAACCGTTGTCGGATTCCCCGACGCCGAACCAATCGCCAACGATGACCTTCTGGAGATCGACTGTGATGTCCTCATCCCCGCGGCGATAGACCGGGTGATACACGCCGGCAACGCGCCGCGCATTCGCGCCCGTCTGGTAGTCGAGGCCGCCAACCACCCGCTGACGCCCGAAGCCGACGCCATCCTGCAAGATCGCGGCATCGCCGTCATCCCGGACGTGCTTGTGAACGCCGGCGGCGTGATAGTCTCATATTTCGAGTGGACTCAGAACCTCTACCAGCATCGCTGGACTCTCGAAGAAGTCAACGTAGAGTTGGAAACCATGATCACCAAAGCCTATGACGCCGTTCGGGAGACCGCCCAATCCGAGCGGATCAGCTACCGCGACGCTGCATTTTTCGTCGGAGTAGGCCGAGTCGCCGAAGCCGCCCGCCTGCGCGGATTCATCTAATACCCCAACTTGACCCCCACGCCCGCGAAAGCGTAATCTTGCCATACCATGCAGAGGAGATTGAAGATATGGAATTTGGCTCGTTCATGGAGTTTCATACCCGGCCGGACCGGACGCAGTCCGCGGCGTTCGATGAGGGCTTCGACCACATTGAGCAGGCGGAGTCGCTTGGGCTGGATTCGATCTGGATGGCGGAGTCGCACTTCAATCCCCAGCGGTCGGTGCTGTCCGCCCCACTGGTGCTTGGCGCGGCGATCGCCGGACGCACCAGCAGAATCAAGATCGGAACCGCCGTCCACGTCATACCGCTCGGAAACCCGATACGAATGGCGGAAGAGGCGGCCACCCTCGATCAGGTCAGCCAGGGCCGCTTCGAGTACGGGGTTGGACGCAGCGGCTTCCCGGGTTCGTACGAGGGCTACGGCATGGCTTATGGCGAGAGCCGCGAGCGCTTCTACGAGTACCTGAAGATAATCCGCGGCGCCTGGACGTCCGACAACTTCAGCTTCGAGGGGGAGTTCTACTCCTACGACGACGTGAATCTCACGCCCAAGCCCTACCAGCAGCCGCATCCGCCGTTCAGGATCGCCGCCACTACCACCGACACGTTCCCCGTTCTCGGCGAGCTCGGATACCCGATATTCGTCGGCGTGCGCGGACTCGGCGCGTCGCAGGTCGCCGAGCAGGTCGCGCTGTACAAGCAGGCTTGGGAAGGCGCCGGACACGAAGGCCCCATCAACGTTTCGCTCAGAATCCCCGTTTACGTCGGCGCCACCAAGGAGGACGGCACGACCGTCCCGGAGCATAGCTTCATGAAGCAGTTCCTGCGGCTCGGCTCGCAGCTCGCCGCGTCCATATCCCGTCCGGGCACCGATCCCCGCGAGGACCGCGCCGAGCGCAGCGCCCAGATCGCCACCCTCACTTGGGAAGATGTGATGAAAGAGAAGGTAGCCGTCGGCACGCCCGACATGGTTATCGAACAGTTGGCGCGGCTGCGCGACACCCTCAGCCTGTCCGGCGTGGTGGCGGAGTTCAACGCCGGAGAAGAGATACCCCCCGACAAGATAGAGTCGTCTCTCAAGCTGTTCTGCGAAGAAGTGATGCCGGCCCTGAAGTAGCCAGCGCGAATTGGATGCCGTTCCCGACCTAAACCTTCATTCCCGCGAAAGCGGGAATCCAGAGCGCTTATCTACCGACACCCCCGATTCCCGAATCAGCGTCTAGCGATCTGACATAGCGCCAGTCTGCAAGTTCCGATATGCTGCTCGCCATAGACATAGGCAACACCAACGTTACCGTCGGCGTGTTCGACGGCGAAGACTTGCGAACTACGTTCAGGCTGTCCACAGACACGCGAAAGATGCCGGACGAGTACGCCGTTACCATCAATCAGCTTCTCCCGCTCCAGGGGCTGTCGCTCGACGACATAGACGCCGTAGCCATGTGCAGCGTAGTGCCTCCGCTCACCCCCAGCTTCGTGAACCTCGCCAGAACATACCTCGACGTGGAGCCGCTGGAAGTCGGCGCGGGTACCCGCACCGGCATACGAGTGCTGTACGACGCGCCCCGCGACGTGGGCGCGGACCGCATAGTTGACGCTGCCGCCGCGTTCCGCGCCTACGGCGGCGCCGTCATAGTAGTGGACGTCGGCACCGCGACCGTATTCGACGCCGTCAACGACAGCGGAGACTACCTCGGAGGCGCCATCGCGCCCGGCATATCCATCGCCGCCGACTCCCTGTTTCACGCCACCGCCATGTTGCGGCGAGTCGAACTGACCGCGCCGCCCGCCGCCATCGGCAGAAACACCGTCCACGCTCTCCAGTCCGGCCTTGTGCTCGGATACTCCGAGCTTGTGAGCGGCATGGTCCGGCGGTTCAAGGACGAACTCGGGCATCATGCCAAAGTCATTGCCACCGGCGGTCTCGCCGAAGTCGTCGGCGCCGAGTCCACCGTGTTCGACGCCATAGACCCCAACCTAACCCTCACCGGCCTGCGAATCGTGTACGATATGAACAGCTAACCAACAACTAACAGCCAAAAGCCAATGCCCAGCAACCTCACAGGCAAGAACGTCATCCTCGCCGTCAGCGGCTCCATAGCCTGCTACAAGGCCGTTGATCTGGCTAGCAAGCTCACGCAGCTTGGCGCGTCGGTTGACGTGATACTGTCGGAGGCGGCCCAGCGGTTCGTAACTCCTCTCACCTTCGCCTCGATCACGCACCGCCCCGTTACCACCGGCTGGTTCGAGCGCGGATCCGAGGTCAGTATCAACCATGTCGCGCTCGCCGAACGCGCCGACATCGTAGTCGTCGCCCCCGCTACCGCCAACACCCTAGCGCGGATGGCGCACGGCATGGCGGACGACCCCATCTCGGCGACCGTTCTCGCAACCGCCGCGCCCATTCTTGCCGCGCCCGCGATGGACGCCAACATGTTCGACAGCGCGGCGACCCAAGCCAACGTCCGGACGCTGCTGTCGCGCGACGTGTATATCGCCGGCCCTGCCGAAGGGCGTCTCGCGTCCGGGCTGATCGGCAAGGGCCGCCTGCTGGAAACGCCGGAGCTGATAGGCCACATACGGATCGCGCTCGGCAGACACGGCGACTTTGCCGGACGCAAGATAGTAGTTACCGCCGGCGGCACGCAGGAGCCGATAGACCCCGTCCGCGTCATCACGAACCACTCCTCCGGCAAGATGGGTTACGCCGTCGCCGAGGCGGCTCGCGACCGTGGCGCGGACGTCGCGCTGGTATCGTCGCCCACCGCGCTGCCGGACCCGGCGGGCGTTAGGCTGGTTCGCGTAGGCTCCGCCCTCTCGATGCGAGACGCGCTGTACCGCGAGTGCGCCGACGCCGACGCCGTTGTCATGGCGGCTGCCGTAGCCGATTGGCGCGTCGCCGAATCCGCTGAACAGAAAGTCAAGAAGGGCGACGCCGATACCTGGGCCATAGACCTCGTAAAGAACCCCGACCTTATAGCCGGCCTCGACTCAGGCGCCCTCGTCAAAGTGGGATTCGCCGCCGAGAGCGAGGAGCTGATCGCCAACGCCCAGTCCAAGCTCCTGTCCAAAGACCTCGACCTCATCGTCGCCAACGACATTACGGCCCAGGACGCGGGCTTCGCTACCGACGACAACCGCGTCATCATCCTCGACCGCGAGGGCGGAATAGACCACCTGCCCCTAATGCCCAAATACGACGTCGGCGTAGAGATACTAAACCGGGTCGCCCCGCTCTTCCGCCGTCCGCCACGCTGATCCTAACTATTGCGGACAGCAGCGGCGCCTACCCCTCCATCCTGTTTATCCCGTCCAGCGCCGCCGTCTTGTAGCACTCCGCCAACGTCGGATAGTTGAAGACGGTATCCACGAAGTAGTCCACCGTTCCGCCAAGTGCGAGTACCGCCTGTCCGATGTGTACCAGTTCGCTCGCCCCCTCGCCGATTATGTGGACGCCCAAGAGTTTTCTGGTCCTGATGTGGAACAGCAACTTTAGTAGGCCTGAGTCGTCGCCAATTATCTGGCCTCGCGCAATCTCGCGATAGTGCGCCCTGCCAACTTCGTAGGGAACTACGTCTTCGGTCATATCCTCCTCGGTTCTGCCCACCATCGAGATTTCGGGAATGGTGTAGATGCCGTAGGGAAACAGCGACGGCGCGCTGCTTGCCGGCGCTCCGAATGCGTGGCACGCCGCCAGCCGTCCCTGCTCGCCGGAAGTGGACGCGAGGCTCGGAAACCCTATCACGTCGCCAACCGCGTAGATGTTGGGAGTTTCCGTCTGATAGCGCTCGTTCACCGCCAGTCGCCCGCGGCTGTCCGCTTTCAGTCCTACGGCCTCCAGATTTAGCGCGTCCGTAGCGCCGGTGCGCCCGACGCAGAACAGCGCGGCATCGGTCAGAATCTGCTTGCCGCTGACCAGCCTTATATTCACCCGCTCGCCCCGCTCATCCTCGAACGGCTCTGCCCATGTAACCTCTTCGTCCAATCGAAGCGTTACCCTGTTCTGTCGCAGGTGATAGACGAGCGTATCCACAATCTCGCCATCGACGAAGTGCAGCAGCCTGGGGAAGCGGTCTATTAGCGTAACTCTTATCCCCAGCGTTGCGAAGATGCTGCCGTACTCGAGGCCGATGACGCCCGCGCCGATTATCGCCAGGCTGCGCGGAAGTTCCGGCAGGCTCAGAATGTCGTCGCTTAGCAGTATGCTTCTGCCGTTCGCGTTTACGCCGTATGGCTCGGCGGGCAAAGTTCCGACCGCGACAACAATCTTGTCAGCCGTGATCGCGTTATGGCTTCGCCCGTCCACAGATACAAGGCCAATCGTGTGCGGATCGATGAACGACGCGCTTGCAGTGATCAGCTCCACCCTGTTCCTCATCAATTGGTGGCGCAGCGTATCCTTTTCTTGGCGCACCACGTGGTCTGTGCGTATCATCAGGTCGTTCATCGTGATGTCTTGCTTGACCGCGTAGGAGGCGCCGTAGATGCCGTGTTCCCTGTATCCGGTGAGATACATTGCGGCCTCGCGGAGAGTCTTGCTGGGGATCGTGCCGGTGTTCACCATCACGCCGCCGATCTCGGCGCTGCGCTCGACGAGAGCCACGCGCTTTTCCAGCTTCGCGGCCTGCACAGCCGCCCGCTGCCCCGCCGGGCCGGACCCTATGACTACGAGGTCATAATCGTATTCAGCCATCTTCCCTCTCCACGTTCAAGAGTATGATTCACGCCGCCTTTGGTCAAGTCCCGACCGACCACCGATGCTGTACCGAACCGGTAGGCGTCGCCTGCGAGAGTCATAGTTCTCCCTCTCCCTCAGGGAGAGGGTTGCGGTGAGAGTGAATCCCCTGCCTACCAATCTGGGACCGGTTCTTGCGCCTTTGCGCTAATTCCCAAACGCTGATAGAATCCCGCCATCATGATATGGGAGGAGATCCCCATGCCCATCGTAAGAGTCGAAATGTGGCCCGGACGAACCCACGAGCAGAAGCGAGAACTCGCTAAGGCAATTACCGACGCCGTGGTCGAGATAGGCAAGTCGCCGCCTGAAGCCACCTTCGTAATCTTCGAAGACGTGCCTAAGGAAAACTGGGCGCAGGCAGGAACGCTCGCCTCCGACGAATAGCCGCCTGCCCCCCATATGACTGCGCTCCAGCCCCTTCTCGGTCTAATCGGTCTGGTCGCCCTGGCTTGGGCGATCAGCTCGAACCGCCGCGCTTTCCCCTGGCGCGTCGCCGTCGCCGGACTCGCCCTCCAGTTCGCCCTTGCGCTGATGCTGCTCAAGGCGCCCGGCTCTCAACTCGCCTTCGCTTGGATAGGCGACGGCGTAAACGCCCTCATGCGAGCGACCGAGGCCGGTACGTCTTTCGTCTTCGGATACCTCGGAGGCGCGCCGCTCCCGTTCGATGAGACATCCCCCGGCGGCTCCATCGTCTTCGCTTTTCGCATCCTGCCCCTCGTCATCCTCATAAGCGCGCTGTCCGCCGTCCTCTACCACTACCGGGTCCTGCCGTGGATAGTGTTCGGGTTCGCATGGGTGCTGGGAAAGACTCTCCGGATCAGCGGCGCGTCCAGCTTCGCAACCGCCGCCAACGTCTTCATCGGCATGGTGGAATCGCCGCTGCTTGTCCGCCCCTACTTGGCGAACATGAGCCGGTCCGAACTTTTCATGATGATGACCGCCGGGATGGCTACCATCGCCGGAACCGTCTTCGCGGTGTACGCCAACTTCCTGTCCGGCATCATATCCGATCCCGCGGGACATCTGCTCACCGCATCCATCATCAGCGCGCCCGCCGCCGTCGTCATAGCCTTGATAATGGTGCCTCCCGACGGTACGGAGGAGCGCCACGACAGGGTGGAGTTTCCCGAACTCTACGAGAGCGGCTTCGATGCGATAACGCGAGGAACCTTCGACGGCCTGCGCTTGCTAGCCTACATAATCGGCATGGTGCTGGTCATGGTGGCGCTCGTCGCCCTGATCAACATAATCATCGCCGTTCCGTGGAGCATAGATTGGCTGAATTTGCCCGGCGACCCGCTCACCCTGGAGCGAACGCTCGGCTGGATTATGGCTCCGGTAGCGTGGACGCTCGGCGTCCCCTGGTCCGAGGCTACCGATGCGGGCCAGCTCCTGGGAACCAAGGTGGTCATAAACGAATTTGTCGCCTACATTCAGATGTCCGCGCTGCCCGACGGAAGCCTCAGCGAGCGCAGCGGCGTAATCATGGCATACGCCATATGCGGATTCGGAAACTTTGGCAGCGTCGGCATCATGGTCGGTGGAATAGGCGCGATCGTTCCCGAGCGCCGCCTCGAAATCGCCCAGCTCGGCCTCAAGTCCATAGTCGCCGGCAGCATGGCGACCTGCATGACCGGAGCCGTCGCCGGCCTTCTCACTTGGTAAACGAATACCCGCTCGAGGTACGCATATGCGCTTCGGATTCTATCTCCCCAACAGTGGCGACGGCGCTCAGCCCGACGCGCTCGCTTCCATCGCTCGACTCGGAGACCGGCTGGGCTTCTTCTGTATGGTCGCGCCCGACCACATCCTCCAGCCCAACCACGTCGCGTCGGTGTACCCGTACAGCCTGACAGGAAATATCCTGTCCGGAGGCAACATGGGCGGGGGAGAGTGGCCCGAGCAGATAACCACACTGGCGTTCCTGGCCGGCGTTACCGAGCGCATACGCCTGGTAACGAGCGTCATGATCGTCCCATATCGCAATCCGCTTCTGACCGCCAAGATGCTCGCCACGCTGGACGTCCTATCGAAGGGCCGCCTGATAGTCGGCGCGGGCGTCGGCTGGATGGAAGAGGAATTCGATCTGATGAGCGCTCCACCCTTCTCCGAGCGGGGCGCCGTGACCAACGAGTACCTGCGCGCCTTCATAGAGCTCTGGACCCAGGACAACCCCGCCTTCGACGGCGAGTACACGCGATTTTCGGACGTTACCTTCCTGCCCAAGCCTGTTCAGAAGCCGCATCCGCCGATCTGGATTGGCGGACAGAGCCGGCCCGCGATCCGGCGCGCCGCCAGGCTCGGCAACGCGTGGCATCCCGTGGGCGCCATTCCCGCTACACCCTTGGAGCCGGAGGAGCTATCGGCCAACGTCGCGCTGCTCAGGAACTGGGCAGAGCGCGCCGGGCGCGACCCCGCCGCGATAGACGTGTCCATGAAGGCTCCCCTCTACGACACCTCCATAGCCCAAGACGGTCCCCGCCGCCGCTTCTCAGGCAGTCCCGAAGACGTGCTCGAAGACATCCGAACCTACGCGGACGTCGGGGTCACCCACCTGATATTCGACTTCCGAAGTCCCGACACCGCCGAAACCGAACAGCGCATGACCCGCTTCGCCGGGGAGATAATGTCCCGGGTGTAACGCAGACTCCGCCTTGACACCCCCTCCAATCCATCCGCTATACTCACGTTACAGGCTGTGATCAGGAGTAGTAATCCCTCCGGCGGAGCTGCAGAGAGCCGGGCCAAGGTGAGAGCCGGCGCTTGCGAGAGGGATGAATGGACCTGTGAGCCGCCAACCGAACCCGCCCGCGCGGGTGTAGGCTTGGCCGGAGAGGGCGCCGTTACCAACGCCCAGGGCATCGAGTCGGCAGTAGGCAGACTCCGCGCCTGACAAGAGGCCGAGCGCGTATGCGCTCCGCGAAATAGGGTGGCACCACGGGAAGACGTACCCGTCCCTTGCAAGGGACGGGTTTTTTTGTTTCTGGAGGAAATTCATGACTACCACACTCGACAGAACGGAACGAGAAGACCGGGCTGACCGCCGCCGGGTCCTCAGCGGCGTTCAGCCGAGCGGCGACCCGCAACTCGGCAACTACATCGGCGCGTTCAAGGGCTGGGTCGAGCGTCAGGACGAGAAAGAGAACTTCTTCCCCATCGTCGATCTGCACACGATCACCGTGGACATCGACCCCGATGAGCTGCGCCGACAGACTCGTGAGCTTGCGGCCGTGCTGTTCGCGTGCGGAATCGACCCGGACAAGAGCACGTTGTTCGTCCAGAGCCACGTAACCGCGCACGCCGAGGCGTGCTGGCTCCTCAACTGCGTAACCCCCGTCGGCTGGCTTGAGCGCATGACGCAGTACAAAGACAAGTCCGCCGGAATGGTGAGCGTCCCCACCGGCCTGCTCGACTACCCGGTGCTGATGGCGGGCGACATTCTGCTGTACAGCGCGCACGAAGTGCCGGTCGGCGACGACCAGAGACAGCACGTCGAGTTGACGCGCGATGTAGCGGAGCGTTTCAACAACAGGTATGGCGAAACCTTCATCATCCCCGAGGCGGTCATCCCCGAAATCGGAGGCCGCGTGATGGGGCTGAACGATCCGAACGTCAAGATGTCCAAGAGCTACTCGCACATACGCGGTCACGCGGTCCGCATCCTAGACGAGCCGAAAGAGATCGAGCGCTCTATCATGCGCGCCGTAACCGACTCCGGCAACGACATCGCCTTCAGCGAAGACCCGGAAAAGGCGGGCGTGAATAACCTGCTCGGCATCTACAAAGCGCTGACAGACAAGGAACCGGACGAGGTGGAGCGCGACTTCGCCGACGCGCGCGGCTACGGCGACCTGAAGCGCCGCGTTGCCGAGGTCGTCATAGAGCGCATGGCGCCGATACGCGAACGCTACTATGAACTCATGGACGACACCGCCGAGCTAGATCGCCTGCTCGCTGTCGGCGCGGACCAAGCCCGCGAGGTCTCCACCCCCAAGCTCGACGAGATGAAAGACAAGATGGGCTTCGTATTGCCCGGTTAAGAGTCCGCGCCAAAACCCTTCCCTCTTGATGGGGGAAGGTTAGAGCCTGCCCCGTACTTGATACGGGGATGGGGATGGAAAACTCCCTCTCCCTCAGGGAGAGGGTTGGGGTGAGGGTGAAAGTCCCACCCTCAAAAATCACATAGAAGGAAAATTCCAATGTACTACCCGCCACTGGAAGAAGTAGAAGAGTACGCTCGCGACGCCAACCTGGTGCCCGTGTACCGCGAAGTCAGCGCAGACCTGGAGACGCCCGTATCCGCCTATCTCAAGGTGGCGCGCGGTCCATACTCCTACCTGCTGGAGAGCGTAGCGGGCGGAGAGCAGATAGCGCGATACAGCATGATAGGGACTGACCCGATCAAAGTCATCAAGACCGGAGCCGCCGAGTCGTTGGGCGAGATAGACCCTCTCGGCCCCGTCGAGGAGATGCTGTCCGAGTTCAAGATCGCCGACGTTGAATACCTCGGCAAGTTCAACGGCGGCGCGGTCGGCTACATATCCTATGACGCCGTGCGACACTTCGAGAGGCTGCCCGTCCCCGGCGCAGATTCCCTGGATCTGCCTGAGTCCGTGTTCATGCTTTCTACCACTTACCTGGTATTCGACCACCTCAAGCAGAAGATTCGCGTCGTCAGCCACGCGCACGTCAAGGGCGACGTAGCGCGCGCCTACCAGGACGCCGTATCGCGCATCGAAGACGTGATCGCCAGACTCAGACAGCCGATTGAGATTCCGGAACCGAATCTCGACAGCGAGACCGACGCCGCGCCCGAATTCAACATGACGCGCGAATACTACGAGGACATGGTGCACAAAACGCGCGAGTACATCATCGCCGGAGACGTGATACAGACCGTAGTATCGCAGCGAATGTCGCGCCGCACCTCCGCCCACCCGTTCCAGATATACCGGCAGCTGCGCGCCATCAACCCGTCTCCGTATATGTACTATCTGGATCTGGACGGCTTCCAGATCGTCGGCGCTTCGCCGGAGTTGCTGGTGCAGGTCGTGGACGGAACGGTCGCCGTCCATCCCATCGCCGGCACCAGGCCGCGCGGCGCCACCGAGGCCGAAGACCAAGCTTTGGAAGAAGACCTCCGCGTCGACGAGAAAGAGCGCGCCGAACACATCATGCTCCTCGACCTCGGTCGCAACGACGTTGGCCGCGTCTCCAAGCCCGGCACCGTCAACGTAACCCAGATACTCGACGTCGAACGCTACTCGCACGTCATCCACCTCGTATCGCACGTAACCGGCGAACTTCAGGATGGCTATACCAACTACGACGCCCTGCGCGCCTGCTTCCCGGCCGGTACCGTCTCCGGAGCGCCCAAGATACGCGCCATGGAGATAATCGCCGAACTCGAACCCGACCGCCGGGGCGCATACGCCGGCGCCGTCGGCTACTTCGACTTCTCGGGAAACATGGACACCGCAATCGCCATCCGAACCGCCGTGTTCAAGGACGGCGTCGCCCACGTGCAGGCCGGCGGCGGCATCGTGTACGACTCCGATCCGGACTTCGAGTACATGGAGACCATCCACAAGGCGTCCGCCGTCCTCGCCGCCATAGACCAAGCCGAGCGCGAAATTGATGAGTAGGGGCAGCCCTTGTGGTTGCCCGATTAGGGAACAGCGACCATGATCCTCCTCATAGACAACTACGACAGCTTCACCTACAACCTATACCAGTACCTCTGCGAGCTTGGCGCCGACGTGCGCGTCGCGCGCAACGACGAAATCACGCTCGACGAGATAGCGGATATGGCCCCTGAGCGTATCGTCGTTTCGCCCGGACCTTGCACCCCCGCAGAAGCCGGCATCTCCAACGATGTCATCCGGCGATTCGGCCCAAACACGCCAACGCTCGGCGTCTGTCTCGGACACCAGTGCATCGGCCACGCCTTCGGCGGAACCGTCGGCGGCGCGGGCGAGATAATGCACGGCAAGACATCGCTCATATACCACAACGGAGACGGGGTATTCGCAGGCGTCCAGGATCCGTTCGAGGCTATCCGCTACCACTCCCTCGCCGTGTACCGGGAAGATCTGCCCGAAGAGCTCGAGGTAACCGCCTGGACGGACAACGGCCTCATCATGGGCGTGCGCCACCGGGAACATCCCATCATAGGGGTACAATTCCACCCCGAATCCATAATGACCAAACCAGGCAAAGAAATACTCCGCAACTTCCTGGAGATGAAGACATGATCCAGCAAGCCATAGAAACAGTAGTAGCCGGTGACAATCTCACCACCGAGCAAGCCGCCGCCGCTATGGAACAGATAATGACCGGCGAGGCCACGCCCGCACAGTTCGGCGCCCTCGTAACCGCGCTCCGAATCAAGGGCGAGACCGTGGACGAGATAGTCGGCATGGCGAGCGTCATGCGTCAAAAGTCCCTGCGTGTGGCGGTGGACGGCATTGTAGTTGACACCAGCGGCACGGGCGGCGACAGCTCCGGCAGCTTCAACATCTCGACCACAGCCGCATTCGTGGCGGCCGGCGCCGGCGCGCGTGTCGCTAAGCACGGCAACCGCGCCATGTCCGGCTCCACCGGCTCAGCCGATGTACTGGAAGCGCTCGGCGTCAAGATAACGCTCACGCCCGAGTCGGTGGCGACCTGCATTGAGCGAACCGGCTTCGGATTCATGTTCGCCCAGGGATTCCATCCGTCCATGCGCTTCGCCGCCGGGCCGCGCCGCGAAATCGGGATCCGAACCGTGTTCAACATCCTCGGCCCGCTCACCAACCCGGCCGGCGCGGATCGACAGGTCATCGGCGTCGCCGACCCCACCGTCGCCCGCCGCATGGCAGAGGCCCTCGGACGGCTCGGCGGCAGCCACGCCCTCGTGGTGCATGGCAACGATGGGTTGGACGAGTTATCTATATCGGCCCCGTCATCGGTCTGGAGCTTATGGGACGGCGAAGTCGCGGAGTACCAGGTAACCCCCGAGGAGATGGGCTTCCGCCGCGCCGATCCCGCCGCCATCCGCGCCGATAGCCCGGAGTCCAGCGCGGCCATGGCCCGCGCCGTACTGTCCGGCGAATCCGGCGCGCCGCGCGACGTCGTACTTATGAACGCCGCGGCCGCTCTGTTAGCCGCAGGCGTCGCCGACACGCTGACGGATGGCGTTGAGCTTGCCGCTCGCTCCATAGACCACGGACGCGCGCTCGCCAGCCTCGACGCCCTAATCGAGCTGAGCGCCACGCTAGATTAATGCCCTTCGCCCTGACCATTTAGTCCCTTCCCCCTCGACGGGGGAAGGTTAGGATGGGGGTGAAAGCCCCGCCTTCACCAATCGTACAGGGTGCAACATAACCCCCTCTCCCTCAGGGAGAGGGTTGGGGTGAGGGTGAAATATCTGCCATAGTTACCTCAGTGCCCCAAAGGACTCCAAACGTGACCGACCACATCCACCCTGCCTTTAGAGACGCCCAAGCCGCCCTGTTCGACTTCGATTACACGCTCGCCGATTCGTCTGAAGGCATCTTCGCGTCGTTCAACTACGCCCTTTCGGAGATGGGCTTGGACGAGGTATCGCGCGAAGAGATAGCCCCCACTATTGGTCTCTACCTGCCCGACGCGCTGGTCGCGCTCAAGGGCGAGGAGAACCGTCCGCGCGGCGCCGAGTTCCTGTCCCACTTCACAGACAAGGCAGATGAGGTGATGGAGGATGCCACCTTCTTCCTGCCCGGCGCGGCTCGTGTACTCAAGACGCTTTTCGAACACGGATTGACAATCGGCATCGTCTCCACCAAGTACCGTTACAGGATCAGGTCCATCCTGCGGCGCGACGGACTTAACGCCGCCGTGCAGGTTGTCATCGGCGGCGAGGACGTCGAGCGCCACAAGCCCGCGCCAGAAGGCTTGATCAAAGCCTCGGCTCGCTTGGGTGTACCCTTGCGGGACTGCATCTATGTCGGCGACAGCGAGGTGGACGTCCTCGCCGCGCGAGACGCCCCTATGCCCTTCGCCGCCGTACTGACCGGCTCCGCCCCGCGCGCGCTGTTCGAGACCTACCCCAATCGCGCCATCCTCAACGGCGTCGCCGATATAGTCGCTGCGCGTTTCTGCTAAAATATCCTCAACACTCATGAAAGGCCAGCGCGAATCATGACTGTCAGGACAGACTCCCCCGACATCCTCAAGAAGATAGTCGAGGTCAAGAACCGGGAGGTCGAGCGTCTGAAGGTCGAGGCCCCGGTCGAGGCGCTCCAGGAGCGCATCGCCTCCCAGTCCGAGCCTCTGGACTTCGCTGCCCGGCTCGTAGGCGATCGAGTCAAAGTCATCGCCGAAGTCAAGCGCGCCTCGCCGTCGCGAGGCGTCTTGCGAGAAGACCTCGACGTCGAATGGCTCGCGCGGCTGTACGTCGAAAACGGCGCGGCCGCCATCTCCGTCCTCACCAACCGCGACCACTTCCACGGGACGATAGACGAGATGGAAGCCGTAGGCGCAATCGCCCATCCCGACGGCGTGCCCGTGCTGCGGAAGGAGTTCATCTACGACCCATACCAGGTTTACGAAGCCCGCGCGTACGGAGCGGACGCCGTACTGCTAATCGCCACCATGCTGCGTTCCGACAGGCTCCAACAACTAAAGGCGCTCGCCGAGGAGCTTGGGATGCAGTGCCTCGTGGAAGTCCACGACGAAGACGACCTCGCTATGGCTTTGGACGCCGAACCCCATATTATCGGCATCAACAACCGCGACCTACGAACCTTCCACACCGACCTCGAAGCCACCTTCAACTTGGCCGAATGCATCCCTGAGGGGGTCGTCCTGGTCTCGGAAAGTGGCCTGAGCGCTCCTGAGCAAATCGAGCGCGTTAGAGAGGTGGGAGCGTCCGCCGTCCTGATCGGAGACGCCCTGGTAACCGCCCCCGACCCGGGGGCCAAGCTGAGAGAGTTGGCATGATGACACAATTCAAGATATGCGGCATACGCGACGCTGATACCGCCATCGTCGCCGACGAAGCCGGCGCCGCGATGCTCGGCTTCAACTTCGTAGAAGGCGTCCGCCGCCAGTTGCTCCCCGAGCGCGGCGCGGAAATAATCGCCGAGTACCGCGCCAGGCGAGAACCTTCGCCGCGGCGCGGCTCGCCCGGACTCGTAGGCTTGTTCGCCAACCAGCCCGCCGACTTCATAAACCGCATCGCCCGCGACTGCGGCTTGGACTACGCTCAGCTATGCGGAGACGAGCCGTTCGAGTTTTGGGACGAGTTGGACATCCCCGTCATCCGCCAAATCAAAGTGCGGGATGACCTGCCGCGCCCAGAAGCCATAGCCGCAACCCAGCGCCAAGTCTGCCAGGCCTGCGAAACCGGACACGACGCCCTTCTCGACAAGTACGAGCCGGGCAAACTCGGAGGGACAGGCGCCACCTTCGACTGGACGATCGCGCGAGAAATGTCCGATATACACGGGATAATCCTGGCCGGCGGCCTGACGCCCGACAACGTAGCCGACGCCATCCGCGCCGTCCGCCCCATGTACGTGGATGTATCCAGCGGCGTCGAGACCGACGGCATCAAAGACCACGCCAAGATCCGCGCCTTCGCCAAAGCCGTCCAATCCGTCCCGCGAGAGGAAACTGGCGCCGTCGCATATCTCCGAAAATCGGAGTGACCGGTTGCCGCGCCCCATCCCCCTCACGCCACAGTCCGTCGCCATCGCCGCCCCGCGCGAGTTGGTCTTCCAGATGCTAACCGCATTCAGGCGCGGCAGAATCTCCGGCGACAACGCCGAATCCATACGCCTTGTCTCCGAAGAAGGCAACGTCAAGATCGTAGAGTTTCACACAAAATCCGGTCGCTTCACCTATCGAACCGTCGAAAGAGTAACCCTATTCCCGCCCGAACGCATACAATTCGAGCATCTGGAAGGCCCACTAGCCTTCTCAGAAGAAGCCTTCACTCTCACCGAAACGCCTGACGGATTGACCCTGCTAACCCACACCGGCAGCTTCATCTGGAAGCCAGTCCCCATCCTCGGCTGGCTGACGGGAATACTCTACGTCCGCCCCATCTACCACTGCGCAATCCGCGACCACTTCGCCGCCATCAAGCCCGCCGCTGAAGCGCGGGCCAAGCGCAGCCATGTGTTCCGGAGTCGTCCATCTGCGAATTGACCATCCCACTGACAAGCGCTAAAATTACTCTCAAGCTAATAGTCTACGGATCAGGGGGTACGTCATGCAAGGATCCCTAGTAACCTTCAATGGACTCCTAATCGGATCTAAACTGTTCGACATTCCCGTTTACCAGAGAAGCTACGCGTGGGAAGAAGACAATCTCAAAGATTTGTGGGAAGACCTGTACTACCTCGATGTTGACAAGGAGCACTTCTTTGGAACGGTACTTCTCAAAGACTCCAATGAGTCCATTAGAGTGCGACGTCTGCGTTACAGTCGCTTTGACGTAATTGATGGACAACAGCGTCTCACGACGTCCTTGATATTGCTTAAAGAGATAATTGCACAGATAAAGTGTGTTGGTGATGACAGCGACAACTCGCAGGTTCAAGAATTAGAGAGGGATTTCCTGAAGACTAATGGTACCTATAAGCTGAATCCGCAATCTGGAGGACGAGATTCAAGAATAGATGACAGACAATTCTTCCATGACTTCATAATAGACGACAAGGATTCTCCGCTAGACTATACCGAAACGCCGTCACAGCAACGATTGATAGCCGCTCGCGATTTCTTCAAATCCAAGCTTGAAGAAGAACAGGGCAAACTGAACGAAAAAGAATACTTAGATTTTTTGTTCAATTTTATTGATAAGATTAATAATCTTCAGATTATGCAATACATAGTGGATTCTGATTCGGATGCAATCCGAATGTTTGAGACTGTCAACGACAGAGGACGTCCGCTAACCAATCTCGAAAAGACCAAGAGCTTCCTGATGCACTCAATCTATCTCGGCGCGGATGAGAATACTTTCAACGATGATACTGATGAATTGAACAGCCGCTTCGCCAATATCTATGACTACTATGAAGATGTCAGCAAGACTTGCTATACTAATCCTCCCGATGAAACCGCCATCCAGCAATATCACTTCACATATAGCCAGTCATACAGTAGAGACCACATATCCGACTATCTAAATCGGTTGAAAGATGGCATCAGAAGCGAGCTGAGAAAATGCCCGGCTAACGGCAGGAAGTCCGCTCTCAAATACGCTGGCGAGCTTGAAAACGCTTTCCGTGCATTGAAAGAGATCGCCGAAACCCGTGACAAGAGAGGCGATTGCCGTCTCGGAACCCTGATTGACAGAATATATCGCGTTGGCAGACTCGCCAACGTCTATCCTTTACTGTTGGCGTCGTGGCTGAAATTCCAAGACAACCCGAAGGGATTGGCGCAAATACTGAAACTCGTCGAAGCGTTTACGTTCCGAGGATATATCGTAGTTGGCTTCCGGAGTGATACGGCTCGTAATCACCTCTACTGGCGAGCATATCACACCTTCAATGAAAAGTTGGATTGTGATGGAATAATTGCTGAAATGAAGAAACTGCATAGTTGGTACACTCGTGACGGACGGTTTGAGCGCAACCTTAGATCCAGAGATTTCTCCGACCAGCTCAGTTCATATCAGATCCGATACCTCTTGAGTGAGTACGAGATAGAACTGAACCGAGACACGGGCCCAAGCTGGCAAAACAAGATGTTGTCGTCCACCTATGAGGTCGAACATATTTGGCCCGGCAATACAAGCAAACTTGGCTTATCTGAACAGGAAGCTGAGGAACACCGGCGAGACCTTCACAAACTCGGCAACTTGACCGTGGTTTCCCAAGCAGACAATACATGGTTGAGCAACAAGCCGTTCTGTGAGAAAAAGAAGATATATGGGGATGAGTCAAAACGTCCTCGCCCCCGTATCCAAACCGACCTTGTAAAATTCCCCGATAGATGGGGCGCCGAATCCATCAAACAACGCGAAGACCAGATCGTCGCCTTCGCTCTGAAACGCTGGAGCGTGGATGACGTATAACCCCCATCCCCAGAAAGCCAACCCGATGACCCCCAACCGCGTTCGCCAACTCATCAAGTCCGGCAAGCCCGCCATTGGCGCCTTCCTCGGACTAGGCAGCCCCGCAGTCGCCGAGATGATGGGACTTGCCGGCATGGACTGGCTCGTCATCGAAACCGAGCACAACGCTCTCGACTCAGCCGAAATCCAGCATATGCTCATGGCCGTCGGCAACACCGGCGCAGTTCCGATAGTCCGCGTCCCCAACCGCGACCAGGTGTTCATCCAGCGCGCGCTCGACATGGGCGCTATGGGCATCCTCGTCCCCGGCGTCAGGACGGCCGATGAGGCGCGAGCCATCGTCTCATACACCCGCTATCCGCCCGTCGGGATCCGCAGCTGGGGGCCTCTCAGAGCGTCCGCCTATACCCTCGACAACGATGACTACCTCGAACGGGCCAACGATAACATCCTGGTTTGCCTCATACTCGAAACGAAGGGCGCCGTTGAGAACTTAGAAGAAATCTGCGCCGTCCCCGGGATTGACGTCCTGACTATCGGCCCCTGGGACCTTTCTCTGGAACTCGGCCTCGATCCCCGCAAGCTGCCCCTGCCCGAAGTAGAAGACATATCCCGCAATGCGCTTGAAGTGGCGCGGAGGCACGGCGTGGAAATCGGCGTATCCGCCAGCGCCCCCGATGGCCTGCGAGAACGCCAACGGCAGGGCTTCACGTTCATACAGTACGGACCCGACTACGCGCTGCTGGCCGCCGCCGTAAACGCCGGAGTCCAAGCCTTCGACCGCGGCTGACGCCCGCCGTATCCCCTAGACCAAGCGCCCCCCGTGTGCTACCCTCTCTAACTGAATCCACTAACCTCTGAGGTGGCCTTCATATGTACACGCACGACGTCATCATCATCGGCGCCGGTCTCGCCGGCATGAGGGCCGCGCTCGCCGCTCGGCAGAACGGCGCGGATGTAGCCGTCATCTCGAAAGTCCACCCCGTTCGCAGCCACTCCAACGCCGCGCAGGGGGGCATCAACGCCGCGCTCGAACACGCTGGCGACGACTGGCGCGACCACGCCTACGACACCGTCAAGGGTTCCGACTATCTCGGCGACCAGGACGCTATCGAAGTCATGTGCCGCGAGGCTGGCTCCGAAGTGATCCAGATGGAACACTACGGCGTTACGTTCAGCCGCGACGAGGAGGGACGGCTCGGCACCCGCGCCTTCGGAGGACAGGGCAAGGCGCGCACGTTCTTCGTCGCCGACTTCACCGGCCAGGCGCTGCTCCACGTACTCTACGAACAGATCATGCGCGCCGGCGTGCGCGTATATGAGGAATGGTTCGTCATCGAACTCATCGTCGAAGACGGACGTTGCGCCGGCGCGATAGTCATGGAGATCAAGTCCGGAGAAGTCCACGTAATCCGCGCCAAGGCCGTCATCATGGCCGCCGGAGGGTTGGGACGAGTCTTCGAGCCTTCCACCAACGCAATCGTCTGCACCGGCGACGGCATGGGCCTCGCCTACCGCGCCGGCGCGTCGCTGATGGACATGGAGATGGTGCAGTACCACCCGACTACGCTCAAAGGCAGCGGCGTGCTGATCACCGAGGGCGCGCGCGGCGAGGGCGCGCATCTGCTCAACTCCGAGGGCGAGCGCTTCATGAAACGCTACGCTCCGAACATGATGGAACTCGCCTCCCGCGACGTGGTTTCGCGCGCCGAGCAGACCGAGATCAACGAGGGCAGGGGCGTGGACGGATGCGTTCTGCTGGACATGCGACACCTCGGCGAGCGTGTGATACGAGAACGGCTGACGCAGATCCTCGACATAGCGCGCGACTTCGCTAACGTGAACCTGCTGGAAGAGCCGGTGCCGATTCGACCGGGTATGCACTACCAGATGGGCGGCATCAAGACGGACATCGATGGCCTGACGCAGCTTCCGGGCTTGTACGCTGCGGGCGAGGTCGCCTGCGTAAGCGTGCACGGAGGCAACCGGCTCGGCGCCAACTCGCTGCTCGATACGCTGGTCTTCGGACGACGCTCAGGCGAACACGCATCCGAAGCGGCCAAGTCAATCGAGCACGCCGGCATAGATGACTCGGCGGCGGACGACCAGGTAGCCAACATCCAACGGCTGCTGGACAACGAGAACAATGGCGATATGTTCGGCCATATCCGTATGGATATGGGCGGCGCGATGAACGACCACCTGGCCGTCTATCGCAACCACGAGGGCATGGAAACCGCGCTTTCGATAACGCGGCAACTGCGAGAGCGCTACCGCTCGGTCTATGTGCAGGACAAGGGCAAGACTTGGAACACCAACTTGGTCTTCACGCTCGAACTCGGCTTCATGCTCGAATGCGCCGAAGCCATCAGCTTGGCGGCGATCGAGCGCACGGAGAGCCGCGGCGCCCACACCCGCGAGGACTACCCCGACCGAGACGACGAGAACTGGCTCAAGCACATCCTCGTCAAACAGACTGAAGACGGCCCGGCCCTCGAAGAGATGCCCGTAGTCATCACTCAGTGGGAGCCGCAAGTGCGCAGCTACTAACCTCCACAGTCTAGGGCCAAATCCAAAGGAACTAACTCAGATGCAAGTAACATTCAAGGTCAGGCGCTACGACCCGGATTCCGACAGGCCCGTATCCCGCTTTGAGGAATACACCCTCGAGATGACCGAGTCCAACACCGTGCTGGACGGCCTGATCCGCATACGCGAGGAGGTGGACGGTACGCTCGCGCTTCGATGCTCGTGCCGCAGCGCCATCTGCGGCTCGTGCGCCATGCGAATCAACGGGCAGGCGGGCCTTGCCTGCAACACGTTGATCATACATGCGCTGCCGAAGGATGGCGGCCCCATCGTGGTCGAGCCGGCCGGCAACCTCGAGGTGCAGAAGGACCTCATCGTGGACTTCCAGCCGTTCTGGAGCAAAGTGCGCCAGGTGCAGCCGTGGCTGCAGCCCGAAGGTCCTGAGCCGGAGACCGAGTACCTAGCGCCCGCCGACGATATGCAGCACCTGACCGGCGTGATGGCTTGCATCATGTGCGGCGCGTGCGTGTCGGACTGCACCGTGCTGGCGGTGGACGACAACTTCATTGGTCCCGCCGCGCTTGCCAAAGCGTACCGGTTCGTCCGAGACCCGCGCGACGACGCCGACGACACGCGACTGGGCGCGCTCGATGAGTACGGAGGCATCTGGGACTGCACGCGCTGTATGCAGTGCGTAGAAGTTTGCCCCAAGGGCGTGGACCCGATGGGGCGCATCATGGCGCTGCGCGACCGCGCCATGGAGGCGGGCTACACCAACACGACCGGCGCTCGCCACGCCAACGCCTTCGCCGAGTCCGTAGAGCACAGCGGCTGGCTCGACGAGACCAAGCTCGTCGTCAAGAGCCACGGCGTTACCAACATCAAAGAGATGATGAAGCTCGTGCCCGTCGGCCTGCGCGCCATGAAAGCGCGAAAGATGCCGCCGCTCATACACAAGAAGATACCCGACGTCGAAAACGTACAGCGCGTCTTCGACAAAGTGGAAAGCCGCCAAGACGACTAGGCTACAGTCGTTGCCAACAATCTTGTTGCCAACGAACCCGTTGTCAACTTGACTACCTCTCGAGAAGGAACGAACAGACGAATGAGATATGCCCTCTATCCAGGCTGCGTCTCGCGCGGAGCCTGCCCCGAACTATACGACGCCACACTGGAAGTCTGCCGCAGGCTCGGCATCGAGCTTGATCTGTTCACCATGCAGACCGCGTCTTGCACCGGCGCGGGTGTCCTGCAGGAGAAGAACCAGCGTCTTGGCGACACGCTCAACGCCCGCAACTTTGCCCTCGCCGAAAGGGTAGGGCAGGAGATCATGACCATCTGCTCCACCTGCCAGGGCGTCATGGCGCAAGCAAACGCGCGTCTTCAGGACGACGAGTACCGCGCCTCTATCAATGAAGACCTCGCCGAGGAAGGCCTCCAGTACAGCGGAACGGCGGATCCGCGCCATCTGCTCTGGGTCATCGTCGAAGAGATAGGCGTAGAAAAGCTCAAGTCCCTCGTAGTTCGACCGCTGCCACAGTTGCGGATGGCCCCGTTCTACGGATGCTACATCGTCCGTCCGTCATCCGACCTCAAGTTCGCCGAAAACCCGGAGCGCGAAGACGCCCTCGAACAGATCATCGAGGCCGTCGGAGCGCAGCTTGTGGACTTCCCGGGCAAGACTCTGTGCTGCGGATTCCCCATCCTCACGATCAACCAGACCAACTCGCTCAAGATGGTAGCCACCCACACAATGGACGCCAAAGGACTCGGCGCAGACGCTATGGTAACCCCCTGCCCGCTGTGCCATCTCAACCTCGACGGCTACCAGCCCCAGGCGGCAAAGGCAAACAGCCCGATGGCCCCCATAGACCTGCCGATCCTGCACCTGCCCCAGTTGATAGGCTTGGCGCTCGGAATAGACGCCAAGGCCATGCGCCTGAATCGCCACATCGTCTCGACCAAGAACATGCTGTCCCAGATGGCAGTATCGCCGTAGCCTGTAACTCCATACAACACCCTAATGCCGGGCGACATCCCCCGCCCTATACACCCATTCCGACGTTCGCCGGAATGGAAGTTGGGGCGCAAGGCATTGTCTCCCTCACTGCACCGGAAGCGGCGGCTGCCACCAGGAAGGAACCTCGCTTACCTCGATCTCCACGACCCACTTCACCCACTCGAACCCGCGACGACCAGGCGCCGCCAGGCGCGCCGGAAAGCCGTGCCCGTGCGACAGACGCTCTCCCGTAACCCGCGTCGCCAGAACCAGACCGTCCGCGTCATCGAGGCTGAACTGCCGGTAGTACCCTGTAACCGAGCGCGCCACCACAGACCGCGCCGACGCAGTTGGACGCGCCGCACGCACCATGTCGCCCACTGACGTCCCGCTCCATCGCTGGGTTGTGTGCCACCCGCCCGTGCAGTCCAGCGTCGCAGTCGTCTCAGCGTCGTCCCCGAGATCCTCGTACCCAAGCGTCATCGGACGCTCCACCGCGCCCGTGATTCGCAGCTTCCAGCCGTCCACGCCCACCGGCTCGGGATCGTCGTTCAGCCATGACACGGTTGGATAGGCGTTCCCCGTAAACTGGCTGTGCTCATACGACCCCGTAAACCGCCGCTCGCTGCCGCGCAGATCGGCGGCGGCCGTCGCCCGCTCCGCGATCTGCCAGCCGATGAATCCCGCCACCGCCAGCGCAGACGCGCGCAGAACCAGTCGTCGCTCCGCCCAGAATCGTATCGGAAAACCCCGCGCCATGTGCCACGAGTGCCACACCAGCAGCGGAGCCAGCGCGGCGCCCGCATAGATGTGCCAGCTCATCCCGCTGAACAGCCACCACCTGAACGACCCTACGATAGACCACCACAGCCCAAGCCCCATCGTTACCGCCAGAATAACCCCAAGCGCCAGCGACGCCACGCGAACCGAACCCCGCCTCGGCCACCTCAGCGACCGGACCACGTTCACCGCCTTCCAACCCACAACCGCCAGAATCCCATAGCCGGCTATGCGGTGAACCTGCATATGAATCGCCCGGTTCTCCGAACCGCCCGACGTCAGCCCAAGCAACCCCGACACCATCTCAGCCGCGAGAAACGCGAGAAGCAAAGTATTGGCCCACGGGAACGTCAAAGCGCTACCTCCATCGGCGCGCCCTATTGCTGAGAAGGACCGCCTAAGCCGCTGCGTCTTCCACGATGAGCGTTCTGCCAACCGCCTTGAGCGCGTTCATCACCGAAGTCATGTGCGAGCCGTAGTCCAGATTCATCAGGTTGCCCGCCGTCTTTTCCGAAACCTCTAGCCTATCCGCCAGATCCGCCTTCGATATGCTCTGCTCCCGCATAGCCGCGTATAGTGCGAGCTTTGCTGCAACGATTGGCGGCAAGGCGATCACTATCTGCCCCCTGGTCAACTGGCTCGGAGTTGGGATAGCCTCGTCATTATCCACATACATAGAGAGAGCGACGGCAAGCGCGTCTCCCGCTAGGAAGATCGACTCTTCTTTAGTGTATGCTCCGGTGATAGCTTCAGGGATGTCGGGAAAGGTGACCACGAAGCCGTCTCCTTGAGATTCGTGTGAAACTAGGTTACACGGATAAGCGTAACGCATAATCAGAACTCCCCTCTATTGATCCCAAGTTGACGAAGCATTGCAAAGAACAAGGGTTGTGGTATCTCTCCATGCTTTACGATTGTACGAGATTTGCCGACGTACAGCTTTCCATGGCTGCCCTTTCCGCCTGATGGATCGAAATAGAAATACAGCCGACGTCTCCGCGCGTATCGTCGCGCCCTTCTTACGAACTCCCTGCCGTTCACAACTTACCGTCCATCATACACCAAACGAGTAAGAGGGACGCAGACATTCCCGCGCCCCTCTCACTCCTAACTCCTAGCGGTTAGCTCCTACCCAGACGCGTTCGCCATCACCTCCACCAGCTCGCGCACCGCCTCCGCGGAGTTCTTGAGCTCGGCCTGCTCATCGTCGGTCAGAGCGAACTCGACCACCTCCTCGACGCCGGATGCGCCCAGACGGACCGGCACGCCCACGTACAGGCCCTCGATGCCGTACTCGCCTTCCAGGTACGCGGTGCAAGGCAGTATCTCCTTCTTGTCGAACAGGATGGACTCTACCATCTGCGCGATGGAGGCGGACGGGGCGTAGTAGGCGCTGCCTGTTTTGAGCAGGTTCACGATCTCTGCCCCGCCGTCCTGCGTGCGCGCGATGATCTCCGCGATACGCTCTTCCGACAACAGCTGCGCGATAGGCTGTCCGCCGACAGTCGTGCTGCCCGTTACCGGAACCATCGTATCGCCGTGTCCGCCCAGCACATACGCCTCGACCGAGTTGACCGACACGTTCAGCTCCTCAGCCAAGAACGTTCTGAACCGCGCCGTGTCCAGTATGCCCGCCATGCCGACGACGCGCTCCTTCGGGAAGCCGCTGACTTGGAACGCGCGCTGCGCCATAGCGTCCAGCGGGTTCGTTACTATCACCAGAATCGCATCCGGCGATGCCGCGACCACGGCTTCGGTCACCGACGTTACGATGTTCATGTTCGTCAGCAGAAGGTCGTCGCGGCTCATGCCCGGACGGCGCGCGATTCCCGAAGTGATGACCACCACGTCCGATCCGGCCGTGTCCGCGTAGTCGTTCGTGCCGACTATCTTCGCGTCCGAGCCTAGCACCGGGCCGGATTCGAGCATATCCAGAGCCTTGCCCTGCGGCAGCCCTTCCACTATGTCCACCAGCGCCAGATCGGCGTAGCCCCTGTCGAATATCCTCTGAGCCGCCGTCGCGCCCACGTTCCCCGCGCCGACGATCGTTACTTTGCTTCTTGCCATTGATGTTTCCTCCGTTTGGTCTTGTCAGTTTGCGAACAATCAGAGGGGCGGGTCAGTCCAACCCGCCCCCGATTTTCAGTCATCTTAGATTATGGGGATTTCCCGCTTGCGCCGCCCGCTAGCTCGCGTCCACGTATGCCTGCCAGCGCTCGTCGAGCGTCGAGTCCGCGACCGTCTCCATCAGGTACTCGCCGAACTCCGCGCTCGTCGAGCCGGTGTCGCGTCCGGTCATCACCAGCTTGCGCTCGTACTGGCCGCACACGTCTATCGCCTTGTGCAGCTTGGCGCCAAGCTCCGTATAGCCTATGTGCTCGAGCATCATCGCGCCGGCCCGCAGCAGCGAGCTCGGGTCCGCGAACTGCGCGCGGCCCGTCCTGACCATGCGCGGCGCGCTGCCGTGTATGGCCTCGAACATCGCGTACTGCTTGCCCACGTTCGCGCTGCCCGCCGTGCCGACGCCGCCCTGTATCTGCGCCGCCTCGTCCGTGAGGATGTCGCCGTACAGATTCGGAAGCGCGAGCACCTGGAAGTCCTTCTGACGCGCCGGGTTTATGAGCGCGGCGGTCATGATGTCTATGTACCACCCCTCCCACTCGATGCCCGGATAGTTCTCCGAAACCTCGCGAGCGATGTCCAGGAACTTGCCGTCCGTCGTCTTGACGATGTTCGCCTTCGTAACGATCGTGACGCTATCCTTGCCCGTGCGCTGCGCGTGCGCGAACGCCGCGTCTATGATGCGCCGCGAACCCTGTGACGTGATCACGCGGAAGTCCATCGCCAGGTCGTCCGTAACGCTGATGCCCTGGCTGCCGACCGCGTACATGTCCTCCGTGTTCTCGCGGAAGAACGTCCAGTCTATGCCCTGCGACGGGATTCTCACCGGCCTGATGTTGGCGAACAGGTCCAGCTCTTTCCGCATCGAAACGTTCGCGCTCTCCAGGTTCGGCCAGCCGTCGCCGCGCTCCGGCGTGTGCGTCGGGCCTTTCAGCGTAACGTGGCACTGCTTGATCTCCGCGAGCACGTCATCCGGTATGGACTGCATATGCTCGGCGCGGTTCTCGATGGTGAGCCCGTCTATGACCCTGAACTCAACCTTGCCCGACGCCACCTCATCCGACAGCAGATGCTCGAGGACCACCTGCGTCTCATGACTGATGCTGGGCCCAATTCCATCGCCCCCCAGCATCCCGACGATGATCGGCGACACGCTGGAATAATCCAACCAGTCCGGTTCGTTCTTGAGTTGCTCGACGCGCTCCAACTGCTGCGCCACGACGGTCCCAAAGTGTTCCTTCGCGGCATCTATAATCTGATTGTCAGCCAATTTCGGCTCCTTTCATGTCGCCTTTACGTTGCCCATTCGTTGATGTTGCTTCAGTCAGTCAATTCTCCCGACGAAGGCTAACCCCCTCTCCCTCAGGGAGAGGGTTGGGGTGAGGGTGAAGTCCCTCACCTCTTTTTTCCCGCTCCTACTCCCCAATCACCGCCAATACCTGGTCTCGCGTAACTTGTGTCCCCGCCGCCACCGGCAGCGAGGTTACCGTCCCGTCGGCGGGGCAGGGGATTGTGTTCTGCATCTTCATAGCTTCCAGAACCAGGAGCGGCTGTCCTGCGCTGACCCGCTCGCCAACTTCGACCGCGAGACTGACCAGCATCCCGGGCATCGGCGCCGTAACATGAGTCTCTCCCTCTGCGGCTGCTGGGGCGGGAGCGGCGGCCTCCGCGCTCGGTGTCGCCGCAGGTTGCGCAGATGGTCGTGTTGGCGCCGGGCCGACAGCCGCGCCGCTCACGGCCACAGACGCTCCGCCCACCGGATCCACGTCCACCTCGTACATCTGCCCGCCGACATGCACGTTGAACCGGCGCGCCCGCGCGCTTAGCGGCTGTGGAGACTGCGCTGTCTCTGCCGGCTGCGCTGGCGCTGGCGCGGCTTCCGGCATCGGCTCAACTCCGTGTTTGACACGCAGGAACCGCTCGCCGGTCTGCGGATACAGCGCGTATATCAACGCATCGTCAATGTCCGCCGTCAGATCCGACACCGCCTCCCGCGCCGCGTCCAGTTCCGGATCTATCGCGTCGCCAGGACGGTCGGGGATGTTGGCTGGCTCAGTACCTTGCGCCTTCAGCGTTTCCAGCAGTCCAGCGTCTATCTCCGAAACGGGCTTGCCGTAGCCACCCCGAACATACTCCTTCACAGGCTCGGATACGGCGGCGTAGCGACCGAACAGCACGTTGGTAACGGCTTGCGCGCCCACCATCTGGCTCATCGGAGTAACCAGCGGGGGGTATCCAAGCTCGGCGCGAGTTCTGACTATATCGTCCAACACTTCGCCCAGCCTGTCCACCGCGTCCGCCTCTCGCAATTGAGAGACCAAGTTCGACGCCATGCCGCCCGGAATCTGGTGCTTCAACACGCCCGGGTCTATCACGGCGGCGCGCGTCGCCTGCATATGCTCGGCGTACTTCGGCAGAACCGCCTCCAGCCGGTCTCCGATCTCCAGCAGCTTGTCCAAATCCAAGCCCGGATCGCGCTCGCCACCGCCCAACGCGACGGCTATCGGCTCGACGGCCGGCTGCGACGTCCGTAGCGCCAGCGGCGCCAGGCAAACGTCCAGAATGTCCAGCCCCGCCTCGACCGCCTTCAGCGCGCTCATAGACGCCATGCCGCTCGTGTAGTGGCAGTGGAGCTGAATCGGCAGATCGAGGTCCTGCTTCAGCGCGCTAACGATCTCATAGGCGTCGTATGGCGCCAGCAAACCCCCCATATCCTTGATGCAGATGCTGTCCGCGCCCATGTCCCGCAGGTTGCGGGCCTTAGCGCGGTAGTATTCGAGATTGTAGATGGGGCCGCCCATGCGTCCCTCATCCGTAACCGTGTAGCACATTGTAAGCTGAAGATGCTTTCCCGACCTCTTCACCGCCGCCGCCGCGCGCTCCAGGTTAGGCTCGTAGTTCAGCGCGTCAAACACGCGGAACACGTCAATACCGTTCTCAGCCGACCGCTCCACGAAAGCGTCCACCACGTCATCCGCGTAGTTGCGGTATCCGACCAGCGACTGCCCGCGCAGCAACATCGATAGCGGAGTATTCGGCATCAGAGACTTGAATGTCCGCAGGCGCTCCCACGGATCCTCCATCAAAAAGCGCGTCGCGCTGTCGAACGTCGCGCCGCCCCAGACCTCCATAGAGAAGAAGCCCACCGAATCCATAGCCTCGGCCAGCGGAACCATATCCTCAGTCCGCAGTCGCGTAGCCATAAGACTCTGGTGAGCGTCTCTAAACGTCGTATCGCTAAGTTTTAGTGGGTTGGTAGTCATGCTGTTATCTCGTGTCGTACTATCGAGGCCATATCTTCAACGCCCGCTCAGCGAGTTTATGCCCTCTTTGTTGGATTGTTTCAGCACTCCATTCGTCCGATTCGATGATGGATTTAGTCAGTGCGAAGTTGGAATCTTTCAGTCTCTCCTTCTTCTTGGAGAATGATCGGTTGCCTAGGATAGAATTGTATCCTGTTAAGGTGAGGTTTCCAACTGTATCAAGCCACTGTCTATGAATTTCGATCACGTCATCCTGTCCCAGATCTTGGATCCAATCGTCGTTAAGAGTCTGTGGCATGACGTGTTCAATTGTAATATCGCCAGTGAGGTTTGGCATCTCCATATGGCCAAATGATCGTTCTAACGACCTGAGAATTAACCGAGTACGTGCCAGTCTGGATGGCACATAGAGACGGAATCCGGAAAATCTGTCTATGAATCTGCTATCCTGAGGCCAGCCCCAACCCTCATAACCATCGCCCAACAGATGATTCCTAGAAGATTCGACGAAGTCAGTATAGAAGTCCACTGATGCAACCATTCTGGCGAATAGCTGACGGTAACCTCTAGTCGTATATCCACATACCCACCGGCGAACCAGAAATGACTCAATCATTTGTAGCACTTTGACAAGCTGAATTTCAGTGATTGTGTCCAAGCTGATATGATCTAGCGCCTTCATCAAGAAAGGATACGCTACACCAATTCTCAACACCCTCAATCTCCGCAACCGAGTGTTAATACGTTCATCAAGTCCAGAAATGTTATGTCCTATGATTTGAGCATAGTAGTGTGAGAATTTATGAACATCGTGTAATAACGCCACAGTCGCGTCATCTGTCGGATCAAATCCCAGCAGACCACGTACACCATTGAAGATACTGTCTTTGTCGTCTCGAGGCAGGCTACCATCCATCGATAGATATCGCCAAAAAAAATTATCCATCCTAGAGCTAGATCCGAGTAATTCCTGCATAGGATACCAGTATTTGTCGTATGCGAAATCTTGCGTCTCAGGATCTCGGATATTCATGAATAAGTAGTTACGAATTAAGTCAGAAGCTGTTAGCTCCATACCGGCATAGTTTAGGCTCTCGAAGATCCTATTTGGGTTGTCGCTTTCTTGGAGGGTTATGCTAACCACTTCGAGATGGCTTGTGATACAAGTATACAGATTTCTCAGGTCAATGATCTGATTCTTGTATCTCTGAGACAGGGCATGATTAAAGTATCTCCAAGCTCTTGCAACTTGCGTATCGGCGGATGTATCTCCATTTTCAACAATGTCATTGAATGAGTCTCGGTCTCTGCGACTCGGCATCAATTTGATACGCCCGGTGCCGTCGGCAAATTCATTGATGAGACTCGACTTATAAATCTGGTCATCAAGCGTAGTCCATTCTTCCGGATCAGCTTTAGCCCTGTTTCTAACGACGGCAAGTATGATCAAAAGGGTTGTGATTCTCTGTTGACCGTCGATTACCGCGAATTTGGAGGTTCCTCCTGCAATGCTGGTCATTGGGTGTGTAACTACGGAACCGATAAAATGGTTCTTCGGTCGAGGCATAGCATATATTTCCAACAGGTCGTCCCAAAGACGTTCCCATTGACTTTCTTGCCAATTATAGGTCCTCTGAAACAGTGGAATACTGTACTGGACATCCCCATTGAGGAGACTCTGGAAAATTATTTCTCCAGCCTTCATAGCTAACTCCTTTTAATCCAGCCCCCGCCAAGAGACATTCACCCCGAATCCGCGCGATCTGCCGCCCGCCGCATACGCCACGCGCCACGCCGAAACGCCCCGCCTCGGCGTCTCAACCGGTGCTGTCGCTCGCTCGCTTTCAAGATACGCCTCCACCGCAGCGATGATTGCGGTTACGGTTTCTCTGTTAGGCGCTACGGTCATTGCTATCCCCATACTAGAGAAACTTCACGGTCACGATTATCGCGGCGCTTATCAACGCCTGCGCGATCGCATACTTCCAAAACGCAATGTTGACCGCGCGTTCCAAGTTCGCCTTGGTGAGTACAGTAGCCGTATCTGTATGCAGGGTGCTCACAGCGGAATGCTCCCATGCTTCTTGGGCGGTAGCTGCTCCCGCTTGTTTTGGAGCATCTCCAGCGACGCGATGATCCGAGGTCGCGTCTCCGTCGGGTCTATCACGTCGTCCAATAGGCCGCGCGCCGCTGCGGCGTACGGATTCATCATCCGGCTCTCGTAATCCTCGATCAGCTCCGCCCGCGTCGCGTCCGGGTCGTCCGACGCGCCGATTTCGCCTCGATGGATGATGTTGACCGCGCCCTCCGCGCCCATGACGGCCACTTCGCCCGACGGCCACGCGAGGTTGACGTCCCCATGCAGGTTCTTGCTGCTCATCACGATGTACGCGCCGCCGTATGCCTTGCGCGTCAGCACGCTGATCTTCGGAACGGTCGCCTCCGCGTAGGCGAAGATCAGCTTGGCGCCATGTCGGATGATCCCCCCGTACTCCTGGTGCGTTCCGGGCATGAATCCCGGCACGTCCACGAACGTTACAACCGGGATGTTGAAAGCGTCGCAAAATCGCACGAACCGCGCCGCTTTGACCGAAGCGTCTATATCCAGAACGCCCGCGATCATCTCCGGCTGGTTGCCGATGATGCCCACGGCCCGCCCGTCGAACCGCGCGAAGCCGACCACCACGTTCGGCGCGAAGCTTTGGTGCACTTCCATGAAGTCGCCGCCGTCCACCACGCGCCGCACCACGTCCAGCATGTCGTAAGGTTGGTTAGGGTTTTCCGGGACGATGTGGACAAGCGCGGCGTCTCGCCTTTCGGGGTCGTCGTTCGGCTGGGCGCGCGGCGGATCTTCCATGTTGTTCGATGGCAGGAACGACAGCAGCCGCCGCACCTCTGCAATGCACGCCTCCTCGCCCTCGATGGCGAAGTGCGCGACACCGCTGCGCGAAGCGTGCGCGCGCGCGCCGCCAAGATCCTCGTGGCTAACGTCCTCGCCCGTAACCGACCGGATCACGTCCGGTCCCGTAATGTACATCTGCCCGACGCCGGACGCCATAAATATGAAGTCGGTCAGCGCCGGCGAGTACGTCGCCCCGCCTGCGGCGGGACCAAGGATCACCGAAATCTGCGGAATCACGCCGGACGCCCACACGTTCCTGTGGAATATGTCGCTGTACCCAGCCAGGCTGTCCACGCCCTCTTGGATGCGCGCGCCGCCGGAGTCTATAAGCCCTACGACCGGCGCGCCGACGCTGACGGCCAGATCCATAATCTTACATATCTTCTGCGCCACCGCCTCGGATAGCGAGCCGCCCAGCACCGTGAAATCCTGCGAATAGACGAACACCTGCCGTCCGTCAACCTTGCCGTAGCCCGTAACCACGGCGTCGCCGAGGAATCGCTGCCTGTCCAGCCCGAAATCCGTCGCGCGGTGGACGACGAACGTGTCGAGTTCCTGGAACGAGCCTTCATCGAGCAGCAGCGCGATGCGGTCTCGCGCCGTCAGCTTGCCGCGCCCGCGCTGGGCGTCTATGCGTCGTTGTCCGCCGCCCAGCAGCGCCTCGTCGCGCATCTCGCGCAGCTGCGCCCGTCTGTCAATCTTCCGTCGGATCACCATACGCTTACGCCTGCCGTCAACCTCATGTCCGAACTGTGCACAAGTGTAGCTAGATTCTCCGACATGGGCAAGCGGCGGGATGAATCGAGCCTGTAGCCCCCTTTGTATTATCATGTCGTTAGAGTCGAAATCCCCTCTCCCTCAGGGAGAGGGCTAGGGTGAGGATGATTCCCTGCATGGTCCAACCGGCGCAAGCGCCACTTGCATCATCCACCTAAACCATAGACAATCTGCCCGTACCTCAATCATCATCAACGACCGGGGCAACAAACAGGGAGGAAACCATGAGACTCGTAATCGCCGGCTGCGAATACTCCGGGACGTCCACGCTGACATTCGCCATAGATGACTGGCTGCATGAGAAGATGGGCGTCCGATTCCCACTCATCCACGACCACTGGAAGATTCCCGACACCTCCGGCCACCCGCAGGCGGACATGACAGATGACGAACGCGGCCAGGTGCTAGCTCTCAGCCCCGAACTCAAGGAGATGACCCAGCGCCACAGCCTCTACTACCACATACAGGCGAACTCGTGGAACGGCCCGGACTGGCTCTCCATCGGCCTGCACATAGACGAGGCGGTGTACGGCCCTCGCTACTATGACTATGGCGGAGACGGCCAGCCGCACGACCGCAAGGTGGTCGGCTACCAGATCGAGCAGTCCATCCTGAAGTTCGCGCCGGACATCGTGCTGGTGGCAGTCAGCGCCGACGCGGACGTCATCGCCCAACGCATGGCCGACGCCCCGCATCCCAATAGCCCGTTCACGGCGGAAGACATTCCCTACGCCCTCGAGGCATACGCCGCCGCATTCGAGCGCTGCACGTTCCGACACAAGATCGCGCTCGACACAAGCTCCGCCACCGTAGAGGAGACCGTAGCCGATTTCGAGCGCAAAATAGAGCCGCACTTGACCGACGCAGACCGCTCGCGGATTCTGGTACACCGCAACTGGTAGGTGTGTGCGGGCGCAGCTTATCATCTTGCCTCAAATGGATCCTTGAGCTAGTAGATAGCAACGCCGCCTAAATCCCGGCCAAGCGTGTGGCTTGTCAAGCGCTCGGCTTGCTTGCTACCACGCCCGCCAGCGATTCACTATCGGCATCCTGCGGTCGCGTCCGAAGTTGCGCGGCGTTATCTTGATGCCCGGCGCGGCCTGTCGCCGCTTGTACTCGGAGCGATCTACCAGCCCGATCACGCGCTTGACCGTCTCGGCGTCCTCACCCTGCGCCACTATCTCGTCGAAGCTCATATCGTCTTCCACGTAGGCGCGGAGGATGGGGTCGAGTCGTTCGTAGGGCGGCAAGCTGTCCTCGTCCAGTTGGTCGGGACGAAGCTCGGCGCTGGGCGGCTTTTCGATGACCGACAGGGGTATGACAGGCTCGCTCGCGAGGCTGTTGCGATGCTCGGAGAGTTCGTAGCACATCACCTTCGGCACGTCCTTGATGACGGCGAAGCCCCCCGACATATCGCCGTAGATCGTCGCATAGCCTGTAGCCATCTCGCTCTTGTTGCCGGTGGTCAGCACGAGCCACCCGAATTTGTTGGAGAGCGCCATTATCAGGTTGCCGCGTATTCGAGACTGCACGTTCTCCTCAGCCACGCCCCACTCCGTATCCTCGAACAAAGGGCCAAGCGACCGCATGAACGCGCTGAACGCGTCCTCTATCGGGATGCTCCACAACTCGATGCCCAGACGCTCAGCCAGTAGTTCGGCGTCCGTTACGCTGCCCTCAGACGAGAACCGCGACGGCATCGAGACGCCCACGACATTTTCCGCCCCCAGCGCGTCCACCGCTATCGCCGCCACAAGGCTGGAGTCTATGCCGCCGGAAAGCGCCACGAGCGTCTTGCTGAACCCGCACTTGCGAACGTAGTCGCGCGTGCCTACCACCAGGGCGCGGTACACTTCGTCCGCTCCGTCGTAGAACTTCCCGAACCGCGCCGGCGCGGACGTTCGCGTTTCGCCGCTCCATCCCGATATCGGAACGGCTTCCACGCGCCCCAGATGCCGCAGCGACTCCGCGTTCTCCTTGCGCCCTCGCGGTTCGCGCAGACGCGAGCGTTCGACCGCGCCGGCGTCCAGATCAACGACTAGAAGATCTTCCTCGAACTGCCCGGATGACGCGATCATCTTGCCCGTAGGGTCTAGCGCCATGCTGCCGCCGTCGAACACCAGCTCGTCCTGGCCTCCTACCAGGTTGACGTAAGCCAGGAACACGCCGTTGTCCGACGCCCGCGTCGCCAGCATCTTCTCCCTGAAGCGCCACTTGTCCGCATGGAACGGCGATCCATTGATGTTGACGATCACCTCCGCCCCCGCCGCGCGCTGCGCCGCCGCCGGACCGACGGCGTACCAGATGTCTTCGCAGATGTTGACTCCTACGGGCGTTCCGTTGACGACGTACACGGGGGAGGCGTCGCCCGAGCGAAAGTACCGGTCTTCGTCGAACACGCCGTAGTTGGGCAGGAACTGCTTGTGATAGACATCGACGACCCGCCCGCCGTAGGCGATAGCGGCGGCGTTATATACTTCTCCGGCCTGGAAGTCGGCGAAACCGACGACCACGGCTATCCCGTCCGCCGCCGCTGCGACTCGTTCCATGCTCCGCCGGTTCTGTTCCAGGAACTGCGGCTTCAGAAGCAGGTCCTCCGGCGGGTAGCCGGGGACGGTCAGCTCCGGGAACGCCACCAAGTCCGCGCCCGACTGTCGCGCCTGCTCGATGCCCTCCAGTATCTTGGACGTGTTGCCCTCCAGGTCGCCCACGGTCACGTTGATCTGCGCCAGGGCGACTCTGAAGCTACGCATCAGCCCGCCTTACGAACGTACCTATGCGCTCCAACGCCGCCTCGATGTTCTCTGTGGAATTGGCGAAAGAGAATCGAACGAACCCGCGTCCGTACTCGCCGAACGACTCTCCTGGCAGGCAGGCGACCCCCGCCTCCGTCAGCAGATCGTCGGCGAACTGCTGGCTGCCCATGCCCGTGCCTTCCACGTTTGGGAAAGCGTAGAACGCGCCCTGCGGCATCGGGCAGCGTATGCCCGGAATCGAGTTCAGGCCGTCCACTATTATGTCGCGCCGCTTGCGGAACTCGGCGACCATCTCGTAGCTGTCGTCCTGCGGACCGCTCAATGCCTCGATAGCCGCCATCTGCGTGAAGCTCGCGGTGCAGGATACGCTGTTGGTAACCAGCCGAGATACCGGCTCCACAAGCTCCATCGGCATCACCCCGTAGCCTATGCGCCAGCCCGTCATCGCGTACGTCTTCGAGAAGCCGTCCAGTATCACGGTGCGCTCGCGCATCATCGGGAAGCTCGATACCGAGTGGTGCTCGCCGCCGTACAGGAAGCGGCTGTATATCTCGTCGGACAAGATCAGTATGTCATGCTCTTTGGCAAATTCCGACAGCGCCCTCAGGTCTTCCTTCGGAATGATCGAGCCGCAGGGGTTGTTGGGCGAGTTGATGATCATCAACTTGGTGCGGTCGCTGACGCTCGCGGCAACCTCTTCGATGTCTATGTTGAAGCCGCTCGACTCGTGAAGCTGCATCGGTACCGGAACGCCGCCGACGAAGTTTATCATCGATTCGTATATCGGAAAGCCGGGGTTCGGATACAGTACCTCGTCGCCAATATCCACCATAGCCAGCAGCAGGAAGAACATGATCGGCTTGCCGCCGGGCGTAACGACCACCTGATCGCCCACGACGGAGACGCCTCGCGTCTCTGAGATCTCCTCGGCGATTCGGTCTCGAAGCTCAGGGTAGCCCGGCGAAGGATTGTACGTCGTGAAGCCGTCCAGCAGCGCCTGGCGCCCCGCGTCTATCACATTTGACGGCGAACCGAAATCCGGTTCGCCGATTTCCAGATGAATCACTTCCATGCCTTCGGCTTCCAGCAGGCGCGCCTTGGCAAGAACCTCGAAAGCGGTCTCGGTTCCAAGACGCGCCATCCTTCGGGCAAGTTTCATGCGGCTTTCCTCTCGCTACGTAGCTTTTCAATCGAGGCCGTCGTCGGCGTCCGCGACAGTGTACACCCTAAACGCCCATCCTATGATACAATCTAACTGCGTCTATCCGCAAAATTTCCTGGATCTGTGTCAGAGCAAGTCCCTTCTCCATGATAATAATGGGGGGAAGGTTGGCGTGGGGTGGACCCAAGCAATCTGACACGGCTCGGTTTCCCGGAGGTCCACACCTTGAACGTAATCCTCGGAGTGCCAAGAGGCTTCTGCGCCGGCGTCGTCCGCGCGATAGAGATCGTCGAACTCGCGCTGAAGAAGTACCCGCCGCCCGTGTACGTGAAGCACCAGATAGTGCACAACCCATACGTGGTCAGATCCCTTGAGAACAAGGGCGCTGTCACCGTAGAGGATGTGGATGAGATACCGGAAGGCGCGACCGTAGTATTCTCAGCGCACGGCTCGCCACCCTCCGACTTCGCCAAGGCAGAAGCGCGCGGCCTCCGCGTCATAGACGGCACCTGCCCACTGGTAACCAAAGTCCACAACGAGGCGCATCGCTACGCGAGCGATGGACGCAACCTGATTCTCGTCGGGCACAGCGGCCACCAGGAAGTCAAAGGGACGATGGGCCAAACCGACATGCACCTGGTGGACGACCGAGCTCCTACGCTGCCCGAATGGGACGATGCCCAACCCATTGCCGTGCTGACTCAGACCACGCTGTCGGTGGACGATACCGCCCGATCGATCGCGCAGATCCAAGACCGGTTCTCAGACGTCATCGTCCGCAACGACCTGTGCTACGCCACCACCAACCGGCAGGCTGCGGTGAAAGACTTGGCGCGCATCGTTGACGTGGCGCTGGTGATAGGCGCTCAGAACAGCTCCAACTGCAACCGCCTGCGCGAAGTCGCCGAAGCCAACGGCGTACCGGCCTACCTGATAAACGGGCCCGAAGAGATGGACGCAGCTTGGTTCCAAGACGCGCGGACCGTCGGCATAACCTCCGGCGCCTCGACTCCCGAGAGCCTCGTTATGTCGGTCATAGACGCCATTGCTCCCGAAGACGTAACCACCATCGACGGCATGGACGAAGACATTACTTTCGTCCTGCCCAGAGAGTTCCGAAGCTAACTATGCGGATAGTCCTCGACAGCCTTCTCGAGGGGGCGCGTCGCGCCACCGGAACCGTCGTTATCGTAGATGTCCTTAGGGCGTACACCGTTGCTGCCGTCGCCCTGTCGCGCGGCGCGGACAAGATCGTGCTGGTAGCCGAAATCGAGGAGGCGCTCGCCCTGCGGCGTGAAGGAGTGGGCCAGATCTGCATGGGCGAAGTCGGCGGAATGAGGCCGGAAGGGTTCGACTTCAACAACTCCCCCTCCCAGCTCGCCCGCGCTGACGTTCGCGGCAAGACCATCATACATTCCACCCGCGCCGGGACCGTCGGCATGAACGCGGCCACTAACGCCGACCGTCTATTCGGCGGTTCGTTCGCCGTCGCATCAGCCACCGTCGAGGCCATACACAGAATAGATCCGCCCGTCGTAACCATCGTAGCCATGGGTTCCGAGGGCCGCGTCCGGACCGACGAAGACGAGCAGTGCGCCCTCTACCTACGCAACCTGCTTCTCGGCGTAAAGCCCGATACGAACGCCGTGCGCTCCCTGGTACTCGCCGGCTCTGAAGCCCGCAAGTACGGCAACCCCGCGACTCCACACTTCCCCATAGAAGACCGCGACATGGCCGTAGCCATAGACTCTCACGCCTTCCCCATCGTAGTGAACCGGGAGGATGGGCTGCTGGTGGCCCGGATGGGCGCTTGATGCCAGTCGCCGTTTCGAAGAACGACATTCCCATCAGGCTACCCGACGAACGATGGGAACACATCGTGGGCGGACACGCAGAGATGCAGGCTCACAAGCCGCAAGTTCTAGAGACCGTTGAGGAACCTGATTTTGTCCAAGAGGGTGACTACGACGTCCTACTCGCTGTCCGTTTCTATCCCCACACCACACTTACCAGCAAGTATGTTATCGTAGCTTACCGAGAGCTTGACGATGAAGATGGATTCGTGCTGACCGCCTACTTGACTAGCGGACCGTCAAACAGGAGACGCATACTGTGGACGCGCTAAACATCATTGAAGTCGACCGCCGCCTCCATTGGCAGTACGATGAAGAGGCGGATGTGCTTTACATAGCCACTGACGCGCCGCAACCCGCGCTCGGTATGGATATTGGGGAAGGCGTGGTCGTGCGGTACGATGAAGCGCGGGGTGAAGTTACCGGCATCACCATCATCGGCCTCCGTGACAAGATGGCCCGCGAACTTGAACCACTAACAACTCAGGAGAACCCCCCTTGCAATACAGACAACTAGGCAAATCCGGCCTTCAAGTATCCGCCGTCGGGCTAGGCGCCAACAACTTCGGTGGCCGCGTGGAGGCAAAGCGCTCCACCGCCGTGCTTCACGCCGCGCTCGACGCCGGCGTCAACTTCATAGACACTTCCAACAGCTACGGAGGCGGACTGTCCGAGCAGTTCATCGGAGACGCGCTGAAGGGGCGACGGCATGAAGCCGTAATCGCCACAAAAGTATCCAGCCGGGTGGCGGATGGGCCTAACAACGCGGGCAACTCCCGCAAACACATCATGGATCAGGTGGATGTCAGCCTCCGCAAGCTCCGGACCGACTACATAGACCTCTACCAAATCCACTGGTGGGACCCGCTTACGCCTCTCGACGAAACCCTGCGCGCGCTGGACGACCTCGTCCACGCAGGCAAGATTAGGTACGCCGGCTGCTCGAACTTCACCGCATGGCAGGTCTGCGAAGCCGAATGGACGTCTCGGACCCTGAGCGTCGGTCGGTTCGCGAGCGTGCAGCCACGCTACTCGATGCTCTACCGCCAACCCGAAGCGGAGTTGATACCGCTTTGCGACAGGTACGGTATCGGCATCTTGCCGTATTACCCACTCGAACTCGGTTTCCTCACAGGCAAGTACCGCCGCTCCGCTCCGCCGCCGGCCGGTACCCGACTGGCCGCAAACGACCGGGGCGTGTTCACCGAACGCAACTTCGATATTCTCGAAAGCCTCGAAAGCTTCTGCGCAGAGCGCGGTCATACGATCCTGGAACTGGCATTCGCTTGGCTGCTAGCCGCTCAGTCCGTCAGCTCCGTCATCGCCGGCGCGACGCGGCCCGAGCAGATACAGGCTAACGCCGCGTCCGCCGACTGGGTACTGAGCGACGACGATCTGGCGACCGTGAACGAGATACTGGAGCAGTCATGAAATTCGGATTCGTAATCCCGCAAAACTGGGGCCTGGAAAACCCGCAAGACATAGTGGACATCGGCGTCCGCGCTGAAGAGCTCGGCTACGATTCTGTCTGGGTCAACCACCATATCCTGAACGTCGGTTACATCCGCGATAGGCTCGAAGACCGCCCATACTACGACGCGCTGACCGCGCTGACCTGGGTGGCGGCGCTCACCGAGCGCGTCCGGCTTGGCACTACGGTGTTGGTGCTTCCGTACCTCAACCCGCTCGTTCTCGCCAAGACCGTCGCCACGCTCGACGTCATGTCGGGAGGCCGCGTATCGCTCGGCGTGGGCGTCGGGATGCTGCGCGAGGAGAACGAGGCGCTTGGCAGCGACTTCACGACGCGCGGCGCATACGCCGACGAGTCCATCCGCATCATGCGAGACCTGTGGACGTCCGAAGACCCCGAATACCGCGGACGCTTCTTCGACTATGGCGGGTTCAAGTTTTCGCCCAAGCCCGTTCAGGAAGGCGGCATCCCCATCCTCATTGGAGGCATGAGTCGCGCAGCAATGCGCCGCGCGGCCACGCTCGGAGATGGCTGGCATCCTAACGGCGGCTCGCTGGAACAACTTCCGTCGCGCATCGCCGAACTGCGATCTATGTGCGAAGCCAACGGACGAGACCCGGACGAGGTGCAGTTGGTGATTCGCGGCGAACTCGACGTCCGGAATGCGCCGTCAGATGACGCTTCATCGCCTCTGGTTGGCTCCGTGGATCAGATCCGCGCCAGCGTCGAATCATACGCCGAGATGGGCGTCTCGGAACTGGTGATGCAGGTCAGCGGCGGCGACCCAGACCACATCCGCCGCGCGCAGGATACGTTCGCCGAACAGGTACTCCAAAGGCGGTAACCATGCTAGACATCCTGATAGAAAACGGCTTCATCATAGACGGCGCCGGCAACCCGGGCTACTACGGCTCGGTAGGCGTCGAAGGGGAGACGATCACCGTATTCAGGGGCGCGGTCCGCGACGTAGAAGCCGCCCGCGTGATTGACGCTACGGGCAAGACCGTATGCCCCGGCTTCATAGACATGCACGCGCACTCCGGCTTGGTGCTGCTGTCCGATCCCGCCCACGAGCCAAAGGTGCGGCAGGGCGTTACCACGGAGCTAATCGGCGTGGACGGTAACTCATACGCGCCGTTCCGCTCTCAGGAAGACTTTCGCCGGTTCGTCGAGATCAACTCGGGGCTGGACGGCAACCCGTCGCTGCCCGGAACGTGGTCAACCGTCGAGCAGTACCTGAACATGTTCGACCGCAAGTCCGCCGTCAACGTCGCCTATATCCTCGGCAACTCTCCCGTTCGCATAGACGCTATCGGGTGGGAGTCCACGCCTGCCACCGAGCGCGACATCGCCAACATGAAAGCGATGATACGCGAGGCGATGGAGGAGGGCGCCCTAGGTCTGTCCACCGGCTTGGACTACCCGCCCGGCGGCTACGCCTCCACTGATGAACTCGTTGAACTGTCGAAGCAAGTAGCCGAACTCGGAGGCATCTACCATACCCACGTTCGCTACAAATCCGGCGATATGTTCATGGACCCGTTCCGGGAGGCGATCGAGATTGGCGAGCGTTCCGGCATTCCCGTCCACATCACGCACTTCTACCAGAAAGCTCCGTCGCCGGGAGGCGCGCCGGAACTTCTGGGGCTTGTGGAAGACGCAGCCGAGTCCGGCCAGGACGTTACCTTCGACAGCTATCCGTACAGCCTTGGCAGCACGCGCATCCTCATAGTCTTCCCCGACTGGGTTCACGAGGGCGGCCCCGAACGTCTCAAGGATGCGCTCGCCGACGAGGATGCCCGCGAACGTCTGCGAGGCGAGGTCGTTCCACGCGCTCCGACGTGGCACGATATGTGGCTGACCTACTTCAAGCGTCCCGAAAATCACCGATACGAAGGACGCTCCATAGCCGAGATAGCCGAGATGCGAAGCCAGCATCCGGTGGACGCGCTCTGCGACCTGCTGATCGAGGAAGACCTGCAGACCTGCTACGTCGCAGAGGGCTTGAACCAGAAGACGCTGCCCGCGTTCGTTACGCACCCGCTGTCGATGGTCGGCAGCGATGCCGTGCTGCTGGGCGACTTCCCCAGCCCGCGAACCTACGGCTGTTTCCCCGTCATACTTGCCGAATACGTCCGCGCCGAGCGACAGATGTCTCTTCCCAACGCCATACGCAAGATGACATCGTTCCCCGCGCAGCGGCTGGGCTTGCAGGACAGGGGCGTGCTGCGCGACGGAATGAGGGCGGATATTACGATATTCGACGCCGCAGAGGTGAGCGCTCCCGCCACGCGCACCAATCCCAAGCAGTTTCCGGTCGGCATAGAGTACGTCATCGTCAACGGCACGGTCGTCATAGACGGCGGCGCGCACACCGGCGCGCTGCCTGGCAGGGCAGTCCGCCGAGGCTAGGAGATGAGGCTCGCGGCTGTCGCTAGAGGCTTCCTGCTGGCGATTTTGGTCATCATTCTGACTCTGCTTATGGTGGCGACGTTGCTGGTCTTCGAGGTGGATGGCTCGCTGCTGAACTCCGACTTCTACAAGGACCGTCTCTGGAATGCGAACGCGTACGCCTTTTTGCTGAACGACGTGGTTGAGGCCGCCATAGACGAAGCGCGGACGCAGCCGCCGTCCGACGGAATGTCCGAGAATCTGCTGAACGCGACGGGCTTGTCCACCGAGCGGATCGTCGGCTCCTTGAATCGCGCCCTCCCGCCGGGATGGCTGCGTGGACAGACGGAGTACAACCTCGATCAAATTGTGAGCTACGTCGCTGGAGACACCGATCGCCTCACCGCAAGGCTGGACGTAAGCGACAGGGTTCCCCAGATCGTCGAGGAGGGCGGCGCGCTGATCGAAAGCGCAGACGTCCACGGCATCATCTACGATCTGGTTCTATCCGACCAGATAGACAGCCTCTACGCCGCAATGGCCGTAGGGGGTATGGAGATCGAGCGCGAAAGGCTTGACCGCGCCTTCAACATAGTCTTCACCAAAGAGTGGACCGAGCGCCAGGTGATGATGGCGTACAACGAAGTCGCCCCCTACGTAACGGGACAGACCGACTCGTTCGAGGTGCGACTCAGGCCCGACGGTCTCAAGGAAGCCCTTACCGCCGAACTCACCGACTTCGCGCGCGGCGTGGACTGGCGCCCCTTCCTGTCGGAGCGAGCCGCCGAGCTTATGATCGGTGGCGGACAGGGCCGGTCGGTCAGGCTCGTCCGCGGTCTCGACCTGCCGCAACCGGAGGTGATGAACGTCCTCGGCGACGCCGTATCCCAGCATGTGTACGAGACCGTCGCGGGCGATGTCGTGGGCGAAGCGGTCAACTACATGTACGGCGAAACCGACAAGCCGACCGTCACGGTTGACCTATCGGACGTGAAGCGACAGGCTCGCCCGGGCATGGTTGACCTCGCCCGCCGCTCCGCAACCGAGACAGGCGGCTCCCTGCCCCTCTGCGCCTCCGGACAACATTGGCTGCCGCTTCCTGACGCCTTCGGAAATCCCACCTTCCCCTCGTGCTACCCCCTCGAAATTCAGGCTGCGGCCGACATGGAGCGGTGGCTGGAAACGTTCAACCGCGACATCGAACCTCACGTCGATAGCAGTGTCATCGCTCGAATGCCCGATCAGATTACCCTGACCGAGACCACCTTCTGGAACGCGATGGCATACGGCAGAATCAATCTCGACGCCCAAACCATCGAGGAACTCCGGTTACTGCTGAGCGAGGGCGTCGCCTTCACCTCCGACGATCTCAAATCGGGCTTGGAGAGTCGGTTCGGCCCCGGCGCCGCGCAGAGCCTCGAAGACGCGCGCTCCTTCTTTCAAGATGGCGTTGAGTTCACCACAGCCGATCTTATTAGGGCCGCGCCCGAAATCCGGCTGGTACGCTATGAGCTGTCGAGAGCGTCGCAAGCCAAGTGGATACTGCCGGCGCTGATCCTGCTCGCCCTGACGCTGTACATCGGGGTGGCGCCGCGCGGCCGCCGCATCATTTGGACCGTCGGATGTATGGCGTTCGTCTCGGCGTTCGCGTTCGCGTTGTTCGGGCCGATATATGGGCTGTTTCTGGAACCCGAAGTGAGTGGATACTTCGCCTGCTCGGTATCCATGTTTGGTCCCTCGATGTCGGACTTCGATCGCGTAGGGTCCCTGCTTTGCTTCAAGCTCTTTGAGATCGGTGTGGATTCGCTCAACGCTATCATGGGCGGAGCGGCTTTCAAGGCGGCGGTCTGCATGACGGTCTTTGGCTTGCTGACGCTTGGCGTCGCAATGTGGCTCCGATTCCCGTTATCTATCCCCAACTTTAGACGCGAAAGACGCAAAGAACCCTAAATCCCATGCGTCTCTGCGTCTCTGCGTTAAAATTTCCTACAATGCCACCGGCAGAACGATGTGCGACGCCCTCTCAGGGCTGTGGTAGATGGTTTGGCGAGCCACTTCGTAGGTTCGGTCCGTTCCCAGCGCCGCGCCGGTGTTGTGATTCACGTCGAAACGCGGCCAGTTGCTCGAGCTGATGTCCACCCGAATCCGGTGCCCCGCCGCGAATATGTTGGACGTCGGATACAGCTCGAACTCGAACTCATACGCCTCGCCCGGCTCCATGAACTCAGGCTCGTCGTACCCGTTGCGGTAACGCGCCCGGATTATCGAGTCGGTGATGTTGATGGCTAGGCCCTCCGGAAACTCCGGCGAGGGCGGATACACGTCGATCAACTTCGCCGTGAAGTCGGTATCAACCGCCGATGACGACGCCCACAGCCTCATCGTTATCGGCCCTGTTATTTCGACGTCGTCGGCGAGCGGCTGCGTCTGGAACGTCAGAACGTCGAGGCGCGCGTTCAGAGGCTGGCGGTCCGTAGTCCCGTAGAATCGGGATGGGTCGCCACGCTGATCATACGCCCCAGGCGCCATGATCGGGTCCGCCGCCGATATGCCGCCGCCGATAGTCGGCACAGGATCCGACGGATCGAACAGGTAGCTCGTCTCGGCCAACTCGTCTCCGCCGGGCGGGCGTCGAGACAGAACCCCGTCGCCGTGTACGTAGTGCGGAATGAACCGGCTGGACTCGGGCGGCCAGTCGGCGGCCGATGTCCAGTAGCCGCCATGATCGAGTCGGCTCTCGTCGTTCACGTCTCCGTCCCCGCCGCCCATAGTGAAGTACGTAACCGCGTCCCATGAGGAGACCTGGGTGCGGAGACCCTTGAGGTAGTGGTCGAACCACGCCAGCTTGAGATCGTTGTAATCGATCTGCGCCTCTAGCCCAAAGTCGATGTCGCCCGAGTGCGTAACCTCGTACTGCGCGTGTGTCCACGGCCCCATCAGTAGCCGCTGCGGAGACTCCTTCATCTTGCTGAGCTTGGAGTAGCTCTCAGGCGTGTTGCGCGCGTAAGAGTCGTACCAGCCGCCCAGGTACAGCGTCGGAACATCCGCATGTTCGTCATAGTACTCGACCGGAGCGTACCCGCGCTGCTTCCAGTAATCCGTGTACTCGCCCACCGTCTGCAGGTCTGTAACCCACCGCTCGACCGTGGGCAGCCGGCTCAGGATCGACGTTCCTTCCAGTATCGGGAAATTCTCAACTATTTCCGGCATACCCTCGTCGAATATGCTTTGCAGCGCCGCTCTCAGTGACGGGTCGCGCTTGGCTTCGTGGCTCGTCGTCGCCATTCGGTACGCGTAGATCAGGAAGCGCTGTTCCAGCGTCCCGTTATGCCGCATCGAGCTTGTAAAGTAGTTCGAGGCGCCGACTGCGACAATCATGGTGGACAGATGTGGCGGATTCAGCGTTGCCAGCGCCGCCTGGTCCGACCCCGCGTACGAGTCGCCCATGGTGCCGACTTTGCCGTCGCTCCAATACCGCGTCCCCAGCCACTCTACCGTGTCGTAGCCGTCCTCAGCCTCATCGTAAAACGGCTTCCAGTCGCCTTCCGAGTTGAAGCGCCCGCGCACGTCTTGGACCGCCACCACGTAGCCGCGCCGCGCAAAGAACTTGCCCTTGTTCGTCTGACGCGCCGCCAGCTTGTCGTAGGGAGTCCTCTCTAGTATCGTCGGAAATGTACCGGATGCCGGCTCGCCGTCGAACGCGGGGACGTACAGATCCGTCGCAAGTCTCACGCCGTCGCGCATCTCGACCATCACGTCACGGTGAACCGCCACGCCATAAGAAGCCGCCGAACCCTCATATGGCCCGGCGCTCACACCTGCGGTCGAGGATTCAGAACCTGCCGGCGCGGTGTCTTCCGCGCCATCCGGATCAGTCTCAGTCGCAGGTCGCGCCGGATACGGACTCACGATCTGTACAGACTCGGCGTTACGCTCGATCTCTTCCCAGGAATACGTGGCGCGGATGAGATCCACCTCCGACCATATCGGGGCTTGATCGGCGTAATGCTCGCTCGCCGGATGACCCGACGCGCCAAGCGGCACGATCCAGCGCGAGTTGTCCCAGTCCGCCGTATCCCACACATACCGCGCGACTGACGTGCCGGTGATCACGAACGGTTCGGCAGACGCGAAGCTGCCCGCCTGCGGCGTGTCGCCGTCGCCGCTCATGGCGTATCGAGGCGGATCGAGACGAGCCGCTAAGTCTCCCGCCACGTCGGATAGGGGATGCTTTGGCTGCGTGTAATGCAGCGCGCCCCAGTCGGGTAGGGGAGCGTCCCGTTCGGTCATTGGATGCAGCCGCCGCGCGGCCGCGTTCATTGCCGATACGATCATCGAGTCCCAGTCTTCTCCGGGCGGCAGCAGGCTCGTGTCGTCAGTCGCCGCGTGGCTGACCAGCAGCGACGCGAGTTGCCGCAGATGGCCGGGAGCGCCCCTGCCGCTCGCCGAATTCGCAACCGAGAACAGCCGACCAAGCAGGTGCCGGAATACTTCTCGATGCAGGCATTCGCGGAACGAGCTGAATATGAGCGGCGCCGAACTCTCGCGATCCATTCGTCCGTCCCACCCCGCCAGTCGCGCTCGAAACTCCTCAGCCGCCGAATCCATCGCCGAAGCCCTAAGGATCAACGGCGTATAGACCTGCGCGGGTATAGACGTTATCTCGGCATGGATTGACGCCATATCCTCGACCGTCGCGTCCACTATCCCGGCGAGCCTGTCTAGGATGCGTCGAGCGCGGTACTCCGGCGCGAAGTCGAGCGCGATGTAATGCCGATAGTCAGCGTTCACTATGCGGTTGTTCGCTGTCACGATCACTCCGCCTTCCGGGTTGCGGATGCGCGCGAGTTCGCTGAAGGGGATGTTGCCCTGCCACTCGTTGTCGCCCGTCCAGCCCGGAACCGGCAGCCAGGCGTTCGCCATGGGGCGGATGGGAACCTCTCCTCGGTTCAGATAGGCGATGTCGCCGTCCACGTCGGCAAACACGAAGTTGTTGCACGGATCGACCCAGCCGCGCATCGCCTCATCCATCTCGTCAACATTCCCCGCGTACATCATCCGCCGCAGGCACTCGAAGCCCGCGTTCCGTCCCGCCATCGCAGTGTATTTGAACGCCAGACCGCGTGTCCCGGCGGAGTTCTCGGCGATGATGGGACCATGCTCGGTAGCCATGACCTCCAGAGCGGTTTCGTTACCGTCGCGCGCCTTGATGACCTCGCTCCGCGAGTCCGCCGATACCCACTCGTCTCTCCGCCGGTACTCGCGCCCGTCTGGCCCATCGCGCAGCTGCTCGACGTATAGGTCCTGATAGTCCGCGCCCGCGTGGGTAACGCACCAAGCCACCCGCGCGTTATGCCCGAAGTGAGGGAAGCCCGGACAGCCTGGGAACGACAGCCCGATCACGTCGAAATCCGGGCAGATGATGTGATTCTGATAATAGACGTTGGGAGTATCCAACCCTCGATGCGGATCTCCCGCCACCAGCGGCCTGCCCGATGCCGTGCGCGATCCGTGAACCGCCCAGCTGTTCGAGCCGGCGTCCGCGTCCTCCATCCAGCTGATAGCGTCCAGACTGTTCGCCAACTCATCGACCCCATCCAGGAAATCGCCGTTATACTCATCGCCAGGCGGCGCGATTACCAGATGTCCGGGCTGGTAGCCCTTGAACAGAATCGACGCCCGTTCCGGTCCGAACGTGTTGACCAGCTTGGCGCGCCACAGCTTGCCCTCGAACACGCCCATCATTATATGCCGCACCTTGAATACGGCCAGCGAATCCTGCGGAAGCCACGCCTCCGGCTTGGAGCCGGTCAGCGCGTACTCTACGGGCAGCGCGTTCGTCGTTCGTATGAAGGCGTTCACACCGTCCGCGTAAGCGAAGAACATGTCGCGCGCATCGTCCGACAGCGCTTCCCAGTCCTCGAACACTGAAGCGCCGATGCCGAAGCGTCGCATCGTCACGTCATGCTCTACGCCCGACTCGCCTACGAACTCCGCCCATCTGCCGTAGGCGCGAGCGCGATCGTAATCCATATGCCACAGCCTGTCCTGAGCCGTAGCGAACCCCTGCCCAAAGAAGGCGTCGCGCGCCGACCCCGCGCGCACGTGCGGAATGCCGTGCCCGTCTCGCACAATGGTGATTGGGCCTTCCAGCCCCTGCGTCGTCACGTTCGAAGTAGTATCCGGTATGGCGTCTGAGAAAGCCTGAGAGCGATCGGGTGTTTCCGTAGTCATCTTGGCTATACCCCTAGCGTTTCTGGTGTTGATGTGTGGATGTATCCTAACACGTTCCCAATAAAAACCGACTCAAGACCCTTTGTCCTCTGTGCGCCTCTGCGCCAATATCCCCCTGAGGAAGTCGCCCATCTGAGCTTTGTGCGTCGGATAGAATCGGTCGAACTCGCGCAGATTGCGGGCCGCCTCCTCGTCCGCGTCGAACCCGGGGCCCATCAACTTGTAGTCCGAAACCAACTCGACGTTCCACACCCGCAACTCCTCGGGTGTCAGCTGCGGCTCGAACTGCGCGCCGTAAGCATTCTTGTACTTGAACGCCATGTCGAAACGCAGATAGCGCCCATCGCGCCGCAGCATGAATCCCTCCGCCAGACGCGCCGCCCCGCGCGGCGTCGCAAAGCGCTCGCCATGTAGCGTCGGGACGAGCGGAGCCGTGATCTTGCCAAACGCCGAGTCGGCGTGGCCCCGCTCCGAAATCCACAGTTTGCGAAGTCCGAACTGGTAACCCCCCGTTAGCTCGACCGCGCCGCCCAGCGACCGCGCCAGCAGCTGCGCTCCAAGACAGACGCCCAGAACCGCCACGCCACGCTCAGCCGCGTCGCGCAGGTACTCCATCTCGCGTTCCAGCGCCGGCAGCCCGTCGTTCGCCGACATCGGCCCGCCCAGCGCGATCACAACGTCCTCCGGACCCGCTTCCGGCGCGTCGAACGACTCGAAATCCGGCGCCTCCTCGAATACCGGAACGGTTGCGATGTCGAGACCGGCATCCGCCAGAATACTCCCGAAGTTCGCCCCAAGCGTCTCGTGCTTATGGTGCTGAATGACGATCGCCTTCACTCGCCCAATCTCCTTCCTATCTCCTATCTCTCATCTCCTACCTCCTAGTATGCTACCATCTCCACCAATACACTCCACCTACATACTCCACATAGAGGCAATGCCATGACAAGAGTCCCACAGATACAGCAACGCGGAGATGTTCCGGCGGACGCCGCCCACCACTTCGATTCCATAGTCGGCAGCAGGGGACGCATAAGCGGCCCGTTCTCGGTGCTGCTCAACAGCCCTGAGGTCGCTGGACGCGCCGCCCACCTCGGCGCATACATACGCTTCGAGTCCACGCTGAGCGATTCGGACCGCGAGCTTGCCATCATCACCGCCGCGCGCGAGTTCGATTGCCACTACGAGTGGTCCGCGCACGTCGTCATGGCGCGCGACTCCGGCGTAAGCCCGGGCGCGATCGCCGCCGTAGCCAACCGCTCGGAGTTGGACGGACTGGACGCCGCCGACGCGCTCATCATCGCCTACGGGCGCGAGATGTTTCAGAGCAAGCGCGTATCCAACGCCACCTTCGAAGCCGCCGAGGCCCGCTTCGGCGTGCAGGGCGTAACCGAGCTAACCGCCACCATGGGCTACTACGGGATGCTGGCCTGCGCATTGAACACCTTCGAGGTGCTCCCCGACGAAGGTGCCGAGTGGCTACCGTAAAATCCTTCCCCCCAACTTAAACGCAGAGACGCAAAGAAACCTCATTAACCCCTTTGCGTCTTTGCATCCTCGCGCTTTTGCGTTAAAACTCGCCCTATTGAATCGCCAACCCAATTGGCGGCATCCCATAAGCGATTGCTATAATTGCTAACGACACTTATCAGTCCATAAGCCAACTGAAGAGGTCGCGCCCAGATGAACGAGTTGAAAGGCCAACTGGCCGAATTACGCTCCCGGATATCCGACCTGATGGTGCGGCTTTGACTTGGACGTGAAACGCGCCGAGATAGATACGCTCGAAAAGCGAGCGTCCGATCCAGAATTTTGGTCGGACAACCGCAAAGCGCAAACCCTCATGCGAAAGCTGTCTGACCTCAAGGATGAGGCGCGGTCGTGGAACGATCTGGACTCGCGCGCCCGGGATCTCGACGAGTTGCTCGAACTCGCGCTTCTGGAAGGAGACGACTCCCTAGCCCAGCCGATTGAGGATGAGCTCGATGATCTGACGGCCTGCCTGGAAGGCTTGGAATTGACGCTGATGCTGTCCGGCGAGTACGACGACCATCACGCCATACTCGCCTTGTACTCCGGCGCCGGCGGCGTGGACTCGCAGGACTGGGCGCAGATGCTCATGCGAATGTATCTGCGATGGGCGGAGCGCAGAGGGTTTGCCGCCGAGCCTCTCGATGTAACCTCCGGGGAAGAGGCCGGCATCAAGGGCGCGGTCATACAGGTGAACGGCCCCAACGCATTCGGATACCTGAAGGCTGAACGCGGCGTCCACCGCCTCGTACGCATATCCCCGTTCGACGGCAACCACGCTCGCCACACCTCGTTCGCCCTCGTACAGGTTATGCCGGACGTAGAAGACGACCCCGCCGTAACCGTTAGCTCCGACGATATACGCATAGACACCTTCAGAGCGGGCGGGCACGGCGGCCAGAACGTCCAGAAGAACTCCACCGCCGTCAGGATAACGCACATTCCCACAGGAATCCGCGCGACCTGCCAGAACGAACGCTCCCAGCGCCAGAATCGGGAGATCGCCATGCGCATCCTGCTGGCGCGCCTCGCCGAGCTCCAGATGCAGAAGCGCGAAGAAGAGATGGCGCGTATCCGCGGCGATCACATATCCCCGGAGTGGGGCAACCAGATCAGGAGTTACGTCCTGCATCCATACCAGATGGTGAAGGACCACCGCACCGAACACACCGTATCCGACACCTCCGGCGTGCTCGACGGTAATCTGGACGACTTCATCACAACGTATCTTAAGACAACGGTGGGATAAAATCCCATAGACGCTGAAACCAATAGAGAGAGCGTAGGACCCCTTATGAAGACACTAACTATACTTCTCATAGCGCTCGCAATGATGCTCGTCCTGGCCTGCGGATCCGATCCCGAGGAGACGCCCGAGCCAGCGGCGCAAGAGCCCGAACCGGCGGCGCAAGCGCAGGCGTCAGAGCCGGCGCCCGCCCCAACCGAGCCTCCGGCCGCGGCCCCGCAGGCGCAGACGTCCCAAGCCGCGCCCAGCCAAGAGGCGTCCGGCGAAGCCATGTCCGGCGGCGTCTTCCGACGGCTGTGGTCGGATCCGCCGACGCTCGATCCGCACCTGTCGTCCGACACCACCTCGGCCGGCATAGTAGTCGAGATATACAGCGGCCTCGTCGCGCTCAATACCGATCTCCAGCTAGTGCCTGACATCGCCGAAAGCTGGGAGATAGACGGGTCCGGCACCGTGTACACCTTCCACATCCGCGACAACGCCAAGTTCCACGACGGCACGCCGGTTACCGCCGGAGACTTCAAGTGGTCCATGGAACGCGCCGTTCACCCGGATACGGCGTCCCCCGTCGCCGATACCTACCTCAACGACATCGTAGGCGTAGAGGATGCCCTGGAAGGCAAGACCACGGACATCAGCGGCGTAAAGGTGATAGACGACTCCACCCTCCAGATAACGATAGACGCGCCAAAGGCGTACTTCCTCGCAAAGCTTACGTACCCGACAGCCTACGTGCTGGACAGGGAAAACGTTGAAGCCGGCGGCAGGACGTGGACCGACTCGCCCAACGGCACAGGTCCCTTCAAGCTGAAGGAGTACCGCATCGGCGAGCGCATCATCCTGGAGCGCAACGAGGACTTCTACCGCGAGAAGGCGCATCTCGAGTCCATAGCCATGAACCTTGCCGGTGGCCAGTCCATGGCGATGTACGAGAACGACGAGATAGACATCACCGGCGTCGGTCTGTTCGACCTCGACCGCGTGCTGGACCCGAACGAAGAGCTGAACAAAGAGCTCGTCGTAGCCCCGCCCGACTTCAGCGTCTCATACGTCGGCTTCAATACCAATGAGCCGCCGTTCGACGATCCCAAGTTCCGGCAGGCGCTCAACCACGCTGTTGACAAAGAGCTAATCGCCGCCGAGGTGTTGTCCGACCTCGTAGAGCCGGCGTACGGCATCCTGCCGCCCGGATTCCCCGGATACAGCGATAACTTCCGGCTCCAAGACGCGGACGGACAGCCCAACCCCAGTTTCGCCGGCCTGAAGCACGACCCCGAGCTTGCTAGGCAGCTACTGGCCGAATCCAAGTACCCGGACGCTGATACGCGGCCTCGCATCGTCATAACCGTGCCTGGCACCGGCGGCACCATCGGTCTCGACCTCGAAGTCGTGATCGAGATGTGGAAGCAGGAGCTTGGCGTAGAAGTCGAGATTCAGCAGGTGGAGTGGGCGACGTACCTCCAGGACTTGAACCAGAACAGGTTCCAGGCATACGGCGGACTCGGCTGGTCTGCAGACTACCCGGACCCGCAGGACTTCCTGGACATCCTGTTCCACACCGAAAGCTCCATCAACCACGGTGCCTACTCGAACCCGGACGCGGACGCCATCCTTGAAGAGGCGAGGGTCGAGGCAGACATCGAGCGCCGCATCGAACTGTATCACCAGGCCGAAGAACTAATCGTTCAGGATGCCGCGTGGCTGCCTTTGTGGTACAGTGGTGAACGCTACGTGCTAATCAAGAGGCACGTAAAAGACTACCGCGTAACCCCCATGATCGTGCCCAAGCTCAAGGAAATCCGCTTCACCGACAGCTAGCCGAGAGATGGTGAGGAGTGCGGGGCCCGCCCTCCCACTCCTCACTCCTCGTTCCTCACTCCTCCCATGTGGCTCTACATCACCAGAAGACTCCTATGGCTGCCGGTGCTGCTGTTCGCGGCATCGCTGGTAACGTTCACGCTCGGACGGTTCGGCCCGGGCGACCCGGTGCAGGTGATGCTGGGCAACCGGTACGAAGAAGGATCTGTCGTTACCGAAAACCTCCGCGCCGAGCTCGGCTTGGACAAACCGTTCGCCGTCCAGTACGCAAGCTATATGTGGGGCGTTCTGCGAGGCGACTTTGGCGAGAGCTACCGCTTCAGGGGCAGGCCGGTCAGCGAGTTGCTGATTTCCAAGATGTGGGTGTCCTTCCAGGTCAACCTCGCCGCCCTCATCGTCAGCCTGTCCGTCGGGTTGCCGCTCGGCTTCTACATAGCCCACAAGCAGGGCACGTGGCAGGACCCTACCACCGTCTCGACCGCGCTGATCCTCATGTCCATCCCCATAATGGTCAGCATTCCCGCGTTCCTAGTCGTTGCCTGCGTCAAGACGGACCTGCTGCCATGCTCCGGCTGGGGCGGTTTCTGGGACGAGCGCATGATAACCGTGGCGGTTACAATGGGCATTCCCGGGGTGGCCGGCCTGCTGCGCCTCATGCGCGCCAGCACGCTCGACGTGATGGGACAAGACTTCATCCGCACCGCGTACGCCAAGGGGCTAACCTCGTTTTCCGTGGACTACCGGCACGTTCTCAAGAACGCCATCATCCCCATCATAACCATCATGTCGTTCACGCTGGCGGGCATGCTCAGCACCGGGTTCATCACCGAGCGCATACTCGGAATCCCCGGCATGGGCAGCCTGGCCATAGACTCCATCTTCAACCGGGACTACCCGGTGATAATGGCGATCACCATCATCGGCTCGACGGCGTTCGTGCTCGCCAACCTGCTCGCCGACATCTCGTACTCGCTCGTTGACCCCAGGATCCGGTACAGGTGAGCCGCGAACGCGCCGAGATGGCGATTCCCGATCTCGAAACCGCCGCCGAGGACCGGGGCGGACAGGGACACCTACAGCGCGCCATGTCGCGCATCGTTCGCAAGAAGCTGGCGATGATTAGTGTCGTCGCGCTTGTCATCCTCTACTCGCTCGGCATCTTCGCGCCGCTACTAGCGCCATACGACTACACCGCGCAAGACTACACCGCCATCAGGAAGCCGCCGAGCGCCGAACACTGGGCGGGAACCGACCTCAAGGGCCGCGACCTGCTGACCCGCGTCATGTGGGGCATCCAGAACACCGTCATAATCACCGTGGTCTCGATGGCCACGGGCGGCCTCGTCATCGGCGTAACTCTCGGACTCGTCTCCGGCTACTTCGGCGCATGGGTGGATACGCTGATCATGCGCGTCGGGGAGGTGTTCGCGTCATTCCCGGACATCCTGCTGGTAATCCTGCTCGCCGCGACGCTTGGGCCTCGAATCAAGGACGCCGTGCGCGCCCTGGAAGACAGCACCTTCCTCGACGGCCTCGTCCGCTCCGGCGTGCCGGACTATCTGGTAATCTCGCTCGCCCTCGTGTCGTTCAGCTGGTTCGGCATGGCGCGGATAGTGCGCGGGCAGACGCTGGCGCTCAAGCAGACACAGTTCGTGGACGCCGCGCGCTCCGTCGGCGCTTCCACTCCCCGCATCCTGTTCGTCCACCTGCTGCCCAACGCCATCAGCCCCGTCGTCGTAGTCGTAACGATGGGCATGGGCTCGATGGTCGGCGCCGAGATCATCCTGAGCTGGCTAGGTCTCGGAATCCAGCCCCCGCGCCCCAGCCTCGGCGTCATGCTGCTCGAAGCCGGCAGCCTCAGCGCCCTGCGCGAGGTGCCGTGGATGCTGCTGACCCCCGGCGTCGTCGCCTGGGCGCTCGTGCTGTCCTGGAACCTGCTTGGCGACGCCCTGAACGACGTCCTAAACCCCAGAACCCGATAGTAAAAACGCCCACACAACAGATGGGAGACCCGCCATGTCCTTCAACCTGCTCATATTCGATGAACGCTCAGTCGAAAGTGGCGTCGGCGACTGGCCCGATCTGCTCAGGCAGAACGTACCCGGCATTCAGGTCAACGTCGCCAGTTCTGTCGGCGAAGCGATGGAGATGATCGGAGAGGCCGACGCCGCGTTCGGCAACATCGCGCCTGAGCTGTTCGAGCGCGCCGACAAGCTCCGCTGGGTCGCGTGCCCGCAGGCGGGCCCCCGCGCCGGATACTACCACCAGGCGCTCATAGACAGCGACGTCGTCGTTACCAACACCCGCGACATCTACAACGACCACATATCCAACCACATCATGGCATACGTCCTCGCCTTCGCGCGCGGCCTCCACACCTACATCCGCCGTCAGATGGACTCCAACTGGCAGCCCGGCGAGCCGATAGTGAACCTGCCCGACGCGACGGCGGTAGTCGTAGGCGTCGGCGGCATCGGCGGAGAGACCGCGCGGCTATGTTCCGAGTTCGGCATCCACGTTATCGGAGTCGATCCGCGCGTCCCCGAGCCGCCTCCCGGAGTCGCCGAGCTGGTGAGGCCCGACGCCCTCGACGACGCGCTGTCCCGCGCCGACTTCGTGATCGTTACCGTGCCGGAAACGCCCGAGACGCAGCGCATGTTCAACCTCGACCGCTTCCGTCGCATGAAGTCGTCCGCCTACTTCATCAACATCGGGCGCGGCGCCACCGTCGCGCTGGACGACCTGGCGGCCGCGTTGGAAGCCGGCGACATTGGCGGAGCCGCGCTGGACGTGTTCGAGATAGAGCCGCTGCCGTCCGACCACCCGCTGTGGCAGATGCCCAACGTCATCATCACCCCCCACTGCGCCGGAACCGGCCCCTACCTCGACGACCGCCGCACAGACCTGTTCATAGAGAACTGCATCCGCTTCGGGCAGGGCGAAGAGCTAAAGAACATAGTGGACAAGGCCAACTGGTTCTAGGGGACGGACAGCGCCTTTCCCCAGCGGCCCCTGGTCGCTTACCGTCACCGAAAACTCACTGACCGACCACCAAAAACTTCTGTACAATACTCTGGACAGGAGGCCCCAGCATGGTTACGAAGACTGTCGCCGCTCCGTCGATCGCGTTTCCGGAAGTGCCGCCCAGGGTAGATATGCAGAGCTTCCAACAGCTATTCCAACCTGCCCTGCTGCCTGCGTTGCGGGCGCGTCTGCGAGAGATAGAAAACCTCAAGCCGCCCGACCAAAGACGCTCGGTCTTCGTTTACAGCGAGATACACGTCAGACCGGTCCCAACGCTCGACTACACCAGGCTCTTCGTTCCGGATATGACGGTCGCGTTCGACGTAGATATGGAGACGTTCGAGCGCGATTACGGCTACGCGATAGAGCATCAGGGCAAGCCGCCGTCGTTCGTCCTGGAGGTGGCGTCTCCGACTACGGGAATGCGAGACTACACCGTCAAGCGGGACGGCTACGCGAGTTTCGGAGTATCCGAGTACTGGCGCATTGACCCGTCCGGCGGCGAGTGGCACGACGCCGCGCTCGCCGGAGACCGCCTGGGAGATGACGGATACGCCCCCATCCCCATCGAGCGGCTCGACGAGGGAATCCTGCGCGGATACAGCGAGGCGCTGGGCATCTACGTCTGCTGGGAACATGGCTGCCTGAGATTCTACGACCCGGAGGTAGGCCATCTTCTCACTTACGACGAGCAGAACGCCCGTACCCTCGCAGAGTCGGAGCGGGCGGACTCCGCCGAAGCCCGCGTACGACAGCTCGAAGAGGAACTCCGACGGAGGATGACGCCATGACAGCAGAATCCGCGCCAATCGGAGCGTTGACCCACATCGGCATAGACGTCTCGAATCTCGAGCGGGCCGAGGCGTTCTATTCGTCATTGCTGGGAGTCGAGCGGGGTCATGCGTGGGATCAGTATCTCGCCTTCGAACCCCTGCCGAGCGGAGTGATAGTCTATCTCCAGCAGGTCCCCGACAAGAAGACCAGCAAGACCCGCGTGCACATGGACCTGACCGTGCCGGATGTCATGGCCGCGCTTGCGAAAGTCGAAGCCATCGGAGGAAAGGCGCTCACAGACTTCGTAGAGCCAGGAGAGAGCCTCGCCGTAGTCGCCGACCCTGACGGCAACGAGTTTTGCCTAATTAGGGGGTAGGGGCAACCCCTTTCCCAATCAACAGCCCCCTTTCCCTCAGGGAGAGGGTTGGGGTGAGGGTGAATGCCTACCCCCTCCCCCCAAGAGCAGGTTGGCGCCCCAACCAACAGACCCCCTCTCCCTCAGGGAGAGGGTTGGGGTGAGGGTGAATACCTAGCCCCACGCTTCTCCAGCGCATCCCCAATCGACTCCAACACCGAGTCCAGCTGGGTCAACACCTCGTTGTCCCAGTACCTGAGCACCTCGAATCCCCGTGCGCGAAGCCAATCGGTCCTGACCGCGTCGTAGTCGTGCTGATCCAGATGGTGTCCTCCATCAATCTCTATTATGAGATTGTGCTTTCGGCACACAAAGTCCACGATGTATCTGCCGACCGGAAACTGTCTGCGAAACTTGCAATTCATCATCCGACGGTCGCGGAGCTTCGCCCAGAGTAATCTCTCGGCGTCCGTGGACTGCCTTCTCAACCGTCTTGCTCTGGATATCTGCGACATCACCCTCACCCTAACCCTCTCCCTGAGGGAGAGGGAACTGCTGCCTGCTATTCATACCCCCTCCCCCTCGAAGAGGCTGGCCCCCCAATCGACCGCCCCTCCCCCAAGAGGAGGTTGCCCCTCCAACCAACAGACCCTCTCCCCAACCACTAGATCCCCCAACAGACCCCCTCTCCCAAGAGCAGGTCGGCGCCCCAATCAACAGACCCCCTCTCCCTCAGGGAGAAGGTTGGGGTGAGGGTGAATCCCTACCCCCTCCCCCCAAGAGCAGGTCGGCGCCCCAACCAACAGACCCCCTCTCCCAAGAGCAGGTCGGCGCCCCAATCAACAGACCCCCTCTCCCTCAGGGAGAGGGTTGGGGTGAGGGTGAATCCCTACCCCCTCCCCCCAAGAGCAGGTTGGCATTCATACTTGTCTGGACAACGTTGCCTAACACTTCCACAGATCACTCTCTACCCCGCTACCACCCCCAGAACCCCCCCAATCCTCCTCCCCACCTCCGCGAAGCGCTGGACCTCCTCTGGCTTCAGCGACCTCCCCAGCACCTTGCGCTCGCGGTACGACAGCCACTTCTTGAGCACCTGATATCCGCCGAGCTTGTAGGCCCACACGTTCGCCGGGACGTTGCGCCAGTACGCCCGGTCGTTGAGATAGACATCGAACGTCGTGTCGCCCAGCGCCGAGATCGAATCCCCCATCGCCTCGCTCTCCGCTGCCGTGTACGGACGCTCGACGGCCCGGCCCTGCCCCGGCATCACCGCCTGTCCCGACCCGAAGTATCCCCAGCCCGCCGCAACGTCGAAGTCGCCGCCATCCATGTTGCCCCCGTCCGTCGTGGACGGCACGGCGATAACGGCGATCTCAGGACGCAGCGCCCCGGACGTAACTCCCGGCGCCGGCGTATCCGAGTCCAGCAGCGCCGCAAGCTCCCGGCCACGCGCCGCCGACTCTGCCAGTTCCTCAGCCGCTCCGACCTCATCGCCGTCCGGCCATCCAGGAACAGGGATGCGAGGCCACTCCATCCTGAGCGCCCCCGCGTTCGCCTCTTGGTACGCCGGATCGTGCAGTACCGCGAGAACGTGATGGAACAGGTCCTCAACGTCCGCGCCAATGCGTTCGAGGTAGAGCTCCGCCACCCCCGACAGGTTGGGACGACGCTGGATGTTGTCGCCTTCGATTCCCAAGCCTTCGTCGCGGAGCCATGCTGGGAACATGTTTGCGCCACGCTCGATAAGGTGCAGCGAACCGGTGTGGTGCGTGAAACAGGCTTGTGGTTCTGTTTCACCCTTTCGCAGGTGTTGAGCTGAAGACAGCCACAGGTTGCCCTTGAACACATGCGACTTGTGATCGGGACGCGGACGGTCGAGCAACCCACTGTCTGCTTCCCAGTACAGCCACCGAGTATCCAACGGACGGTAGGCGTGGCGAACGAAGCCGGAATCAATCGGGCCTCCGCGTCTGAGCACTGCGTCGCGTATTGCACGTGCGTCGAATATCCTGGTGGCTTTCATCACGGAGGGATAGTGTCGCGCAATATCCTCATGGCCGTTGTCAGGGTTGAAGTAGTCGGCAACGCGAGCCTTCAGACGTTCGAGATCTGTATCGATAAGGAATGCGTCACGGCTGGTCTTGACTCCCGGAAACGACACCGGGAACAGTTCCGGCAGCGCCGGCCACTCATGCCAGTCGCTGCTAACGGCAATCGGCGCGAAGGGCAGCCCCAGTGGCAATATCGGAGAAACATCATCGTACAGCGCGTCCGGCTCATCCTCCGCCGTCTCGGTCAACTCCTCGCGCTTGGCCTGCCCCCACAGATTTCGGAAGCCGACCGTTCCAGCCGGCTCGTGATCAACTTTGCGTACAAGCGTCGCAATCGCCGTCCCGACCTGTATGCCGACGGAATCATTCGGAGTCGAGAATATGCTGGGGTCGGGAGAACCGTCCGGCGCGACCTTGCCCGTCCGGTACTTGTCGCCATTCAGACTGTCAATGCGAATCGCGTCGAACTCCCGCAGGTACTTTTCCCTCATGCCGGTAAACGACAGCCCATCCAGCCACGAGTAGTTGGATATGAAGCACACCACGCCCTGTCCCGTCTTCTCCGTGATGCGACGCTCCGCCATCCTGAAGAATCGCACGTACAGGTCGTTCAGCCCCTGTCCCTCCGGTCGCCGCACCAGCTGGGTGGTACGGTACGCGGTCGAAAGCTCGCGCTCCTCGTCCACCGCCATGCCCGCGTAGCCGTTGTAAGGCGGGTTGCCCAGGATGACAAGCACCGGAGTATCCTGCTTCACCCGTTCGGCGCGGTCCCGCTCCTCTTCGAGCTCAGGGAAGGGGAGAGGTTTCTGCACCGTCGGCTCCCAGCCCGTCAGCGCGTTCGTGAGGAATATCCCGGCGCGCTCCGTCTCGTCGTCGGATAGCGGCGCATCGAGGTTCTGCATCGTCAGCCCGACCTGAAGATGCGCCACCACAAACGGAGCGGGCATGATCTCGAACCCGAACACCCGCTCGGTGGCCGCCTGCTTCACACGCGACCCGACTAGCGCGCCCAGTCCGCTGCCCGTCAGATTGTCCGCGATTCGTTTCAGAACCTCGCTGACGTAAGCTCCCGTGCCGCAGCACGGGTCCAGAACGTACACGTTCTCGGCTGCCAGCCCGTCGGCGATGCCTAGGTCGTCCTTGAGCGCCATGTCCACACGAGCGACCATGTACCGAACCACCTCGGACGGTGTGTACCACACTCCTAGCTGCTTCCTCAGCGCCGGATCGAACGCTTGCAAGAACGGCTCGTAGAAGTACTGTACCGCCTCTCCCTCGTCGAACCGCTCGAAGAACGCCTCGCGGTCCACGCGGTCGAGCGCGTCGGCGGTCCAGTCCAGCACTTCCACCAATCCCAGCGGCTCAAGCTGCCCGGGATTGGAAAGCTGCTGGAACAGCGCCCTCAGAACCGGCGCGCGCAGATGCCACACCGCCAGACGCCAGTCGAACTTGCCGGTCGGAGGCGGCGTCTCGCGAGACCACAGCGCCCACGCCGAGAACACGCCGTAGAAGAGTGTCTGAACCAGCGTAGATCTGAAGAACGCCGCGCCACGTTCGCCCTCGAATCGCACGCCCAGCGCATCCTCCAACGCGAAGCGCAGCGCAGAGAGAGAAGCCGGGTCTCCGGAAGCCTCGACACGCGCAAGTCCGTCCCTCGCATACGACGCCAGCAGCCACGCGAGGTCGCCGGGATCCGAAAGCGTAGCCCGATGGGACAGCGCGCGGCAGAGGTACTCGCCGAGTCCGGCGCCGACCTTGCGGGCGAACGACCGTGGCTTCTGAAGCAGCGCCTCGAACTCGTCCTCAGAGCCGGCCAGACTGAACGTCTCCAGCTTGGCAGGATTGCCGTCGGCGTCCTCGCCCAGCAGTACGAAGTCCCGCGTGTTCGTAACCAGCGCCAGCCGGTACTTGTCCCAGTAGCCGCTGACCTGATCGCTCTCGGCGGTCATCCATGCGTCGTCGCCGGGCCCTTTGACTTCGACCACGCCACGCTCTGGGGACTGCCCCGTGCGAGGTCTGCCCCGCTGTACCTGACCGGTGGCGTAGAGGCCCATGTCGGGATGCCCCGCGCCCTGGTTGGCAAGCTCGACGACGCAGAACACCTTCGGCCTCAGCGTCGCGCCGGCGGCGTTGAGCAGGTTGGAAAGCGCCGGATACGTCGAGAGTTCGCCGGTCGCGCCCCCGGAGGCGCGCAGACGTCGCAGGTCTGTCAAGTACTCCTCGACAATCGAGTTCAGCTTGGCGACATTCGCAGGCATGTTCATACCTTTCTATGTACGGGGGTTGCCTACATCACCGACCGCACCAGCCCGCCGTCCACCAGCATCGTCGTGCCCGTGATATAGCTCGACCGCGACGACGCCAGGAACGCTACCAGGTACGCTAGTTCCCGCGGCTCGCCTATGCGCTTCAATGCCGTCTGTTCCGCCCGCTGCGCCAGGGCGTCTTCGATGGAAATCCCCTGCGTATGCGCCCGATCCTCCACGTTCTCCATCATACGATCCGACATGATGCTGCCGGGGCACACGTTGTTGATTAGTATGTTCTCACGCCCGACGTCGTCGGACAGGTTCTTCATGAACCCGATGACGCCCATCCGGGTCGCCGCCGACAGCGCCAGGTTCGGTATCGGCGTATAGACCGTGCTGGCCAGGATGTTGATGATGCGTCCGCCGCCCTGCGCCCGCAGGTGCGGCAGCGCCTCCCGCGTCATCCGCGCAAAGAAGAACAGCGAGCGATTTGCCGACACCTGCCACTGCTCTTCGGTGGAGTCCTTGGCGTATGCTTGCGGCGGCCCCCCGGAGTTGTTCACCATGATGTCCAGCTGTCCGAAGCGTTCCACCGCGCCGGCCACCAGTTCGGCGATGGTCTCTTCCTTGTCCAGGTCGCCGGCAAAGGTGAAAATCTCTGCGCCCGTAGCGTCCCGTATCTCGTCCGCCGCCCGCTCCAGGTCTGACGCCGTGCGCGCACATCGCCACCCGCGCGCCCTCCTCTGCCAGTACCTCCGCGCACGCGCGTCCCAGCCCTTTGCTGGCGCCGCCCACAATCGCAACCTTGCCGTTCAATTCCAAGTCCATTGTCAGCCCTGCCTCCTCGGTTGATGCCGCCGATTATAGCAGGTGAGGCGAAAATCTTCGGCAGGCTTGGTCCCAATGCTTGTCGGTGTAACATAACAGGTGGTATAACGTCGCTTGACGAGACGATAGGAGGTCGGTATGCAGACGGTAGGCTTCATAGGTCTTGGCAACTTGGGGACGCCAATGGCGAGAAACATCCAGAGGGCTGGGTTCCCCATGGTCGTGTTCGACGTGGCGGAGGGCGCCACGAGGCCTCTGCTCGAGGGCGGCGCTCGGTTTGCGGCTTCCCCTGGAGAGGTCGCGGCCGCCAGCGACGTGATTCTCAGCTCGGTGCCGGGTCCTCCCGAGGTGGAGCGGGTAGCGCTCGGCCCCGGGGGGATCGTGAGCGGCATTGGCGAGGGGGACGTTTACGTGGACCTCTCCACCAGCCGGCCTTCCCTCATACGCGAGATCGCGGGCGTCTTCGAAAGGAAGGGCGCCCACGTGCTCGACGCCCCGGTACTGACGAGCCCGGCCGCCGCTGAGGACAGGGAGGTGATCGTCATGCCCAGCGGAGACAGGGAGGTATTCGAGTGCCTCCTTCCGGTGTTCGAGTCCTTTGCCGACAAGGTCGTTTACCAGGGCGAGCTGGGCATGGGGAGCGTATGCAAGTTGGTCAACAACATGATCACCCTGGCGGTGAGGCAGGTGGTCGCGGAGGGGCTAACTCTGGGCATGAAGGCTGGGCTAGACCTGGAGGCCCTCATGGAAGCCGGCGGCAGAATGACTCTGGGTACTCAGAGAGAGGGCCTGGAGAGGACCGTGTTTCGGGGGGAGTTCGAGCCTCCCTCCTTCAGGCAGGCTCTGGCTAGAAAAGATATAAGTCTTGCTAACGAGCTGGCCCGAGAGCTGAGCGTTCCAATGCCGGTTGCGAACATTGTGGAGCAGGTCGCCATCCAGTGCGGCAACCGCGGCTGGGGAGACTTGGACACCCACGTCATCTACCGGCTGCAGGAGATCGCGGCGGGTGTGGAGATCAGGCCACGCTAGTCCGCCGCGTGGCCCAGCGGTCAGCCTCTGACCCTCTGGTACACTTGGATCCGGTGCCTGGAGGACTCCGTGACATAGAGCCTGCCATCACCGTCGAGCGTAACGGAGGCAGGGCCCCAGAAGTACGGCTCCGTCTGCGTCGATACCAGGTAGGGCGTGTTGAAGTGGGAGGGTAGATCGGGCGTCAGGTTGGACTGGTCTCTCGTCGAGCTCTCGTCTGGGTTGACGTCGAGGAACTCCTGCGCCCACTTCGAGACCGTAGCCTCGCCCCGGAGACTCTGCAGGAATGCGCCGTCCGGCGCCAGCAACTGCACGCGCTCGTTGCCCCAATCGGCGACGTAGATGTACCCCTCGGCGTCCACTGCCGGCTTGGCGGGCCTGTGGAACTGGCCCTCGCCCTCTCCCGGCTCTCCAAAAGCGGCCAGAAAGCGGCCGTCGGCTGTGAACTTCTGGATGCGGTCATTGCGCCAGTCAGCGACATATACGTTGCCCTGAGTGTCCAGAGTTATGCCCCAGGGGAGGTTGAACTGTCCCTCCTCTTCACCCCTCTCCCCCCACTGCAGGAGGTGGCGACCGTCGGCGGTGAACTTGTGCGCGCGACAGTTCTTCTGGTCCACGACGTACACGTTGTCGTCGGCGTCGATAGCCAGACCGGATGGACCGTCCAGTTGTCCGTCGCCTCTGCCGCGCTCTCCCCACTTGTCCTTGAACGCTCCGGACCTGTCGAACACGGTAACGCTGTGATGGTACTCGTCAGCGACATAGACGTTCTCCAGGCTGTCCACAGCGATAGCCGTCGGCAGCCAGAACTGCCCGTCTTCGTGGCCGTAGGAGCCGAACTCCCCCAGGTACTCCTCGTCGAGAGTGCACACACCGACCCGAGCGAGCCCTGCGTGCCGGTTCAGCGCGTAGATGCGACCGCCCTGGCCGATGGCGAGGTCCACAGGGTGCCCGAAGCCTCTGCCGGTCGGGTTGTTGTTCATTACGCCAATGGTCTTGAGATAGCTCAGACTAGGGGCATTTACTCGATTGACGCCGCTCAGTGGTCGCTCCTTGCCGGACGGGCGCTGTGGTCCGCCGCTTCGCGCCGTGAGGCTACGCTCGATGGAACTCCTTTGTCGCCGCGATGAGGCCCAACAGCTCTGCGACGCGGCTGTCGGACTCTCTCCCCGCCCTCCGAGGTCGGAAGGGTACATCGCCCTTCTTGCTGACATGACCAACCAGCGCGTTGCGGGTTGACTCCTCCACCTTGGTCAGCGGGCCCATAAGGTCCAGGCACTTATCAACCAGCTCCTCGGGAGTGAAGGCGCTTCCGTTCTCGTTGGCCAACCGGTCGATGATTTGCTGTACGCCGGGCTTTTCGACGTCGTTGAACTGCTTGGCCGCGAAGTTCACCCTCTCGACTAGCGCTCCGCTGTTGATCCACTCCGTGCCCTCATGCCAGCCCTCCACCGACGGCGGGGCCAACAGGCTCTGCCCCATGTACCCGATCACCGCGTTGGCCTCCTTCATCTCCAGCGTCGGCTCGGCAACGCCGCCTCCGAGCCGCATTGCGCCCGCTACGAACTCGGCGGGGCACTTCACCCGCGCGAACTGGGCCTCCTTGAAGAAATCGGAGTTGAATAAGACTCGCAACATGGAGCGTATGTCGTGCCCGCTGTCCACGTACACGCCCGCCAACGTCTCAATGGCGTCCGTGTCCAGTGGTGGAGTATCGGGCCACTGTGGGACCGGGGCTTCGTCCGCCACAAAGAAGTCGTAGATGTGCCTGGCGATGAACCTGGCGGTCGCGGGTTGGCGAGCGATTATCTCTATTACGTCCTCTCCGTTGAACGGTCCACTCTCTCCCAGGAACTCCTTTTCGCCGTGGTCGTGGTCGTAGTCGCGGTAGTTGAAGTGCCAGGCGATCGCGCCGTACGGCCAGATCGAGGCCTTCATGGCCCTCGCGGCCATGTACTCCGCATTGCCTACGGTCCAGCCAGTGAATGCCCGCGCGCACTGCTTGATATCGTCCTCTGTGTAGTTTCCGATTCCCATGGAGAACAATTCAAGCAGCTCGCGGCCGAAATTCTCGTTGATGGCCCCACTGTGATTGTCCTGGTTGTCCAGCCACATGATCATTATCGGGTCTCTGGATATCTCCAGTAGAAGGGTGTCGAACCTGCCCAGGCCGAATCGCCGGAACATGTCGATCTGGACCGCCAGCGACCGGGCCTGTTGGGTCTTGCTGAAGCTCGAGGCGAAGATGCCGTGCCAGAAGAGGGCGATCTTCTCCTCGAGAGGATTGCTAGTGGTAACCATCCGGTATAGCCACTCCGTGGCCGGTGGTTCGGGAATGCGGGACTCGTGAATGTCGGCGTGGTACCTTCGGATTACGTCATCGCCGAGGCGCTGCGTGTCCCCAGGATTGAGTAGCTCTTCCACTGTCTCCTCGTAGCCCCTGGCCACACGCTCCTCTATCTCATCCCTGGAGGCGCCGAACCCTGCGCGGCGCATCAGATGCGCCATTAACTCTATCTCTTGCCTGCTGACCATCTCTTCACCGCCCAATAAAGTCGAACTGTTCGAAGCCGCCGTTTACAATCGGTACCGGGTCCAGCCCAAGCCACCTCTCCAGTATCGTCGAGTAAGTGGAGCGGAAGTCGTTGTTGAAGCGCAGGTCGCCGTGGAGCTGGTCGGCCGACTTGAGTGAGGGGTACTCCCCGTACAGACCGCCCTCCACGGAGCCGCCGATGCAAAAGGCGACGCCGCCGGAGCCGTGGTCGGTGCCGGAACCGTTGTCCTTGATTCGGCGCCCGAACTCCGAGAAGACCAGTATCAGCGTGTCTCGGTCGCGGCCATGGTCCTTGAGGTCGTCTATGAAATCGCCAATCGCGGTGGAGACCTCGCGCCACAGCTTGTTGTGAACGGGAAGCTCGCCCCCATGGGTGTCGAAGCTGCCGTGCTGGGTGTAGTAGATTCGGGTTCCGAGGTCGGCGCAGATCACCTGGGCTGCGTCGCGAAGCCTCTGAGCGAACGGATTCGCCCCATACTCCACTTCTGAAACATAGCTCTCAGGCGCCGACCTCAGGATGTCCGCTCCCTTGAGGGCGGCCTCGCCGGTCTGTCCGATGAACTCGGACACGACGTCCCTGCCCTCAGCCCCGCCGTACATCTGTGAAAAGGTGTTGAGAGTGTCCAGCCGCGCCTGCTCGTCCTGAATGTCGGGGAACAGCCCGTAGGTCTCGAGGTTTCCTACGGACGCCACCGGCGCCCCCGCGCACGACAGCGCCCTGGGCAGCCCCCGGCCGAGGTTTAGGCCTGTGAGTACGTTTTCGCCTCTTGGGTCGAGGTCTCTGATCGCGCGTCCCAGCCAACCCTCTCCGATCACCTTCGTGGGTTCGGCGGTGTGCCAGATGTCCATAGCCCTGAAGTGGGAGCGGTTGGGTTCCGGGTAGCCAATGCCGTTTATGATGGCGACATTGCCATCGTCCCACAACCTCTTGATAGGTCCCATCTGTGGGCTCAGCGCCAGCCGGTCGTCGAGCTTCAGTACCTCGTCCTGCTTGTGGTGGACGGTGGGGCGGTTGTCGTAGTAGAGCTCGTCGTCGTACGGAACGACCGTGTTCAGGCAGTCGTTGCCGCCGGTGAGCTCAACGACCACCAGCGCCCTGTTTGACTTTTCGGAGACCATCAAGCCCTCCTCGGCGCGCGTCGGGACGCATTTTCAGGCTCGGAATGTTATTCCATATTCTAACCGCAATCTGGCCCGGAGTACATATGCCTTCACCAAGGGCTATAGCCAGGGGCCGCTCCTCTGGTATCCGCCCGTGACGTGGAGCGCGGTCCCCGATACCCATGCTGAGAGCGGACTGACGAGGTAGAGGACGGCTTCGCCAACGTATCTTGGCTTTCCCAGACCAAGGGGGTACTGTCGCTCCAGCGCAGATCTTTCCTGCGGAGACCAGCCAAAGTCCCTCGATTCGACGAGCGCCGGCATGATGGCGTTCACCCTCACACCCCTGTGCGCCACCTGAGCGGAGAAGCCGACGGTAAGCCCTATGAGCCCCGCCTTGCTGGCGTTGTATGCGGGGGAACCGTCCTTGCCACTGGCAACCCTTGCGGACTGAGAGCTGATGTTCACGATGTTGCCGCTTCCGGCCTCCAGCATCGGGCCCAGCGCCGCCCTGGAGCAGTAGAAGACGCCACTGAGGTTGACGTCGATTGTCCTCTGCCACTCGTCGTCCGGAAGGTCCCATGCGTGCCCCAGCGGCGCGTCTATGCCGGCGTTGTTTACCAGGATGTCGAGTCGGCCGTACTCGCTCAACGCCAGGTCCACCAGTGCGTTAGCCTCTTCTGATACGCTGGTGTCCATCACCATCGTGGCTGCCTCGCCGCCTCCCTTGCGGATTTCCTCAGCCGTGGAGCCGGAATCCTGGATATCCCCGATTACGACTCGGGCTCCCGCCTCGGCGAGGACCAGCGCGATGCCCCTGCCGATACCCTGGGCCGCCCCGGTCACCATGGCGACCTGTCCATCCAAGCTTAATTTATCGGCCATCGCTCAACCTCCTTGCTGGCTATCGCTCGAGCTAAAGCTCCAACTAGCAATCTATTTGTCGGAGGCGATGCTGTCAGACTGGCGAAACTCGGAGCTAAGGTAGGCCAGAGTACACTGTAGTCAGAGGCATCTCTGAAATGAGGATGGGTCTGTCAGCAATTGCCCCGCGAATGTTAAGCAAGGCATAGGATACGTCATGGTACCCCTGCCCGGACTCGAACCGGGGCGCCCGGTTTAGGAAACCGGTGCTCTATCCACCTGAGCTACAGGGGCACACTAACGCTGCGCGCCAACACACCGATTTTGGCAAGTATTACGAGCGCGTGTCAACTTGCCGGCTAAACTCCGCGCTCTTGATGTCCCGCTCGACGATCGCGCTGATGTAGCGGCTCTGTATCCGCTCTACCTCATCGCGCACGCGGTCGGGCAGTTTCGGCGTTCCGATGCTGTCTGCATCCCTGGCGCGCCGCAGGTGGCGCAGAACGCGCATGGCGGATTGAGACACCGCTACCTTCCGTCCGTATCCCAGCGATCTGCACTTGGGACACAAAACGCCGCCGGCGCCGAGGTCCAGAACGTGGTCGGCGGGCAAGAGTTCGTCGCCGCACTCCACGCACCGCTCAAGCTGCGGACGGAAGCCGGTTACGTCCAGTATCCGCTGCTCGAACCAGCGGATGAGCAGCCACAGGTCCGGAGCGTCGTCGAGCGCGCTCAGGGTCGTCGTCGCCAGGTCGTAGAGGCGGCGGCTGGGCGAACGCTCCTCGGTGAACAGATCCGCAAGCTCGCAGACATACATGGCTTGCGATAGGCGAGCCAGATCCGCGCGCGTTGCGGGGTGGTCGTCTTGGATCATCGCCTCGGTTACCACGTCGAGGTTGCGCCCGTAGGACGCGGAGAAGTCCACGACGTTCGTGAGGTCGAGATGTCCGCGCAGCTTGCCTCTCGGCCTGCGGACGCCCTTGGCCACGGCGCGCACCTTGCCGTGATCCGGCGTGAGGATCACAACGATGCGGTCCGCCTCTCCGAGAGGGTACTGGCGGAGCACGATGCCGGTGGTGGTGTATGTTCTCGATCGCGGCATGAGATAACCCCCTCTCCCTCAGGGAGAGGGTTGGGGTGAGGGTGAAACTCCGGTCAAGCGCTTGGCTCGTCCCTTCACCCTTGACGGGGGGAAGGTTAGGATAGGTGTACAAGCGCCGCTAAAATACCTGCCTGCCCTCTATGGCGCGTCCGAGCGTGGATTCGTCGGCATACTCCAGATCGCCTCCGACAGGGAGACCGCGCGCCGGGCGGGTTACGGATATCCCGAGCGGAGAGACCAGCCCGTATATGTACATGGCCGTCGCGTCGCCCTCTACGTTGGGGTTGGTGGCGAGGATTATCTCCTCTATCGGCTCCTTGGACAGGCGCGAGATCAGCGGCTGAATCCTGAGATGGTCGGGGCCGATGCCGTTCATTGGCGAGATGGCGCCGTGCAGAACGTGGTACATGCCCCTGTACGAGCGCGTGCGTTCGAGGGCGAGAACGTCCAGCGCCTCCTCTACCACGCAGACGCGAGCCGGGTCGCGCTCAGGATCTGAGCAGATGTAGCACGGGTCGGACTCGGTGAGGTTGAAGCAGCGCGAACAGGTGGAGACGCCTTCCTTGACGCCTATGATGGCGGCGGCGAGCTCCTGCGCGTTCTCCTCCGGCATACGAATCAGGTAGAAGGTGAGACGCTGGGCCGACTTGGGACCGATGCCGGGCAGCTTGCTGAACTCCTCGACGAGCCGAGCTATGGGGGCGACTGAGTAAGAGGCGTGGCTATTCATGCTAAGTCGTTTCCTTGAAGAAGTCCCTTCCCCCTTGACGGGGGAAGGTTAGAGCCTGCCCCGTACTTGATACGGGGATGGGGGTGAATTCCCCGCCCTAGCTAGCTGCTGCCCATTAGGTCAGGCCGGGTATGTTGAGGCCGCCCGTTAGCTGTCCCATCCTGGAACTGACCATCTCCTGAGCGTTGGCCAAGCCCTCGTTGACCGCGGCCATGACGAGGTCCTGGAGGAGGTCAACGTCCTCCGGCGATACGACTTCAGGATCTATCTCGATGGACTCGATGGTCAGCTTTCCGGTTACGACGACGGTTACTACGCCGCCGCCGGCCGTGGCTTCCACGGTGGCGGTCTCCAATTCTTCCTGAAGCTCGGCCATCTTCCTCTGAAGCTGCTGAGCTTGGCGGATCATCCGACGGTTCATCATTGTGGAGCGTCCTCCTCGATTGTTTCGATTAGCCGCGCGCCCATCTGCTGGGCGGCGCGCACCAAGTGGCTCTGGTTGTTCTGTCGCCTGGCCGCGCCGTTCACGCCGGACTCCAGCTCGACGCTCAGTTCGTAGTCTCCGCCCATCGCGCGCTTGATGAAATCGTCCAGCTGGCGCTTCACCGCCGGATCGTCTATCTCCGTCTGGAAGCGTTCCAGGGTGGAGTTGTGCGCCAATTTGACGACTACGCGACGGTCTTCGACATTATACTCTTTCGCGCTGCGGAGCAGGGCGCCGAGCTTGAACCGCGAGCCGACGTTTCTGAGCGCCTTGCGAGTGAGATCGTCCCACACGGCATGAAGTCGCTCCTGCGGGTCGGTCGGCAGCGGCTGGCCGGGCGCGGGACGCGGCGGACGAGCCTGCGGACGACCGGTCGGCGGAGGCGGAGCCTGTCGAGGCGGCGTGTACGAGGGCGCGCCCGACGAACCGGCCGCCGGCGCGCGGCGAACCGGCCTGTCAGTCTGCGGTTGGGCGGGTGGCGGAGGGGCGGGCGCGGCCTGAACGACCGGCTCCATGCTGGATTCGGCTAGCGCGAGTTCCAGCGGCAGCGACGACGCTGAGTCATTCCGTATGTCGGCTTCGGCGAATGCCCTGAGCGCGCGGAGAACGTGCGCTTGGTCGGCCCCCGCCGCTATCTGCGCCAGACGCTGCGCCGTCGTGTCGGAATAGCGTAAGGGATCGCCGGCGCCCGCGAGTATCAGCATCACGGCGCGCAGAAACTCGGTCGCGGCGCGCTGAAGCTGGCGCAGATCGGAACCCTGGTCGGCGATGCGCCCGATAAGACTGAGACCGTCGGGCAGATTTCGTTGAACGACGAGTTGGCACAGTTCGAGCGCGTCGTCGTCGCCCGCCAGCTCCAGCATGTCGCGCACCTGGTCGCCGGTGAGCGGCGACCCGTAAGACACCACAGCCTGCTCGAGCAGGTTCTCAGCGTCTCGCAGGCTGCCCGTCGAATGCCGGGCGAGAAGGTCCAGCGCCTCCGGCTCGGCCTGTACGCCTTCGGCTGCGCTGAGCTGCGCCAGCTTGTCCTGTATCGAGCCGACGGGTATGCGCCGGAAGTCGTACCGCTGGCAGCGCGAAACGATGGTCAGCGGCACCTTGTGAACTTCCGTCGTGGCCAGGATGAATATGGCGTGGCCGGGAGGCTCTTCAAGCGTCTTCAGAAGCGCGTTGAACGCCGGATCGGTCAGCATATGCACTTCGTCCACGATATAGACCTTGTACCGGGACTCGGTTGGAGCGAAGCCTATCTTATCGCTCAGCTCGCGGATGTCGTCTATGCCGCGATTGCTGGCCGCGTCTATCTCGATCAGGTCCAGAGCGCGACCCTCGAGTATGGCGAGGCAGCGGTCGCACGAGTTGTCAGGCTCTCCATTGACCGGAGCCAGACAGTTGACGGCGCGTGCGAGTATGCGCGCGGTGCTGGTCTTTCCGGTGCCGCGCGGCCCGCAAAACAGGTAGGCGTGCGTGAGCCGTCCGCTGGAAACGGCGTTCTTGAGCGTATTGGTAACCGTCTCCTGCCCTACGACTTCGTCGAGGGCGCGGGGACGCCACTTTCTGTATAGGACTTCGACCATTTACTCGATCAGTCCCGCATCCCTGATTGCTCCCATAGCGGCGCGCTCTCGCGGACGCATCCGCTCGGCGTCATCCTCGTCCTCATGGTCGTAACCTAGCAGATGGTAAATTCCGTGGGCAAGCAGCGCGGCTATCTCGTTTGAGAGCGAGTGACCCGCTTCAGTAGCCTGCCTTCGCGCCTGGGGCAGGCTGATGACTACCTCGCCTATGTTCGTATCCGCGTGGTCCGGGGGCAGGATGAACTCGAACTCGTCCATGTCGGCGTCGCGTTCATCGTCTCCCCAATCATCCCTCCGGTCATCCCCATAATAGGCGCCGGAGTGGGTGGGCGAGAAAGAGAGGACATCCGTTGTGGCGTCCAGGCCGCGGTGTTCGGAGTTTAGCCCGGCAACGGTCTCGTCGTCTGCGACTGCAATGCTTGTGGAAGCGCCTTCCTCCACGCCTTCCACGGATAGGACGATCCGGGCGATGGCGATGAGCCACGCCGGTTCCAGGTCGTCTGCGTATTCGTCGAAGACGTTGACCGCGACGTTATATGCCGGCACAGCCACGCCGCCCCGGTTCAGTTGCCTTGGTTCGCTTGCGCCGGTTCGGGTGTCTCTACCGGCTGTACCGATTCGGTAATGCCGCTCGGTCCGCTCGGTACGGTATCTCCATTGAAGCGCTCTGTTGTGCCGTCTTGGGACTGGAGGAACTCGAACAGGTCGCTGTCGGCGGGTAGCACGACGGTTGAGTTTATCTCGAAAATCTTGCGATAGGCTTCTAGGGAGCGCTGGAAGGCGTAGAACTCGGGGTCTTCCGAGATTGCTTCCGCGAATATCTGGATCGCCTGAGCCTCGCCCTCGCCGCGCGTGATGTCCGCTTGCTTCTGCGCCGTCGCCCTGATGATGGCGGCTTCTTTGTCAACGGCGGCGCGCTCCTCGGCGTCTAGCTCCGCGCCCTCGGCGCGTTCCTTGTCCGCCTTGCGCTTGCGCTCGGACTGCATACGGGCATAGACTGACTCCGCGATTTCCGGCGGAAAGTCGGCGCGCTTGATGCGTACGTCTATGATGTCCAAGCCGAACTCCGCCAGCTTGGGCTGGACGATCGCCTGCACCCGTTTCATGATGTCTTCGCGCTTGGTGGTGATTATCTCGGCTTGGTTGTCGCTTGCTATTTCGCGGCGCAATTCGGACGTTATGATGTCCACGGCGCGCGCCTTGCCCTGGCTCTCGGTCTGCACCGTCTCTCGGAACAGTACCGGATCGACGATGCGCCCCCTGGCGTAAACGTCTATGATCAGACGCTTCTTGTCCTTGGTCAGCAACGATTCAGGTGGCGCGTCGAAGCTGAGCAGGCGCTTTTCGAAGTACGTCGCCGTGTCTATGAACGGCGTCTTGGTGTAGAGGCCCGGGTTCTTGATGGAACGCTGCACCTCGCCGAAACGGGTAACGATGGCAAGCTGCTTCTCGTCCACGATGAACAGCGCCTGCGGAACGATGATCGCGGCGACGATTGCGAAGATTATCAGCGTTAGCGCCAGGAATTTCATTGGAGCTAGTCCCTATTGGTCTCCGAGCGGCTGTGGAAGCGCGCTGGTGTTTCCTCCGATTGGCAGGATTTCGAGCAGGCCGCCGCCTGTCTCATCGTCTATGATGTACTTGTCTATATCTGGCAAAATGTCTTCCATGGCTTCCAGGAACAGTCGCTGTCGGGTTACTTCGGGCGCCAGACGATACTCCGCGAGGATGGACTCGAAGCGCGCCGACTGCCCTTCGGCGATGGCGATACGCTCCTGCTTGAAGGCTTCCGCGGCTTCGATCAGGCGGGCGGCGTCACCCCTTGCGTTCGGCAGAACGCTCTCGCGGTAGGCGTCGGCCAGGTTGATGATGCGCGCCTTGTCCTCCTTGGCGCGCACGACGTCGTCGAAGGCGTCTTTGACCTGCTCAGGCGCGAACACGTTGAGCAGCTTGACCTCCCGGACGTTGATTCCGGTTTCGTACTCGTCCAGCAGCCTCTGGAGAAGCACCTTGGTATCCGCCTGTGTATCTTCCTTCTTGTCGGTGAGCGGATCGTCTATGGGGCGGCTGCCGACCACCTGGCGCAACGCGCTCTCGGTGGCGTCCTTGATCGTCTGCCCGTCGGGATCTACGGAGCGGTAGAGGAATTTCCTGAGGTCCTTGATATCGTACTGGACGAGCAACTGCACGTCCACGATATTCGGGGCTTCGCCGGGCTGGCCGGCTTCGTCCGGGTCGCCGGTTATCATGAGCGATTCGTTGAGGGCGGGCGTACCGCCGCGAACGCCGACTTCGAGCCGGCGTACCTCGTCCACCCGTACGATGTCGCGCGCGCCGAGAGGCGACGGCCACCACCAGTGCAGGCCCGGCCCCTGGATGCTGTCGAAGATGCCGAACCGGCGGAGGGCGGCTTCCTCTCCGGGCTGCACCGTAAAGAAGCCGCTTCCCAGCCACACGACCGCGGCCACGAAGAATAGGACGAGTACGATTATCGAGCCAACGCCACCGCCTCCCCCAGACCCGCCTATGCGGAACCTGTTGAAGAAGTTTCTGACTCTCTCCAAGAGCTGATCGAAGTTTACTTCTGGCTCTTCTGGCCGGTACATGCTGGCGCGCGTCTCCGTTCACTAGCGATTATGAATATAATACTACCACATTGTGGGTGTCATGCTCTAATGCCCGTATTGCCTACCATCGTCGTTCCCGCGATGGCGGGAACCTACGGCGGGACCGTGGGGTGGCGAATCATCCCCCTTAGTCTCTGATACGTTCCAGACGCTCCAACAGTTTTAGGAACTCATCGTAGCTGCCCACCTCGGCAATTAGGGATATGAACTCCCCGACGTCGTCTGACAGGTCGCGCAGTCGCCTCACCTGTGGGCCTATGGGGTCAACGGACGCGGGGCCGTCGGCGTAGGAGCCGTTGAAGGCGAAGTACGCTTGGTTGAGCTTGCGGATGGGGTAGCCGTTGTCGTTGAACGTCCGGCGGCGACTTTCCATGTAAGACTCGGCAAGTTCGACCTGCCCGGCGGCAAGCAGCCTGTCCACGGAGATGCGGGTCTCGCGCATCGCGGGACCGTAGTCGAACGCGGCGTCGTATGCTGGGCCGGCGCGCATCGCGTATAGTGGCGCGCGCAAGGCTACGGTCTCTCGACCTCCAAGCTCCGCCGACTTTCGATCCATGAACGCCAGGTACACCCAGTCGCCCAGTTCGTTGCCCGCAATGTTGGCCGCGGTCTCGTTCAGCGTATGCATTGCCGGATCGGAGTGCATTTCGGAGCCGAGCGGACGGAAGGCCATGTAGTGGTGTATCCACTCGTGGGCGACGATGCGGAGCGTGCCGCGCAGATCGCCGCCGTTGTAGATGGATGCCGGATATGTAGCGACCCCGCCTATATCAAGTACGATGGCGGATAAGTCCTGCTCGTCGGCGATGCGCCGCTCTATACGCTCGCGTTCGCGAAGCGTGATGCCAGGCTCCAGCAGGACGGTTTCAAGACGCTCGATCTTGTCCCTGGGGGATGTGATGAGAGCTTTGGGCGGCTCCTGGAGTCGAATATCTATTGGAGGGAAGACTAACTCGTCCAAGAACTCCCATGAGTCCATGACGCCGAGCCGGTGGTTCCTGACGGCAGAGCTTACGCCCGATTCGATGGTCTCCTCGACGTCGGCGCGGATGAGCAGACGTTCTGCGCGGACCTGGTCGAGCCGCCGAGCCAACGTCTCCCCGCGTTCGGAGCCGGTGGAACCATTGGAACTAAACGCCAATTCGTCTTGCAGCCTCCGCGCCTCGTCGCCCAGCAGAAAGTATCTGTCCACCAGCCCTACGCGGTCTTGATCGGATATGCCCAGTCCGGGCGCGGTCCTGATCAACCAATGCGTCCACTTGGAGGCGAAGTTTTCCATGTGCCAGCCCATCAGGTTGTAGTGGCTGCCCAGCGCAGCCATCCGGGTTTCGCTCATCATGTATAGTTGCGAATCCGGTATCAACATCAGGTACGCCGCCGCGCCCAAGACCACGAATCGTCTGATGTAGGCGTTCAGCTTGCGGATGTCCGGTTGCACGGCTGGCCTGCGCTCTCATTGCGGTCCGGTCTGGGAACGACGGCTTGGGCGAACGCTCGATTGGATGGCGGCTTCAGCGGCGGCGGAACAGGTTGAGGAAGCGATCCTGGTATGCGTCGAACGCGCCCCAGCGGTCCAGTTCCTGGCGCAGCGTCTCCGGATCCCCGCCGTTGCGTACGTCCCGGAACATCAGCTCGATGTTGGCTACTGCCGCCATGGGGATGCCGCCGGCGCCTGGCGCGGGGTCTAGCAGGCCGCGAGAATCCAGCTCCTGAACGTTGTGGGGCGCTGAGTTGGCGGTGAGCTCGTAGATGAACTTCAGCAGCGACACGTCCCACAGATCGTCCACGCCCACCATGACGACGGCGAGGTCTTCCTTCTCGCGCGTCAGCCGCTCGTCTATGCTTCGGGCTATGTCCCCGGCGTCTCCGCTGACGATCTCCGTTCCGCTAGGCTCGTTGCGGTACTTGTACAGGATGCCCGGGCTGTTGGGGCCGTGCCGCGTGGACATGGCCTCCATGTACCGATAGGCGTCGGAGCTGAAGCCTTCCAGGTTCATGGCATAGAAGGGCGTAACGATCGCGGGCTCCTCCGCGACGACTTTACCCGTCCGGACTACGCCCTCCTTGTCCTGCGGGTCAGGTTGGATGTCGCGATATATAGGCTCGGTTACGACGTAGTATGTGAGAGTGGTCGCGCCGAAAGTCGCCAACCTCTGACGAGGGTGTCTAACGACACGAGTCTGCTCTACCGCTCTGATGAAATCCAGTTCGTCTTCCACTCTCATCTCCTCCGGCGGCGCAGGCCCAGCCCCACCAAGCCGACGACGCATAGCGCGATCGCCAGGTCCGCCCTTATCGGCAAGTCTGCCGCTGGCCCGATCGGCGCCGAGCACCCTCCACCCGCCTGCGGCTCGGTCTCATCCTGTTCGGCCGATTCCTCCGTTTGAGATTTCGATACGGCTGGCGGCTGTGTCGGCGCGGGCGCAGCCGTCGGGGTGGCCGTCGGCTCAGGTTCGGGTGTTGGAGTGGGCGTGGGAGTATCGCTCACGTCGCCGACAGCCTCAGTTCCCGCCTGTGGCGTCAGGCTAAACAGCCCAAGCGTGCGCCGAGTGACCGGCGTCGGCTTCGCGCTTTCGCGGTCGGGCGGAACGTAAAGCTCGGCGCCGAACGATCCGCGCCACTGGTTTTCCAGATCGATGCGGCTGACACCATAAATCTGCATGATCGCGTCGTCCATGGACGTACCCTCTTTGAGCGAGGCGAGCAGATCGCGCATGGCGGTCGGACCGTACACGATCACCATGTACTCTATCAGGCTCTTCGCCATGCCGTAGAAGATGATGACGTCTTCGGGGTTTCCGGGCAGCGAGGGCATGGACGTTATGGGCAACAGCCTGTCCGTCGCCATGGCGAATTCGAGCGCTATGTCGTACGAGATGCTCTGGTACAGGTTTCCGAACTCGGCGAGTCCCTCATCGAGCCAAGACGGAACTCGGCGCGCGGCGCTGTCGCCGGCGCGGTGTACGAGGATGTGCGTGACCTCGTGCGCCGCCGTGCCGGTATCGCCTCTTCCGCCTAGCACCAATAGGGTGCCCAGGTTTGTGAACGCCTGCCCCTCGGTGATCAGCTCCCGCCGGATGGTGGTGGAGCCGGGCGGCAGCGCTTCCAGCATCTCCTTGACGTTGTTATACATGGTGGTTCGAATCGGGTCATCGGTTTCGGCGCCGAGGATCGGGGACATGAATTCTATGGTATCTACCATCGCCTCGAGGATCTGTTCTGCGCGCGACTTGACCGGGCCGTGGTAGGCGACGGAGACCGCGCCGTCCGACACCTCATCCCACTCGAATCGCGCGTCTTCGTAGATGAACTCGGTGGTGTCGGTAACGAGCTCGTTGTCCTCGGCGTCGCGTATCTCGAAGTAGTAGTAGATTATCGTTCCGGGCGGGATGTAGCGTCCGGCGGTATCGGTGCGCCAGAAAAGCTCCGAGTCCACGACTTTGGCGGAGTCGAACTCCAAGTAGCCGTAAACTTCACGCTCCTGAGTTCCGGCGCGAAACTTGACGGCTATCTCCTCTATCTCATGATCGGACTCTACCTCGATCGAAAATCGCATCCCCTCCGGGAACTCGCTAACGACGTTTGAGGATGCGACCGTTATGCTGTCCGTGTGCGCGAACGCGGGCAGCGCGGACGCGGGGGCGCCAGCGACCGCGACTATCGCGCAGGCGACGAGTATCAAGATTAGCCTTGGGCGGCGTGTGAGTGTCAAGATGAAACTCCGGTAGTGGTTTAATATCTAGTTACGCAGCCCGCGGGCGGTGTGGATTAGTCGGTGGATCGCGGTGACGGCGGTCAGACCGGCTATCACGGCGAGGATGCCGGTCATCACCACCGGCGCCCAGTGGCCCGCGATCAGGCCGATGCCGACGGCGGCGACCCGCTCCGGGCGCGTCATGACGCCAACCTTGTTTTCTATGCCTAATCCTTCAGAGCGCGCGCGCATGTAGCTGACCATAATCGAGCCGACGAGAGCGGCGTACACTAAGACCGCGCCCAGATCGTCGTTGTTTCGGATGTAGAATACCAGCAGGCCGAACAAGACTACCGCTTCGGATACGCGGTCTATCGTTGAGTCTAGCAGCGCGCCGAAGTCGGACGCTCTGCCGGTGGCCCGGGCGAGCGCCCCGTCGAACAGGTCGAAGATTCCGGCGAACAGGACTATCGCGCCGCCAGCCCACCAGTTGCCGACGGCGATAGCGTAGGCGCCGCCAGCCGCTATCGCCAAGCCGATGAGCGTTACGACGTTCGGCGTCAGCCCCAGCTTGGCGAACAGCCCGGCGACCGGCCTCTCGACATAGTCTTCCACCGCCTGCCGCGCTCTATCCCGCCCTATCATGTGTCACCGCCCAATGGACTGGTATTGGGATATGGTAGGGTAGCGCGTGGCGCACGGTCAAACCCACTAGTAGGATAACCCTCCGCGCCTCTGCGTCCCAACAGGAAGGCGCTCCCTACGCCGGTATCCCGTCCGCGGTCGCCAGGGAGGAGTCGAACTCCTGGTAGTAGTCCATGACGCGGCCCGCTATGTTCTCCCAGCGGTGGGTGTCGGCGGTCTCGGCGCCGCGTTCGGCCAGGCGATAGCGTAGCGACGGGTCGGTGATGAGCGCGACGATTGCCTGCGCCAGACCCTCGTCGTCCTTCGGAGGAGCCAGCAAACCGTTGTATCCATGTTCTATGACGCTCGCATAGCCTTCGATATCCGTCGCCAGCACGGGCGCGCCTGCGGCCATAGCTTCCAGAAGCACGATCCCGAAGCTCTCTTTGCCGGTCGCGGGCGAGCAGTAGATGTGGGCGGACTTGAAATAGCGGGCGCGCAGTTCGTCCGACGTTCGCCCGACCATCATCACGTCTTGCAAGTTGCGCTCGCTCATTATTCGGTAGCAGTCCGCGTCCGGCTGCCCGCCGCCGACGACTATGAGCCTGAGGTCGGGCCAGTCCCACTTGAGTCGGCTGTACGCCAGCAGCAAATACTTGAGACCCTTGCGCTTTTCGAGCCTGCCCAGGAAGAGGAGGTTTATCTTGCCGTCCATCAGCTCAGGCAACGGCTCGGCGTCCTTGAAGTCGTCCACGCGCACGCCGTTGGGGATGATGCGGTAGTCCGCCGGGAAGTGGCTGTTGTGGAAGCTCGCCGCCGGGTTGGATACGGCTATCCTGCCGTGCATCCGGTTCAGAAGCCGGTTGGCGAGCCGGTCCGGCCCTATCGCCCACCATACGCGACGGTTGCGGTAACTGTGGAACGTGGCGACGGTAACCGTCCGATTCGTGTCTATCTGACGAAGCGCGCTGAACGGGACGAAGCCGACCAACGGCTCGTGCATGTGAACGACGTCGAAGCGCTCGCGCTCGAGTAGAGATTTGATCCTGGGGTGCAGCCACGCCGACAGCGAGATGCGCGCGATCGAATCCGCGGTCGGAAGCGGAACCGGACGCCCCATGGGAATGAAGTCGGGATCGTCGTCCCGCAACGGCCTCGAACTTGGGGCGACGATACGCACGGTGTGGCCCCATGTGCGGAACTGGTCGGCAATCTCGCGTATGTGACTCTGGACACCGCCGCTGTAGGCGTGGTCGTAGGGCGAGAACAGGCCGATTTTGGACGGTCGGTCCATAACCCCTCCTTCACACTCTAAGCCTATTCTATCCGTATTTTCTGCTGATGGCTAGTGGTGAGAGCGAATTTCGAGATCTTTAAACAGTGTAGGGGCAGTTTTCAATCCTGCCCCTACGCAAACGCCACTAAATTTCCTATCTCCTCAATTGTCCACCCCCTGAATGAAATCCTCCACCATCTGGCGGGCTACGTCATCCCTATACTGCACGGGAGGCGACTTCATGAAGTACGCCGACGGGCCCAGGATTGGTCCGCCAAGTCCCCTGTCCCTCGCGATCTTGGCGCAGCGTATGGCGTCTATGACGACACCGGCCGAGTTGGGACTGTCGTGGACTTCGAGCTTCAACTCTACGTTGAGCGGCACGTCTCCAAAACTGGTTCCTTCCAGCCGTATGTACGCCCACTTGCGGTCCGACAGCCACGGCACGTGGTCGGAGGGCCCTATGTGGATGTTGTCGGCATTGAGTTCCCGTTCCAGCTGGGACTGCACCGAGTTGGTCTTGGATATCTTCTTCGAGACGAGGCGGCTGCGCTCCAGCATATTGAGGAAGTCTGAGTTGCCGCCGAAGTTTAGCTGGTAGGTGTTGTTCAGATCCACGCCCCGATCCTCGAACAGGCGCGCGAGGACGCGGTGAACGATGGTCGCGCCGACCTGGGACTTGATGTCGTCCCCAATGATGGGAGCGCCCGCGTCCCGGAAGCGACGCTGCCAGTAGTCGCCCTCGCCGCTGGCGATGAAGACGGGAATGCAGTTGATCATGCCCGCGCCGGCGGCCAGTATCTGCTCAGCGTACCAGCGCGTCGCGTCTTCTGAGCCGACGGGCAGGTAGTTGATTACCACGTCAACCTCGCGCTCGCGCAGGATGCCGGAGATGTCGTCTGTCGGTCCGGGAGCCTTCTCTATCACCTCGGACATGTACTCGCCCACCCCGTCCAGCGTCATGCCGCGCTGCACCGAGATGCCGCTATGCGGCACGTCGTGGAACTTGACGGTGTTGTTGGGTTTGGCGTAGATGGCTTCCGACAGGTCTAGGCCCACCTTGTTGGCATCGACGTCGAACGCCGCGACCACGTTTATATCGCCTATGCCGTACTCGCCCAGCACCGGGTGCATGATGCCGGGTATGTCGTCGTCCGGGCCCGCGTCGGCGTACTTGTGGATACCCTGCACCAGCGAGGACGCGCAGTTGCCGACTCCGATTATCGCCACGTTTATGTCTGCCAACTGTGCACCTGCCTAGTCTCATCCGGCGCGTCGTCTGTGGGCGCTCGGCGCTGTTGGTCCGCAAACCGATTGGTGAATTGTAGCAACTGATAAAGACGCCGAACAAGTTTAGCCCATCAGCCACCGCTCCTGATCGACGCAAAGGCGCAAAGATGCGGGGAACGCAAAGAACAATCCCCCACGCCCTTCGCGCCCTTGCGCCTTCGCGTTGAATTCCCCTGCGCCACTGCGCTAAAACCCTCCCGCGTTGACGCGCGCCTACTCGAATGTTAGCATCCCATCCGTTCGCCCATACGCTTAGGGAGACGCCCGTGAATATAGCCCATCGCCTCGCTCGCAGGACGCCGTTCTTCTATGGCTGGGTCGTTCTCGGTTCCGCGAGTACCGCGCAGATAGTCAGAAACGCGGCAGCGAGCCTCACCATAGCCGTCTTCATGTTCCCGCTGGCCGAAGACTTGGGCTGGTCCCGAGCGTTGATAGCCGGCGCGGCGAGCTTCGGCGGACTTGTGGCGGTGTTCGCGTCGCCCGTGTGCGGCTGGCTGATAGACAAGTACGGCGCGCGGCTGGTGCTGGCTTCCAGCGTATTCATCCTGGGGCTTTCTACCATCTCGCTCGCTTGGTCCGATCTGCTGACTATATCCATCCCGGCTTTTGACATACCCCTGCCGTGGACCACAATTTCGATCGCGGCGATTGCCTTGCCTGTCGTGTTCTATCTAGCCTACGGTTTGGGGCGCGTCATCTTCTCGAGCCCGGTGCAGATTGGGGCATCCGTCGTCGTATCTCGCTGGTTCATCCGGATGCGTGGCAGGTCGAGCGGCGCGCTGTTCATGTCGCACTCCGTCGGCATGGTAACGTTTCCGCTAATCGCCTCGGTGGTGATGTGGCGGACGGGCAGTTGGCAGACGGCGTGGATAGTACTGGGAATCGTGGTATGGGCGGTCGCGCTGCTCCCGACGTCGCTGCTGATAGTGCAGCGGCCCGAGGACGTGGGACTGCGGCCCGACGGCGATACCGATGAGGGCGATGGCCCCGCCGGCGAACGGACGTCGTCCGGCGACGAACCCGAACCTGAGTGGACGCTCAGAGACGCGATGAAGACGCCCGCGCTGTGGATACTGGCTATCGGCACGGGCGCGTTGTTTCTGATGCAGGCGGGCATCAACACGAACCTGGCCGCGTACTTGCAGGATGAAGGGCTGAACGTCGCGCTCGCCGGCGTGGGCATCGCTATAAACGCCATCGCGCTTGGGCTGGGCAGCATCATGTGGGGCTGGATCGTAGAACGAGCGCCGGCGCGACACGTCATGACCGCCGTCGCGCTGACGATGACGCTCGGCGCGTTCCTGTTCACCACGTCGGCCATGATCCCCAAGGAGATGCTGACCTATGCGTTGTTCTTCTTCTCCGCGCTGTTCGGCATCGGGCTGGGCGGTATGCTGTCGGTGCCGCCGGTGGCGTACGCCGATTACTACGGCAGAACGTCGCTGGGCGTGATACGTGGCGTTACGGAACCGTTCACAAGCGGCGGCCAAGCCATAGGCGCGGTGGCGATGGGCGCGGTGTTCGACGTTGCAGGCAGCTATTACATCGCATTCATCGCGTTCACCATCGTCGGCGCCGTTGCGGCGCTGTTGGTGCAGCTCGCCAGGCCGCCCCGCGCCGGTTAACAGAGAGATAGATGAGAGAGAAGCGAGAGGGTAGGGGGGCGGTGTCCCTCTCACTCCTAACTCCTAATTCGATCCCGGCCCGCGCTCCATCGAGTAGGGCTGCCAGCGTCTCAAGTCTGTGTTGACCAGTACGGACGGATTGACGCAGGTGCGCGGCCAGCGCCCGCTCAGGACGAGGGCGATCTCCTGCCCTACACGGCGGCGCGCCTCGGGAGACATGCGAGACGATGCGGACGCCACGTGGGGCGTTAGTATCACGTTGTCCATCTTCAGCAACGGGTTGTCCGGGTGGGGAGGCTCGATTTCGGTTACGTCCAGGCCCGCGCCGGCTATCCAACCCTCTTCCAACGCGCGGATCAGCGCGGCTTCGTCAACGGTCGGCCCGCGGCCGTTGTTGATGAACAGCGCGGTGGGCTTCATGCGCTGGAAGTGCTCCTCCGTCAGCATGTGGTGAACTTCATCGGTTGATGGCGCGTGCATGGATACGAAGTCCGACCGTTCCAGAAGCTCGTTCAGGCTGACGGGTTCCACTCCGTAGCTCGTTATCGTGAGCTCTTCGATGTATGGGTCGAACGCCATCATGCGGAGTCCGAACGGCGCTGCGCGCAGCGCCGTGGCGCGGGCGACGTGTCCGAACGAGACGAAGCCGAGCGTCTGACCGTACAGGCGAGGGAACTGGTTGAGATACGGTCTGCCCTCTGCGTAGCGCCCGGTGCGGACCATCTCATCCATCAGCGTAAGCCGCCTGAAGGTGGCCAGGAGCAGCATCATGGTATGGTCGGCCACCTCTTCGATAAAAGTGTCCGGCACGTTGGTCACGGGTATGTTGCGCGACGTGGCGGCTGGAACGTCCACCGTATCCGCCCCTACGCTGCCGAGCGCGATTATCTTGCAGTTGGTCAAACTGTTGACGATAGCCTCGCTGATGCGGTCGCCGCGCGCTATCAGAGCGTCGCAGTCTCGTACCTGCTCGATGAACTCCCCCTCGCTATCCGCTTCGATCTCCACGATCTCAGCGTCAACGGTCGCTAGGTACTCCATTTCATAGCCGTAGTCGCCGCCGCCGAGCGCGTATGTTACATTGCTGGGCCTCTGGACGGCCACCTTGAATTTCGCCATTTCGCGTCCTCCCTCGTTGGGCAGAGTTTGGGTTGGTTTGGGGCTTAGGATAGTGAGATTGGGGCGAAAGCGCAAACGCTTGGGCATATGCGATTGCCCCAACGATTGACACCCCATCAGACCCTTGTTACGATTTACCCATAGTGGATGACTTATCCGATAGACGTATCCGCGCTTTCTCGCCTGGCTCGGGCAGTAGATGCCCGTTGGCTGGGCGTTCGTTTGTTTCAGCGCCATGAGACCCGCCGCCGTCATTCTCGCTGCCGGACAGGGTACGCGGATGAAGTCGCGCATCCCCAAGGCGCTGCACACCGTGAGCGGAATGCCTATGGTCGCCATCGCGCGCGATACCGCGGTCGCTGCCGGTTATAGCCAAGTTGTGGTCGTAGCGCCGGACGCGCAGTCGCCAATCATCGAAGCGCTTGGCGGTCAGGCTCCCACCGGCCGTGTACGTTGCGCCTTCGCTTACCAGCCCAAACCGCTCGGCACCGGCGACGCGCTGCTCAGAGCTCGAGACGCTATCGTCGGCTGCGACGACGTGCTGGTGATGAATGCCGACGCGCCGCTGGCGCGGTCTCAGACCCTGGCTGTGCTTTCCGCGAAGCACACCGAGTCCGGCGCGGCGGTTACGATGCTGACGGCAAACGCGGTGGATACGCGCGGCACGGACGGCATGGGGCGGGTAGTACGGGACGGCGATGGACGCGCGCGCGCGGTGGTCGAGGAGCGGGATGCCGATGGCGACACCGCCGCGATCCGCGAGGTGAACGCGGGTGTGTACTGCTTCCGTACCGGTTGGCTGTGGGACGAGTTGGCGCGAATCGAACCGGCGGCGTCTGGCGAGGTGTATCTCACCTCGCTGATAGAGTTGGCGCCGGTGGGAATGGTCGAGACGCTGACGGTGGACGACCCGCAGGAGGCCTGGGGCGTCAACACGCGAGTCGAGCTTGCGGCTGCCGAAGGCGTGATGCAAAGGCGCATCCGCGAGCGCTGGATGCTCGAAGGCGTTTCGATGCCGGATCCAAACTCGGTATATATAGACTACGGCGCCAGCATCGGCGCGGATACGGTGGTTCTGCCGAACACTCACATACGTGGCGCGACCCGCATCGGCGCCGATTGCGAGATCGGCCCGAACTCGATCATCGAAGACTCCCACATTGGCGACCGATGCCGCGTGGTAGCGTCCGTGATCGAGGATGCGACGCTGGAATCAGGCGTTGACGTCGGACCGTTCAGCCATATGAGGCCGGGCGCGTACCTCGAGACCGGTGTGCATATCGGCAACTTCGGCGAGGTGAAGAATAGTCGTATAGGGCGTGATGCCAAGATGGGGCACTTCAGCTACATCGGCGACGCCCGGGTGGGCGCCAACGTGAACATCGGCGCCGGCGCCATTACCTGCAACTACGACGGCGAGCGAAAGCATGGGACGGTCATCGGAGACGACGCTTTCATAGGGAGCGACACGATGCTGGTCGCGCCGGTAACGGTTGGCGAACGGTCTTATACGTCTGCCGGAGCGGTGGTGAATAGGGACGTGCCGCCCGATTCAGGCGCCATAGGCGCTCCCGCGCGCATTAGGTCCAAACGTCCCTCGAAGAAGTCTGCCGAGCCTCCAGGCTCGACGGGCGTTCCGGCATAGGAGCGCTGAGGTGGAGAGCGACAGTACGCTGCCAGCGCTGCTGGCATTGGCGATTTCCGCGCTGGCGTTCGCTGCCGGCGAGTTGGGCGCGGCCTCGATCTCCGCGGGGATGAAGGCGCGCGCCGCCAGCGTTCTGAACGGCGAGTCCGATCGGTTCTCGTCTCTTGCGTTGGTGGCGAACCTTCCGGCGGGCCCCACTGCGCCGTTCCGAGTTGTAAGTTGGCTGGCGCTGTCGGCCGCGATGGTCTCCGTCGTGGCGGTCGCCTGGTCCGGTTGGAACTCGATGCGCTGGGAGATTGTATCCGCGGGCGCGGTCGGCGCCCTGTTGGGTTTGGGAGGGTTGAGCTACGCGTCGCGCTCGCTCGGGATGAGGTATGCGGCGCATCTTTGCTCGTTCACGTCCAGAGTCGCCTGGCTGCTGTCGTTTCCCCTGCGTCCGATTCTGCTGGTGGAGCAAAAGATGGTAGGAAGCCCCACCTCCTCCGATTCCCAGACCCCCTCCACTCCTTTGATAGTGGACTCGCCTGGTGATGTCTTGGACGAACATGAGGTTCGGATGATACGCGGCGTCGTGCAGCTGGACCGGACGGTGGCGCGCGAGGTGATGGCGCCCAGAGTGGACATCGTGGCGGTGGAGTCGGACGCATCCTTGGGGACCCTGGTGAACGTGATGATCAGACAGGGGCATAGCCGCGTGCCGATATACGACGGCGATCTAGATCGCATAGTTGGCGTAGCCCACGCTCGAGACGCGCTGCAGCAACTAGCGAATTCGGGCGACGCCTCGGAAATGCGCGCGAGTCAGGTGATCCGCGAGCCTTTGTTCATACCGGAGTCTAAAACTCTGGAGGGGCTGCTAGAAGTCTTCCGGAAGGAGCGGATGCATTTGGCCGTAGTCGTGGATGAGTATGGAGGCGTGTCCGGAATCGTGACTATCGAAGATCTGCTCGAAGAGATAGTCGGGGAGATTCAGGACGAGTTTGATGCCGAAGAAGAGCCGGAGCTGCGGAGAACGGGAGTAGCCGAGTTTACGGTGGATGCTGGGATGCCGCTGGACGAGTTGAACGACTCGCTGGGAGTGAACGTGGTCGGAGATGGCTTCGACACGGTTGGGGGGCTGGTGTTCGCGCGGCTGGGCAGGATCCCTGTCGCGGGCGACAAGGTGGATCATGCGGGCCTGAGCATCGAGGTAATAGATACCGCCGGCAGACGGCCCACTACGTTGCGCGTTACGCTCGCGCCAACCCCGGATGCGGAGAGGTAGGGTTCGTCGCGCGACGCGCTCCCAATCCCCGCAGACCCCTACTAGCTCGAACCAGGACCAACTTCCGCCCCGCCGCTCCGTTCTCTCCCTTGGGCGGCATAGTCCCTTCGCTCTCGATAGGATACGGTGATGCCGCGCTATCGCTTTGCGCCATACCGAATCCTCGAAAGACTCTGGGGCTGTATCTGATCGCGCAGACATACAGCTGAGCCACGAGCCACGGGGATACATGGGACTGGGTGGCGCATTGGCTTAAGATGAACGCCCAGCAAGCGAGGAACCACCCGCTCTCCTACTGTGACCCTTTGACCGTCGGTGCGTTAATGCGGGACTGGTCAAACCCGTTACAGCGGTGGCGGCGGGTGATACGAGAAAGTTTCTCGGATAGCGCAACGACGCCTCCCCAATGGGAGGCGTCGCGCGCATAGTTATTCCGTTTTGTAGTCTAGGCTACTTGGGCTCTGCTACCACCAGCACGCCGGAGGCTACCGATCCCATGTTGCCTGTTGCCTTCAGGGTGTACACACCCTCCATGCTCGTGGCGCTAGCGGAGACTTCGCCCGCGAATGCGCCGGACATGTTTGCTTCGGCGTTGCCGACTATGCGGTCGCCACCACCGTCGGCGGCTCCTACGAGTATCAGAGATACTACCTCGCCAGGCATGAAGCCACCGCCCCAGATCATGACCGGCTCGCCGGATGCTGTGCCTGAGGCAAGGAGAACGGTGTCAACGGCGGTCATAGGCTCAGCCGAGCTAACCACCTTCACAGGTGTGCTGGCTCTGCTGCCCCATGCGCCGCTTGCGACGAAGCTGCGGTCTCCGGGAGCGCGGGCTTGGCTTGCGGAGGCCCCGCCAACCTCATCGAACGATGCGCTGAACGCGCCTGCTTCGTTCGCTGTTACCTGAGCGCCCCTCGCGCCACCAGCAATGATGGACAAATTCTGATCTACCCTGAGCTGCAACACGACCGGCTCGCCTGGCTGGAACCCAGAGCCATGAACCATGATCGGATCGCCCGAAGTAGCGATAGATGACTTGTTGAGCATGACGGACGCTTCAGGCGACACTGCCGGCGAGCCTGCCGGGCCGGGAGGACCGGGAGGGCCGGGAGGACCGGCTGGCCCGGGATTGCCTGGGTGACCGGGCAGACCGGGTATTCCAGGCTCACCCTGCGCTCCCTGAAGACCGGGTTCTCCGGCATTGCCGGGCGCGCCTGGCAGGCCGGGCAGACCTGGTTCGCCTGGCGGCCCCTGACATGCTATCAACGCCAACATAAGAACGGATGAAAGCAGGGCTATTGCTATTCCCTTAATGGGGAAACTCCTTCTCATCTGACCCCCTCTCGAGATGAATGATTTAGACCTAAAGTCTATCGGTCTGATCGAAATGTCGCACTATCGAGGATAAGGATTTCGGCTTTCCCGCCGATAGAACCGACGGCGCACAAACGCGGCATAATCATATGCACCTAGAACGATGTATGTCAAGTGTATTCGGCCCCCACTTTCAGGTATTGGCGGATGAGCCTCGTTCGGCGTCTCGGCCGACCATCGGCTCACATCATAGTCGTGCAGGGGCGCAACTGTCGAACCCGCCTCGCCGTTCATCTTGCTCACAGCCTCCGCAGTTGGTATATTGTTGTCGATGGGCGCCCCCGTAGCTCAGCGGATAGAGCGCCGGCCTCCGGAGCCGGGTGCGTGGGTTCGAGTCCCGCCGGGGGTACCAGACCTCCCCAAGCGCGCCCCAAGCCATATGATCCCCATTCTATCACGCCCAATCGCAAAGCGCACCCTGAAACCGCCGGGGTCTTCAGGTATTCCAATTGCCGAGCCTCCGCCCGTTTGCCCATCATCCCCCGCTTGGATACAATGCCGTTAGAAGGCGCGATGCTTCGCGCCAACCAACAGCAGCAGTGCGGGAGATGGATTCATGGGCTTGAATACAATCGCTATCCTCAGTCCCGGAGACATGGGGCATGGGGTCGGGATGGCGCTCAGGGAGCATGGGTACGATGTGATCACGTGCCTGGCCGGACGCAGCGGTCGGACGAGAGAGCTTGCGGCCGCGGGTGGGTTCCGCGATGTTCCGTCGCTGGATGAGATGGTCAGGCAGGCCGATCTCATAATGTCCATACTGGTTCCGGCGCAAGCCGTTGGCGTTGCGCGCGACGTGGCGGACGCGTTGCGCTCCGCGAGCGTAGCGCGCCCGTTCGCCGACTGCAACGCGGTGTCTCCACAGACGGCGCGGACTATGGCGGCGATCATCAACGGCGCGGGCGGAGATTACATAGACGGCGGCATCATCGGCGGCTCTCCGGCAAGGGGCGCTAGGCCGAATATCTACATATCCGGCCCGTCGGCTTCGCTGATGGATGAACTGGATGGCAAGGGCATTGGCTTTCCCAACCTGGGGCCTGAGATCGGACGCGCGTCAGGAATCAAGATGTGCTATGCGTCTATGACCAAAGGCACATCTACTCTGCGGACGGCGATGCTGATGACGGCGCAGTCGCTGGGTCTATATGACGAGCTGGTCGCCGAACTGGAACACAGCCAGTCGGGCGCGCTTTCGGCGATGGAGTCCGGCATCCCAGGCTTGCCGGCCAACGCCGGTCGCTGGATAGGAGAGATGGAGGAGATCGCGGCGACATTCGCTTCCGTGGGCGTGTCGCCCGGCTTCCACCAGGGAGCGGCGGCGGTCTATCGACTGCTCGCGGCTACGCCGTTCGCGGACGAGAGCCCGGAGGAAATCGACCGGAATCGTCCGCTCAAAGACGTCATCGAGGCGGCGGTGGAGCAGATCCCAAGCCATGTGAGCGAGGTAGCCGCCGAGGTAGCGGATTGAGGGCGCTCTACGTAGCCGAAGCCGCGCGTGAGCCGGTTCTGGAGGTGCGCGACGTCCCGACGCCGGAGGCGGGAGCCGATGAGGTCGTCGTCGAAGTCGCCGCGGCGGGGCTGTGCGGACACGACATCGCGATCATGACGGGACTGCTGAGACGCGGCGTGGACCATGGAGTCGTTCTCGGACACGAGGTGTCCGGGCGCATCGCTCAGGTCGGCGACGGCGTCGAGGATCTGTCCGTGGGGGATGCGGTCGTGGCTTCGCTAACGGCGGCCTGTGGCGCGTGCGACAGGTGCGCGGCGGGCGTGGACTACCGCTGTCGCAACGGCTCCGGCGTTGGACACGGCGCGGACGGTGGCTTTGCCGAGTATGTTCGGCTGCCGGCGGTGAGCGTTACCCCCCTGCCGGACGGTGTGGACTTGGCGAGCGCGTGCCTTATCGCCTGCCCGATAGGCGTGGCGGCGCGAGCCGCGAAGTCGGTCGCGCGGATGCGCCCGGGGGAGACGGCGCTGGTCACTGGCGGCGGCGGCGGACTTGGCATCCACGCGGTGCAGGTAGCGAACGCGCTCGGCGCCGCGCAGGTGTTCGCGGCCACGTCGTCGCCTGAGAAGCTGGACGCGATAGACCGTTACGCTCCGGGCGGAGCGATTCTCGGAGGTGAGCTCGACTTCTCTGAACTTGTGATGGCGTTCACTTACGACGAAGGGGTGGACGTGGTGATAGACACCGTCGGTTCAGCGACTTTCAGGAGCGCGCTCAGGTGCCTGTCGCAGTACGGGCGCATGGCGCTGCTGGGCGAGGTCGAAGGAGGTCGGGCGTCGCTGAGCTTGACGGATATCATGTTCAGAGACGCGGCGATTCTCGGCTCTACGGGGGCGAGCAAGCCGGACATAGAGGCGGCGGTACAGATGGTAGCGTCTGGCGCGGTCGAGCCGGTCATCGGCGAAGCGGTTGCGCTTGAGGATGCGGCGGGAGCCGTGGCGACGGTTGCGCGCAGGGAAGTAGTCGGTCGCGTGGCGCTCACGCCCTGATCGGATCGAGCCTAGTCCAGTATCGCCTTCCCCCTTGAAGAGTGGGGAAAGGCCGGGATGGACACGAAAACCCCTTACACCGACGCCCTTACGCTGTCGAGGCCTGTCCGCGCCGGAACAGACGGCGAATATCCGAGTACTCCCACGAGATCAGCGCTTGGCTCGCTATGGCTATGCTGCTGTACGTGCCGGCCACCACGCCGATTAGCAGCACCAGCAGGAACTCCCGGATGGTGGGGCCGCCGAACAGGTAGAGCGCGAGCAGAGTTATGAGCAGCGTTAGGCTGGTGTTCAGGGACCGGCCTATGGTTTCTGAGATGCTCAGATTGACTATTTCCGATAGCTGGCGGTTGGGGAAGGTGGCTACGTTTTCGCGGATGCGGTCGAACACCACTATGGTGTCGTTCACGCTGTATCCGATCACGGTGAGGATGGCGATCAGGAACATGGTTCCGACTTCGATCTGGAATAGCTCTCCGAGGATGGCGAATATGCCGATTACGATGATCGTGTCGTGAATCAGCGCGACGATAGCCGCCGCTCCGTATCGGAATGGGCTGGGAACGTTGCGGAACGCCCACCAAACATAGACGAAGATCCCCACGCAGGCCGCGAGTACGGCGTAGATGGCGTTGACGACGGTTTCAGAGGCGACCACCGGCGACACGAGGTCGAATGACAGCTCCGTTACGCCGTCCGGTGACAGGGAGGATTCGAGGCGGGACACGAGCGACGCCTTGCTGGCGTCGCCAAGCTGCCTGGTGCGGACGAAGAAGGTGCCGTCGCCGAGCTTCTGGACGGTCGCGTCTTCGTATCCCATAGACGACAGTTCGGCGCGCACGTCGGCCTGCTCGACTTCATTAGTGAATTCGAGCGTGATCGACGACCCGCCGGTGAAGTCTATGCCGGGCCGAAGGCCGGGCGCGATCGCCAAGAACACGACTCCCGGCAGTATGACCAGTAGCGAGACGAGGTAGAACCAGCCTCTCTTTCCCACGAAGTTCAATTTATGCTCCTGTCGTTAGTCTCCGCCCGCCGCCTGGGGGATCTCGCTGCCGCCGGATGGGAGCCAGGCTCGAACCCCGCGTGTAAATCGGATCGTCGCGAGGAAGCGCAGCAAGGTGCGGCTTATGATGATGGCGGTGAACATGCTGATCACGACGCCGATGGCGAGCGTTACCGCGAAACCCTGCACGATGCTGGCGCCAAGCTGGTCCGCGAACCAGAACAGGATGGCGCATGTTATCAGCGTCGAGACGTTGCCGTCGCGGATGGCGGGCCAAGCGCGATCGAACCCGATGTTGACCGACATTAGCAGCGTGCGCCCGGCGCGCAACTCTTCCTTCATGCGCTCGAATATGAGGATGTTGGCGTCAACCGCCATGCCGATAGACAGTATCAGGGCGGCGACGCCGCTTAGAGTCAGCGTTACTGGCAGGATCTTGAATACCGCCAGCACGAGCGCGGCGTAGATGACCAGCGCCACCGAGGCCACCAGGCCGGGCAGGCGATAATAGAGAGTCATGAAGGTGAGTACGAGCGCCAGTCCTACGAAGCCGGCGACGACACTCTTTGCTAGCGAGTCCGCGCCGAGGATGGCGTCAACGTCGCGTTCCTGGATCAACTCTATCGGCACCGGCAGGCGACCGCCTTCGAGCAGCAGCGCGAGATCGCGGACGCGCTCGATGGTGAAGTCGCCCTCGATGATGGCGGTGCCGGCGGTGATCGCTTGGCGGACTTCGGGAGATACCAGCTCTTGGCCATCGAGGAATATGGCGATCTGGTCTCGAATCCCGGTCTCCTGCTCTTTCTGGATGATGTCCAGGGTAAGCTCGCCGAATATGCGTGTGCCTACCTCATCGAATTCCAAGTTCACAATCGGCTCGCCGGAGGCGGCGTGCTGGCCCGGGAAGGCGCGCGCAAGGTTGTCTCCGCCGAGGCCTATATCTTCATCCACCGCCCCCTGAATCTCAGTGAACAGGACGGTCGCGCCTTCGCCAAGCCGTTCTCGCGCCGATTCGAGCGTAACTTCCGGCGCTTGGGTCCCGCCTTCAGCGACCGGCTCCGGCGGAAAGGCGAAGGCATAGGTGTTGTCCAAGGTCGGCGCGCGCGCGATCAAGTCGGGGGTTAGTTCATAGCCCAGATCGGTCGCGCCCTGTACGTCCAGGTCCAGCCGGTTGTAGATAGGCTGTGGTGGATTGCCGACCGCCACCCCTTCCCCAGATGCCTGCTGAGCCGCCTGCTGAGCCTCGAACCACTGGCTCAATTCGCTCTGGTATGAGAAGTAGCTCAACTGCATCCGAATCAGGATAGGCTCGAACTTTGCCGCGCCTTCGGGCGTGAACTCGACCAGCAGAACTACCGGCTGCGGCTCTTCTTCAGCCCCGGCCGCCGGTTGGTCCGCGCCCGGCGTAGCGTCCGCCGATGGCGTGGATGCGGGTTCAGGCGTGGGCGACGGGGTTGGGAGGTAGTCTGCGCGGACCGATACTATATCGGCGGCGCCGATCTCGGTTGCTTCGCGTGGGACGTTGATTTCCCTGCGCTTGAACTCGAGCTGCGCCGTCTCGCCAATGTAGGACTTGGCGCGCTCGAGATCCGACACGCCCGGCATCTGGACTAGCAGCCTGTCGTCTCCAAGTATCTGGATGATAGGCTCGCCCAGCCCCGCGCCGTTGACCCGGCGTTCGATGGTGCGCTTGAGCGACTCCATCTGGTCTTCCGTTACCGCTACCGATTCGCCGGTCTCCGGGTCCGTCAGGTTTGCCTGATAGACCAGGTGGCCGCCGCCCTGGAGGTCGAGGCCCAAGCTCAGGCCCAGCGGCGTGTCTTCAGATCCGCGCTGGAATTGGGCTATCGAGATCGTCCTGAATCCGAGTGTCAGCGCCGCCAGCGCTACGATCACGACGATGATTAGAACCGTGCGCCCGTATCTACCCACCGCGGTCTCCTGCTTCCAGATGTGTTCTCGCCAGTTTCAACGCCTCGTCCCTCGTGCCAACGCTGCCGCCCGCTTCGGCGCGGGCAACCTCCCGTAGGAGTCGTCCCACAACGGGTCCGGGTTCCAAACAAAGCTCGTTCATAATGTCGTGGCCCGTCAGCAAACCCGCGCGTCTTGCCTGCCGCCGATTCCGCGGCTGCGGGCCTACGGTGAGGATGTGCCCTATGATCCGAGCCTGCGCGGACATCTCTTCGGACGTAAGCGCAGGCCCACGCGCCGCTAGAAAGTCTGCCATGTTAAGGTAGAGCGTGTCTAGGGCAGCGTCTCCCAAGTCGCGGTAGTAGCGGAATATCGCGCGGTCGGTTGGCAGTTTGCCGCGCTCCGCCATCTGGCGCGGGCGCAGGTGATGGAGAACCATCGCGCCAACGAGCCGCGCGCCTCTGCCCCCGAACCGCAGCCGTTCCATGATGTTCCACGCCACCTCCTCGCCCCGCTCCGAGTGTCCGAGGAATCGAACCCTGCCGGACGGCTCTACGGTCTTGGTCTGCGGCTTGGCGACGTCGTGCAGCAGCGCGGCGAATTTCAGGAAAGCCCCCCGCGTATGCCCGTCCGAGACCTGCTGTGAGAAGTAGGCTTCCATACCCCCTTTTGCGCCGTCTATGCGCGGCATCATCTCGGCTATGAACGGAACGTCGTAGTCGTCGGCAACTATCTGGCCCGCGAACTCGGCGGCGGCTACGAGGTGGCCGAAAACGTCGTAGTAGTGCTCTTTCGGCTGTTCTACGCCGCGCGCCGCGTCCAGCTCCGGCATGAGCGCGGACAGCAGGCCGAGGGAGTCCATCAGCTCGATGGATGCGCCGCCCGGCGCGTCGAGAGTCCTGAGCAATACCTCGCGCACGCGCTCCGGCGACGATTGGACGATCAGCGCGGCGTCGCGGCGAATGAGCGCGCGGGTGCGCGGTTCGACCTCGAATCCGGTCTCGGCGGCGGTCCGCGCGGCCCGCATCATCCGCACTGGATCATCGGCGAACGCAGTTTCGGAAGCCGCGCGAACCGTTCCGGCGTAGATGTCCGCGACGCCGCCAAGCGGGTCTATCAACGGCCAGTCGGCTACGCGCGGGATCGCCAACGTTTCTGAGCTCAGCGGCGCGGCGATGGCGTTGACCGTAAAGTCGCGTCGCGCGAGGTCCGCCTCGATACAGTCGCCCGCCAGCGGGGTCATGTCAATGACAGTGTGCGGGATGCCCGCGCCAGGGTCTCCGAACGCGATGATCCGATACATGTCGCGCGTAGCGTCGTTCGTAATCATGCGACCGCCCAGCGCGTCGGTTATCTGTGGGCCGAGCGCGTGTGGCGAGCCTTCCACCGCCAGGTCGATGTCAGGGGTCGTCTTGCCGAGCAGCCCGTCGCGGATGGAGCCGCCGACGATGTATGCTGACACTCCGGCGGCGTCGAGGATGCGCGCGGCGGTGGCGACTGCGGCGCTGGTGGATGGGCTAAAGGGTGTCATGTAGTTGGGTACGACGCGCCGACCGCTAGCGGATGGTCATGGACGCAGGTACTTCGGCGTCCGGGAGCGCGTCGTCTTCGGCTTCATCATCGTCTTCGTCGCGGGGACGATACTCGAGGACGTCTCCGTCTTTATCTACGATGTTCCCGTCGTAATCCACAAGGTTGCCGTCCTCGTCTTGGGCGCGCCACTCGATCACGTTGCCGTCTTCATCCACGATGTTGTTGTACTCGTCAACCAGGTTGCCCTCTCTATCTATCAGACGTCCCTCTTCGTCTATGCGGTGGCCGTCGGCGTTGACGCGGTACATCTCCGAGTGGTCTTTGAGGTGGTCTATGTACATGATGCCGTTGAGATGATCTACTTCGTGCTCCATGGCCTGCGCGAGCAGATCTTCGGCGCGCACCTTCACGAGTTTTTGAGAATGGTCTATGGCGGTGAAGCGCACCCACTTGGAACGCTCGACGTCGGCGGCGAACCCGGGCACGCTCAGGCAGCCCTCCTTCACCTTGCGCTTGCCGCCTCGACGGTGTATCTCCGGGTTGAAGTATATGCGCGTCTCCTCCTCCTCCGGTATGTCTATGACTATGACGCGCCGCAGTTCGCCCACCTGGTTGGCGGCAAGCCCCGCGCCTCCCGCGTCCTGGAGAGTCTCGACCATATCGTGCGCCAGCCGTATCATCCGCTTGTCTATGCGTCTGATCTTCCGGGCGCGCTGCCTTAGAATAGGGTCTGGTAGATGGAGTATCTCTCTGATAGCCATTCTAGCGGGTTCCTGTGTGGAGTTTGGCAAGATTGATTATATCCAGTGTGGCTGGGGCGTGTAAAATGGAATGGTGGGATATGAGAGACTCCAAAAGTCCCTTCCCCCTCGATGGGGGAAGGTTGGGATGGGGGTGAAAGCGCCATGCGAGTTCTAATTTCGGGTTCTACCGGCATGATCGGACGGGCGCTGATTCCGCGGCTCGAAGCCGACGGACATACCGTTGAGCGGCTGCTGCGCCCGTCGTCGAGCGGTGTCGTCGGAGCCGGCATAGTCTGGGATCCGGCGGCCGGAACATTGGACGCGTCGGGGCTAGAGGGGTTCGACGCGGTAGTGCATCTGGCGGGAGAGAACATCGCCAACAGGCGCTGGTCCGAAAAGCAAAAACGCATAATCCGAGACAGTCGCGTTGTGGGAACGGAGCTGCTGGTATCGCGTCTGACATCCCTGCAAAACCCGCCGTCCGCGTTGCTGTGCGCCTCTGCCGGCGGCTATTACGGCAGCGACAGGGGCGACGAGTGGCTGGACGATTCCGCGTCGCCAGGCGCCGACTTTCTGGCGGTGGCGACGCGCGATTGGGAAGAGGCGTGCGCCCCCGCGTCCGAGGTGGGGATTCGTGTCGTGAATATGCGAATCGGCGTAGCGCTCAGCGCGGACGGCGGTATGCTAAGCCGGATACTGCCGATTTTCAGACGTGGGCTTGGAGGAAAGCTCGGCGCAGGCGCGCAGTACATGAGCTGGATAAGCGGCGCGGATCTTACGAACGCCTTTGTATGGACGATGGAGCGCGAAGAGCTCAGCGGCGGCGTCAACATATCCTCCCCCAATCCTGTTTCCAACTCGGAGTTCACACGCGCCCTCGGACGGGCGTTGCGGCGACCTACGCCGTTCTTCGTGCCGAGATTCGCGCTCAGGCTGGCGCAGGGTGAATTGGCGGATGTGGTCCTGTCGAGCCTGCGTATGGCGCCGGAGCGTCTAACGGCGAGCGGCTTCGAGTTTCAGCATCCCCGTATCGAAGACGCGCTCGCGTGGGCGCTGGGCGACTAGTTGCCCAGCGTGTGGCAACCCTTGTGGCTGTCCACTCCTCTATACCGCTCGCATCCCGTGCGTCGGGAAGATGAGACGCTGTACGGATTGGACGCTCGCTTCCGCGAACTGGCGGGAGTCGGCGAGAATCTGGTCGGTCATCCGCAGATCGTCCGTGTCACGAAGCTGTGTTACGCCGTGTTCAGCGGCGTAGGCGTCGGGAATGCGGTCGTCGAATCGCTGGCCCGACATGATGCCGTAGGCGAGCGTCCAGGCGCGGGCGACTGCCTGAAGGTCGTATCCGCCGCCGCCGAGCGCGAGCCATCGCCCCGGCGCCACGCGGGCGAACTCCGACACCGCCTCTGCGAACCCCTGAACGGTTAGCGCCAGGTGGGTTATCGGATCGCGGTAGTGGGAGTCTATGCCGAGTTGCGTCACCAGCGCGTCCGGACGAAAGCGTTCGAGCAACGGGATGACGGTCTGCCGGAACGCCCACAAATATACCTCGTCGGATGTGTAGGGATAGAGTGGCACGTTCACCGAGTATCCTCTGCCGACGCCCGCGCCGGTCTCCTGCACGAATCCGGTGCCCGGGAACAGGAACGCGCCGGATTCGTGAATCGAGATGGTCAGAACGCGGTCGGTGTGATAGAAGGCGTGCTGAACGCCGTCTCCGTGGTGGCAGTCTATATCCACGTATGCCACGCGCATCCCGGCTTGCAGGAACTTGTGTATAGCGATTACGGGGTCGTTGAAGACGCAGAATCCGTAGGCGTGGTCGGGCATCGCGTGATGCAGGCCGCCCGATATGTTGAAGGCGACGTCGGCGTCGCCCGCTATCAACGCCTCTGAGGCCGCGAGCGACGCGCCGGTCGAAAGGGATGCCGCCTCGTAGATGCCTGGATAGGCGGGGTTGTCTCCGGCACCGAAGTTGAAGGCGGCGGGGTCGGCGTCCGACCGGCCCGCGCCGATGCTCTCGACCCCATCCACGTACTCGGCGGAGTGGAACAAGCGGAGTTCCGCCTTCGTAGCCTCGCGCGCGGCGACGACGTTAGAACGCTCATCGTCGAACGCTCCGTAGTCGTCCAGAAGCCGGCGTGTATATTCCAGGCGCACCGGCTTCATTGGATGCGTATCGCTCAGGGTGTGAGCGGACATCCTATCGTCATGTACGAATGCTGCGCGATTTGGCATATGAGCTACTCGCTCCCATCGTCCAATCTGATCACACGCGGTGGCGCGCCGGAGCGACAGGCTACTGCGGCAGAGCTTCGATCTGCCACGAATTGCCATCGTTCGATTTTGTAGCTTTGAATCCGCCTATTTCAACCGGGGGATTGGTGAAAGTAGTGCTCAGTGTAAGGTCGCCAAAGGCGCCATCCAGAACCACGTCGCCATCAGCGTTCACTTGAACGGTATATCCGGCGCCGCTGCACTCATCTCCCGCCCGCAGGGCCAGTCCAATCGCGCAATCCGGCGCGGTGGATACCGGCTCCGGCGTGGCGGTCGGCTCAGGTTCAGGTGTAGCGGTCGGCTCAGGTTCCGGCGTGGCGGTCGGCTCAGGTTCCGGCGTAGCGGTCGGCTCCGGCGTGGCGGTCGGTTCCGGGGTCGGCGTGGCGGTCGGCTCGCCGTATTGACCAAGGCTCGTGATCGTCCAATCGTTGCCGTCCTCGGATGAGTACTTGATCGACACCGGCCCAACCGGCTTCTTGGTGTCGCGATCTATGCGAATGGTGTAGCCCTCGCCCTCGCACGAATCGCCGGGTTGGAGAACCAGCCCAACGCTGCAAGTGTCATATACGTTGGGTAGGGGCGTAGCGGTAGGCGCGGGCGTAGCGGTCGGCTCCGGCGTTGGTGTCGGCTCCGGCGTGGCGGTCGGCTCCGGCGTCGGTGTCGGCTCCTCTTCGATGATCGGGTTGGACGGAAGGCTGTCTATGCGCCAGACTGGGCCATCCGCGCCGTCATGCCGGGTTACGCGAAGGTTTCCAACCTCTATGTCGGTTGGGAACGACGTTTCATACGGGACGCCTTCGACATCTCCCTTGATGATCGTGTCGCCCGTGTCTCCCACCTCGATGGTGAAGCCTATATCCTCGCATAGGCCGCCCGAACCGATAGTCATGCCAACCTGGCACGGTATGGCTGGGGCGGAGTCGCGCGTGAAGAACCAGAACGCCGCGCCAATGATAGCCACCAGGACAACCGCGCCAATCACGCCCAGCATCCACGGCGGCATTGATGATGACGAGTCCGAAGCTGCGCCACGGTCGGCGGGCGGGCCGTATCCGGCGCCGCGGTCCGTCTCTCTGAAGGCAATTTCCGAATCGCCGACGACTATCGTATCGCCTGGACTGAGAACGATGCTGGTTACGGATCTGCCATTCACGACCGTGCCGTTGCTGCTCTGCAAATCGGTCAGCGTCACCTCGCGTCCGCTGTCGGTGAGGCGCGCATGTGTGCGGCTTACCTTGGGGTCGTTTATGGGAAGGTCGCTGGACGGACTTCGCCCTATTGTGACTGTGCCGCCGGAGAATGTAGTCTCGACGCCTGCCGACGGACCAGTCACCACTTGTATCGTGTACTCTGCCATAGTTCTCCTCGCGGGCGATTGCCTGCTCGCCCGTTCGCTTGAAAGTCGGATTCCGTAGGCCGGCGTCTAATGCGCGGCGCATGACCGCGTATATGGTACTACGGCGCCAACTGCTTTTGCGAACCTAAACGAGGCGTTCTTACTCGGAATTTTGCATCCGCTTGATCCAGCGGACGGTGGCGATGGTAGCGGATGCCAAGATCGCGCCGCCGATGACGGCCGATGTGCCGAGCGTAGCCGGGTCAATCTCCTCGAAGAAGGATCCGCGCCCGGAGAGATGAAGGCGCCAGGCGGCGTCCAGTTCTTCTACGGTCAGGCCGTATGTGGAATCTAGCGCGCTTTCTATGCTCTCGCCGGCTGCAAGCTCGGCAAACAGCTTGGATAGGCGGTCTTCTCCGAACGTGGCGCCCATGAAGCGGATGATGCTATCAGACTGCGAATAGAAGAGATGCACGTCTTCGGGGCGTCCGGGGACGGCGCGCATCTGCCGGATGGGGATCAGGTCGCCGCGACGGTACGCGCGCCGAACCTCCGACTCCCTTCTCCCTCCGTTCGGTTCGAAGTACATGGCTATGCCCTCGTTGAGCCATCCGGGGATGTGCCTGGTACTCGCGCCTCTCGCCCCAATCGCTTCGGATACCATAAGATGTGTCAACTCGTGAACCAGCCCGTCCTGGTCCAGGCCCGCCAGTGTCAGAGCGCCGTACGCGCCAAACGCGAAGCCGCCGTACAGCGAAACGTCCTGCGATGTTTGGCTGACAGGTGGGAAGCTTTGCGTGGCCTCGCGGCGGTCGTTGATGATGACCGCCTTGAAGTCGTAGTCTCCGTCCAGATCCAGCAGCGCCTTGACGCGCGCCATGCGAATCGAGGCGCGGGAGGCTATGCTCCTGACGGCGCGCTGTGACCGGTCGTGATAGATGATCGTGAAGTCTTGGTACTCTATGCGCCGCCAGTCCTGCGATGGGTCCAGATACTCGAATGTGAAGCGGTCAGACTCGGTTTCTATGCCCTGAGAGTCGGTGAAGACATAGTAGTACTCGAAGTCCACCCCCTGGGGGATGAAACCGCCTTGGCCGGTCCGGACCACGAACTCTGCCGTGAGGCGCGCTGTGTTGTCGAACGACTTGGGACGGGCATAGACTCGCGCATCCGCGCCGCCCAGGGTGTAGAACAGCCTGACCGATTGAACGTCGGGCTGCGCGTCGGCGGAGAGGCTGATTACGATGCGCTCTGGAAATTCGATGCGGTGGCCGGACTCGACTGCGCGAACGCTTGCCTGTGCCTCCGAGTCTTCTCGCGTGTCGCCGCCCGCCGCGATGCCGGACAGGGCGGCGACAGCGACCAAGATGGCTAGCAGCAGAGTTTTCACGGCTTCACCACTCCCGCGAGACCGGATGAATCGGCCCGTTTGCCATTAAGATGCTCGGCTATATTCCGGCGATTCTGATTGTCGAATGAGCCCTGTAGATTCGGTTGATGTTGATGAGCAGCGCGGTAAGGTTTTCGACGTAGCGAGCGTTGACGAGCCCTCCGCCGTCAACTGCGCGGACGCCTGATATGGTCTGGGCCAAGTCCATGACGATCCGCTTGGCGTCGGCGGCGTCCGCGCAGACCACCACGTCGGCGTCTATGGACGCTTCCGGCTTCAGCAACTCCTCCGCGCTTAAATTCTGAAACGCTCCCACGACGAAAGAGTTAGCAAGGATGCGCTGAGCCTCCTGCGCGGCTGAGCCGTCTTCGACGTCGAGCGCGCTCGCGCCGCCCCTGCCGAACGCGAGCGGAGCGACCACGTCCACGACGACCTTGCCGTCGAGCGCGGAGCTCAGCGATTCGAGCGTCGGTCGGTGGCCGGAGTAGGGAACCGCGATGAACACGATGTCCGACTCGGAGGCGACCTGTTCATTGAGGCCGCCGGATACTTCCAGACCCTCGCCCAGCGCCGCGACAGAGGCCGCGGCGTCCCTGGCCCTCGCCGAATCCCGCGAACCGATCATCACCGGCTCGCCGGCCATGGCGAATCGCAGTGCCAGGCCGCGCCCTTCTGGTCCGGTGCCGCCGATGAAACCGATCATGTGGCATACCCCCTATGCAGATATGTATTAGCCGCAACCCACTATATCACTACCCGCCGCCCTAATGCCTTCCACGCGCCTCCAGAGTGATCAGCTCGAGGATGCTTGCGCTCGTCACGGTGCCCAGGAATTCCTCCGTCCCGTGTTCCATCACCGGCAACATCGTAATCGAATTGTCCGACATGCGTTGAAGCGCATCCTCCGCCAGTTCGTCGGGTCGCGCCCTTAGCGAATTGCGCCGGACAACATCCCTGAGCGGAGTGTCCGCCCAGTTCTCCTTCGGCAGGTATCGGAGTAGGCTGAGCGACACGATGCCTGAGAAGTTGCCGTTATTGTCCACTACCACGTAGTCGTGCTGGTTCGCATCTATCCACCGGTTGGCGAACTCCCGGACCGAAAGCGACTCCTTTGGGTAGATTGGTCCACGGTTGAGTATGTCGCCCACTCTGACATGGTCCATAGCGAAGGTGACTAGTGAAGGCGGGATCCGGTCCGGCAGCGCAATATCCTCCGTCGGCCCCGCTCGATTGATAGTGAGCCTTATCGCCAGTGGGGTCAACAGTATGTACGCGAACATCACCAGCGCCAGAAGAGAGAATGCTTCCTCGCCAATGACATTGGCGTCCAGCATCACCAGCAGCAGCGCGATCTCAGCCACTCCCTTCGCTGTCAGCCCCATAGCCACCGGCAAGGGCTTTTCGAGTCTCGCCGCCAATACCCCCAGGAACGCGCCCGCCACCTTGCCTGCGAATGGAATCAGGACCAGCCCGCAGATCGTCCAGCCCGGCAACTCCAAGAACGAAAAGTTCAAGTGCAGCCCGGCCGACGCGAAGAACAGTGGAACGAACAGGCCCTCCGCTACGTTCCGCATCCCCGGCACCACGTCGTGGCGCACCTGCGCCGGCAGCCCGGACAGCGCCGTTCCGAACAATAGCGCGCCCAGCTTGCCGTGAAGGCCCGTCTCCTCGGCCGCTATCACCATAAGGAACATTATTCCCAGTATCAGACCGAACGACAGGAACGGCGCGTTCAGGATGCGTTGGAGATGAACTATTATGGGTGGTATCACGCGGATAGCCAGAATCCACGCCGCAATGGTGAACAGCGCTATCTTGCAAGCCAGCCATAGTATGCTTGCAAGGTTCACGTGATGGTCGTGTTCCCCTATCGTGAACCCTACTATCAGCATGGCGAGCAGTTCCGCCACGATAACCGTCGTGAACATCTGGATGCCGATAGGTTCGCTCAGACGTCCACTGTCAGACAGCTCTTTCGCCACCACTCCCAGGCTCGATAGCGCCAGAACCCCCGCCAGCGCGAGCGCCTCGGTGAATAGCAGGTTCAACCCAAATTCGAAGAATATGTCATACGTCACTATCATGGACACCATCAGCGACGCCGCCACCGATACGAATGCCGCTATGAATATCCGCCCGCGCAGGTTGCCGACGAAGCCTCGGATGTCTATCTCGTCCAGACCTATGAGGAAGAAGAAGAGGAAACCGCCGATCCCCAGGAACGCCAGCAGCTCCGGCGCCGGATGAACGATGCCCAATACGGTAGGCCCCAATATGAACCCCGTCGCCATATAAGCGACGAAGGGGCTCAGCCCGAATCTGCTCAGCGCGCCCTCCGCCAGCTTGGCGCCGATTAGCATCATGCCGATTTGGAGCATCTCGCTGTGAATCAGCGAGTCCGTAGATAGAAGATCCTCTCCCATATGTCCTGTCTCCTCTACTGGGTGGAGACGGCGCTCCGACCGCAGATCCAACTCACGCCCGTCTAGTCGCCTCGATGAATTCGATCATGCGGTCTACCCGCGATGTGCCTGTGGCACACTCACAAGCCTAACCCCAAACCATGGCGGGCGCAAATGCGGGGACGCAAATGTATTCCACTTTTGGAAGCGAAAATGTAGGGATAGACACAGACCATCTCCTTCTGCGTGTTCGCGCCGAAATCTCCCGCTGCGCCAATTCCATACGTTGCGCGTCGGGCGCGCTTTCAATACAATGCTAGGAACCCAAAAATCATAGCCCCAGCTTTCGCAAGGAGTACACGAATGTCGAACGTTCCCACTGAGCGGATCAGGAACATTGCCCTTCTGTCGCATAGTGGAGCGGGCAAGACTATACTGGCCGAGGCTATGCTATACGCCGCCGGCGTTACGTCGCGGCTGGGCAGGGTCGAGGACGGCACCACGACTTCGGACTTCGATCCAGAGGAGCACAAGCGGACTACCAGCGTAGGTTCCTCTATCATCAACGTGCCTTGGGACGGCTGCAAGCTGAATGTAATAGACACCCCCGGCTACGCGGACTACCGCGGAGAGGTGGTATCCGGCGTCCGCGTCGCCGACGCGGCGGTGATTGTCGTAGCCGCTCAGGCGGGCATCGAGGTCGGCACCGGCCAGATGTGGAACCTCGCGGCCGAACGCGATCTGCCTCGCGCGGTGTACGTCTCCAAGATGGATAGGGAGAACGCGGACTTCGACGGCGTCGTAGCCGCGCTTCAAGACAGGTTCGGGCGACACCTGGTGCCGGTTCACCTGCCCATAGGCGCGGAGGCGTCGCTCTCCGGCGTGGTGAACCTGTTGGATGCCGACGCTGAGACCCCGGCGGGCATGGAAGCCGAAGTCGAAGAAGCGCGCGAGCGGCTGATAGAGGCTGTCGCCGAGATCGACGACGACCTCATGATGAAGTACCTCGAAGAGGAAGAGATCACCCAGGACGAGATGCTCTCGGCAGTCAAGCAGGGTGTAATGGACGGCTCTCTCGTGCCAATACTCTCCGGATCGCCGCTCAACGGGGTAGGCGTTGTCGAGTTCATGGACTTTGCCGCGTCGTATCTACCATCTCCCGCCGACGTTCCGGCGGCGATCGGCGGCGCGCCCGGCTCCGAAGACCTTGCCGAGCTCGCCTGCGACAGCGATGGACCGCTGGCTGCGCTAGTCTTCAAGACCGCCGCAGACCCGTTCGTGGGCAAGGTGTCGTACTTCCGCGTGTACAGCGGCACGTTCAAGGGCGATTCGCAGCTGTTCAACGCCAGCCGCAACGAGGCTGAGCGTGTGGGGCAGGTGTTCGAGATGCGCGGACGACAGCAGGAAGCCGTACCCCAGCTCTCCGCTGGAGACATCGGCGCGGTAACCAAGCTCAACTCGGCGCTGACGGGCGACACGCTCGCTACTCGCGAAAACCAGATCACGCTCGAAGGCTTGGAGTTCCCCAGGCCCATATACCTAATGGCGGTCTATCCCAAGAGCAAGGCGGACGTGGACAAGATGACCAGCTCGCTGGCGCGCATCGTCGAGGAAGACCCGTCCATCGTGCTGACGCGCGAGCCGAACACCAACGAGATGATCATGGGTGGGCTTGGCGACACCCACTTGGACGTCGCAATCGAGAAGATGCAGCGCAAGTTCGGCGCGAACTTGGTGCTGGACATCCCCCGCGTGCCGTACAAGGAGACCATCAGCCGACGCGCCCGCGTCGAGTACCGCCACAAGAAGCAGACGGGCGGACGCGGCCAGTTCGGCCACGTCTGGATAGAGGTAGAACCGCTGCCGCGCGGGTCGGGCTTCGAGTTCGCCGAAACCATCGTCGGCGGAGCGGTGCCGCGCGAGTACATCCCATCCGTCGAAAAGGGCGTGCGCGGCGCGCTGACCGACGGCGTGGTCGCCGGATTCCCAGTTGTGGACATGAAGGCGACGCTGGTTGATGGCAGCTTCCACGACGTCGACTCCTCCGGCGCGTCGTTCGAGATAGCCGGCGGTCAGGCGGCTTCGAAGGGCTTGCGGGAGGCGAGCCCAGTTATCCTCGAACCCGTAATGAAAGTGGACATCAGCGTACCCGACGAGTTCACCGGCGACATAATAGGCGACCTCAACAGCCGTCGCGGACGCATCCAGGGCATGATTCCCAACGGCGACGGCACGACGACCGTGCAGGTCGAAGCGCCCCAGTCCGAGATGCTCACCTACGCCACCGAGCTCCGCAGCCAGACGCAGGGACAGGGCAACTTCACCATGGACTTCGACCACTTCGAAGAAATCCCCTCCCACCTAGTTGATCGCGTAGTCCAAGTAACCCAAGAGCTAGACGAGCGCGCCGGAGCGCGTATCTAGCCAGATCCACGCGCCCGACCGGGAAAGGCGCTAGGCTCCATTTAAACCCAGAGACGCAAATGATCCCGATTACCCTCCCCTTTGCGTCTCTGGGTTAAATCCTTCCCAACGCCCCCAAACCCCTAGCCCCCACATCCCCCACCGCCATACAATGACGCCACGTACCCCACGACAATCCCCCCAGGAGCCTCGCCCTATGAAGATCGGCGCACACGTCTCTACCGCCGGCGGCCTTCACACCGCCTTCAAGCGAGCGGCGGCCTTGCAGGCCGAGACCATCCAGGTCTTCGCCTCGTCTCCGCGCGCATGGAAGTTCCGCGAACTCAAGCCCGACGTAGTCGCCAAGTTTCATGAGGGCGCCCAATCCACCGGAATCGGCCCTGTATTCATTCACAGCAGCTACCTGGTCAACATCGCCGGCGCGCCCGATCTGGTGGAGAAGTCCGTAGCTTGCCTCGTTCGCAACATGGAGGTTGCCGCCGAGATTGGCGCGGCGGGCGTCGTCTTTCACTCCGGATCCCACAAGGGCAAGGGGTTCGACGCGGTGATAGGCTCCGCCACCGACGCGCTGAAGCGGGTCCTGGACGAAAGCCCAGACGGTCCGCTGCTGCTGGTCGAGAACAGCGCTGGCATGAAGACGCAGCTTGGCGGGGCGTTCTCGGACATTGGCGAGATGCTGAATCGGGTGGACAGCGACCGCTTCCAAGTCTGTCTCGATACCGAGCATTGCTTCGCCGCCGGTTACGACATATCCGACCCGGACGGCATTGACGCCGCCATGTCCGAGTTCGACGAGCATATCGGCTTGGACAATCTGGCGGTCGTCCACGCCAACGACGCCAAGGTCGAGATGGGTTCGGGCGTGGATAGGCACGAGAACATTGGCGAAGGGTACATCGGCGTCTCCGGTTTCGAGACCATCATGGGACACCCTGCCTTCCGCGACGTTCCGTTCGTTCTGGAAGTGCCGGGCAAGGACAAGAAGGGCCCGGATAAGGAAAACGTGGACCGCCTCAAATCAATCCGCAGTCGCCTGTCCGTACCGGCATGAATCACTTATAATATAGGTGATTATGAGTGATGCAGAACTCGATGGCGAAATCCGCTCGAATGCAGCGCATGGAGGCAACCTGCGCGCCGCCGTGCTTGGCGCCAACGACGGCCTGCTGTCTAACTTCAGCCTGGTAATGGGCGTCGCCGGCGGCGCGAACGATCCGACCATCGTTCTGCTCGCCGGCATCGCCGGCCTGCTCGCCGGCGCCTTCTCGATGGCCGTCGGCGAGTGGATATCCGTCAGCAGCCAAGTGGATTTCTACAGCAACATCATCGGCCGCGAATCCGCGCTGTTCGACGAGTCCCCAGATCGCCAGCGGCGCTCGCTCGCCGACATCTACGCCTCGAAGGGGCTGGACGCCGACCACGCCGCCGCCATAGCCGACCGCATCATGCAAGACCGAGCCGTGGCCCTGGATACGATGGTTCGCGAACGGTACGGACTGGACCCGGACGATCTCGGCTCGCCCTTCGGCGCGGCGTTCAGCTCCTTTACCGCGTTCTCGATTGGCGCGATTATCCCTATCCTGCCGTATCTCGTTGGACCGGGCGACCTCGCGCTGCCTGTCAGCGCCACGCTAAGCGCGGTCGCCCTGGCCGCGGTCGGCGCGCTGGTCGCCCGCGTGTCGGGACGCAACATTGCTTGGGGTGGAGCGCGGATGTTGCTCGCCGGCTGCGCCGCCGCAGCCGCCACCTTCGCCATAGGATCCCTGATAGGCATAGCCATCGCCGGCTGAATCAAAGCGCTCCGAACCCAACGGCGCAAGATGCTACCATAACCCCATGGTTCTAACCAGCGTTCTATATGGCCTCGCGTTCGCCGTTGGCATCGGCGTCGCCGACGTCATATCCGCCGGTCTTACGCGCTCGCTCGGCGTGCTGCGAACGGTCTTCCTGCTTCAGCTAATCGGCGTGGTCGCTATGACGGCGCTTGGGCTTTCCACCGGGCAGCTCGGCGGCCTCGAACCGCGATACTGGCTCATCATGGCGGGGCTGACTCTGCTGGTAGCGGGCTTCTATCTCGGCTTCTTCAGGGCGCTGCAGGTTGGCCCGATTGCGCTGGTCGGACCCATCGTCGCCGCGCACAGTGTCGTAGTCGCGCTGCTGGCGGTCGTCTTTCTGGGCGACAGCGTCAGTCGTTGGCAGATCGGCGCGATGGCGCTTACCGTCATCGGCGTCGCCATAGCGTCCGTGGACTTCCGCGCGTTGCGACAGGGCAAGACTATCATCGGACTGGGCGTTGTACTTGCCATAGTCGTCTGCGTAGCCGCCGGGTTCTGGCAGTTCGCCCTCGCAGCCCTGTCAAAGCAAATTGGCTGGTTCGCGCCTGTCTATCTGACGCGCTTGATGATGGTCTCCATCTTGTTGCCCGTACTAGTGTCTCGCCGAGAGTTGCCGTGGCGTGGACTGGACCGGCGGCTTGCGCTGGCGGTGGTCATCGTGGGCGTGGTCGAGAGCGCCGCCCTTCTCGCGTTCACGCGCGGCTCGCAGATAGGCATCGTCGCGATAGTAGCCGCCGCGTCCACCGCATACCCCATAGTGCCGATCATCGGCGGTATCGTCTGGTACGGAGAGAGACTGTCCGCCATACAATTCGGCGGGCTTGCGCTGGTTACGTTAGGGTTATTCGGGCTGACCCTGCTACCATAGTGGCAACGCTAAATCCCTTCCCCCTCGATGGGGGAAGGTCAGGATGGGGGTGGACCCCAACAAGGAGGCAAGAATGGGCTTGAAGGACAGTGTCTGCATAATTACGGGCGGAGGCAGCGGCATCGGGAGAGCGTCGGCCCTGCTCATGGCGTCGGAAGGCGCAGCGGTGATAGCCGTAGGACGCACTGTGTCGAAGGTGGAAGAGGCGCGTGACGAGATAGTAGCGGGCGGCGGCAGAGCTGAGGCCTACGGCGTGGACGTTGGTGACAAGGATGCCGTATTCGGTATGGTCGGAGAAGTGCTGGACAAGTACGGCAAGGTGGACGTGCTGGTAAACAACGCCGGCCACAGCTCCCCGCGCCGTATGCTGCTGACCACCACGCCGGACGACCTGCGAAGCGTGTACGACAGCAACCTTGTAGGCTCCGTCTTCTGCTCGCAGGCGGTCGTGCCGTCCATGAAAGAAGCGGGTCAGGGCACCATCATCAACGTGTCGTCTATGGCCGGACTCGGCGGCAGCCCGCTCGCCGGCATGAGTTACAGCGCCGCGAAGGCTGCGGTCATCAACTTCACAGGCTTCCTCAACGCCGAGTTGCGAAACACCGGCATCCGCGCGAGCGTCGTCATTCCCGGAGAGGTGGATACCCCCATCCTGGACGGTCGTCCCGTGGTGCCCGATGCCGAAGCGCGAGCCACGATGGTTACGGCGGAAGACACCGCCGAGGCGATTGCCCTCATAGCCCGCCTGCCGCAGCGCGCCGCCATCCCCGAGCTAATCATCCGACCCACCTGGATGCGCGATACCAGCGCGGAAGCCAACATCGCCTAGAAGGAGTTTGACACATCTCAAGCAATGTGCAACCCTTCGCGTCAAGGATGGTACATTTCCCCTGTTCAGGAAGCGCAATCGGAGGGTTCCGAAATGTCTAAGCTCAGCGTACTGTGGATCGCCTCTCTGACGTTCGCCGCCGCCCTGATGGCGGCAACGGCGTGCGCCGAACCTGAAACGGTGGAGGTCGTCAAGGAAGTTGAGGTCGTCAGGACCGTTGTGGTTCCGGGCGAGACGGTAGTGAAGGAGGTCGTCAAGACCGTCGAAGTGCCGGGCGAGACCGTAGTGAAGGAAGTCGAGGTCGTCAAGACTGTCGAAGTGCCGGGCGAGACCGTGGTGAAGGAAGTCGAGGTCGTCAAGACGGTCGAAGTTCCGGGCGAGACGGTGGTGAAGGAAGTCATCAAGACGGTCGAGGTTACCCCAGTACCCCAACCGGAAGCTCCCGCCTCCATGGGGCCGCCCATCTACCAAATGGGCATCTTCGAAGAGCCGATAACCCGCAACTTCTGGAACTACTACGGCGGGCCGGGCGGTTCCGTTTGGACGCAGTACGTGCTCGGCGGACACGCCGGCGCTCTCTACACCTACTCCGACCAGAGATTCGACTGGATACCCGCGCTCGCGTCCGACTTCCCGACCGCGCTGGCCAAGGAGACCGTTGACGGGACGGAATACTGGACCACCACCGTCCCGATGCGAACCGGCATCAACTGGAGCGACGGCGAAGAGGTGAACGCGGACGACTTCGTGTTCAACGTCAACACCGCTCTGGACATGGGGCTGAGCGCCAACTACGCATCCGCCATCAACCCCACCTTCCTGAATCGCGTCGAAAAGGTGGACTCGCACGCCATCAAGATATACTTCAACGCGATGGACGAAGAGGGCAACGAGCTTACACCGGGCCTGAGCGTCTGGCAGTTCGGACTCGGCTTCCTGCCCATCCTCGCCGAACACTACTGGGCGCCCGTCGTCGAAGAGGCGAAGATGGCCGGCGAACTCGAGCAGCAGCAAGAGGCGCTGTTCGCCCACGTGCCGGAGGGAGAGCCGACTATCGGCGGGTTCATGTTCAGCCGTTGGGAGCCGGGCGCGTTCTACGAAAAAGATACCGATCCCAACTACTACGACACCGGCACAACCGTCACCAACTACGCCAGCGGCGCATACTCCGAATCCAACCCCAATACCGGCCACTCGGCCACCTACTTCGGCGAAGCCGCCGGGGACAAGACGCTCGAATACACCGTCGGCCCGCACATGGATTCGGCGCTGTTCAGCATCTACGGCAACCAGGACGCCGCGATTCTCGCGCTCACCGAAGGCGACATTGACTACGTGTTCAACCCGCTCGGCCTTGAAAAGGGCTTCTTGGAGCGCGTCAACAGCGCCCCGGACCTGAACGTCGCCGTCAACGCCAACAACGGCGTCCGCTATTTGGGATTCAACACCCGCAAGGCTCCGATGGACATCAAGGAGTTCAGGCAGGCCGTCGCCACTCTCATTGACAAGGAGTTCGTCGCCTCCACCATCCTGCAGGGCGAGGCGCTGCCCGTCTATTCTATGGTGCCGGAAGGCAATGGGTTCTGGCACAACGGCGATGTTCCCAAGTTCGGCGAGGGCATGAGCCGCGGCGAACGTATAGCCGCCGCCGTCGAACTGCTCAAGGGCGCTGGCTTCACCTTCGAGGAGGAGCCTGCAATCAGCGAAGACGGCAACTTCGTCGCCAACCCCGGAAAGGGCCTCAAGATGCCCAATGGCGAGCCCGTCCCGGATATGGAGCTAATCGCGCCCAGCGCCGGCTACGACCCTATGCGCTCCACCTTTGCCATCTGGATAGAGCGCTGGCTCAACGACGTCGGCATACCGCTCCGCGCCAACCTCACCGGCTTCAACGTCATCGTCGCCGAACTGTTCAGCGACGACGTGGCCGAAGAGCTGGATATGTGGATGCTGGGCTGGGGACTCTCCATATTCCCCGACTACCTGGACAACTTCTTCCACAGCCGCTACGCTCCCGAAAATAGCGCAGGCGGCGGCTACAACTGGGGCGGCTACGCTAACGCCGAGTTCGATGACTTGGCGCAAGGCTTGCTGAGTGAGACCACCATCGCCGGCGCGCAGGAAAAGGCGTACCAGATGCAGCAGTACCTGGCCGATGATCTGCCATACGTAACCCTGTTCACCACGCCCAAGCTGGACGTGTACCGCCCGAACAGGGTCGAGTTCCCCTACACCGAGGTTCTCGGCGGCGTCGAATCGCAGGGCGGTATGCAGGGAGTGGCCGTAATCAAGTAGTAGAGTCTCGCATCAACCCGATCAGGGGCGCGGCATGGCGAAGTACCTCGTAAAGAGAACGCTTCAGATATTGCTGACGTTGTTCGTCTTCCTGTCCATCGTGTTCTTCGTTGTGAACGCGCAGCCGGGCGACGTCAGCAACTTCTACGCCCTCAACCCCGATCTGCCCCCCGAAACGCGGGAGCGGATGCAGGAGCTCTTCGGGGTGAACGAGCCGCTATGGAAGCAGTACCTCGTTCACCTCAAGAACACATTCACCGGCAACTTCGGCGTCTCGTTCAGTCACTACCCGCGCTCCGTCGCCGACATCATAGCCGAGCGACTGCCCCGCACTTTGGTTCTGTTCCTGACAGCCACCGTCATCTCGTTCTACCTCGGCTTCGCGCTCGGCAAGATAATCGCCTGGCGCAGAGGAGGCTGGACTGAGTACACAGCCACCATCGGCGGCGTAATGCTGTACACAGTATTCACCCCCTGGTTCGGGTTGATGATGATCTGGCTGTTCGCCGCCCAGTTCGGCTGGCTGCCGATAGGCAAGTTCCTGGAACCCGCGCTCTGGCTGGATGCGCCCGTGGACGCCAATACTATCTTCAATCGAATGATACTCACCGCGTTCGCGCTGTCGGTAGTTGTATTCGGCGCGTTCGCTCTCACCGCGCGATTGGCAGGTCCGAACGCGCTTTACTTACGAGTAGGCATCATCGCCGCCGGATTCATCGTGGCGATTGTCGCTTGGCTCGCTACGGGAGTCACGCATCTGGCGCTGGACATCGCGCGCCATATGGTTCTGCCCGTCGTAACGCTCACGCTGATAAGCTTCGCCGGCGCCATGCTGCTCACTCGCAACAGTATGCTGGAGACGATGCGGGAGGATTTCGTAATGGCCGCCCGCGCCAAGGGCCTGCCGGAGAAGGACATTCGCAACAAGCACGTCGCCCGCAATGCGCTGCTGCCCGTCGTTACCAGCTTGGTGTTCAGCCTCGCGTTCGCCATAGACGGCGGAGTCATCATAGAGGGCATCTTCTCGTGGCCCGGCATGGGGCAGACACTGCTGTCGGCCGCGCTGAGCGAAGACCTTCCGCTCGCCGTGGGCGCGTTCGTGTTCGTCGGCATATTCGTCCTCGTCGCTCACCTCGTCGCCGACGTCCTCTACGTCTTTCTCGACCCCCGCATACGGTATTAGGACACGGTACCTATGGCGTCCGGCTATACACAGCGATTTGAAGAGCGTCCGCTGTGGCGCGTACGCCTCTACCTCGCCACCCAGAGCCTGCGAACCGGATGGGCGCTGTTTGCGAACACGCGCGTCGGCATAATCGGCTTGGTGATAATCTCCCTGTACGCCCTGTTCGCCGTCGCCCACCCGATCCTGATGATGACTGTATGGGAGGAGCGCATCTACGACCCGGTGATTGGCTACGCCTTCGACGAGACTCGGCAGCCCGCGCCGCCAAGCGTGAGCCACCCGCTCGGCACCGATCCGCTAGGCCGGGACATACTGAGCCAGTTGATGTACAGCGCTAGGTCCGAATTCATGCTCGGTTTGCTCGCCGCAATCGTTACCGTAACCATCGGAACCATCGTCGGCGCGGTGTCCGCATACTTCGGCGGCATCGTGGACACGCTGCTGATGCGACTGGCGGACATAATGATAATGATGCCCGGCATCAGCGTACTCGTCGTGCTGAGCGCGCTGATCGGCGTCGAGCACTTCGAGCTTGCCATCATAATCGGGCTGCTGTCCGGCTTCGGAGGCACCGGAGTCGTGCTGAAATCCCAGGCGCTCTCGGTCGTCGTCAAACCTTATGTTGAAGCCGCCCGGACGGCTGGAGGCGGCCACGCCCACATTATCTTCGTCCATATAGTCCCGAACCTGCTCCCATTGTCGTTCCTGTACATGATGTTTACCGTAACCGGCGCGATATTCTCAGAAGCCGTGCTCAGCTTCCTCGGTCTGCTCGACATCCGCATGAGCTGGGGCTTGATGATCCATACTGCATCGTCGGCTGGCTACCTGCTTCAGGTTACCGGATACTGGTGGCTCATCTTCCCGGCCAGCGTCTCCATAACCCTGCTCTGCTCGTCATTCTACCTCGTGGGGCGCGCCTTGGACGAAGTGGTCAACCCCCGCTTGAGGAGCGTATGATGCCTTTCGAATACGAAAAGTCCCTTCCTATTCCCCCTCTCCCCCAGGGAGAGGGTTGGGGTGAGGGTGAAACATGAATGACTCCCGCCCCATCCTCTCCGTCCACAACCTCACCATGCGATACTCCACACGCGCCGGCCCAATCCACGCCGTGGACGGCGTGTCGTTCACCCTCGAACGTGGACAGGCGCTGGGCTTGGTCGGCGAGTCCGGCTGCGGCAAGACTTCGCTCGCCATCGCTCTGCTCAAGCTGCTGCCCGACAACGCCCGCATCCTGTCCGGCAGCATACTGCTGGACGGCGACGACGTCGTTCCCATGTCTGAAGACCAGATGCGCGAGTATCGCTGGAACCGCATCTCGATGGTCTTTCAGGCGGCCATGAACTCCCTCGATCCCGTCTATCGCGTAGGCGACCAGATAATCGAAGCCCTCGAAGCGCACTCAAGCGCAGCGCCGGAAGAATCGCTTGCCCGCGTCCGCGACCTCTACGATCTGGTCAGCCTCGACCACGCCTTCATCCCGCGTTACCCGCACGAGTACAGCGGCGGCATGAAGCAGCGAGCCATAATCGCCATGGCCCTCGCCTGCGAGCCGTCGGTCATCGTCGCTGATGAGCCGACGACCGCGCTGGACGTGATAGTGCAGGACCGCATCCTGCGCGAGATGCTGCGAATCCAGCGCGCGCTCCATATGAGCATGATCTACATATCGCATGACATGGCGGTAATCGCCGAAGTAAGCGACGTCGTAGCCGTAATGTACGCCGGCAAGATTGTGGAGTTCGGTCGCACTGAGGACGTGTTTGGCAGCCCCGTCCACCCGTACACTCGCGCGTTGATGTCGTCGTTCCCAAGCGTTGTAGGCGAAAAGCGCGAGTTGACGACGATGGACGGCGAGCCGCCCAACCTGCTCGATCCTCCCAGCGGCTGCCGCTTCCATCCCCGCTGCCCCTACGCCACCGACGTCTGCGCCACCGACGCCCCGCCAACCGTAACCCGCGGCATACACTGGGCAGACTGCTGGAACCCGCCTGATTAGCGAAACGAGCGCCTGATGCAGACGAATCATCACAGCGAAGCCGCGCAACCCGGAGTTGACGGACACCCGCGGCGACCGGATACTGGTCAAGCGCCCGGCTCGCCGCTACTCAGCGTCCAAAACCTAACCAAGCGCTTTCCCGTCTCGTCGGGAAGCTGGTTCCGGCGCAGCCACAGCTTCATTCACGCCGTGGACGGCGTGTCGTTCGAGCTGGCCCCTGCGGAGAGCTTCGGTCTAGTCGGAGAGTCCGGCTGTGGCAAAACCACGACAGGCAAGCTGCTGGTGCGCCTGGCAGACCCGACCAGCGGCCACATCGTCTTCGACGATGGCGAGTCCGCTCCGACGGACATCGCCACCCTCGCTGGCGCCGAGCTCAAGTCGTTCCGGCGCAAGGCGCAGATGATCTTTCAGGACCCGTATGAGTCCATGAATCCGCGCCGCACTATATTCGACACCGTGTCCGAGCCGCTGAACGTGCAGAAGATCGGAAACGCAGTCGAGCGCATAGACCGCGTATCTCGGATGCTCGAACTCGTTGGACTGACGCCGGCGCGCGCCTATCTCTTCCGATTCCCACACGAGCTATCCGGCGGCCAGCGCCAGCGTGTCGCTATCGCCCGCGCGCTCGTGGTCGAGCCGTCCTTCGTCGTGGCCGACGAGCCGACGTCCATGCTCGACGTATCCATACGAACCGGCGTGATGCGCCTCATGGAAGACTTGGCGGAGCGGCTCGGGATCAGCTACCTGTACATCACCCACGACCTAGCCGTAGCTCGTTACATGTGCTCGAGCATCGCCGTGATGTACCTCGGCAAGATAGTGGAGCGGGGCGAGACCGAGCGAGTGCTGCGCTTTCCCAAACACCCGTACACGAAGGCGCTGCTCTCCGCCGTTCCCGTGCCGGATCCGTCGGTGCGGCGTCCTCCTGTGGACATAACCGGGGGCGTCTCCATGCCCATAGACCCACACCCGCGCTGCCGCTTCTACGATCGCTGTCCCATAGCCGACGATTACTGCCGCGACAACGACCATCCACCATTGGAGGATAAGGGCGACGGCCAACTCGCCGCCTGCTACAAGGTCTGACGCAGCCTAGCTAAGTCCCAGTTCCTCAGCAACCGCATACTCTACCGCCAACTCTCCGAGTCGCGCCCATGTCGCGTCCTCGACGAAGATGCCCTCAGCCAGAAGCTGTTGCTCGCGTTTGTGCTCCAGCTCTCCGGGATAGAACACCTCGCTGAACCCCGCCGCCGGCTCGGAGCTCTTCAGGTACTGCGCGAACTCCGTAACCTCCGCCTTGAAGTCCTCTGCGTCCCGGAACGCGCCCACGTCGAACGCTGCCATGAAGCAGCCGTCGTTGTGCCGCCCGGACGGATCGTGCCCGAACCCCAGGCCCGTAAGGATGCCCGACAGAATCTCCACCATCACCGAAAGCCCGTATCCCTTGTGTCCCTCCGGTCCGCCCAACGGCAGCACCGCGCCGCCGTTGCGAAGATCGTTCGGGTTCGTAGACGGGTTGCCGTCCTTGTCCAGAATCCAGCCCTCAGGCACGTCAGCGCCGCGAGCGACCGCCACGCCCAGCTTGCCCGCCGCGACCGCGCTCGTAGCCATGTCTATGAACATCACGCCTTCCAGGTTCGACGGCATGGCGATGCAGATGGGGTTGGTGCCGAGTCGCGGCTCGCGTCCCCCGAAGGGCACGACAGACTTCGACGACCGGCCCGAGTCGGCGGTCATCATCCCGATCAGCCCCTCGTTGGCGGCCATGATCGGATAGTCCGCCACGCGCCCCACGTGGCTTTGTCGGAACACCGTCGCCGCCGCGACGCCGCTCGCCTTAGCCTTATCTATCGTCATCTTCATCAGCCGTTCCGACACGACGTAGCCAAAGCCCCAGTGCCCGTCCACAACCGTAGTCGTCGGCGTATCGCGCAGTACCTCGAACTCCGCGCCCGGCACGATGTGGCCGCGCTTCACCCGGTCTATGTACGTCGGAATCTGTATGATGCCGTGCGAGTCGTGCCCCGCCAGGTTCGCGCCAACCGAGTGGCGGGATATGATCTCCGCCTCCTCCGCGCTCGCGCCCGAACCCTTTAGAAGCTCCTCGGAGATCGTAGTAAGTCTGTCAGCTTGTACTGTCGGCACCGTTCATATCCTCTCTGGGGCGCGGTTGTTCACCCGTCCCTTCTCGTCTGGTTAATCGGGCGTTGGCGCATCCACCGGAATCAGCTCCTCAGCTTTCAGTTCCGCCCACAGGTCCGCAGGAGTCTCGAACGCGACCATCGCCGCGTTCTCCTCCACCTCCTCAGACGACCGCGGTCCCGGGATCGTAGCGGCCACGGCGGGGTGAGCCAGCCCGAACTGGAGCGCCGCCGCCTTGAGCGGAACGTCGTATCGGTCGCACACTGCCTTGATCAGCTTGGCGGTCTCCAGAACCTCCGGCGGCGTTCGCTGGTAGAAGTACGTCGTACCCGGCCCTAGGTCCGACGCGAGCACGCCGCTATTATACGGCCCGCCAAGAATCACGCTGATAGACTTGGATTCGCACAGCGGCAGAAACTCATCCAGTCCCGAATGGTCGAGCAGCGTATAGCGTCCCGCCAGCAGGAAGCAGTCGAAATCGCCCTCGCGCGCGAACCGCGCCGGCATCTCCCACTGGTTCATCCCCGCGCCTATCGCGCCGATCACGCCCTGCGAGCGCAACTCGGCGAGCGTCGGGTACGCCTCGCCGATCGCCTGCTCCCAGTGATCGTCCGGGTCATGGATGAGAACTACGTCCAAACGATCGAGGCCGAGCCGCTGCAGGCTCTCGTCTATCGAGCGCAGAACCCCATCGCGGCTGAAGTCAAACACCACGTCGAACGGCGGAGCGTCCGACAGAACGTCCGCGCCCGACCCGTTCGGATTCAACACGCGCCCGACCTTTGACGACAGCGCATAACTGTCGCGGTCATACCCGCCGAGCGCCGAGCCGTAGAACCGTTCTGCCCGTCCCTGCCCGTACAGCGGCGCCGTATCGAAGAACCTGATTCCCAGATCATAGCCGCGTCGCGTAGTAGCCGCCGCGTCCGCCGCCCCGTCCGGCCCGGAGAACGAACCCATCGGCGCGCTCCCCATGCCCAGCGCCGTAACCTCGATGTCGGTAGTTCCGATGCGCCTAAGTTCCAGCGGATCCATGTTCACGCCCCCCGCCTCAATAGTTGTGTGACGGCGCAATTATATGAACCGCCAAGCTGGGCGTCAATCCGGCGTTCACGCCGCTCACCGCCCCCGAACCAGCGTCAGCGCAGCTATGTAAGCTCGTTCGCTGTGGTCTGCTTGCAGGAAGGCTAGGATTGCCGTCTCCGCCCTAGCCAGCCACGCATTGGCCTGGCGAGCCGTAAAGCTTGCGCTGTGGTTGTAGTCGGCCTCGTGTCGTTGATTAGGTTCCTCCAGTCAATCGCATCGGGCGGCGTGTCATCAGGCGTCATCATCTCATCATTTCGCTTCTGTCCGAATACGAAATGGTCGGGACCGGCATGACACCCGCGCGCTCGAATATCGGATACAAGTCGTGGTCGAATCTGTTCAATATGTGCCCATCGAATTCAGGGTGGCCATCTTCAAGAATGACGTTCAAGTGAATGTAGTCCTCGCAAAACGGTCCGTCTAGGATCTCCACTTCCACGTCGTTGATAACGAAGTCAGTCGGCATCCGCTTAGGAAATTCGGTTCGCACGATGCGTTCAGCCTCTTTGAGGATGTCCGGGGTCATACTGTGATCCTCCTCGCAAGCGTCTGTGGGTCAATGTTAGTTGGCCCGATGGCTTGGGTCAAACAGCGCGTTTTGGCGTAACCGCACCGACCCCAAGACAGCGCAAAACCGCCGGCCCTCTCAGGCCGGCGGCTCCTTCACTCTCGATTGTTCGCTTGCGCTACTGCCTCGGCGCCTGCCTCGGCGCGGGGTTCACCATGTCCATCCCCAGCGTGCCGGGGAACATGGCGGCTATCTCCTCGACCGACCAGCGCCCGTTCTTCTGCAGCGTGCGCGCCGGCTCCGGGTTGTTCATCAGCGAAATCTCGCCGCCGGTTACGTGGAAGACGTAGCCGTTCACGTCCTTCGCCTCGTCCGACGCCAGCCACGTGACGAACGGCGCTATGTCCTCCGGCTCGCGCCGCAGTTCCAGCGTCCGCGCCGCGCCGCCGCTCTGGATGCCAGACGACGCCCGAATCTGCCGCGCAGAGTCCGGCACCGTCGCCGTCATGCGCGAGTTCGCGCCCGGCGAGATACTGTTCACGCGCGCGCCGTACCGGCCCATGTCCCGCGCCACCGCGCGAGTGAAGCCCGCGATGCCGTCCTTCGCCGCGCCATAGTTTGACTGCCCGGAGTTGCCGTACAGCCCCGACGTGGACGAGAACGTGATGATGCAGCCGCTCCGCTGCTGGCGGAACAGGATGCACGCGAACTTCGACACCGTGAACGTGCCCTTCAGATGCACCGCTATCACGTCGTCCCACTCCGATTCGGTCATGTTGAACACCATGCGGTCGCGCAGGATTCCGGCCGGCGTAACCACTATGTCCAGCTTGCCGTAGTTGTCCAGAGCGGTCTGGACGATGCTCTCGCCGCCCTCCATCGTGGCGACCGAGTCGTAGTTGGCGACCGCCTCGCCGCCGTTGTCCTTGATCTCCTCCACCACCTCGTCAGCGGGACGATTCGAGGTGCCGGTGCCGTCCACCGCGCCGCCCAAGTCGTTCACCACGACCTTCGCGCCCTCTGCGCCGAACAGCTTGGCTATTCCGGCGCCAATGCCACGTCCCGATCCGGTAACGATGGCTACCTTGTCTTTCAGAAGGTCTCCCATAGTTCAGGTCTCCCGTCGAATGTCTTTATCGAATTGTGTTTAGTCGTCGCCACCCATCGAGGGGGAGTAGGGGAGGGAAACTCTCACTCCTCACTCCTCGACTTACTGCCTCGGCGGCTGCGGCGGAGATGGATTCGGCAGACCGCGCGTAACGTGCTGCGGCACCAGTTCCTTCATCTCGTCCAGCGTCCACTGACCGTTCTTGAAGATAGTGCGGACGCGGCGCGGAAGCGACAACAGCGTAATGTTGCCGCCATAGACCAGGAACGTCTGCCCGTTCACGTCTTGGGCCATGTCGCTCGCCAGGTAGGCGATGAACGGCGCAATGTCGTCCGGGTCCATCGGACCTGCCGGCGGCGCGCTCTCGGCCCGGGCGTCCTCCGACCGGTTCGAGCGCATCTGGCGAGCCACGTCCGGCACCGTCGCCGTCATGCGAGACGACGCGCGCGGGCAAATCGAGTTCGCCGTAACGCCGTAGCGTCCCAAGTCGCGCGCCACGACCTTCGTGAAGCCCGCGATGCCCGACTTGGCGGCGGCGTAGTTGCCCTGTCCCGTGTTGCCGAACAGACCCGACTCCGACGCGAACGTTATGATGCGTCCCGAACGCTGCTGCCTGAACAGGATGGACGCGTATTTGCACACCGTGAACGTGCCTTTGAGGTGGACGTCTATCACGTCGTCCCACTCCTGCTCAGTCATGTTGAAGATCATCCTGTCGCGCAGGATTCCGGCTACCGTGACCACGATGTCGAGCTGTCCGAAGTTGTCCAGCGCGCTCTGCACGATAGCTTCGCCGCCCTCCATAGTAGCTACCGACTCGTAGTTGGCGACGGCCTCTCCGCCGGCGGCCTTGATCTCTGCCACCACGTCATCGGCCGGGTTTGTGGATGCGCCTGTGCCGTCCACCGCGCCGCCCAGGTCGTTCACCACGACCTTCGCGCCCTCGGCCGCCAGCTGCAGCGCAACGCCTCGGCCAATGCCCCGGCCCGCGCCGGTTACGACGGCCACCTTGCCATTCAGCGTATCTGCCATTGATTCCTCCTGTATTCGAGACGCTGGACGGCGCCCAAGCCGCCGCGTCTGTAGTTCGACGCCCGTCCGCGGACGAATCCGCGCAAGGCAATCACAGTGTACACGAAACCGCCGTATGGATAAAATGCGGGGCCACCCCCAACCGTCATTCCGGCTCCCCAACCGTCATTCCGGCCCTATACCCCCATTCCGGCGAACGCCGGAATCCAGAGCGCTGCGCCACCGCCAACCCCAAAGTTGCAGATCGTCCCCCCTTGCGCCATACTGGTATCCGCTACGGATCGCCGAAAAAATAAGAGTCGGGGGCGCCACGATGTCTCTCAGCAGACGCGAATTAGAGTCTAAGCTGTGGCAGGCTGCCGACATTCTGCGCGGCCAGATAGACTCGGCGGACTACAAGAACTACATCTTTTCGATCCTGTTCCTGAAGCGGCTTTCGGACAGGTTCGACGAGGAGATAGACAGCGCCGTCGCCGCGGGCGTGCCGCGCGATACCGCCATCGCCGACCGCGATGAGCATGAGTTCTTCGTGCCGGAAGGCGCGCGGTGGGACGCCATATCCGCCGCTTCGATGAATCTTGGCGAAGTCTTGAACATCGCCAGCCACGAGATAGAAGACGCCAATACCCCACGCTTGGACGGCGTTCTGTCCGGCACGAACTGGAACGACGAGACCAAGCTGGGCAGCCCCGCCAACCGCGAACGGATCATCCGCGACCTGATAGGCCACTTCAGCGACCTGGACCTGCGAGACGCCAACCTGCGCGGCGAAGCAGGAACGGGCAACGTGCTGGGCGACGCTTACGAGTATCTGATCTACCAGTTCGCCGACGACGCGGGCAAGAAGGGCGGCGAGTTCTACACCCCGCGCGAGGTGGTGCGGCTGATTGTGGAACTGCTCGAACCGGCGGAGAGGATGCGGATTTGCGACCCGACCGCCGGCTCCGCCGGTATGCTGATTTACACCGCCCAATACGTCCGCGAACAAGGCGGCGACGTCCGAAACTTGGTACTCCACGGACAGGAACGCAACCTCGGAACGCTGGCTATCGGCAAGCTGAACCTGCTGCTCCACGGCCTGCGCTCCGCGCACCTCGAGGCGGGCGACGTCATTGCAGACCCGGGCTTGGTAGAATCGTCAGGACGCCTGTCCTCTTACGACAGGGTTGTCGCCAATCCGCCGTTCAGCCTGAAGAACTGGGGGCGCGATTTCGCGCTAGGCGACCCGTATCACCGCTTCGACAGGTACGGCGCCGTTCCCCCAAAGACGCGCGGCGACTTCGCCTTCTTGCTGCATATGCTGGCAGTCGCCAACGCACAAGGCATGGTCGGCGTGGTCATGCCGCACGGCATTCTGTTCAGGGGCGCCGCCGAGGGCAAGATACGCAAGGGCATCGTCGAAGCGGACCTGTTCGAGGCGATCATCGGGCTCGCCCCCAACCTGTTCTTCGGCGCCAGCATCCCCGTCGCCATCTGCGTTCTCAACCGCAACAAGCCCGCCGAGCGTCGAGGAAAGACGCTGTTCGTGGACGCGGCGCAGCCGGGCTACTTCCGCAAAGAGCCGGCGCAAAACTATCTGGATCCGGAACATATCCAAAAGATAGTCCAAGCCTACCAAGCTTTCGAGGACGTCGACCGCTTCGCCCACGTCGCCGACCTGGAAGAGATGCGGGATAACGACTTCAACCTGAACATAAGCCGCGACGTGGACACCACCGATCCGGTGGAAGTGATGAGCGTAGAGGATGCGCTATCAGGGCTGAGAAAGACGGAGAAGCGACGCGGCGACGCGCTTGCAAAGATGGATGCGCTGCTTGCAGAAATCGGATACGGTCGCTAACGACAGCGTTATGGTGACGACATGACGCGGATAAGATTATACCAAAGAGCGCAGATTCCCGATGGGTGGCGGCAGATGCCGCTTAGACAAGTGCTGGAACTCGATCAGCCCGGCGCTTGGGGTAAATCTCCAACGCCCTGTGCCCCGGGCGTCCGTGTCTTGAGAGCAGCGGACCTAACCCGAGACGGGCGTATCAATCCTGAGAATGCAGCTATGAGAAGTCTGTCCGACCGAGATTTGGAACGTCGCTTGATGCATGACGGCGACTTGATACTCGAGAGAAGCGGTGGCGGACCAGGAACCCCCGTAGGCAGGATTGCCTTGATTGAAGGTTTAGGCGTCGTGTATTGCAACAACTTCTGTCAACAACTGCGCGTCGACAAGACCATATGCGAACCCAGATACGCAGTTAGGGCGCTTTGGCACCGATACACGCAGGGAATCACCGCCAGACTTGAGCATCAAACTACGGGCATACGCAACTTGGACTACGCAGGCTACTTGGCTATCCCCATCCTCCTCCCACCCCTACATGAACAGCAAGCCATCGCCGAAATCCTAGATTCGATAGACGACGCTATCGAGAGCAGCGAAGCCGCCATCGCCGCCACCGAGCAGCTGCGCGACTCGTTGCTTCACGAACTGCTGACGCGCGGCGTTCCCGGATGGCATACGGAGTGGAAGCAGGCGCGCGGCATCGGCGAAGTGCCCGCCGATTGGCGAGTCGCGCGGTTGGGTGAGGTGGCTGAGGTGAACCAAGCAAATTGGAACCCCGATGATGGGACGTCCATCCGTTACTTGGATCTAACCGCCGTATCTGCACCTGGCGTTTTACAACCTCCGAGAGAGATTGATGCTGTTGACGCTCCTAGCCGCGCCCGTCGACGAGTAAGGTCAGGCGACATTCTTGTCAGTACGGTTCGCCCCAATCTCAGGGGGTTCGCTCGTGTTCATGATGCGTCCGAGAACTTAATTGCATCCACGGGCTTTGCTGTTTTGACAGTCAAAGAATGCGTTGATAAATCCTTTGTGTATCACAACATAATGACACATAGATTTGCAGACTATCTGGAGCGTTCTACTACCGGACAAGCGTATCCGGCGGTGCGCTCATCCGATATAGAGGCATTTGCATTAGCGATACCACCCCTATCAGAACAGCAAACCATCGCCGCCATGCTAGATAGCGTGGACGCGGCGGTAGAGCGGTCGCGGGAAGAGCGCGATATGCTTGAATCGCTGAAAGCGTCCACTGCCGACGTCCTGCTGACCGGGCGGACGCGGGTAGGATCAACACGATGAACGATCCCGCGAAACTAAACGAATTCAACCACGCGGAGGATCCCGCGCGGCGACTGCTGGAACGGCTGGGCTGGAAGTACGCCCATAGGGAAGGGCTGGCGCGTGAACGCGGCGGTGAGCGCGAGGTACTGCTGAAGGGACGGCTGCGCCAGGCCCTGATGCGTCTGAACGACTGGCTGACCGAAACGCAGGCGGATCGCGTCATATTCGATTTGGAAACCGTCGACGCCGTCGGCATGGCGCGCAATCAGAAAGTTCACGAGTACCTGACCTACGGCGCCACGCTGAACGTGGAAGGCGAACGCGGCCCGGAATCCCGCAACGTCTGCTTCTTCGATTTCGAAGATCCCGAAGGCGGGCTAAACGAGTTCACGTTCACCACGCAGTTCCGCGTCCGACGCGTCGGAGAGCGCGGCGGCGTGGAGGACGACCGGCGGCTCGTCATCCCCGATCTGGTTCTGTTCGTCAACGGCATCCCGCTCGTGGTCATGGAGGCGAAGTCGCCTTCGCTCATGGACGTGTGGAAGTCGCAGGCGGTCAAGCAGCTGCGCCGCTACCAGGAGGCGGGGCCCGAGTGGCGCGGCATGGGCGCGCCCGAACTCTTCCACTACAACCTGCTGTGCGTCGCCCACAGTGGCGCGGCGGCGGCGTATGCTACGCTGGGCGCGCCGGAAAACGCCTATTTCGAATGGAAGTGGCTGGGAGATTATACGGACGACGACGTTCGGCAGCGCTTCGGCGTCGAACCGCAGGGACAGGCTCAGCTAATCGTCGGCTTGCTGTCGCCCGCCACGCTGCTGGACATTCTGCGCGACTACGTAATCTACGAACCGGAACGCGGTCGGCTGGTCAAGAAACTGCCCCGCTATCAGCAATACCGCGCCACGCGCGCCGCCATGCGCCGCATCCTGAACGGCGGCAAGCCCACCGACAGGGGCGGCGTTATCTGGCATACGCAAGGCTCCGGCAAATCCCTGACGATGCTGTGGCTCGCTACGAAGATCCGGCGGCATCCGCGCCTGTCCAATTCCACAATCGCGGTCGTTACCGACAGGACGCAGCTGGACAGGCAGATAGCGGAGACGTTCGAGCGCTGCGGCTTTCCCGGCCCGCAGCGCATGGACCGCTCGCGTCCCGAATCGTCTGATCGGCGGTGCGGCAAACGCCGGCGCCGGCGCGAGCCGCGCGACCTGCAAACCGCCCTCATACGCGGCGGCGCCCGCACCGTTATGACCACCATCCAGAAGTTCGAGGAAGCCCTGACCGCGCCCGAAGGTCCGCTGGATACGCTGAATCCGTCCGACGGCGTGATAGTGATGGTGGACGAGGCGCACCGCTCCCAGTACGGCGACCTCGGCGCGCTTATGTCCAAAGCGTTGCCCAACGCCACGCTCATCGGCTTCACCGGCACTCCGATAGAGAAGGGATACGGACGCAGCACCACGCGCCGATTCGGGCGGCTCATAGATTCCTACACCATCCCGCAATCGGTAGCCGATGGCGCGACGGTTCCCATCTTATACGAAGCCCGAATGCCGGAGCTCGCCATCGAGGGCCCCAACAGTCTGGACAGGCTGTTCGACGCGATGTTCGGCGAGCAGTCCGACCGGGAGCGCGCGCTGATACGGAGCAGGTACGCCAACAAGCAGACGGTGGCGGACGCCGAACGGCGTATCCAGATGATAGCCTTGGACATAGCCGAGCGCTTCAAGAATCGGGTGCGTCCCAACGGGTTCAAGGCGCAGGTAGTCGCGCCCAGCCGCGCCGCCGCCTTGCGCTACACGGAGAACCTGCGGAGTTTTGGCGTCAGCGCCTACCCAATCATCACCACGTCGCCCAACGACGGCGCGGAGTTTCGACAGGCGCGCGAACTGGACCAAGATGCGATCATCAACGCCTTCGTTGACCCGGACGGAGAGCCGGAGGTTCTTGTAGTCGTGGATATGCTGCTGACCGGATTCGATGCTCCGGTAGAGCAAGTCCTGTACTTGGACAGGCCGCTGCGCGAACACGCGCTTCTCCAGGCTATCGCGCGGGTCAACCGCCGCTTCTCCCATCGGCGAGACGGCGTGGAGACGGAGAAGACCTACGGCTTGGTCGTGGACTATCACGGCGTATCGCGCAACCTCGAGGAAGCGCTGTCTTCTTTCGACTGGGCGGAGGTCGAGGACAGCATGAGGCGCCTTGAGGAAGACCCGGGTCCGCTTATGGAGTCGGCGGCTGTGCAAGCCGAGTCCCACTTCAAGGGCCGCGATCTGGCCGATACGTGGGCTTGCGTCGCCGTATTCGCCGCCGACGCTGGGACGGAAGGCAACTACAAGGCGGACGTTTTCGAGCGATTCAACGCCGACTATCGTTGGTTCTCCCGTCTCATGGATCGCTATCTGCCCGACCCGCGCGGCTTGGCATATGCCGACCGCCTTGCCCGACTGACCGAGATCCGCGCATACGCCCGCGCCCAGTTCCTGCGCGAAGACGCGAATCTGGATTGGACCGAAATAGGCGCGAAGGTCAAGAAACTGGTGGACGAGCGCATAAGCGCCGAGGTCCGGGAGATGATGAAGCCGCTGTCTATCCTCGATCAGGATTTCGAGATGAAGATAGCCGATCTTCCGGGCGACGAGGCGCGGGCGTCGGTGATGGAACACGCCATCCGCGCGCAGATCCACGAGCGGCTGGCGGAAAACCCGGTTTTCTACGAAAGACTTTCCGAAAGGCTTGAGCGCGTCATCCAGGACCTGCGAAATCGCCTCATCGAAACCGGCGAGGCGTGCCGGCGAATGGCTGAGTTGCGGTCGGAAGTCAACCGCATCAGGGAGTTTGCCGCCCAGCTCGGCATGACCCAAGTGGCATACGCTATCTACCAGCTTCTTGGCGAAAGTACCGCAAGTTCGGGCGGCGGCATTTTGCAGACTCGTCCAGACTATCAGCCGGACGCCGATGAAGAGGTCAAGAAAGTCGCCCTCGAAGTCGAGGAGATTATCAACCGGCGCAAGGAGATAATAGACTGGACGTCCAACTTTGAGGTGCAGCGGGAAATGCGCCGCGACATCAAGCGCGCGCTGCGTCCGACGGGCGACTATACCGAAGACCGCCTGGACGAACTCGCCGGAAGAATCGTCGAGTTGGCGCTGGGAAGTAGCTATGCCGATTGAGATTGGTTCGGTCCGCTTCGGCAATACCGATATACACTACGAAGTTCGCCGAAGCGAGCGCCGCAAGAAGACTGTTCAGATAACCATAGACGGCGCCGGTGTTCAGGTTGTCGCGCCCGCCGACACCCCCGCCAGCCAGGTGAAAGCCATCCTCCGCAAGCGCGCGGCGTGGATTCTAAGACACTCCCGCGAGGATACGCCGCCACCGGCCCCCAAACGCTTCGTCAGCGGCGAAACCATGCCCTACCTGGGGCGAAACGTCAAGCTGATAGTAGAAACTGCCGATCCTGGCGCGAACGCCGGCGCGCCAAGTCTCCGGTTCGACCATTGGCGCTTTCGCGTTGCGATTCCCGAAAGTCTGGAAGGAGATGCCCGCCAACAAAGCGTCCAACTCGCGTTTGAGCGCTGGTACAGGATCAGAGCCGAGCATCGGCTGGGAGACGGCGTCCGTCGCTGGTGGCACCGTTTGGGCAACGAGGGCGAACCCAAGACGCTCATCAGGAACCAGCGTCAGCGCTGGGGAAGCTGCGCCCCCGATGGAACGCTGCGCTTCAACTGGCGCGTCATGATGCTGGAACCGTCTCTGGTGGAGTACGTGATCGTTCACGAGCTATGCCACCTGAGCGTCAACAACCATTCAGCCGACTTCTGGCAGCTGATGGCGTCCATCCTGCCCGACACCGAGCGCCGCCGCCGTCGTCTCAGAGAAGCGGGCAAGACCCTGCCCTTCTAAAATTCCTTCCCGCCCTATACCTCCATTCCGGCGAACCATGCCCCGTACCCTGATATGGGGACCGGAATCCAGAACGCCGTGTGACCGCCAACTCCATCTTTCCAACCAGCGCCCGAACGTCATTCCGGCGAACGCCGGAATCCAGAGAGCTTGTCAACAACCAGCGGGATCCCTCGAAACCGCCCCGTCTGCCTCTTTAGGATAGGGCTGCTTTCCGGATTCGTGTCCGGTTGCCAATTGGCATACTGGATTCCGGCGTTCGCCGGAATGACGAAATTGGGACAGGCTCCCCCAACCCCACCGCATTGACGATAATCCGCGCCAACAATATACTAGCCACAAGCCCACAGAAGTCCCCGCGCAGGAGGGTTCCAATGTCAGATAGAGAAGACATCGTCCTGATGGCGCACCTGATGCGCCGCGCCGGATTCGGCGCGACCCGCGATGAGCTTGAGAGGCTAGCGGAGCAGGGGTACGAGGAGACGGTCGAGCGGCTGCTAGACCCGCCCGACGAAATCCCGCGGGCGGACCACCACCTGCTCTTCCGATACATTCCCGCTACCGAGACCGGTGGCCCCAGCCCTGCGCCCGGCGCAGCCAACTGGCTCTACCACATGATCAATACCCAGCGCCCACTCGAGGAGAAGATCGCGCTCTTCTGGCACAACGTCTTCGCCACCGCCAACTCGAAGGTGGATAACGACAACCACCTGACCGCGCAGATAGATATGTTCCGCGATCACGGGATGGGCAACTACCGCGACCTGCTGCTGAAGGTGGCGCGGAACCCTGCCATGATCTTCTGGCTGGACAACAACGAGAATCACAAGCGCGCGCCAAACGAGAATTGGGGCAGGGAACTGCTCGAGCTGTTCTCGCTCGGCGTAGGCAACTACACCGAGACGGATGTGTTCGAGTGCGCCCGCGCCTTCACCGGCTGGACGATAGCTCCCAAGATCCCCCGGCAGCCGCACCACAGGTTCTCGTGGAGCTTCGAGTTCCGGCCCGAGGAGCACGACTACGGCCAGAAGACCTTCCTCGGCAGAACGGGCGACTTCGACGGCGAGGACATCATAGACATCATACTCGAACAGCCCGCGTGTCCCAGGTTCATCGCGCGCCACCTGTACAACTTCTTCGTCGCCGACGAGCCGCAGGTGCCGGCGTGGTCAGTAGAACCCCCGCGAGACCCCGAGGCGATTGATCTGCTTGCCAAGACGTTCGTCGAGTCGGGCTACGAAATCCGCCCCGTGCTGCGAACCATGTTCAATTCAGACTTCTTCAAGGAGTCCATGTACCAGAAGGTCAAGAGCCCGGCGGAAGTTGTCGTCGGCACGCTCAGGCTGACTGGCGATCTGCAAGGTCCGGACCCGAGACTGATGGAGACGGGACAGGAACCGGCGTACATGGGCCAGAGCCTGCACGACCCGCCCAGCGTCGAAGGATGGCACACCGGCAGGGAGTGGATAAACAGCGGCTCGGTCGTGAAGCGAATCAACTTCATGGTGGACCGCCTCAGCGACACCGACCTTCCCGGCGTCCAGAGCATCGTGGCGCGGGTAGCCAACGGCGAGCAAGCGATGACGCCGGAAGCGCTGGTGGACAGGTGCCTGGAGTTCATCGGTCCCCTTGAAGTGTCTGAACAGACCAGGAGCGAGCTGGTCTCCCACGCCGAGGACGAAGGCCCCGTATCCTGGTCTTGCGACGAGGACAGCGAAGTCTCGTCTCGCCGCGTCGGAGATATGCTCTCGCTGATCGCGGCGACGACCGAGTACCAGTTCGGCTAGGGGCGGCCCAGTTCCCGACAGGAGGCAAGAAAATGGCATCCCATGACAAGCCCCCGGTAGTGGTCATCCTACAGCTAACCGGCGGCAACGACTACATGAACACGATCGTTCCCTACACCGATCCCAACTACTACGACAGCCGGACGACGCTCAGCGTCGATCAGGAGAGTGTGCTGAAGCTGGACGACGAGCTTGGCTTCCACCCCACGATGGGGCCGCTGAAGGAGATTTACGAGCGCGGCGACATGGCCGTAATCCACGGCGTCGGCTACGCCAACTCCCCCCGCTCGCACTTCCGCTCCATGGACATCTGGCACACCTGCGAGCCGGACATCATCGGCACCGAAGGCTGGCTCGGACGCGCCATACGCGACATAGACCCCGCCGGAGAGAACCCCGTAACCGGCGTGAACATCGGCCAGTCTCTGCCGCGCGCTATGATGGTCCCCGGCGTGTCCGTCGCGTCGGTCGCCGACCTCTCGACCTACGGCCTGATGACCGGAATCGAGCAGCAGAGCAAGCGCGACAAGATGTTGCAGAAGTTCGTCAACATGTACGGCCAGGCGATAGGTACAGGCCCGGTACAGGACTACCTCGGACAGACCGGACTCGATGCGCTGAAAGGCGCCGACATCCTGAAGGAAGGGCTAGGGCGCTACACGTCCGACGTCGAGTACGCCGACGATCCCATAGCCAAGAGCCTGCGCGACGTGGCGATGATACACACCGCCGACGTCGGAACGCGCGTCTTCTACACCCAGCATGGCAGCTTCGACACTCACGCGGCGCAGGCGCCCACGTTCGACAAGCTGTGGACCGAAGTGTCCGGCGCCATCGCCGACTTCTGGGACGACCTGCGCGAGCACGACGCCGATGAGAACGTCGTCATGTTCCTGTTCTCCGAGTTCGGCAGACGGGTGCGCGACAACGGTTCCGGCACCGACCACGGCGCGGCCGGCGCGTGCATCGCCATCGGCCCGCGCGTCGCCGGAGGGATGCACGGCGAATACCCGGAGACCAGGCCCGAGGCGCTCGAGCAGGGCGACCTGGTGCCTAACCAGGACTTCCGGGGCGTGTACTCGACGCTGCTCGAAGACTGGCTCGACTTGGACCCCGTTCCCATAGTAAACGGCCACTTCGAGCAACCCAAGTTCGTCCAGACGTAACCCTCTTGCCCTAGTTGTGCAGTCCCTTCCCCCTTGACGGGGGAAGGTTAGAGCCTGTCCCGGACTTGATCCGGGAATAGGGGGTGAACCCCCTGCCTCGAACGTCGTTGCCCCTGCCCCAATTCCGGTCAAGCGTGTGGCTTGCCCCCTCTCCCTCAGGGAGAGGGTTGGGGTGAGGGTAACCCGCCCGTAGCCTTAGAAGCGGAGTCTCAGAACATGATGCAGCACACCAAGACCGTCGCCGGACGCACCTGGAGCTTCAGCCACCCCATAGGCTGGCTCGCCGTTAGGGGAAGAGGACTGTGGCACCCTACGTCCGTCGCCGTCGCCCCGAACGGCAGAATCTACATCCTCAACAGCGGCGGACGCGCCGGCGCGCCGATAACGGTTACCAACATCAAAGAAGACTTCATCGGCGAGTTCGGCGAGGGGGACTTCACTTGGCCCGAAGGCTTGGCCATAGACCGCGACGGCAACATCTACTGCGCCGACGGCTACCACCACTTCGTCAACGTCTATAACCCCGATGGCGAGCGCATAGCCAAGTGGGGCGAGCATGGCTCGGCTTCCGGCCTGCTCGACGGCCCCTCCGGCCTCGCGTTCGACGCCGACGACCATCTGCTGATAGTGGACAGCCTGAACGGCAGAGTCCAGCGCTTCACGCGAGACGGCGAGTTCCTCTCCGCGTGGGGTTCGCCGGGCAGTGGCGAAGGACAGCTGTATCGTCCGTGGGGCATCACCATAGACGGCGATGGCAACGTGTACATCGCCGACTGGGGCAACGACCGCGTGCAGAAGTTCACGGCGGACGGCGAGTACTTGATGAAGTTCGGCTCCGACATAGACGACGGTGGCCAGCTCAGCCATCCGTCCGACGTCGCCGTGGACAGCGAGGGCGACGTTTACGTAGCCGACTGGGGCAACCACCGCGTCCAGATATACTACCCCGACGGGGACATCATCGCCGGACTCTACGGCGACGCCCGCACCTTCTCCAAGTGGGGCATGGACTTCATGGACTCGAACCCCGATTACGTCAAGGCGTTCGAGCGCGTTGACCCCGCCGAGCTCGTAACCCTCGGCAACTTCCAGCGCCCCGGCGGCATAGTCATAGACTCAGAAGACCGCATCATCATCTCCGACGGAATCCGCTGCCGCCTCCAAGTCTATACCAAAGACAAAGACTACCTCGAACCGCAGTTCAACCTCTAGCGCGGATAACCCACATTGCAAGCGATCATTGACACACAGGTCTGAATATGGACGAGAACACGCTGACATACGAACTGGGAGGACAAGTAGATATAAAGACGCTCTCAGACGGATTCAGAGCGTTCTATCGCTTGGTTGATGCGCTTACGCCCAAGAGCGCAGGGATCGCATGGATAGTGGATGACCTTCAAGCTGGAAGCGCTACGGTCACGCTTCGGGGAGAATCAGAGTCAGCTTCTGCCGTGAAAGAAGTAATAGAGAGATACTACAAGGTGGGTACAGCGCTGGCTGATGATGAAGACCTCTCGATAGGATTCGACGCCGACACCCAACGCGCTGCAAACTCGGTTAGGAATCTGGCTGCTTCCACTTCTGTCGAATACGCGCGGTTCGGAACGATGCTTGACGACGTCTTCATTTACGGCAATGGTCAAACGCCGGGTACGCCTACGGGATTGGTCAGCGTCGGCGTAATCACAGGAACAGTCCAGACTTTGAGTAACCGTTCCGGACTGAGGTTTACGATATACGATTCGGTTCATGACAAAGGAGTGCGATGTTACCTTGAACAAGGGCAAGAGGAACTCATCAGAGATATATGGGGGCGCCGCGCTAGCGTGAGCGGCACAATACACAGGGATGGACTGACTGGAATACCCAAGACGGTCACCAATGTCCTCAACGTAGAAGCACTCGCCGAAGTTGAACCGGGATCGTACCGTAACGCCAGGGGTGTGGTTCCCTGGAAAGAAGGCGACAGGATGCCTGAGGACGTAATACGTGAGTCTCGAAATACCTGGTAGCCTCAAAATAGTGTACTGGGATGCGGATGCCTTTCTATCGTACATCAATGAATATCCGGGTCGCGTGGAAATCTTGGAACGGTTACTCAACCTGAGCGCAGACAGTGATGGCCCAATCCAGATTTACACGTCAACGCTATCTCATGCGGAGGTTGCCTTCGCAGCTTCCGAGCAGCAGCGTGGGGCGTTAGATCCGGAACAGGAGGCACAGATGGATGCTTTGTGGGACGACCCGGCCGCTGTCGTATCAGTGGATGTCCACAGAGACATCCTACATCTAGCGCGGACATTGATTCGTGAATCAATCACTCGCGGTAGGAGCCTCAAACCGCCTGACGCGATTCACCTAGCCACCGCTCAATGGCTGTCAGATTCAGGCATATCAATCACGGAGTTCCACACATACGATCAGCGTCTACTAGGATACAGTGAGATGGTTGGATTTGAGATTGTAGAGCCGTACACAGACCAGCCATTGTTGATGTAGGCGTTCGTCCAGTGCCCTAGTGCCCACGTACTACCCCCACTCTCTAGACATCGGTCAAGCGCTTGGCTTGCGCCACAGCAGCCGCCTCTTCCTCGTCACGGGTGACGACTGTTCCAACAACTCTAGGTTTATATGGACGTTCTCGCTAGGCACCTATATTGTCATGGCGTCCTCAGAGCCTTTGCTGCCGTCAGACCGTAAATGTATTCAGCCCACACCTAAAGCGAACTTGCCGCCCACCATCGCGCATCCCGCCATCGCGGCGCCACCCCATGGCCTCGTAGAAGGCGATTCCACGTTCGTAGCCCTCGACCGTCCAGAGTATCGCCTCGCGGTAGCCGTCCGCCGCAAGGTGGTGCACAGCAAGCGAAATGAGCGCCTTGCCAATTCCTGCGCGCCAGTGATGTGGATCAACAGCTATCGTGTCTATCTCGCCGAGTTGTATATCCACCGGATCCCGGCTAGGCCCAACCCCGACGAACCCGACGATTCTTCCCGCGCGTTCCGCAACCCACCATCGATGCGGGACAGGCTGGGCAAGGTCGCGTCTCCAGCGTTCGGTAAGCTCCGGCGTAACGGTTCTATTGGCTTGCGAAAGAAGCTCCCCAAATCCAGCGTTCCACGATTCGATGTAAATCCGCGTTATCGCCTCGGCGTCATCCGCTTTGGCTGATCGGATCATGGTTGGCAACCCTTCGCTCGCGCCACAGCCGCCGCCTTCTCCGCATCCCTGGCCGCGCACCGTTCCCACAGCTCCAGGTTCACGCGGGCGTTTTCGTCCACCGGCACGTCTATCATCATCGTAGTGCCGGGGTAGGGGACGGCGGCGGTGCCGCGAGCTACGCCCTCCGCGAACAGTCGCCGCGTCTCGCGGTAGAACTCCAACCTGTCTTCCGGCGGAGAAAACGCGCGGTTGCAGTGGACCGCCCACGAGTCGTCAGGGCAGATCGCGCCCGCGAATCCCAGATTCTTGGAGCGGAGCGCAAGCCGCTCCACTTCAGCTTCATCCAGCCCGTCCGCGAATCCCGGAACGCCGCACGGATGCGTCAACCCAATCGGCTGAACCCGCGACGCCCGCGCCTCGATTATCACCCGGCCCTTCGCGTACTCGAACGGATCGAACCCGGCGGTCTGCTCGATGCCCAGACTGCGGCACAGCCCCGCTTCGTCCAGCCCGACAGAGCTTACGCGCTCGGACGCTCGCGCAATCTCGCGGACGTTCCACACGCCCGCGCCCGAATCCAGCAGAACGATGATGTGCAGGCTGTTTTCCGGTAGTCCTAACCTGTCTTCCAGTCCATCGAGCGCCTTGGCTACTTCCGTAATCTCCGTTGCCGATTCCACACCATGCGCGACCACACCGCTGAAGTTGGCGGTATTCACGTGTAGTAGATCTGCATAGCTGACGGCTCCGGACGCTTGAATGAACACCTCCGCCCCACCCTGTGCCGCACTATCTATCGAATCCGTAAGCCCAGACCGCGCCTTGATCCGCGTGTTGCCCTCAGGTAGCGTCAGGATTACGGCGTCGGCGTCATGCGTCCAAGACGCATCTACGGCGTCGGCGTCCGTCGCGTCAACGATGATGTGGGACCGTCTCACAAACGGCTTCATTCTAACGACTCCTCGGCTTCGGTTCGTTCGCGCGCGGCGGATTTCTCCGCGTCGCGCGCGGCGCATAGAGTCGCCCACTCGATAAGCTCCCGCGCTCGCGCCGCTTCGTAGGCGTCAACCGTCTCTCCGTCCATATCGCCCTCCGCCTCGCCGGCGGCGTCGAGCTGTGCGAAGAAGTCCAGAACTCGGTAGGCGCGCTCGACCTCGTCGGCGGTCGGCGTCAACCCCTCGTTTTGTGGCGCGACGACGTTCGGATGCAGTCCGCCGCCGGAGCGCAGCCCGGCGATCCGGTTCGCGCGCGCCCTGTCGAGCGCGAGGTCAGCGTTGCCAACGTTGCCCGTCGTGTCGTCCATATAGACGCCGCCGTCGCGTTCCAGTCCCAGCGCAAGCGCGATGAGCTCGCCCTCGCCACGATTGTAGAAGAACTGGTCGAAGCCGACGAACATCTCAACGCCCATGTCCATAGACATGTCGTAGCCAGTGCCCGGTCCGAACGAGTCTATGCGTGGGCTTGCGGACGCGATCTCGTATGAGTTGGCTACGCCGAGCGTCGTCTCGATTGCGGTACCTATCCGGATCGTGCCCGGACGGATGCCGCGAATCTTCTCCATCTCGGTGATGAGCTTGTCGAGGTTGCGTATCTGCTCCGCCGTCTCCGCCTTCGGAAAGTTTATCTGCCTAACGCCGGGCTGGACTGCCGCTGGAACGTCCGCCTCCGGGTACGCGCAGTTGATGCGGATGTTGATCTCGGCCGCGCCCTTCCGCCCCTGCTCTATCGCATATTGGACGAGCTCGCGGGCGCGCTCTTTCTGTGACTGCGGCACCGAGTCTTCGAAGTCGAAATTCAGGTAGTCGCAGTCGCGCGTCCAGGATCTGCCGACGAAGCGCGGGTTGTTGATGGGCATGGTCAGCCCGGATCGGCGTACTCTTCTAGTCATTGCGCGTATCCCTCGTTCAGCGCCGCCACTTGATGCGGCCTCATGCACAGCGCGCCCTTGAATCCGGCGAGTTTGCCCGTAACCGCCGCCTGCAGCGTGTCATCATAGGATGCGGTCAGACCGCGAGATGTCGCGCGCCACCAAGCGCCGACCGGCGCTACGCCCGTCGCGCTGGCGATGATTATCAGCCGCTGCATCAGGTAGGGCAGCAGGTGAAGCTCGCCGGACGGCTCCTCGCGCAAGTCCATCACCAGGTCCGCCCGTCCGAGACTGACGGACTTCACGCGACTGCTGGCGCGTATCAGCTTGTCAGCGTTCCAGTTGCCCGCGCCCGTGTCCAGCGACAAGTGAATTTCGAGTGCCTGCTCCGGTCCGCGCGGATCGTCCGCCTCGCGCACCTCGCCGATAGGCGGCGGCTTGACCACGCCGCGCTCCAACTCGAACTTCGACAGCAGCGCGTCCGCCTCCCGAACCTGCGCGGCCTCCGCGACGCCCGGCAGCATGACACCCGACAGCCCCCGCCACACGGAGGCGTCGAGATCAGCGTACAGCAACTCGATATCAGAGCGGACGAAGACCTCCGATCCGGCCTCTCGCATCGCCCCTATCGCCTCGCGGACGTTCGCGCGCGCCTCATGCTTGCGGCTGTCGTGCACCGTATCCTGAAGATCGAGTACCACCACGTCAGCGCGGCTAGCGGCAGCCGCCGACAGTGCGTCGCCCTTATGCGCCGGCGTAATCAACCAAGATCGTCGAATTGGCAGCTTCACATCCAATCATCCTTTGCGTCTTCGCGCCTTTGCGCTAAATTTCATCCCTCGCGCCTCTGCGTTAGTATCAACGCATCCAGCGCCTTGACTCCTTCACCCTCCGGCATCACGGCAAGCGGATTTATGTCCAGCTCCGCGATCTTGCCTTCCAGATGTACCGCAAACCCGGACACGCGAACCAGAGTATCCACGAGCGCGGCAACATCCGCCTTCGGGCCGCCTCTGAAGCCGCGCAGCATCTGGCTGCCGCGAACCTGGGCCACCATCTCCTCGGCGTCGAGTCGTGACACGGGACAGACACGCAGCGCGACGTCGCGCATCACTTCCACCAGAACGCCGCCCATGCCGTACAGCAGAACCGGCCCCAGCTGCGCGTCGTAGTTAACGCCGACGATGACCTCAGTCCCTTCGGAGATCATTTCGGATACCAGCGCGCCGTCCAGTAGCGCGTCGGGCGCGTATGCGGCGGCGTTGTCCATGATCTCGCGGTATGCGGCGCGGAGTTCGGATTCGTCGCCGATGCCGAGTCTCAGAGCGCCCGCCTCCGTCTTGTGCAGTATGTCCGGCGAGTTCACCTTCAGCGCGACCGGATAGCCGATCGCGAGGGCGCTTTCCGCCGCTTCGTCTTCCGTGTGAGCCAGCCGTTCCTCTGCGGTCGGAATGTCCCACTCTCTGAGCAGTTGCTTGGCGTCGTACTCCGACATCGTTACGCCGGCGCCCAATGTGTCAGCGGCGTTGAGTTGGTCCTTCGTTATCTCAGACGCGACGCCGAACCCCGCCTCCGCTCTGCTTTCCCGCCATTCGTGGTAGGCGTGGAACCGGCTGAGCGCGAACGCCAGGTTCTCCGGGCTGTGGAACACCGGCACCCCCGCATCCTTCAATCTTTCCAGCCCCGTCGACGCCCCGAGCTCGTTGCCAGTGTACAGGAACGCGACTAACTTATCGTTATGCCTGTCCCGCGCGTCTATCACGTGTCGCGCCTGGTCGTCCGACGCGGAGCTTGCGACGACGAGCGAGCCGACTTCCGGCTCCGTGATCATGTGCTCCATGATCGGCAGTACCGTCTCGCGGCTGGCGTGGCCCGTGATGTCGGCGGGATTGGCCGCCCATCCGAAGCCCGCCAGTATTTCGTTGATGCCGTCGCGCGCCGTATCTGAGAGCGGCGGCAGATCCAGGCCCGCCGCTCCGAGGTTGTCCGCCGTCAGCGAGCACACGCCGCCCGAATGAGACACCAGCGCGATGCCGCGTTTGGACGGCTTCGACGCGCCGCCGAGCAGTTGAGCGACTTCAAGCAGCTTGTCCCAGTCGTGCACGCGCGTTACGCCGTACTGCTCGAACGCCGCGTCATAGACCGCGTCCTCGCCCGTCAGCGCCGCCGTGTGCGACCGAGCCGCGCGGCTGCCAAGCTCCGACTTGCCGATCTTGACCGCTACTATCGGCTTGCCCCGCTCCGCCGCGAGCTTGGCGACCTCGACGAACTTGCGCGCGTCCTTGAAGCCCTCGATGAACATGGCGATTACGGTTGTGTCATCGTCATCGAGCAGGTAGCGAGCAAAGTCCGGAGCCTCCAGGTCCGCCTCGTTGCCTGTCGAGACGATGTAGGAAAATCCGACGCCCCGTCCCACGGCGCGCGACAGGAACGGTCCGAACGCCGACGCTCCGCTCTGGCACACCAAGCCGACGTTGCCGCTTCGAAGCTCCACGCCCTCCAGTCGCGACGACGAGCAAGCCCAAATGTCATCCTTTATATTGGCGAGCCCGAGGCAGTTGGGGCCTGAGATGCGGACGCCGGTTTCGCGCGCCACCTGGCCTAGCTCCGCCTGTAACTCGCGCCTATCCTCTACCCCGCGTTCCGAGAAGCCGGCTGATATGACGATTCCCGACCCCGCGCCTCGTTCTGCCGCGTCGCGCAGCGTAGGAATCACCAAGTGGTACGGCACGATCACGCCCACCGCGTCTGGCGCTTCCGGCAGGTCGCGCACCGACGGGTAGCACTCCAAGCCCAGCAGTTCATCATAGCGCGGATTGACCGGATAGACCCGAACGCGGTCTCCCGCCTGCATCGCCGCGCGCAGGAAGCGCCCGCCGTACTGCATCCGCTCGGTCGCGCCGACGACGGCGATCGAGCGTGGGTTCAGCATCTTGTGAATCGAGGATAGTTGAGCGTCGGTCCAGTAGGTCATGGGCAATTCTCCGCGCCCAGAGTTTCAACGATGCGGCGTCGGGTGTCAAGCGAAGCGCAAAGACGCGAAGATACAAAGAAATCAATATATCTCTCTGCGTTCCTCTGCGCCCCTCCGCGTCTCTGCGTTAAATCTAATGCCCCACGAAGTCTATCGCCCGAATCCCCAGCAGCCGCACGTCGTCCGGCGGCGGCTCCGGCGTTGACGCGCCGCCAGTCAACGGACGCCCCTCCTCCAGCGCCTCACGCGACACCCATCGCCAACCGTCCGCCAATTCGACAGGCTTTCCCGCATCTACGGGACGGCAGAAGTAGATCATGTCTATATGCTGGTGAAACCCCTGTATCGGGTCGTGTATGTCCTCGATCATGATCGTATAGGGCGGATGCACCTGCTCAGGGTAGGGGAGACGCAGGACTTCGCCTGTCGGAACCACCTCCACTTCGAGCCCCGTCTCTTCCTGCGCCTCACGCGCCACCGCCTGCACCGGGTCCTCATTCGGCTCGACGTGGCCGCCCGGAGGCAGCCACGCCTTCACCTTCGCGTGCCAGTGCAGCGCCACGCAGCCCCGATAGACCACGAACCCTGTCGCTGTGAAGTGGCGTGTCGTCATCTCCCTAACCCTGGGTCTCGCCGGCGCTCTCGGCCGCCGGTTCGGACGTCTCGGCCTGCCGCCTCTCCCGCCGTCGCCGGTTCAGCCGTATGATCCCATAGACGATGCCGCCCACGATGAGCCACGCCGGGCTGAAGATGACTGTCCAGATTATCAGCGTTCCCATCGCCTGCCCGAAGACCGACAGCGCGCGGGTGGCTTCCTTCGCGTTGTCTCCCGGGCTCCATCCGCCGATCACAAGCCCCTCATCCTCCTCGACGTACACATAAGTGTAGGTTGAACCCGACGTCTCGCCCGCCTCGCTCTGCGCCGTAACCATCAGCGTGATCTGGAATTCACGATTGCGATAGTTCTCGTAAACGTGGGTAGTCGTGATCCGAGTAACGCCCGCCTCCGGCACGCCGTTGACGACCGGGCTGCCGTCGCCGAAGTCCCAGCTGTACTTGAAGTCCGAAAGCTCCGAGGGCCGCGTGAACGAGCCTGAGAACTCGACTTCCTCACCCTGTTCGTATGACGCGTGATCGCCGTCCACGAACACCTCGATCGCCGGTATCTCCTTCGCCGTCACCGTGAACGTGTCCGACCCCTCGACCTGTCCGGCGTCTCCGAACCCCATGATGTCGAGCGATACGATGTAGGGCGACTCCAGATCGTCGGCATAGGTGTGATGAACCGTTGCCGTCACGCGCTGCCCCGGCTCGGACGTGGCCACGGTTCGGACTCCATGCACTATCTCCCCGCCGTCGCCGAAATCCCAGACGAAGTTGAACGTATCTATGCCCATCGGCGGTGTGAACGTCGCTCTGAACCGCGCCGGCTCGCCCACGTTCAGCGTCCGGTCGTCACCCGCTTCCACCGCCATCTCGACAGCCGCCAGAGACAGCCCGACGTTGATGAGCGAGAACGCCGCCGTCTCCTCCAGGAACTTGATCCGTCCCAGCAGCGCCTCGATCTCGGC
>DAOUKV010000002.1:0-104040 GCA_034420955.1 Dehalococcoidia bacterium
TCTTCCGTGAGCCCCCCGCGGGGGGGGGGGGGGGGGGTAGAGGCTTCAGAAAACTGGAGTAACCAGGAACGCTGCGAGGCCTCTATCCACAGGGTTGTTGATAAAGAAGGGCAGATCGCTGAATGCGTGACTCTGCTGAATGTGAAGGATGTTCTGCGAGGCACGGCCAATCTGGATTGGGACCCCGCCAAGAAACCCATGGACAACTGGGAAGGGGTCAAGCGCAGATTTTTCTCAGGCCAGATAGTAGAAGGACAGAGCCGCGATCAAGTAAAGGTCGTCGGTCTGGATCTCAGCGGCCGAGAACTCAACGGAGTGATCCCTTCGGAACTGGACGATCTGACCCGTCTGGAAACATTGACGCTCTACAATAACTCCCTTACCGGCGAGATTCCGGCTGAACTGGGCAACCTGTCGAACCTGACCATACTGAACCTGGGCGATAACCAGCTTGCCGGCGAGATTCCGGCTGAACTGGGCAACCTGTCGAACCTGGTCTCACTGCGCCTGAGCGATAACCGGCTTGCCGTGCCCAGTCAATCCGCTGGTAAAAGCGGGATCCCCGCGCAGCTGGGCAACCTGTCGAATCTGATTATATTGGACCTGCACAATAACCGGCTTCCGGGCAATATTCCCGTGGAATTGGGCAACCTGTCTCGGCTGACTGTATTGAACCTGCGCGATAACCAGCTTACGGGCAAAATCCCCCCGCAACTTGTTGAGATGGCCCATCTCGGTTCTCTGCATCTGGCTGGAAACAATCTTGCCGGCTGCATACCCCAAGGCCTCGATGGCGTTGCTGAGAACGATCTCGCCCTAATCGGCCTTGAAACCTGCAAGGCGCCAACCGAGGAACTGCTATGCGCCAGCAGCCTCGCCGTATTCCCCCACGCCGACAACCCCGGCCTGTTCAGGGATTGCGGCGCGCTGATGATGGTCAAGGACACCCTTGCGCGGCGCGGCCAGCCTCGACTGGCGCTACGACCTCTCCATCGGGGCCTGGGAGGGGGTGGTTGTATCTCCCACGGCTAACGGGAAGCATCGGGTCGTCGAGTTGAACCTGCAAAACAAAGGCCTGGATGGAACTATTCCGGCGGACCTGAGCCTGCTCCGGCGCTTGACTCACCTGCGGCTGGGAGGCAACGAGCTGACAGGCGAGATACCGAGTCGGCTAGGCGACCTGTCTTTCCTGCTCGAACTGCGGCTGCAAGAAAATCAGTTGACCGGCGGCGTACCCGCAGAACTCGGCGATCTGTCCGGTTTGTTGAAGCTATCCTTGCGGGACAACCAGTTGACCGGAGAGATCCCGGCTGAACTGGGCCAGCCTGAACGCCTGACGGAACTTTGGCTCAACGGCAACCAGTTGACCGGAGAGATCCCGGTGGAGCTGGGCGACTTGTCCAATTTGCGAAAGCTGTCCTTGCGAGACAACCGGTTGACCGGAGAGATCCCGGCGGAGCTGGGCGGCTTGGGTGAATTGACCCTGCTGGCTCTGAACGGCAATCAGCTATCCGGGAACATTCCTTCCCGGCTGGGCAGCCTGTCCGGTCTGACCAGACTGCTTCTGAGCGACAACCGGCTCGACGGAAGCGTCCCGCAGTCTCTGGGCAAGCTGAACCACTTGGAAACCGTCCGTCTTGCCGGAAACGATGGCTTGGAATGCGTACCGTACAACCTGCGCGACGTGCCGAAATCGGACTTCGACAGCATGGATCAAGACTTTTGCCCGCCTACCCCCGAAGATCTGTGCCACAACGACGTGGTGGTTGCCAATCACGTGGACAACCCTGCTCTTGTAGCAGACTGCGTCGTTCTGGCTGAGGCTCCGGCCGAATGGGACGCCTGGGACAGCCGCAACTGGAGCGTTGACCGGCCGCTGGACCGGTGGGAAGGCGTTAGCGTCAGCAATACGTCGGAACCGCGGGTTACCCGGCTGGCCGTGAGCAACAAGAACCTGGTGGGAACTATCCCGGCAAGCTTGGGATCCCTGACCCATCTGAAGTACCTGGATCTCAGCGACAACATGCTTTGGCATGAAATCCCCGATGGGCTTCTGGGAAAATTCGACCAGTTGCGACACTTTGACCTCAGCGGCAACTCTCTGAGCGGCAGTGCAACGTTGCGTGAAGGAGCCAGGCCTGCGCTCAGGCGCATCGACCTCTCCGGAAATAGTTACCTCAAGGTCGATGTTGGGGGTGCCATATCGGTGTCGCCCAAGTTGCAGTATGCTGACTTGTCGGACACGATATTGGAGTTCGAAGGCTTGAGGTCCGGTAAGAAGGTGCCGGTGTCCGCCGCCAGCCTGTATCATCTCAATGCTTCCAGCAGCAGTACTCCTAGTAGTGCTTATGCGCTGCCAGCATGGTTAGGAACGTTTACTAATCTGCGCTACCTTGATCTTTCCCACAATCCCTTCGTCGGGCAGGAGTTGCCGTCCTGGCTGGGGGATCTGAGCAGTCTCCATCACCTCAACCTAAGTGGCACGTATGTGACAGGGGACATTCCCAGTGAGTTGGGGAACCTGACCAACCTTCGTTTCCTAAAACTGGATGCAATGGATGCTGCAGGGCTATATGTCACGCCTATTGGACTCACATCCCGTGAATATCGTTTAACCGGAAGCATACCCACGGAGTTGGGCAATCTCTCCAATCTGCGATACCTTGGCCTCGTATCTCAGGGATTACATACCGTTCCCAGAGAACTAGGCAAGCTGGCTGCCTTGGAATACCTCTTCCTGGCGGACAATCCGTTACGCGGATACATCCCGGTGGAACTGGACAGTCTGAATAACTTGCGAGTTGTCAGTCTCAGTACAGATATGCTGCGTCACACCGTCTTCAGAGGAGGAGATTTACATAGAATCGCCTGTCTTGAGGAGGGTTTGCGGTTCGAGGGAGTGGAGAACGACCTAGTGGACTATCTAGGGCGATCGTGTCGTGTGCTTGATGGCAATGACTTGCTGAGTAAATGGCAGGAACGCTACGATAACGAATTAAGTGTCCAAGATGGTAGATTGGCAAGGTATCTGCGAGCCTGGCTGAGTAAAATTCAGTAGAGCGGGTCTGCGATTTTCGACGCTAATGACCCGATGACGGCGATACGCCTCGGGTTTGCCGGGGAGCCAGCCCGAGGTTGGCCCCCGGCAACGGTCGAAGCTCACCACAGCGTCCCTTCAGATGCCGCTGCCGCGGCCTGCCCTCGACGGCGGTATTCGGGTTGTCCAAATCCTCATGGCTGATCTGGTTCCTTCATGCAGCCCATGTCCGCGGCCCGTCCAAGCCGGTTCACCTTGCGCAGTACCGCGCCATCTGTCAAGATGAGGCACAGGCGCGGGCGCTCTGGAGTAACGAGGGGGATCATGGATATTGGAGAGATAGCCATAGTGGTTTCGATCTGGGGTGGCGTAATAGCCATCCTGATCACGTTGTTCATGCTCATAAGGCAGTCAAACAACGAGACCCGAGTCGAGTTGCGCGAATTTCGCGTTGAGATGCGCGCTGAAATGCGCGATATTCGCAGTGAGATTCACGCCCAGACCGAACGCTTGGGCCAGCGCATTGGCGAATCCGAGTTGAAACAGGCGCGTCTCGATGCGTTGAACGAGGTACTGATGCAGCAGTCTCACACCCACGAAGCCGCCGCCGACTGACCTGCCCATTCACCGCTATGGCGCAACCTAGCCCCTCATTTCACGGGAGGGGCTCCCTTCATTGTCCTCGTCCTCGCAGCGCCCCGCTCCTACGGCAGGCGGGAGGCATTCGACGCGGTCGGGCAGGCCCGGTGGCGGAGAGTCTCCCGGCGCGTCCTTCCGAACGTCCCCGTGTCCCGCTCCCCAACTTCATAGCCGCCTAGCGGCTGTCGTCGGCCTCCTGCCCGCTCTCTATCTACTCTCTTATGATCTTCTTGAAAATCGCTTATGCGATTTTCTTCAAATTCTCAAAATTGATTTGACATGGCGGCGCGGCCTAAGTAAAATTCCCTTTTGTCGCCACTTTCTGACGACAAGCAACTTGTCTGTTTCCCAGATTCGATATTAGGTAGGGGTTCGCAATGCCCACGGTCAACCAACTGGTACGCAAACCAAGACGATCCAAGAGCAAGAAAGAGAAGGCCCCGGCGCTCCGGTACACCTTCAACTCGCTGAAGAATCGCACGCGCAGAGGCGGCGGCTCCCCGCAGAAGCGGGGCGTTTGCGTACAGGTTCGCACGCAGACGCCCAAGAAGCCGAACTCTGCGCTCCGCAAGGTCGCGAGGGTGCGGCTGACCAACCAGATCGAAGTTACCGCATACATACCGGGCGAGGGCCATAACCTGCAGGAACACTCGGTGGTGCTCATACGCGGCGGACGCGTGAAGGACCTGCCGGGCGTGCGCTACCACATCGTGCGCGGCGCGCTGGATACCGAGGGCGTAATAGACCGCAAGCGCGGACGCAGCAAGTACGGCGCCAAGCGCGATCCGAGACTCCGATAGCATACGAACCTCAAAGAACCGATCCCAAGATTGCCCAAAGCCGCCCCAAGACCGTATAGAGGACTAGCATGGCGCGAAGACGAAGAGCGGAACGACGCAGGGTTACGCCGGACCCGAAGTATCACAACGTGGAACTGGCGCAGTTCATCAACAAGGTGATGATGAGCGGCAAGAAGACGGTGGCGCAGAAGATCGTGTACGACGCGCTGGACTTGGCGTCCGCCGAGGTTCGCCGCTCGCCCACCGATGTCTTCGAGCAGGCGATCCGGAATACCACGCCCATGGTAGAGGTGCGCTCCCGAAGGGTTGGAGGCGCGACCTACCAGGTGCCGACGGAGGTTCGCCCTGAGCGTCGGCTGGCGCTTTCGATGCGCTGGATCATCCAGGCGGCGCGCGCGAGGCGCGGCAGGCCCATGGCCGAGCGGCTGTCCATCGAACTCGCCGAGGCGGCGCGCGGGCAGGGTTCGGCGGTCAGGCGCCGCGAAGAGCTGTACCGCATGGCAGAGGCCAACCGAGCGTTCGCCCATTATCGCTGGTAACGAGCCGAGCGCTTGACCGGCAGTTGGCGTGAACGAGACGCAAAAGGACGCATAACGACAGGACGATGAACACAGACTTGCTAAAGAACACCCGGAACATCGGGTTCATAGCTCACATAGACGCCGGCAAGACGACGGTAACCGAGCGCGTCCTCTATTTCGCGGGCCGAATCTACAAGATCGGCGGCGTTGACGAGGGCACGACCGCGATGGACTGGATGGCGCAGGAGCGCGAGCGCGGCATTACGATTACGTCCGCGGCTACCACCGCCTCCTGGAAGCAGTACCAAATCAATATCATTGATACGCCCGGCCACGTGGACTTTACTGCAGAGGTCGAGCGAAGCCTCCGAATCCTAGACGGCGGCGTAGTCGTATTCGATGCCGTAGCCGGAGTCCAGCCGCAGTCCGAGACCGTGTGGCGACAGGCAGACCGCTACAATGTCCCCCGCATCTGCTTCATCAATAAGATGGACAGGGTGGGGGCTAGTTTTTTCAGGGCGATTGACTCGATAGCGCACCGCCTCGAGGCCAATCCCGTCCCCATACAGATTCCCATTGGAGCCGAAGACGAGTTCCGGGGTGTAATAGATCTGGTGGACGAGAAGGCGTTCTTCTACGAAGAGGAAGGTCCGGCCGATCCGCGCGAGGGCCCGGTTCCCGAAGAGATGATCGAGGAGTTCCACCGGTACCGCGCCGTACTAGTTGAGAAGGTGGCGGAGACCGATGACGACCTCCTCATGAAGTACCTGGAAGACGAGGAGATCACCAAGAGCGAGATCAAGGCCGCGCTCCGCAACGCCACGCTCGAATACAAGCTCGTGCCGGTTCTGTGCGGAACCGCGCTGCGACATCGCGGCATCCAGCCGCTGTTGGACGCGATCGGCGATTACCTCCCGTCCCCCCTCGACGTTCCTCCCACCGAAGCCCTTACCTACATCGACGAAGACCCCGTCCTTCGCCACCCCCAAGACCCGGACGCGCCATTCGCCGCGCTCGCCTTCAAGACGGTCGCCGATCCGTACATCGGCAGGCTGGTCTATTTCAGGGCCTATTCTGGCAGCGCGTCGAGCGGCTCGATGGTGTTCAACTCCACCAAGGGCCGCCGCGAGCGGCTTGGTCGTCTGGTGCAGATGCACGCGAATCGCCGCGAGGAGATAGATGAGGTTGTGGCCGGCCAGATCGTGGCCGCCGTCGGCCTCAAGGCGACGACGACCGGAGACACCATCTGCGGCAATCGTGAAGACGCCGTCGTTCTGGAAACCATCACCTTCCCGGATCCGGTGGTATCGGTATCCATAGAACCACGCTCGCGCGCCGACCAGGATAAGCTCTCAGACTCGCTGGTGTATATGTCTGACGAAGACCCCACTTTCCGAGTCGCATACGACGACGAGACCGGACAGACGATCATATCCGGCATGGGTGAGCTTCACCTGGACATCATCGTTGACCGTATCCGACGCGAGTACAGCGTGGAGGCGAACGTCGGCAGGCCGCGCGTGGCGTACCGCGAGACGGTAACCGGCAAGGCGCGGGCGGAAGGCCGTTTCGTTCGGCAGACGGGCGGACACGGGCAGTATGGCCACGTGTGGATGGACATAGAGCCGCTGGAACGTGGAGGCGGCATCCAGTTCGAAAGCAAGATTACCGGCGGCGCCATTCCGCTGGAGTTCATATCCGCCGTCGAAGATGGCGCGCGCGAGGCGTTCGCTTCCGGCCCGCTTTCCGGGTTCCCCGTCGTGGACGCCAAGTTGACACTGTTCGACGGCAGCTACCACGAGGTGGACTCGTCCAAGATCAGCTTCCAGATAGCCGGCTCCATGGCCGCCAGGACGCTGATAGACAGGGGCAGGCCTACGCTGCTGGAGCCTGTGATGAAGCTGGAGGTGGTTACGCCCGGCGACTTCCTCGGCGACGTGCTAGGCGATCTGGGCAGGCGACGGGCGCAGATCAAGAACATAGAGGGCGAGGGCGGCGTACAGTCGGTGCGCGCGCAGATACCGCTGGCCGAAAGTTTCGGCTACGCCAACGCCATAAGGTCGCTAACGCAGGGCCGCGCAAGCTATACTATGGAATTCGATAACTACGTCCAGGTCCATAGAGATCTCGTGGAGTTAGCCTAGCGCCGCGCGAGCGCCGGAAACCGGATACAAGGCAACATCAGTTAGTCAGTCGAGTATGCGATGGTAATGACCAATCGGCAGGAGAAGATCAGGATAATCCTCAAAGCGTTCGATCACAGGATCCTCGACCAATCGGCGGGGCAGATCGTGGAAACGGCAGAGAGGACGGGCGCGCGGGTCTCCGGACCTGTGCCGCTTCCAACGTCCATCAAACGGTTCTGCGTAATCAGGTCTCCGCACATAGACAAGGATTCGCGCGAGCACTTCGAGATACGAACGCACAACCGGCTCATAGACATTCTCGAGCCGACCTCCAAGACCATAGATCAGCTTACGAGGCTGAACGTTCCGGCGGGTGTGGATATCCAGATCAAGCTCTAGTCCGCTCCCCACAAGAGGCCGCCGGCAGGGCTCCGATACAGCCATTCAACCAAAGAAAGAACGAAATGCCTATTCACGGAATCATAGGAAAGAAGATCGGGACGACCCAGATGTTCCGAGAGGACGGTCGGTCCGACGCGGTAACGGTCATCCAGGTCGGCCCGTGTACGGTCACGCAGATCAAGACCGAGGACACGGACGGCTACGTGGGCGTCCAACTCGGCTACGACGAGGTGAAGCGGCAGCGGCTGAACAAGCCTGCGTCCGGACACCTAGAACCTGTGGGCAAGAGTTTCCGCGTGTTGCGCGAGTTCGGCGTGGACGACGTGTCCGAGGTCGAGCTTGGGCAGCGGATAGATGCCGCCATGTTCGCCTCGGGCGACTTGGTGGACGCTACGGCGCGCGCCAAGGGGCGGGGCTTCCAGGGTGGCGTGAAGCGATACAACTTCCGCGGCGGCCCCAAGACGCACGGCCAGTCCGACAGGCACCGCGCGCCGGGGTCCATCGGCGCCGGCAGCACGCCCGGCAAGGTCCTCAAGGGCATGCGTATGGCTGGGCACATGGGCAACCACCGGGTAACTGTTCGCAAGCTGGAGGTCGTCGAGGCCGACGCCGAGCGCAACCTCGTATTCGTCAAGGGCGCCGTGCCGGGCGCGAGAAACTCTCTCGTTCTGCTGAAGAGGTCCGGCGCGCGAAAGCGCAAGCTCCGTTAGGAACAAAAAAATTTGCATAAATCTCCTCTCCCTTGACGGGATAGGGCCAGGGTGAAGGTGATCGGATTCGACATCTGACATTGCTGAACCCTGGATAGCGCAGAAAAGGCAACCCAAGTGGAACTAGAAGTAAAGAACCTAGCCGGCGAAGTTACGGGCGCCATCACCGTCCGAGACGACGTCTTCGGCGTAGAGCCGAACATCGCGCTGATGCATCAGGTCATGGTGGGCCAGCTTGCGAACCGCAGGCAGGGCACCGTCAAGACCAAATCTCGCGGCGAAGTGGCGGGAGGCGGCGCGAAGCCGAGGCCGCAGAAGCACACCGGACGCGCCAGGGCCGGTTCTATCCGGTCTCCCATTTGGCGCGGCGGCGGCGTTACGTTCGGCCCGCGCCCCAGGAGCTACCGGCACAACACGCCCAAGCGGATGCGGCGCGGCTCCCTGATTAGCGCGCTGTCTGGCAAGGCGCAAGAGGGCGGACTGATGGTCGTCGAAGATTTCGACATAGCCGAGCCGAAGACCAAGGCGGTGGCGGGCGCGCTCGAGAATCTGGGCGTTGGCCCGTCCGTGCTGCTGGTGGCGGACGGCGCGGACAAGGACGTTCTCCGGGCCGCGAGAAACATCCCTCGGCTGAGCATGAAGCCCAGCCGCACGTTGAACACGATAGACTTGCTGAACCATCGCGCGGTGTTAATGACCGTCGAGGCGGTTCGGAATGCCGAGGCCACGTGGGGCGGACGCTTCGAGAGAAAGCCGTCCGACGCGCCTGTGGATCTGCGGCCTGCGGGCGCGACAGCCGACGCGCCAGTTGACGTGGAGGGTTAGCCGATGGACCTGCATCCTTTCGAGATCATCCGCCGACCCGTCATCACCGAGAAGAGCACGCTGCTTCAGGATGAGGGACGCTACACTTTCGAGGTCGCGCCTTCAGCCACCAAGCACCAGGTGAAAGAAGCGGTGCAAGAGGCGTTCAACGTCAAGGTTCTCAAGGTCAATACGATGATGGTGCGCGGCAAGCGCAAACGGCTAGGCCCGCGATTCAGCGCGTCGAGGTCGTGGAAGAAGGCCGTGGTCCAATTGGCCCCCGGCAATACGATTACCATATTCGAGGGTGTGTAGCCATGCCTCTTAGAGTACAGAAGCCAATGACTCCGGGCCAGCGCGGCCAGGTGCGACAGACGACTGAGGACATAACCCGGTCGCGTCCCAAGAAGTCTCTGCTCAAGCCGCTCAAGAAGCGTGCGGGCAGAAACCACCAGGGCCGCATTACGGTTCGGCACCGGGGAGGCGGCCACAAGCGTCGCTACCGCGTCATAGATTTCAAGCGAAACAAGCCGGGCGTGCCGGGAGAGGTCGCATCCATAGAGTACGACCCTAATCGCTCCTCCCGGATAGCGCTCGTCAAGTACGCCGACGGCGACTGGCGCTACATCCTCGCGCCGAACGGCCTAGAGGTTGGCGACCCAATAGAGGCTGGCGAGAACGCGCCTATCAGAATAGGCAACGCGCTTCCGCTGAGGGCCATTCCCGCCGGTACGCAGGTCCACAACGTGGAGCTGCACGTCGGCAGGGGCGGCCAGATAGTGCGCGGCGCGGGCACCAGCGCGCAGGTGCTGGCCAAAGAGGGGCGGTACACGCTGCTCAGGCTGCCGTCCGGCGAGATGCGCAACGTGCTGAGCGACTGCATGGCCACCGTCGGCCAGCTGAGCGCGCTGGATCACAAGAACACCAAGCTGGGCAAGGCCGGACGCAAGCGGCATCTGGGCCGACGCCCGGAGGTGCGCGGCGTGGTAATGTCGCCGCGCGACCATCCGCACGGCGGCGGCGAGGGCAAGTCCCCCATCGGAATGCCTGGACCCAAGACGCCGTGGGGCAAGCCCGCGCTGGGCTACCGCACCCGGCGGAACAAGCGCACCGACAAGTTCATCGTCCGGCGCAGATACCAGAGATAGACAACAACGAATAGGAACGCAAGATGTCAAGGTCAGTCAAAAAGGGCCCATACGTACACGAGAAGCTGGCGAAGAAGGTGGACGAGGCCAGGCGCAGCTCGTCCCGCCAGGTGATTCGCACCTGGTCGCGCGCTTCTACTATCATGCCGGATATGCTCGGCCTGACCATCGCGGTACACGATGGCCGACGGCACGTGCCGGTGTTCATTACCGAGAATATGGTCGGACACAAGCTGGGGGAGTTCTCCCCCACTCGGACGTTTAGAGGTCACTCCTCGAAGTCCGAGCGCGCTTCGGCCGTTAGATAGGGCCAGATAAACAAAGAGGATAATGAGATGGCTGTAAGCGCGACCGCCAAGAATACCGGAATCTCGGTAAAGAAACTGCTGCCGATAGTGGATCTCGTTCGCGGCATGAACGTAGAAGATGCGCTGAATACGCTGGAGTTTCTGCCCTCGCCCGCGGCCGCGTCCGTGGCGCGTGTGGTCAAGTCAGCCGCGGCGAACGCCGAGAACGAGATATTCGCCCGCCCCGAAGACCTGACCATAACCGAAATCTACGCCAACGAAGGCCCCAGCCTGAAGAGATTCCGCGCCAGGGCCAGAGGCAGGGCGACGAGAATAATCAAGCGCAGCAGCCACATTACGGTTGTTGTGGACGAGGACGAGGAGCTCTAGCATGGGCCAGAAGACTCATCCGATAGGATTCCGGCTCGGAATCGTAAAGGACTGGCAGGCGAAGTGGTTCGCGGGCAAACAGGAAGCCTACCGCAAGCTGGTGCTCGAAGATCTGCAGATCCGCGACCGAATAGACGACAGCTACGAAGACGCCGGCATATCTCGCGTAGATATAGAACGCAGCAACCGCGACGTTACCATAACCGTTCACACGTCCAGGCCCGGAATCGTGATCGGTCGCGGAGGCCAGCGCGTGGATGAGCTCCGCAAGGAACTAGAGCGCATTATCGAGCGCCGCGCGCGAGTGAACGTGCAGGAGATTCGCCAGCCGGAGCTGGACGCTTTCCTGGTGGCGCGCAACGTGGCGGACCAACTGGAGCGCAGGATCGCGTTCCGGCGCGCCATCCGGCAGACGCTGGGCCGCACCATGCAGGCAGGCGCCGAGGGCATCAAGATAATCTGCTCCGGCAGGCTCGGCGGCGCGGACATCGCGCGCTCCGAGAAGGCGATGGAGGGGCGAGTGCCGCTCCACACGCTGCGGGCTGATATAGACTACGGCCTGGCCGAAGCGAGAACGGAGTTCGGACGCATCGGCGTAAAGGTGTGGATATACAAAGGCGATATTTTGCCGGAAACCGTTCCCGAACCGGAGCCGGAGGAGGCGGTGCCTGCGATCGAAGTCATGCTGTCCGGCAGCGACCCTTCGCCGGAACCCGCTCAGCAGAGCGCGGCGCCGCAAGCGTAGCCCCATAGCCGATAACTTAGAGAATAACGCATACGAGCCAAGTAAGGCGGAAAGCTATGCTGCAACCAAATAGAGTCAAGTTCCGCAATATGCACCGAGGCCGGCGCAAAGGCGTTTCGGTGGCCGGAAGCCAGGTCAATTTCGGAGAGTTCGGCCTCAAGGCTATCGAATCTGCGTGGGTAAGCTCTCGACAGATCGAGGCTTCCAGACGCGCTATGACGCGCTACGCGCGGCGCGGCGGCAAGCTGTGGATTCGCATCTTTCCGGACAAGAGCGTTACCGCCCGGGCGGCCGAGACCCGCATGGGCAGCGGCAAGGGCGCGGTGGATCACTGGGTCGCCGTCGTCAAGCCGGGCAGGGTGCTGTTCGAGATGGCCGGCGTGCCGGAGGAGACGGCGCGCGAGGCGCTGAGGCTGGCGGCATCGAAACTACCGATGAAGACGAAGATCGTAACCAGGCACCCTTTCTAACGCGGAGACGGGAATACCAAGATGGCGATTGACGACATTAGGGGAATGTCCGCCGATGATTTGGCGGAAGAACTCTACGATACGCGGCGAGAGCTGATGAACCTGCGCTTTCGGGCGGCGACAATGCAGCTTTCCGACGTGAACGAGATAAAGCGAACCAAGAGGCGCATCGCGCAGATCCTTACGGTGATACGCGAGCGCGAACTCGGAATATCGGCGTAGCGCGCCGCGCTACCCGATGCGACGAGTCAGCTCCGCAGAGGTTGAGAGTACGACAGTATGAGTTTCGAGAGAAGAAAAGTGCGCGTTGGCAAAGTCGTCAGCGACAAGATGGATAAGACCGTCGTGGTCGTTTACGAGTGGAGCCGGGCGCACCCGATCTACAAGAAATCGGTCCGGCGGCAGACGAAGTTCTACGCGCACGACGCGGAGAATATGTGCAGCCTCGGCGATACGGTGCGCATAGTAGAATCGCGCCCGTACTCGAAGAAGAAGCGCTGGAAGGTCGCCGAGATCCTTTCCAGCATCGAGATCGCAGAGGTGCAGCCGGAAGAGATAGAGGTGGACGAAGACATCCTCTCGGCGGCGGCGACCTCGGCGGCCCAATCCTCAGGCGAAACGGACGATGAGTCGGGCGTCTAACCGACCCCGGCCCACAATCTGTGGCCGCGGCGACCGGGTTACCGGGCAAGGCGAATGTCCAGAAGCGAGACAGTGAGATGATCCAGATATACACAAGGCTCAAGGTGGCCGACAACTCGGGGGCGAAGACCATAAGCTGCATCGGAGTGCCCGGCGGCAGCGGCAGGCAGTACGCCCACGTGGGCGACGTCATAGTCGCATCCGTCAAGGAATCGGCTCCGGCGGCCGCCGTTCGCAAAGGCGAGGTGGTCAAGGCCGTAGTCGTCCGCACCAAGCACCCCGCGCGGAGGGTGGACGGCTCCCGAATCAAGTTTGACGACAACGCGGCGGTCATCATCAACGACGACCAGATGCCGCGCGGCACGCGCATATTCGGCCCCGTAGCCCGTGAGCTAAGGGACCGGAACTTCATGCGAATAGTATCGCTGGCGCCGGAGGTGCTCTAGTGCGACTGCGGACGAATGACAATGTTCTGGTTACCAAGGGTCGAGACCGGGGCAAGCGCGGCAGGGTCATCCGCGTGGACGCCAAGCGAAACCGCGCGGCGGTCGAAGGCGTGAACGTGATGAAGCGCCACCAGAAACCCCAGGGCGCGTTTCAGCAGGGCGGCATCATAGAAAAAGAGATGCCCGTGCCGGTGGCGAACCTCGCGTTCTACTGCGAACGATGCGATTCGCCGGTTCGCATACGCTTTTCGTCCCTGCCGGACGGCGCCAAGGTGAGAAACTGCAAGAAATGTGGTGAAGTGATCGAATGACGACGCAGCAGCAGTCACATAACGGATCGGGAAACGGACGCGCGTTGCCGCGCCTTCTCGAAAGGCTCAGAAGCGACATCGGCCCGCAGATGATGCGCGAGTTTAGCTATACCAGCCCCATGCAGGCGCCGAGGCTGGAAAAGATCGTGCTGAACATCGGCATGGGCGAAGCGCTGACGAACGCGCGCGCGATGGAGGCGGCGACAGCCGACCTGACTGCCATCAGCGGCCAGAAGCCGCTGGTAACGCGCGCCAAGAGGTCCATCGCGCAGTTCAAGATACGCGACGGGATGCCCATCGGCCTGACGGTTACGCTGCGAGGCAGGCGAATGTACGAGTTCTATGACCGGCTCGTCAACTCGGCGCTGCCCCGCATCCGCGACTTCCAGGGAGTGTCCAGAAACTCGTTCGACGGACGGGGCAACTATTCTCTGGGCCTCAGAGACCAGGTGATATTCCCGGAGATAGACTACAACGCCGTGGACAGGCTTCGCGGCCTTCAGATAGTCATCGTTACCAGCGCGCCCAACGACCAGGAAGGGCTGCGGCTGCTGGAGTTGCTTGGGATGCCGTTCGCCAGAACGCAGAGCGGACAGCCGCCCACATCCCTAATATTGTAGGCATCGGCGTCTAGCGGCGGCGCAAATACCCGAATCGGAACAACAGAGAGACGGCAAGGCAGACGATATGGCAAAGAAGTCGAAGATCGAGCGCTGGAAGAGACCCCAGCGATTCAAGGTGCGAGAGCACAACAGGTGCAACAACTGTGGAAGGCCGAAGGCGTACATCAGGCACTTCGGGCTGTGCCGCATCTGCTTCAGGAACATGGCGCTCGAAGGGCTGCTGCCCGGCGTGCGCAAGGCAAGCTGGTAGGAGAGCGACACCATGTCTGTAACGGACCCAATCGCGGATATGCTCACGCGCATTCGCAACGCTGTGAACGCGCGGCACGAGTCGGTGAACATCCCCGCGTCCAAGCTGAAGGTCGAGTTGGCGCGCATCCTGGCGGAAGAAGGTTTCGTCGAGGGATACGATCTCGTGAGGACCGGCGGGCCACAGGCCAACATCCGGGTAAAGTTGCACTACCGCAGCCGCTCCGAGCCGGCCATCACCGGGTTGAAGAGGGTGAGCAAGCCGGGCTTGCGCGTGTACGTCGGCAAGGGCGAGATTCCTCGCTACTACGGCGGGCTGGGCGTGGCGATGGTCTCCACCTCCAAGGGCGTAATGACCGGACGCCAGGCATGGCGCAACGGCATCGGCGGCGAGCTGCTCTGCTACGTGTGGTAGCGGCGACGCCCCCCTGGAGAGACGACCAACGACTCGGATGATCCGATAATGATCAGGTGGTGAGAAGATGTCCAGAATAGGCAATCAGGCGATAACGGTGCCGTCGGGCGTGAACGTAGAGGTGGACGGCCAATCCGTAACGGTCAAGGGGCCGCGCGGCGAGCTGAACCGCAGCTTCCACCCGGAGATGGCAATCTCGCGGCAGAACGGCTCGGTAGTCGTGAGCAGACCCAGCGACTCGGGACAGCACAAGGCGCTCCACGGCCTTACTCGCAGCCTCATCAACAACATGGTTACCGGAGTTAACGAGGGATTCGAGAAAACCCTCGATCTCGTCGGCGTCGGCTACCGCGTAGCGCAGACTGGCAAAGGCATTGCGCTGAGCGTGATGCTGAGCCACCAGGTGCAGATAGACCCGCCGGAAGGGATATCGCTCGTCGTAGAAGGCAACAACCGCATTCGCGTTCAGGGGATAGACAAGCAGGCGGTTGGCCAGCTTGCGGCGGAAATCAGGAAGGTGCGCCCGCCCAACGTCTATACGGGCAAGGGCATCCGATACACCAACGAGGTGGTGCACCTCAAGGCCGGCAAGAGCGCCCGAAGAGCGTAGGATAGGAGAGCCACGTTGCCACAGTTGAAGATGCGCAAGGCGCGCAGGCAGATGCGCCACCGGCGCGTTAGAAGAAAGATCAGGGGCGCCGCGGAGCGCCCGAGAATGGCCGTATTCCGCAGTCTCAACCACATCTACGTTCAAGTGATAGACGATTCGCGTGGGCATACCGTCGCCTCGGCGTCCAGCCTGGACCCCGCGATACGGGATCAGGTGAACGGAACCCCCAAGGCTTCCAAGACCGATGTGTCCGCGATGGTGGGGGCGCTTGTGGCTGAGCGCGCCGTCGAACTGGGCGTGAAATCCGTCGTGTTCGACAGGGGCGGCTTCAAGTATCACGGCAGGACGAAGGCGCTGGCCGACGCCGCCCGCAAAGGAGGGTTGGTCTTCTAGTGACTACCAATTACAGATCGCAGCAGAACCGCTCTCACCGGGGCGAAGATCAAGAAGACCAGCCTATCACCGAGAGGGTCGTCCGCATCAACCGCGTGGCAAAGGTTGTCAAGGGTGGGCGACACCTCAGCTTCAACGCCATTGTGGTCGTTGGAGACGGCGAGGGCAAAGTAGGAATCGGCATGGGCAAAGCCGACGCGGTGCCGGACGCCGTCCGCAAGGGCGGGGTGAACGCGCGCGCCAACATGATCGAAGTGCCGCTGTCCGGTTCGACCATCCCACATGAGATCGTATGGAAGTACGGCGGCGCTCAGGTCATGCTGAAGCCGGCCGCGCCCGGAACGGGAGTCATCGCCGGTGGCGCGGTTCGCGCGGTCGTCGAGCTTGCCGGCGTGCGAGACATCCTCACCAAGTCGCGTCGCAGCAACAACCCGGTGAACGTGGTCAAGGCGACTTTCGAGGCGCTGAAGCAGATGCGCCTGCCCGACGTCGAACTTCAGAAACGTCGGAATTTGGTGCAAGCGATTCAGGATCGCGAGCAGGCTGAGGCGCGGCGTCGCGCCGAACAGCAGGCGGAGCGCGAAAGAGAAGCGGCCGAGGCGGCCGCTGCCGAAGCGACCGCCCCTGCCGGGCCGGAAGCCGCGCCCGCGCCCGCGCCTGTCACCGAATAGAGGAGCGGCGCGGCGAAACATTCGTCTCGATCACGACACACCAAGCGGAAGAGAACCTGGCCAATGGCTAAGATAGCGATAACGTGGAAGAAGAGCGCGATAGGCTACGAAGCCTCTCAGAAGAGGGCGATCGCCGGTCTCGGTCTGAGACGCCTGAACCAGACCGTGATACACGAAGATTCGCCGTCCATAATGGGCGTTGTCCACAAGGTGCGCCACCTGGTAACGGTAGCGCCGGTGGAAGACGAGTAGGTGGTAGATTCGATATGCAGCAACACTTGATCCGCTCCCCCAAGGGGGCGAAGAAGAACAGGAAGCGCGTCGGGCGCGGCGACGGCAGCGGATACGGCACCTACGCCGGACGCGGGCTGAAAGGGCAGAAGTCCCGCAGCGGCTCCTCCGCCATGGTGAAGTTCCAGGGCGGCCAATTGTCGCTTCTGAAGCGCCTCCCGTCCATCCGCGGATTCACCAACATATTCCGCCAGGAGTGGGGCCTCGTGAACGTCGATCAGCTCAACCTGTTCCCCGCCGGTACCGAGGTTACGCAGGAGTTGCTCGTGCGGGTCGGCTTCCTCAACTACATGGAAGGCCCGTACAAGGTGCTCGGACGGGGTGAGATAGACGTTCCGCTCAACGTATCGGCGCACAAGTTCTCCGCCTCGGCGCGATCGAAGATCGAGGCCGCCGGCGGCTCGGTTACGGTGATCGAATAGTGGCTATGCGACCCGGGGCCGGAGCGAGGGCGCAGTCCCAGTCCTCCCGCCCACAGCTGGTACAGTCCATGATGGACGCGATGCGCGTCCCGGACGTGCGCTCGAAGATACTGTTCACCTTGGCGATGCTCGTGGTGTTCAGGTTCGTGGCGCAGGTGCCGGTGCCGGGCGTGGATACGCAGGCGCTTCAGCAGGCGTTCCAGCAGCAGGCGCTTCTCGGATTCCTGGACCTGTTCAGCGGCGGCGCGCTGTCGAACCTCAGCGTCGCCGCGCTGGGCGTCTATCCGTACATCACCGCGTCCATCGTGATGCAGATACTCGTTCCCGCGATTCCACAGCTCAAGGCGATCTCGCAAGAGGGCGAGATGGGACGCCAGCGCATCAACCAGATAACCCACTACGCGACGGTGCCGATAGCGTTCCTCCAGTCGTGGGGACAGCTTACGCTGCTGCGTCAGTCAGGCGTGCTGCCGGGCGTGGATTTCGGCCTGAACATCGGAACGGCGGCAATGCTGATCTCCATGGTCGCGGGCACCATGTTCCTGGTGTGGCTGGGCGAGCTAATCACTGAGCGCGGGCTGGGCAACGGCATATCGCTAATCATCTTCGGCGGCATCGTGGCTAACTTCCCGACCGTCATAGGACAGGGATTCTTGGAGAGCGACCAGGCGGCCGGGCTGCTGCTTCTCGGAATCTTCGGATTTGGCATCATATTCGTAATCGTGCTGTTCAACGAGGCGCAGCGGCGCGTGCCGGTACAGTACGGACGCAGCATATACCGGGGCGGGCAGATGCAGCGCCAGACCGGAGCGACGTTCCTGCCGCTGCGCGTCAACAGCGCGGGCATGATACCGTTGATATTCGCGTTCAGCATCATCATCCTGCCGGCTACCATATTCAGCTACTTCCAGGATCCCCTGTCCCAATCGTTCTTCTCGAGGCTGGCGAGGTTCTTCACCAATACGCTGGACCCGTCGAACTTCCCGTATTGGGCGGCGGTATTCTTCCTGGTGGTTATATTCACGTTCTTCTATACGCTGGTCATCTTCCAGCAGCAGAACTTGGCCGAAAACTTGCAGCGCAACGGCGGCTTCATACCGGGCATCCGCCCGGGACGACCGACTCAGGAATACCTCAACAGGGTCATAATTCGCATCACTTGGGGTGGCGCGCTATTCTTGGGCATTATAGCCATCATCCCGTACTTCGTAACGCAGGCTACGGATATACGCGCGCTGACGCTTTCCAGCACGAGCCTGCTGATCATGGTCGGCGTCGCGCTCGACACGATGCGCCAGCTGGAAGCGCAACTACTGATGCGCAACTACGAAGGATTCATCAGGTAGTCCTAAAACTCCCTTCCCCCTTGATGGGGGAAGGTTAGGATGGGGGTGAAAACCCCGCCTTCACCCAGTTGCCCAAAACAGGAATCGACATGAACATAATCTTGATGGGGCCGCCCGGATCGGGCAAGGGTACGCAGGCGGCGAGCCTCGCCGAGTCGCTCGGCATCCATGCCGTGTCGTCCGGCGATCTGTTTCGCGACCACCAGCGACGGGACACGGAGCTGGGCAGGCTCGCCCGTTCATACATGGAGCGCGGCGTCTATGTGCCGGACGACGTTACCATCCGCATGGTGCGGGAGTGGATCGAGAACCCCGATCACGCATCCGGCTTCGTGCTCGACGGCTTCCCGCGCACACAGGCGCAGGCGCGCTCACTCGACGAGGCGGTGGCCGAGCGCGGCGGCATAGACCGCGTGGTATTCATACGCGTATCCGACGACGAGCTCGTGAGGCGGCTGAGCGGCAGGATAATCTGCGTCGAGTGCCAGAGGCCGTACAACCTGAACTCGTCTCCGCCCGCCGATGCCGGCGCGTGCGACGACTGCGGCGGCGAGCTGTATCAGCGCGACGACGACAAGGCCGAAGTGGTGGCGAAACGGATCGAAGTATATAACCGAGAGACCGAGCCACTCGTACAATACTACCGCGAATCGGGCAATCTGTCGGAGGTGGACGGCGAGCGGCCGGTGGAAGCCGTGGGCGCGGCGCTTGCCGCGGCGGTCGGCGCGTAACCCGTTGGCGATTGCGAGCGCTTGCCCCAGCCTTGTTCTAGCGGCGGCTATTTTGTAAACTAACTGTTAGGCGTTCGGAAGAACGTTCAAATGGCGTTTGAGAGGGTGTCGGGTATATGGCTAGAACGCCGAACGGCGTAACCATAAAGTCCGCCAGCGAGATGCGGCTAATGTACCAGGCCGGTCAGATAGTCGCGCGCGCCCAACAAAACATGATGGAGGCGGTCGAACCGGGTATCGAAACGCGGGAGTTGGACGCGATTGCGGAGCGCACCATACGAAAGCTGGGCGCTGTGCCGTCGTTCAAGGGATACAACCCTGGGATGTCCATGCCGTATGCGTTTCCCGCGACGATATGCGCTTCGATAAATGATGAGATCGTTCACGGCATACCCGGCAAGCGGCGATTGAAAGAGGGAGATATTCTGAGTGTGGACGTGGGCGCTATCTACGGCGGCCTGCACGGCGATAGCGCGTTCAGCATAGGCGTAGGCGAGGTTAGCGACGAGGCGCGGCGGCTGATGGCGGCGACGCTCGAATCGCTCGACCGGGGTATCGGAAGAATCAGAGCCGGAGGACGGCTCGGCGACGTATCCAACGCCATCCAACGGTACGCCGAGGGACTTGGATACAGCGTTGTGAAGAAGTACGTAGGGCACGGAATAGGCTTTAATATGCACGAAGAGCCGTCTGTGCCGAACTACGGCAGAGCCGGCAGAGGGCTGACTCTGCGCCGGGGGATGGCGCTGGCCGTGGAACCGATGCTGAACATAGGAACCTCGAAGACGAAGGTGCTGCCCGACGGATGGACGGTGTCCACAGCGGACGGAAGCCTGTCGGCGCACTTCGAAGATACGATAATGATAACCAGGGATGGCCCGGTTGTAACGACTCGCTTAGGCTCAGCTTAGGTAGGAGCGGCGCCGGTGATGACTCGAAAGGAGTCTGATGGCAAAGGCAACGACAAAGAAGCAGAAAGAGGCGATCGAGGTAGAGGGAACCGTTACCGAGTCGCTGCCCAACGCGAGCTTCAGGGTGGAGCTTGCGAACGGGCACCGCGTTCTCGCATACGTATCCGGCAAGCTGAAGCTCAACTTCATACGAGTGCTGCCGGGCGACCGCGTGCTGGTCGAACTCTCTCCTTACGATCTGACCAGAGGCAGGATAACCTACCGCTTCAGGTAGGCCCGATCCACAGACCTAGAGTCCCCAGATTCTGAAGATACCCGAGGTCGAAATGAAAGTCTCAGCGTCGGTTAAAGTAAGATGCGCCAAGTGCAAGGTGATTCGCCGGCACAGAAGGGTGCTCATCATCTGCGAAAATCCAAAGCACAAGCAGAGGCAGGGGTAGGGACATGGCGATAGTATCCGGAGTGAACATCCCCGACAACAAGCGGGTAGAGATCGCCCTCCGCAGCATATACGGCATTGGGCCGCATCAGGCCGCCGACGTGTGCGAACGCGCGGGCGTGTTGGGCAACCCAAAGGTGCGAGACCTTGCGGACGCCGAACTAGCGCGTATCCGCGAGGTGGTGGACCGCGAAAAGGTGGTCGAGGGCGACCTGCGGCGCGAAGTCAACATGAACATCCGACGGCTCATGGACATCGGCTCGTACCGCGGCCTTCGACACAGGCGAGGGCTTCCGGTTCGCGGCCAGCGCACCAAGACCAACGCGCGCACCAAGCGCGGCAAGCGCGTAGCCGTCGCCGGTAGAGGACGAACTACCACCAAGAAGTAAACCGCCAACAAGAATTAACCGAAAAGACACAAGTGCGAGGTTGAGAGCGAAACATGGCGCGAAGACCGCGGTCCAGGCGCAGAGAGCGCAAGTCCGTTCCGGTGGGCAGGGCTTACATCCAGTCCACGTTCAATAACACGATAATCACGATAACCGATCCGCAGGGAAACACGATCGCCTGGGGCAGCTCCGGCACAGTCGGATTCAGAGGCTCGCGCAAATCCACCGCGTTCGCGGCGCAGCGCGCCGGCGAAGACGCGGCCAGGAAGGGAATGGAGCACGGCGTTCGACAGGTGGAGGTCTTCGTTCGCGGACCCGGCTCGGGCCGGGAAGCGGCGATCCGCGCGCTTCAGGGCGCGGGCATTCTGGTAACCTCGATCCGAGACGTTACGCCGATTCCACACAACGGCTGCCGCCCGCCCAAGCGGCGCCGAGTCTAGCTGGAGCAAGGGAAGCCGGAGTGTGGAAGGCGGTCGCCCCGAACAGCCCCAACGCCAGGAACTGGAGCCGCGCGGCGCGTTCGCTATCATCAGCGAGGCGTTCGCCATATACTTCGCGCGCTTCCGGTCGGTTATCACGCTCAACGCGATAGCGCAGTTGCCGGTAGCGATCCTGACGCTGCTCCCGGCAAGTAGCGAGCCGGTAACGCTGGCAGTGAACTTTATCAGTACGGTCGTCCTGACCTTCGCGGCGGCGGCGACAATATACGCGGTGGGACAGCACTACGCCTCCGGTCGTGTCATTATCGGCGTCTGCTACGCGCGAACGCTGTGGCGCGCGGTTTCGATCTCGATACTCGGACTGATCTCAGCGGTAGTTACAACCGCTCTGATCGCAGTCGCGCCCAACCTGCAAGCCGAGCCGGAGACTGTGGAGGTGGCGCGGCTCCTGATAATGTCCGGGCTATTGGCGACGATGATCCTAATCTCGATCTACCTGACGTTGGCCGGTCCAGCGGTCATGTTCGAGGGCTACCGGGCGCTAGGTATGCTGAGACGCGGCATCCAGCTCGCGCGCGGCTCGGAGTTTCGGATCATCTGGAACCTGTTTGTGTACGGCATGGTATTTGTGGGAATGACGATTGTAGTGCTATTGCCGTTCGGCGTGGCGGCGCAGGTGGTATCCGTAGGAGACGACATCAGCGTCGTGGGCGATCTGCTGCTGGACGCGGGGCAGATCATCCTGGGCATATTGGTAACGCCCATAATCTACATCGCGTTCGCGCTGCTGTACTTCGATATACGGGTACGCAAAGAGGATTTCACCATGTCGCAGCTATCCCGCGAGATGGGAGTGGCTGCCGAAGACGCTGAATATATCGAAACTGAATATACCGAACAAGACGACTCAGATAGCGCAAGGGACGGATAGAACAAAATGGCAAGATACAAGGATGCCGTGTGCCGCAAGTGCCGGCGCGTGGGCGAGAAGTTGTTTCTGAAGGGCGAGCGGTGCTACACGCCGCGCTGCGCGGTCGAGCGCAGGCGACGCCCGCCGGGAGACGCGATTCCGCGGCGGCGCAGGCCGTCGGAGTGGGCGCTGCAGCTGCGCGAGAAGCAGAAGGCGCGGCTGACCTACGGAGTGCTGGAGCGACAGTTCCGAAAGTACTTCGAGATGGCGCGCTCACAGCCGGGCGTTACCGGCGATAACCTGCTCAGCATCCTCGAAACGCGGCTGGACAACGTGATGTATCGGCTGTCCATGGCAGACTCGCGCGCGCAGGGCAGGCAGCTGGTCAACCACGGCCACCTGACGGTGAACGGACGGCGCATGGACATCCCATCGTATCTGGTCAAGCCGGGCGACGCGATCGCCTGGAAGCGCGCCGGCAACAACGGCTCGACGCCTCAGTTCATCCAGGATCTGACCGCTGGGCTGCCCAAGCGTCCGGTGCCGGGCTGGCTGAGACTCGACGTCGCCAACATCACGGGCGAGGTCTTGTCGCTGCCGGACGCCACGGAGATCGAAACCGGCATCGAAGCGCGGCTGGTCGTCGAGTTCTACTCCAAGTAGAGCGATTCACCAACAATTGCCAAACAGGAGGGCGCCCGCATGACTTTGCTGACAACAACCGATCTGGCTTATGCGCTCCCGGACATCATCGAGGACGAAGAGGTAGAGATACCCGACCCGTCCATCGCCGTAGATGTGAACGAGGCGGAGTACGGCAGGTTCATCATCGAACCGCTGGAACCCGGCTACGGAATAACCCTCGGCAACCCGATGCGCCGAGTGCTGTACAACGGCCTGGAAGGGACGGCCATAACGTCCGTCAAGATAGAGGGCGTACAGCACGAGTACCAGACTATACCCAACATCCGCGAGCAAGTTACCGAGATACTGCTGAACATCAAGGCGGTCCGGCTGCGGTCGGACGTGGACAGGCCCGGCAAACTTCGGCTTGAAGTGGCGGGAGAGGGCCAGGTGTGCGCCGCCGACATCATGGCGTCGGCAGACTTCGAGGTGGTCAACCCCGAACAGCACATCGCCACGCTCGATTCGTCCGACGCCACAATCTCGATCGAGATGAACATCGAGCGCGACAAAGGCTACCGCGAGGCGCCGCAAGGAGAGGGACAGACCATCGGCACGCTTCCGGTGGACGCCATCTTTACGCCTACCAAGAAGGTCAACTACACCGTCGAGCGCACCCGCGTCGGGCGACGCACCGACTTCGAGCGGCTGATTATGGAGATCTGGACGGACGGCTCGATCACGCCCCTGGACGCGATCAGGCGGGCTTCGGATATGCTGGTCAAGCAGTTCTACGTGTTCGTGAACACCGAGGAAGCGCCCGAGGAGGGGCCGGACGGTCGCCCTGTCCTCTCGCTGAACATCCCGCCGGAGCACTTCAACGTGCCGGTGGAGAAACTGCACCTAAGCTCCCGCACGCTAAACTGCCTCAAGCGCGCCGGCATAGACAGGGTCGGCGAGGTGCTGCAGTCCAGCAAGGAAGACCTGCTCAACATACGCAACTTCGGCGAGAAGTCGTACACCGAACTGTACGACAAGCTCAGGGAGAAAGACCTCCTGCCCGCGCACCTGGACCCGGATCGGGCTTCGGAAGAGGGCGAAGACGAGGATCAGGCGGAACAGGAGTAACTGAGATGAGACACCGGCTTTCGGGAAAGAAGCTGAACCGGCCAACGCAGCACAGAATGTTGATGCTGAGGGGCATGGTTACGAATCTCGTGCTCAACGAGACGCTCAAGACCACCGAGGCGAAGGCGTTCGAGGCGCGGCGCATGGCGGAGAAAGTGATTACGCTCGGCAAGAAGGGCAGCCTGCACCATCGCAGACAGGCGGCGGCCCTGCTGACCAGCAAAGAAGCGGTTCGCAAGGTATTCGACGACCTCGCCGAGCGATACGGCGACCGTGAGGGCGGCTACACCCGAACCTACAAGCTGGGAAAGCGCAAAGGCGACGCGGCCGACATGGCCATGGTGGAGTTGATTTAGGTAGAAGACGTTTCCGACACTGTTCGACGAGGGCGTGATATGCGCCTGGCGCTGACAGTAGAATATGATGGGACCGATTACAGCGGCTTCCAATACCAGAAGAACGCGCCGTCGGTTCAACGGCAGCTTGAAAACGCAATACAATCGCTCACCGGACGGGCGGTGAGGATCAAGGCGGCGGGGCGCACCGATGCGGGCGTTCACGCGCTGGGACAGGTGGTGGCGTTCGATACAGATGCGCCATACGCCCCCGACACGGTCCTGCGCGCGCTGAACGCGCGACTGCCGGACGACGTCGTCGTGAAGTCGGCCAGCGTAGCGCCCGACGGGTTCGACCCGAGACGCCACGCCACTGGCAGGGTGTACAGATATACCCTGCTGGTGTCCGAAACTCGCTCGCCGCTCCTGCGACGCGCCACTCACCGGCTCAACCGTATGCCGGACGTGGAGGCTATGCGCGCGGCGGCCAAGATGATGGTTGGCGCTCACGATTTCGCCAACTTCGGCGGACGCCTCGAAGATCCGGCGGCAAGCTCGGTCAGGCGCGTAGATCGCGTGGATGTGAAGCCGGACGGCGAAGGCATCATCCAGATCGAGGTCGAAGGCAGCGCGTTCCTGCCTCACCAGGTGCGGCGCATGGCCGGCGCGCTGGTGGATGTGGGACAGGGCCGCCTAACGCTCGAAGACGTGCGAATGCAGGTCTGCCGGATGGAAGGCGCCCCCGTGGCGCGCGCGCTGCCGGCGCGCGGCCTATGCCTGGTGAGCGTGAAGTATGAAGATCGAATGTCAACCAAACGATTGCGGAAACTGGGAGAACAGGAACAGAACGATGGTAGCAAGCTCAAAGCCCTATGAGACGAAGGCGTCGGACTTGAATCCGAAGTGGCATGTCGTGGATGCGGAGGGGCAGACGCTCGGCCGTCTGGCCACTCACATAGCCACGATTCTCAACGGCAAACACAATCCGATGTATGTCCCCCACCTGCTCACGGGCGACTACGTGGTCGTCACCAATGCGGAGAAGATTCGCGTTACCGGCAGGAAGGTACAGCAGAAGATGTACTACCGGCACAGCGGATACCACGGCGGCCTGACCGAGCGCACACTCGCCGATATGCTCGAGAAGCATCCCGACAGGGTGATACGCCAGGCGGTGAAGGGTATGCTGCCGAAGAACTCGCTCGGCAGGAAGATGCTGAAGCGAATGAAGGTGTATGTCGGCCCCGATCATCCGCACGAGGCACAAATGCGGGCCAATATCGCAAGCCAGACGGAGGCATAGATTGGTACAGGAACAGCAGCATTACTACTACGCGATCGGCAAGCGCAAGACATCGGTGGCGCAGGTCCGGCTGTACACGGATTCAGGCGCCGACCAGGTGAACGGCAAGCCGCTCGACGAGGTATTCCCCTGGGATTCGTGGCAGCAGCTGATCGCGGAACCGTTCGACGCCACCAGTTCGCACGGTCAGTTCCGCATTTCCGCCAAGATACGCGGCGGAGGCGTAGTGAGCCAGGCGGGAGCCTTGAGGCACGGCATCGCGCGCGCGCTGCAGGTGGCAGATCCGTCGCTGCGCGCCCCGCTCAAGCGCGCCGGCTTGCTCACCCGCGACGCCCGCGAGAAGGAGCGCAAGAAGTACGGTCTCGCCCGCGCCCGCAAAGCCAAGCAGTGGACTAAGCGCTAAGACCCACTTCCGCCACATCTAAACGCGGGGGCGCGGGGACGCACAGAAATACATTCTGTCCTCTGCGCCTCTGCGTTAAAATCGCGCGGTTCTGTTACAATCTGGGCATACGATATATCTTTGGTGAATTGGGAGGTTGCGTATGCCCTCCGCCCCGAAATCGCGCAGCCGGGCAAATAGAGCCTCCGCCGCTCGACTGTCCATGGCCGTAGAGAACTACCTGCTGTCCATCTTCCGACTTGATGAGCAAGAGGTTCGCGTTACCCTTACGGTACTCGCCGAACACCTCAAGACCCTGCCGGTGGATGAGGGATTGGGAACCTCGCTCCCGTCCGTCGGCGGCATGATTCGCCGCCTCTCGCGCGAAGGCCTTGTGGAGACGACTACGGCGAAAGAGGTTGTGCTGACTCGCAAAGGACGCAGGTCCGCCGCCAGCATCGTCCGGCGTCATCGCCTTGCTGAGTGTCTCGTAGTTGACCTGCTCGGCGTAGATCTGCACCTCGCTCACATCGAAGCCCACCGCCTCGAACACGCCATATCCCAGTATCTCGAGGAAAAGATCGTCCTCGCGCTCGGAGACCCGATCACCTGCCCGTTCGGGCATCCGATACCGGGCAGCAGGTACGTTCCCAACAAGAACGCAAAGACGCTCGACGAGGCGAAGGAGGGAGACGCGCTGGTCATCTACTCCGTGCCCGAAGACGATCAGGCGCTTCTGACCTACTTCGTCGAACAGGGCTTGATACCCGGACGCGAGGTCGACGTAAAAGAAGCCGCCCGAACGCGCGGCGTCATCACCCTCGGCTGCGACGACGTCGAACTGGTCTTCAGTTACGATGTAGCCAGTAAGATAAGAGTCGCTCCCAGAGAAGACTAGGGGACTCCCTCATGATAGACCTCACACTGTGCGACGAGCTGATAGTCGAGCAGCGCGTGGAAATGTTGGAAGCCGTCGTTGGAATCGAGACGCGCAACCAGTACGCCGTCCTCACCCCCGACGGCGAGCAAGTATGCTTCGCCTACGAAACCTCCGGCGGAATCGCCCGCGTATTTCTCAAGACACACAGACCTCTCGAAATCCATGTCGTAGATTCGGACGGCAGACCCGTGATGACCGCTGACCGCGCTTTCTTCTGGTTCCGCCCGCAGATGAACGTGCGCGACGGCGCCGGCAGGCCCATAGGAACGCTCAACCGGCAGTGGGGGTTCTTCAACCGCAAGATCACCCTCACCGACTCGGCGCGGCGCAACGTGGGGCTGATACGGGGCAGAGTCATCCCGCGTCCATTCACGTTCTTCATAGACGACCCGCAAGGCGTAGAAGTAGGCCGCATCACCAAAGAGTGGTCGGGCTTAGGCCGCGAAATGTTCACCGACGCCGATACGTTCAGAGTCGAGTTCGGTCATACTGAGCGCAGCCAAGAGATGCGGCTGATGCTGCTGGCGGCCGCCTTCTCCATAGACCTGGACTTCTTCGAGCAGTAGCGGTCTAACTGCGAAAGCCGCATGAAGTCAACGCAAAGAGTCTCCTTCTATTGTCAACTTCCCTTTGCGTCTCCGCGCCTTTGCGTTGAATTCTCCCAACGCCTCGACGATCTCCGTGCGCGTCTCCTCCCCATCCTCTGTCTCCAGCGCGGCGCTCAGCGCGGCTCGCGCCTCCGCGCCTCCGATTCGGCCAAGCGCCCAGGCCGCGTGGCGCCGCGTCAGCGGCCCGCCCGCGCTCAGCGTATGCGCCAGCGCCGGTATCGCCTGCGCGTCTCCCAGATTTCCCAGCGCGACGCACACGTTGCGCTGAAGCCCGTCCAGCTTCGCGCGGCGTATCGGGCTGCCCTCGAACCGGCTCCTGAACTCGGTTTCGTTTAAATACAGTAGTGGAATGAGCTCCGGCGCGTCGAAGTCGTGCCGTTTGCGAAGCTCCGGCTCGCGGCTCGCGGCGGCTTTGCGATTGACCGGGCAGACCTCCTGGCAGATGTCGCACCCGAATACCCAGTCGCCGACCAGCGGGCGCAGCTCTCGCGGAATTGGACCGCGCAGCTCTATGGTCAGGAAGGAGATGCACCGGCGGTTATCGATCACGAATGGCGCGACGATGGCGTCGGTCGGGCAGGCGGGTATGCAGCGGACGCACTCGCCGCACGTCTTCTTCAGCGGCGCGTCGGGCGTCAGTTCCAGGTCCGTAACAACCTCTGCGAGGAACACCCACGAGCCGTGCGAAGGCGTGAGGATGTTGGTGTTCTTGCCGAACCAGCCGATCCCGGCGCGCTCGGCGGCGGCGCGGTCGTTCATCGGGCCGTCGTCCACGAAGTAGCGGGCGCGAATCGCGCCGCCAACTACGTCCGGCAACTCTCTAACGAACCGGCGCAGCCTCGCCTTCATCAGGCTATGGTAGTCTCGACCCCATGCGTAGCGCGCGACCTTGCCGCGCAGGTTCGCCTCGCCCGTCGGCGGATCGTCCGTCTTGTAGCTCATAGCCAGCGATATGACCGAGCGAGCTCCGTCCAGCATCAACTTCGGACGGTTCATGCGCCGAACCCGCTCCTCCGTGTACCAGGGCAGCCCGTCCATCAGCCCGTCGCGCACGCGCTCCACCGCCGCCGCTTCGTCGCGCGCGAACGGCTCTGCGTCCGTGATGCCCACGCGGTCGAAACCCAGCTCCAGCGCGAGAGATTTGATGTCTTGCTCCAGCGTCATATCCTCAGTGTACAGCATCCGGCGGCGCGCGCTACGTAGGGCGTCGCCGCACATAGCTCCCGGTCCCTCGGCGAAATTTATTGACACATTATATCATATATCGTATAATCGCCCAGATGAATGGTGTATGCAAGGAGCAGGCTCGTTATGGGTAGCGCGGCAGTGTTGGAAGAGGAGGATCACTCAGTCATCGCAGTATCTGAGACGCTTGCGGAGTGGGTCCGGGGCGCGCTCGCGCTGCTCGACGAAGCGCGCGATATGGAGATACTCACGCTGCGGTTGGGACTGCGGGACGGCGAGAAGCAGACGTTGGAAAAGGTTGGGCGCAGGCTGGGCATTACGCGTGAGCGCGTTCGGCAGGTGCAGAGGAAGGCGCTGGCGAATCTGTCCGGGCGCGTGGAGCGCGAGTACTCGGATGACACGGCCCGTTGCATGAGGCGGATGGAAGCGTTCGCCGAGCGCGTTGGCGAGCGCCTGACGAGCGAAGACTTGGCGACTGCGCTGTCCTACGCCGCCGGCGACGCCGCCTCCGCGAATCTCGGTCTGCTGCGTCTGGTGGTCGATGACGTCCACGCCAGACCGCGCCAAGCGTCACTGAGAAGAGGCGCCGCGGCGCTGCCGTCTTGGGACGACGATGGGCGACACGCTGAACGCAAGCCGCTGGGCGCGGTGGACTCGCGCGTAGTTCGCGCGCTCATGGAGAGCGCGACCCCTCTGTCCCTTTACCAGCTCGACTCTGCCATCCGACGCGTCCCCGAAGCGCGCGACGCGCTGGCGGATTGGCCCGATCTGGACCTGCGGCTTCGCGTCGAGTTTATGCTCGGCGTCCGCGTGGACGGAGACGGTCTCTGCGCGTTGACCGATCGCGCGCATTCGCGGCTCAGCAAGCGATCGCAACGGCTGCTTGCCCTCACGTCGGTAATCCGCGATGAGGGAAGGCCGCTGCACTACAAGGAGATTTCCAGGCGCATACGCCCACTGCTGCCCGACAGATTCGCCATGTCAGACCGCAACGTCCACGCTTGGATAGACCGCTACAAGAATCACTTCAAGTGGGCGGGTCCCGGCATCTACGGATTGGCGGAGTGGGACATAGGGGTGCATGACGGCAAACTCGACGAGCATCTGAAACCGGCGCGACGGACGGGCATCGGAGATGAGATCGCGCTGCTGCTGACCGAGCGCGGCGAGCCGATACCCATGGCCGAGCTGGAGGAGCGCATACTCGCCAGGTTCGAAGTAAACCGGACGTCGGTCTCCGCTTCAGTGTCTCAGGACAAGGCTGGCAGGTTCAGAACGCTCGCCGGCGGAAAGGTCGCGCTGGCGGTCTGGCCCGCCCGGGCGGCGCGGCGGAGAGGCGCCTAGAAGCGCGGGCCGCCGGACGACGCTCCAACGCAAGGAGCCTGTTCTGAGATAGTAGGCGCCGCCTGTTGGAGTGATCGTTCCCCCTCTCCCTCAGGGAGAGGGTTGGGGTGAGGGTGAAAATCCTGCATACCAATCTGGGACACAGGTTCCAGACGCAAGATGCGGGTTGACAGCGCTGTTGGGCGCTGTTAATATCCGCTCAACCAACATAAGGCATAAGGCCAACCTAGTCCGGTGCGCTCGTGAACCGAGCGCGAATAGGGAAAGCGGTGAGAATCCGCTGCGGAGGCGCCACTGTAATCGGGTAGCCACCCGCTGAAGCCACTGTCCGTTCAGGATGGGAAGGCGCGGGAGAGGCGACGACTCGAGAGCCAGGAGACCTGCCGGTAAGGGCTGAGCGGCCGCTCTTCGTCCTCAGGGAGCGCGCCGAAGGGTCGCCGGATTCCTGGACGATAGGACGAGGCTAGCCCGACGCAAAATCCCTGTAACGCGAAAGCGGCAGGGATTTTTTTCGTTGAGTGCGACGGACTCCGGCATTCCTATAAGCGCGAACGACGTGTCTCTGAGGCTTGGAGACAGCCAGGTTCTCAGGTCGGTCTCGTTCGAGGCTCGCCCGGGCGAACTGGTGGGCATCATCGGGCCGAACGGCGCCGGCAAGAGCACGCTGCTTCGGGCGCTGGCCGGACTCCTCCGGCCAGACTCGGGGAGCGTGCGCTTGGGAGGAACGCGCATCGAGCGCATGAACGCCGGAGAACGGGCGCGGAGCATCGCGTTCATGCCCCAGCAAGACGCGGCGCATCCGTTTACCGCCCTGGAGACTGTGCTGATGGGGAGATACGCTCACCTGGGACGGTTCGAGCTGGAGGGACGCGAAGACAGGCGAATTGCGCGGGATGCAATGGCGCAGACCGAAACCGCGAGGTTCGAGAGCCGCCAGCTCGACCGTCTGTCGGGCGGCGAGAGGCAGAGGGTGGTACTCGCTCGCGCGCTGGCCCAGCGGGCGCGGGTGATGCTGCTGGACGAACCGTCGTCGAGCCTCGACCTTCGCCATCGACTGTCAGTAATGGAGACCCTGCGGCATGAGATCGCAGATCGCGGGGTCGCCGTGGTGATCGCGCTGCACGACATAGCGCTTGCGGGGCGATACTGCGACAGGCTGATGATGCTGTCGCAGGGCGCGGTGGTCTCTGAAGGCAACCCGATCGAGACCCTCACGCCGGAAAATCTGAGACATGTCTTTGGAGTGGAGACGACCGTGCGGATAGACCCTGATACCGGATGTCCGCAGGTATGGCTCATAGGACCGGCGCGACAACGGCCATAACGGAACGAGGATGCATAGATGGCACAGTTATGCGAACAAAGTCGAAAGCGGCCCTACGAAGAGCAAGGAATCTGAGCGCAGCCGGGATTGGAGTTCTAGCGAATGAGCGACGACACGAACATGGCCCTGTCCGAAGCCATAAGCCGCATACGACCAGCGGACGAAGACGCCATGCGTCGCGCGGAGGCGAGGCAGTCGATCCTGACCAAGCCGCCCGGAAGTTTGGGGAGACTGGAGGAACTCTCCATAAGGCTGGCGGGAATGTTCGGGACCGAGCGCCCCTCGGTGCGCGAGAAGGCGGTGATAGTCGCGGCGGGAGACCATGGTGTCGTAGCGCGCGGCGTTACCGGCTATCCACAGGAGGTAACCGCGCAGATGGCGCTTAACTTCCTGGCGGGTGGAGCGGCCATTAGCGTAATGCGCCGGCGGCTGGGCGCGCGGCAGATAATAGTTGATGCCGGTATCGTCTCCGATCTGCCCCCGCATCCGGGGCTCATCTCCCTCAAGATAGGGCGCGGAACACAGGACATAAGCGTTGGACCCGCCATGTCTAGGGCCCAGGCGACCCGGTGTGTGGAGGCGGGCATAGACATCGCCCGCGAAGCGGTCGGATCGGGCGTTGACCTGATAGCGACCGGAGACATGGGTATCGGAAACACCACTCCGTCAAGCGCCATCACGGCGGCAGTAACCGGAATCTCGCCGGAGGAGACGACTGGGGAAGGTACCGGGCGCTCGCCGGAGGAACTGCGCCAAAAGATAGAAGTGGTGCGGACGGCTCTGGAGGTGAACAGGCCGGATCCGAACGACGGCATAGACCTGTTGGCAAAGGTGGGCGGATTCGAGATAGGAACGCTCGCGGGCGTAGCTCTGGGAACGGCGATGATGAGGCGCGCCGTGGTCCTCGACGGGTTCATATCCGGCGCAGCCGCTCTGGTGGCGGTATCTCTAAGCCCCGCCTCGCGCGACTATATGATAGCGTCGCACGTATCCGCCGAGAGGGGACACCGGGCGGCGCTGCGCCACTTGGGGCTGTCCCCGCTGCTGGACTTGGGAATGCGCCTCGGAGAGGGTACGGGCGCGGCTCTCGCGCTTCCCATAGTGGAATCCGCCGCCGCGTGCCTGTCCGAGATGGCGACGTTCTCCGAAGCGGGCGTGTCGGATAGGGAGCGAGAAGGAGGAGAGCCTGTGTGAACGGTCTGCGATCCGCCATAGGGTTCTTGACGATCTTGCCATTTGCGCCGCGAGACGCGGAGGGCGGACTGGCGTCGGCTCGCGCATGGTTCCCGGTCGTCGGGCTGCTGCTGGGCGCTATTCTGGCCGCAACCGACTTGCTCCTGCGCTACGGATACGATGTCGTTTCGAGCGACTCCCGCGAGCTTCCTCCGCTGCTTCTGGCTGTCATCCTAACCTTTCTGCTGGTCGCGCTCACGCGCGCGCTGCACTTGGACGGGTTCATGGACTGCTGCGACGCGCTATTCGGCGGGTTCTACCGGGAACGGCGCATGGAGATTCTACGCGATCCGCGCGTGGGAGCGTTTGCGGTAGCGGGCGCGGTCGGTCTGATCCTTCTCAAGGTTGGGGCCATCATGTCGCTGCCTGCGAACATCCGCGTCTGGGCCATCCTGATATTTCCATGCCTGTCGCGCGGCGCCGTCGTCCTGGTGATGCATCTGTTCCCATACGTGAGGAGCGGCGGCATCGGAGCGCCGTTCCTGAAGCGTGGAGGCAGATGGCAGACCATAGTCGCGCTGCTGACCACGCTGATTATCGCCATCGGCGTGGCCGGATTTGTCGGCGCCGCGCTCGTGGCCGTAGTCGTGGCGGTCGCCTGGGCGATGAGCGCGTGGGCGTCCAGGCGGCTTGGAGGGTTGACCGGCGACGTATATGGGGCGGTGATAGAGGTTGTGGAGACGTGCGCGCTGCTGGCGAGCTTGTTCGCGCCGCATGGCTCCATCTTCTCGATGAGTCCGCCACTGCTTCGGATGCTGGAATAGGGGCGCGGCATGGATTGGAGGCTATGGCCGGGCGAGTGGCATCTCGACGCTGGGGCGCTGTTGCTCGCGCTCGCGCTTGATATGACGTTTAGGGAATTGCCCGCTAGGGTTCATCCCGTCGTCTGGATGGGCAATCTGATTTCTTGGCTGGAGAGGGTAGGACCGTTGAGCGAACGGCGAGCGGCGTCATTCGCGTGGGGAACGTGCATCGCAGTGGCCGTTCCGACTCTGTCGGGCGCGCTCGCGTGGCTGGCCGCGAACGGGCTGCGCGAGTTAGGCGCCGTTCCCTACGTGGTAGGAGGCGCCGTTCTGCTCAAATCTACCTTCGCCGTCAGTGGCCTGGCGCGCGCGGCGGCGCGCGTTCGGGACGCCGTGAGCGACGGAAACGTTGACGAAGCTAGACATAAGCTCAGGAGCCTGGTCAGCAGGGACGCGAGCGATCTGAGCGCGTCGCTGGTCGCGGCTGCGGCGATAGAGTCCGTCGCGGAGAACACGACCGACAGCTACATCGGCCCTTGGCTGGCGTTTGCCCTTCTCGGTATCCCGGGCGCGTTCGCGTACCGCGCGGTGAACACGCTCGACAGCATGTTGGGCTATCGTGGAAAGTACGAATACTTGGGAAAGGCGTCCGCCAGGCTGGATGATGTGGTGAACCTGGTTCCGGCGCGCCTTAGCTCGGCGCTCATGCTCATAGCCGGCGCGCTGAGCGGGTTGTCCGTCACCCGCGCCCTGTCGTGGATGTGGAGGGGGCGTCGCATGACGGAAAGCCCCAACGCGGGCTGGACCATCGGCGCCATGTCGGGCTTGCTAGGTGTGGCGCTGGAGAAGCCGGAACATTACCGCATCGGAGATGGGATGGGCGAGCCGGACGCGTCGCACATCGGCGCTTCGATACGGGTTGCCTATATCGTGGCGGCGCTCGGCGGCGTGGCTACGATTGGCGCGCTGGCTCTGAGATGGGTGTTAGGAGGTTGATGCCAATGGACTCCGCTTACGGACACGGCAGGCCGACGCATGGCGGAATAAACGCATCTGAGATAGAGGCGTTGGGACTGCGTGTGGAGGATGTGCTGGACTTTAGCGCAAGTATCAATCCCCTGGGGCCGTCTCCTCGCGCGGTTGATGCCACTCGGAACGTGAACCTAGCTGTGTACCCGGATACGGATTGCGTCAAGCTGAGAGAGGCTATCGGCAGAGAGACCGGCGTCCCCCCGGACAACATACTGGTCGGCAACGGCTCGACCGAGCTCATACACCTGTTGGCGCAGTCGCGTCTTGGTGGGAAAGATGGCGACGGCCTCGTGTTCGCTCCCACGTTCGGCGAGTATGAAGCTGCCTGCCGACTGTGGGCCGGCGCGCCCTCCAAGATCAGATTGGACATGGACGGTCTCGGAGAGAGCTTGAGCGCCGTAGCAAGCGCGATCGCCGGTATGCGCCCGTCGCTCGTATTCTTGTGCAACCCCAACAACCCGACCGGGAGTTACATGACCGGAAGCGAGGTAGCGGAACTCGTCGGCGCGGTTGGCGACTCCGGCCTGCTGGTTCTCGATGAGGCATACGTATCTTTTGTGGACGAGCGCTGGGACTCGACACACCTGCTGGATACGGGCAACGTCGCCATACTGCGATCTATGACGAAGGACTACGCGCTGACGGGGCTGCGTCTCGGCTATATGCTCGCGTCCGCTGAAACGATCGAGCGTGTGAGGCGGTTTCAGTACAGTTGGAGCGTGAACGCGCTCGCGCAGGCGGCAGGAATAGCCGCGCTCGACGATCCTGAACACGTAGCAAGGGGGCGCGAGGCCGCGCGGATAGGCAGGGAGTACTTGCGGGACGCGATGTGGACGCTTGGACTGGAGGTTGCGCCATCCGTCGCCAACTTCCTGCTGATTCGGGTGGGCCGTGCCGCCGAAACGCGACTCGCCCTGTTGAAACGGCATAATATATGCGTCCGCGACTGCGCCTCCTTCGGACTGCCGGAGCATATCAGGGTCGGGGTAAGAACCATGGACTGCAATCGAAGGCTGGTAGAAGCGCTCGGGCAGGTTCTCGCCTCCGAATGAAGCCCCATACTCCTGGGAGGAGAATTTGAGCAAAGAACTGATTCTCATAGTTGGCGGAGCGCGTTCCGGCAAGAGCGCGCTCGCCGAGCGACTGGCCCGGCAGCGAGAGCGAACGCTGTTCGTGGCGACCGCCGAGGCGCTGGACGCGGACATGGCGGCCCGCATCGCCGCCCACCGCCGCCACCGCCCGAGTGGGTGGACCACGCTGGAAGAGCCGCTGGATCTGACCTCGGCGATCCCCCCCGCGCTGAGTGGTCACGACACCTGTCTGCTCGATTGCCTCACGCTTTGGGTCAGCAATCTCCTGATTAGCCTGGAGCGCAGCCCCAACGCGGAGGCCCGGATACTAACTGCCGTCGAACGGTTGATGGATGTCTGCGAGCGGTCGTCGGCTACGTGGATAGTCGTCAGCAACGAGGTCGGTTTGGGCGTGATCCCGGCGTCTCCCCTCGGTCGAGCGTACAGGGACATTCTTGGGCGCGTGAACCAGGCGGTCGCCTCTCGCGCCGACAGGGTGTATCTGACCGTCGCCGGATACGCGCTGGACGTCAAGGCGCTAGGTTTCCCCATAGCCGGCGTCAAGATAGACTGATGACATGCGGCGCGGCTGCATTCCGACTCTTGGCTGCCGCGCGCAAAGAAATGGCGAGCTCCCGGCCGGCAAACCAAGTCGGCTGTGCGCCTGATTCACATTGACCGAAGCTCCTCTCCCACACTAAGATATTGGAATACTGTCGCAGGAGATGGTCAATGGCAACTGTTGGGGCAAGCAGCGGCCTAAGTATCCGCCTAGAGTACTGCCAACATTGAGGACACGCCTTGCGCGCCGCCTGGATGGCGGGAGAAGCCCTTAGCCGCAACGGCGAATCTATCTCCGAGTTCACACTGGTTCCCAGTACGCATGGGATGTTCCACATATATGTGGATGACGAGCTAGTGGCATCTCACCAGCACCTGCCTGACGCGCATCTGTTCCCGGATCTCCAGGACATGATGGCGGCGATCTTGGCGCGTATCTGAGCGTGGCCGGTATGGACGATCCCACTTCCTGCAACCGATCTGAAAGCGCAGACATTCGAGGGGCCGGAGAGAACCGCCGGCCCAGGGTTCCGACGCCCATCGGGTGACGGAGAGCGACGTAAACGCCGGAGGGCTATACATGGGTGTTCCATACCTCAAAGAGCTCCGGCGCGTATATGGATTCGACGAGGTCTCCATCGCGCCAGGCTCGATAACGATCAACCCCGAACTTACGAACACAGACTTCTCGGTGGACGGAATCACGATCTCGACGCCCGTGCTTGGAGGGGCTATGGACGCCGTGTCCTCGCCCGCATTCTCAGCGGAAATGGACAGGCTCGGCGGTATGGCCGTCACCAATATGGAGGGCGTCCACAGCCGGTACCAAGACCCGCTGAGCGTGATCGAAGAGATCGTCGAGACGCCTCAGGCGAAAGTTACCGAACTGCTCCAGAAAATCTATTCCGCGCCGATACGCGAGGAGTTGGTCGGAGAGCGGGTCGAAGAGATCAAAGACGGCGGCTCCAAGTGCGCCGTTTCGTTCACCCCTGCCAGAACGAAGGGGCTGGCTCCGATAGCGGCGGAGGCGGGCGCGGACATGATAGTGGTCCAGTCCACTGTAACCACGGCGCGACACATATCCAAGAGCCAGCGCGGCTTGCGCTTCCCCGACCTGCTCGAGATGGTCAACGTGCCGGTCGTAGTCGGCAATTGCGTTAGCTACGAGGTCGCGCTCGAGCTGATGGAGACTGGCATCCACGGAGTCCTCGTGGGCGTAGGGCCGGGCGCCGCGTGCACCACGCGAGAGGTAACCGGAGTGGGCATTCCACAAGTTACGGCGACGATGGACACCGCAGCCGCTCGCGACGACCACTACGCGAGAACCGGACGGTACGTGCCGGTAATTACCGACGGCGGCATCCGCACCGGTGGCGACCTGTGCAAGGCGATGGCGTCCGGTGCGGACGCGGTGATGATCGGCACGCCGTTGGCGCGGGCTGAGGAAGCGCCGGGCAAAGGCTACAACTGGGGCATGGCAAGCCCGGATCCGAACCTGCCGCGCGGAACGCGTGTGAGGGTCGGCGTGAAGGGTACGCTGGAACAGATACTGTTCGGCCCAAGCTCGGTCGTGGACGGCACGCAGAACCTCGTCGGCGCTCTCAACATATGCCTCGGCATGGTTGGCGCCGAAAACATCCGCGAGATGCACGAGGTAGCCGAAGTCGTCGTCGCGCCATCCATCAAGACGGAGGGCAAGCACTACCAGCTAGGCTTGGAGTAGGGGATGGCATGCCCCGGAATGGGTTCGCAGCGTTGCCTCTAAGTCTCGATGAACGAAGAACGCCCCCTCATCATGAGGGGGCGTTTCACTAATGCGGATGAGGTTCATTCCCTCACGCCACCTTCCTGCTTCTGGCCTTGAAATCCGCAATATCCAGCTTGGCTAGCAGTTGGTCGGCGTTGGACAGGTCTTTCATGTAGCCGCACTGGATGCACTGCTCGTAGCTGCCGTACAGGTCGCGATTGGTGTGTATGTCCCCGCCGCAGCGCGGGCATCCCTTGAGTTTCAGCATCTTCTACCCCCGTTTGCGCCGAGCGCCGATGCTCGACGTCAATCTGATTCGTATATAATATATCACTTGACACGCAATGTGTCAATCTGTAACATTATCTCAGGCCGCTCGATGACTATAACGCCCACGGGCGAAACGAGTTAGCGACGGCGCTGGAATATGGCTGACGATACGTCAGGCGAAGGGAGCGAGTTCGATGCAGGAAGGTGTGTACGTCATTAGCGTAGCCGCGCGCATTCTGGACATGCACCCCCAAACTTTACGAAAATATGAGAGGGTGGGCCTTGTGCTGCCCTCTCGCACGGGGGGTATGTCCAGGCTCTACTCGGACGCGGACATCGCGCGCCTAAAGCTAATAAAGCGCCTGGTGGACGAGCTGGGGCTGAACCTGGCGGGCGTCCAGTTGGCGCTGGCGATGTTCAACAGGCTCATAAAGATGCGCCGGCAGTTGGCGCATCTCGAAGGGCAGCCGCTCAGAGCCGCGCTGAACGAGAGCCTGGACGAGATGTTCGAGCTCGTCGCAGGCTAGACCAATCAACATACGGAGGACCGGATTAGATGACCGAAGACCAACAGCCCAACGAAAGCTCGACTTTCGAGGAGTGGATGGAGTCCGAACCGGACGCCCCAGATGCTATCGAAGACCTTCAGGCGCGCCTGGAGGAGACGGAGCGAGAGAAAGACCAGTTCCGCAACGCCATGCTCCGCTCGGCGGCGGATTTGGAGAACTACAAGAAGCGCGCCGCTCAGGATCTGAACGACGCGCGAGAGCGCGCCAACGAGCGCATCATAACCAAACTCATAGACGTAGCCGACAACTTCAGTCGCGCCGTCAATTACCTGCCGGAAGACTCGATAGACCCTAGCTGGTTCCAGGGCATCAGCCTGGCGCTGCACGGCCTGGACAACCTACTCGAGTCCGAGGGGGTGTCCCGCATCGAGGCCGCCATCGGCGCGCCGTTCGATGTGTCGCAGCACGAGGCCGTCTTCTTCGAGCCGACCACCGAAGTCAGCGAGGGCGCGGTCGTCCGCGTCGTCAGAAACGGCTACAGGCTCCACAGCCGCGTGCTGCGAGCCGCGCAGGTGAGCATCGCGCAGGCGCCGCCAGAAGACGCGCAAACTCAAACATAGAACGCTACACGACAATAGACTTGCAACAGGAGAAACAGCAGAGATGTCCAAGATACTCGGAATAGACCTCGGCACCACGAACTCGTGCATGGCCGTCATAGAAGGCGGCGAGCCGCGCGTGATCGAGAACGGGGAGGGCGGACGCACTACGCCGTCCATGGTTGCCATCAACCCGCGCAACAACGAACGTTACGTCGGCGCCACCGCCAAGCGCCAGGCCGTCACCAACCCGGAGAACACAGTCTTCTCCATCAAGCGATTCATGGGCCGCCGGATAGACGACTCCAACGTCCGGCGCGACCTGGATCTGATGCCGTACAAGATCGTCCGTCACTCCAACGGCGATGCCTACGTCGAGATGGCCGGCGACACCCACGCGCCGCCCGAAATCTCCGCCATGGTGCTCCAGAAGATGAAGCAGGACGCCGAGGCGAACCTCGGCGAGCCCGTTACGCAGGCCGTCATAACCGTACCGGCGTACTTCGACGACAGCCAGCGCAACGCGACTAAGGACGCCGGGCGCATCGCCGGCCTCGAAGTGCTCCGCATCATCAACGAGCCGACGGCCGCGTCGCTCGCCTATGGCTTGGACAAGAAGACGGACGAAAAGATAGCCGTATATGACCTCGGCGGCGGCACGTTCGACATCACCATCCTGGACATCGGCGACACGATAGTGCAGGTGCTGGCCACCAACGGCGATACGCACCTGGGCGGCGACGACTTCGACCAGCGCATCATAGACTGGATAGCCGACGAGTTCCGCCGCGAGCAGGGCATAGACCTGAAGCAGGATCGTATGGCCCTTCAGCGGCTGCGCGAGGCGGCTGAGGGCGCGAAGATCGAGCTTTCCACGCAGATGCAGACCGAGATCAACCTTCCCTTCATCACCGCCGACGCATCCGGCCCCAAGCACCTTATCATGACGCTCAGCCGCTCCAAGCTCGACCAGTTGGTAGCCGACCTGGTCCAGCGCAGCGTGGACCCGTGCCGCAAGGCGCTGAACGACGCTGGCGTGTCGGCGTCGCAGATTGACGAGGTCGTGCTGGTGGGCGGCATGACGCGGATGCCCGCCGTACGCAAGGCCGTTGTGGACCTGTTCGGAAAGGAGCCGCACCAGGGTGTGAACCCGGACGAGGTGGTCGCCATCGGCGCCGCTATCCAGGCCGGCGTCCTTCAGGGCGACGTGCAGGACATTCTGCTGCTCGACGTTACGCCCCTGACTCTGGGCATCGAGACTCTGGGCGGAGTCTCGACGGGCCTGATCTCGCGCAACACGACGATTCCAACGTCCAAGAGCGAGACGTTCACCACCGCCGCCGACAACCAGACCAGCGTGGAAGTGCACGTGGTCCAGGGCGAGCGCTCTATGGCGTCCGAGAACAAGTCTATCGGCAAGTTCGTCCTCGACGGCATACTGCCCGCGCCGCGCGGGATGCCGCAGATCGAGGTCGCCTTCGACATAGACGCCAACGGCATCCTCAACGTGTCCGCCAAGGACAAGGGCACCGGAAAGGAGCAGCGAATCACCATCACCGCAAGCTCCGGCCTGTCCCAAAGCGAGATAGAGCATATGGTGTCCGACGCCGAGCGCTTCGCCGAAGAGGACGAGCGCAGGCGTCAGGAGGTCGCCACCCGCAACAACGCCGAAAACGCCGCCTACGCCGCCGAGAAGATGCTGACCGACAACGCCGAAACCATACCTGAAGACCTCAAGAACGAGGTTCAGGGGAAGGTGGCCGCCCTCCGGTCCGCGCTCCAAAACGACGACATAGCGCGCATCGAGGCGACGATGAACGAGCTGCAGGAGTCGCTTCAGAAGGTCGGACAGGCGGTGTACGCCCAGCAGCAGCCCGGCGCTGGCGCGCCGCCGCCCCCGCCCGGCGCCGACGATGGCCCAACTCCCCCGCCGGACGACGACAACACCGTCGAAGGCGAGTTCAGAGAGGTGTAGCTTAACCGGACGGCGGCGCGCGATACGCCCAGGTCCGCAATCAGGTAGGGGCGGGTTTCAAACCTGTCCCTACCGCGCTACATACGCCCTTATCATCCGCCCGTGCAACGGCTGAATCTCCCGGCGGTTCTCGCCCCCGCCGGTCAGCGCCGCCAGCCGCTCCACCTGATCTTCAGAGACCTCCAAGACCTCGGACATCACGTGCCAGCGGACCCCTTCTGTGTATGGCGCCGTCGTCAGCGATCCCATGTAGCCGTAGTAGCCACGGCCGTCGGGCAGAAAGTCCGAAGCCGGGAAGCCGGAGGTTGGCGCATCGGATTCTCCCAGCCCGGGGGCGGCTTCGATAACCGCCTGTATCGCCGGGTTATGGTCGCCGAGACGGTATAGGACTCCCACCACCGCGATCTCCGACTCGCGGCTGTGCACCAAGTGCGTCTCCAGCGCGTATCTTCTACCCTCGATCGTATGCTCGCTCGGATTGTGGAAGTGAGCCTCTACCAGCTGGTAAGCATCCGCTCCCAGCCGTATGCCGCCGCCATCCTCGTAGTGTACCTTGACGAACTCGCCGGTGTTGGACAGATACTTCGCTCCTCGTCCGTAATCGAACGAAAGGCGAGGCGCGTCTCCCGCTGTGTACCCCGTTATATCTACCGGCGACTGCTGATTCATTGGCATCCCTGTAGCTAGCCTTGCTGTCTGCGTAATCGCGCGACTTCCTCTCGCAGCGCTGCAAGCTCGGCTTCCCGCGCCTCAGCCTCTCTGCGCCGTGCCTCCCGCTCTTCGGCAAGTCGCCTCTCTGCGTCTCGCCGCGCCTCAGCCTCTCTGCGCCGGCCCTCAACTAATTCCTCCGACGTCTCGATGAACTGGCCGGTCTCCGGGTCTTGTAGGCGCAGGTCGCCATTCTCCCAGCATATGTTGAGTCCCAATACGTCGCAGTGTCCGCGGACCGAGCCATCCGGCAGTGTCTCCACCTCGATAGGCTCGTACACGCCGTTCACCAAGCGGAGCCCTTGCAGCGCGAGACCGTAATAGTCGCCACCGGTAGTGTCGAACATCCAGTACTGGGAGATGCCTATGTGGGCGTAGATGCCGGGCTTTCTGTACAAGTCGGTTCTGGCGGTGCTTTCCGAAGCTACCTCGAGCGCGAAGTCCGGCGGCTTGCCGATGCGCTCGACGAAGTACGACAAGTCGCCATCGATCATGTCCGGGACGACGTCGAATGCGACGCACACGTCCGGCGATATGGAGCGTCTGACGCCGTCTTCATCGAGGTAATAGATGAAACAGTCGGCCATCACCGCGGCGTTGCGCTTCAACTCCTTGAACCACCTGTTCAGGGCGTCAACCATGAACAGGATGTGGAGCAAATGTTTCATTCCTTGCGCCATAGGCTCCAACTTCGGCGGATACAGGTCAATTAGCGTCTTCCGGTCCATGTCGCGCACGTCCAGCTGCCCGTTCGCGCGACCCGGTGGCGCCGCAGACGTAGTCTTGAGCGTTGCCATAGCCGCCTCCTCTCCATGATTGAGCGTATGTTACCACACGCGCGCCTACCCGTCCCCCAGCCGCAGCGCGCGGCTTAGAGACATGCGCCTGATGAACCAGATAACGCCGATGATGATGGCGGTGAAGATGACACCCATCGCCACGTACGTCGCCAGCAGGTTCTGCCAGCCCACCTCTATCACGAACGGCGGCAGCACCTGGCCGCCACGGTCGTCGTGGCCCAGGAAAGGCATGATCGTTTCGCCGAGTCGCCCGCCCATCCAGGTGCCTAGCGCCATGCCGACGGCTATGACCAGCGCCTGTTCGAGCCACATTAGCGACACCAGCTGGCGGGTCGAGAAGCCCATCGTTCGCATCAGCGCGAACTGCAACTCGCGGTTGCGGAACGATGTGTAGGCGTGAACGAGGAATCCGAGGCTGCTGAGAACCAGGATCGCGCCGAACGCGATTAGCAGCAGGGCGCGCCAGCCGGCGAGCACCAACGGGTCTATCTGAGCGATTGCGAGGTCGGTTTCGGTATCTATGGCGCGCGCTATGCGGAAGGGGTATCCGGTTTTGAAGCGTTCTATCAGCGCGGCGCGCTCGTCTCCGGTCAAGTCGGTACGCAGCCACATTTCGTTGGGCGTTATCTCCCCGCGCGCCATGCCCGGATTGGCGCGCGCGCGGACGGCGGCAAGGTCAGCCACCAGGAACTTGTCGTTGTAACTGTCGAGCGTAGGGAAGAAGTCCACGGTGTCGGAGAGACGGACGTTCATGCGCCGTCCGCTTATCGAGACCAGTATCTCGTCGCCCACGGAGTGCCCGAACTCGCGCAGGAACGACGGGCTGACGATTGCCGGAATCGCCTGCGGCTCCGGTCCGGGCGCTACGCCGTGAACCTCCAACGCTCGCGCGGCCGCCCACGCGAACATCAAGGAGCCGTCGCCCCGCGCCGACACCTCGGACGCGCGCAATCTGTCCTGAGACGACGACGCCGAATTTTTCAGCCCACGCCATCCGGTCGCGCCGTTTCGGAAGTCCTCCAGAACCTCGATGTCGCCGGTGGAGCGGCGGACGCGGATCGTGTCTATCAACATCGAGCCGGGCGCCAGGCCTCGCTCCAAGTCCGTCTCCACGACGCCGATGGATACGAGGGTGAAGGGCCGCGTTGGGAACAGCCGGAAACGCGGGTTGCCACGTCCCTCGAAGAGTTCCGCGCTGTACAGCCGCCAGTTGCTAGATTCCAGAAAGCCTAGCGGGAACGAGAAGTATCGCCCGTTGGCGTCGCGCAGCCGCGCGGTCATGATGACGGACGGGTGCGCCCTGTCCGCCTTCACCAGCGCCTGTATGGCGCGCGCGTTGTCCGGCAATGGGACGCCGAGCGAAATGACTCCGCCGGCTATGCCCGCCATAAGGCCGGGCAGCGGATCGTCGGCAGGCTGCAGCGCCCCAATGGCGGGCGCGCTATCGGGCAGCGGAATGTTGTCGGGTAGCGGGATGTTGTCTGGCAGGGGCACGCTGTCGGGTAGTGGAACGCTGTCGAGAGGTATTGGGAGCGACAGATCGTAGCCGGCTATGTCCTGCATTAGCTCCGGCAGCGGGTCGTCCGAGAAGTCGTCCCTGAACCACGCCACGTCGTAGAAGCGCTCGGTATCTACCGCCAGAACGTCGAACGTCGTATCGCCGCCAAGCTGTCCGAGGCGCGAGCCGATCGTTCTGAGCGCGGGGGAGGCGGCGATGATTTCGTCCATGTTCTCGTACTGCTTCGCCATCGGGCGGGACGCGCCGCGCGTGTTGATGGATACGTTGACCAGCCGAATGTCGGACCCTGCCGAGTACAGAACACGCTCTGTGAAGCTGCGCTTGAGCGTTCCGCCGAAGCTGGCGGCGAATATCCCAAGTCCCGCCATCAGAATCAGCAGCAGCGCCAGGCGCGCGTAATGCGTAGGATTTCGCGCCATCTGCCACAGCCCCATCACCAGTCCCGGCGGCAGATTGCGCGCCAGAAGCCTGCTGGCAAAGCCCATCACCACCGGGAATATCCTCAACAGCACCATGGCGGACGCCACCAGCGTTATGGCAGGCACCGCCAGCAGCAGTTGATTGACGGCGACCTCGCCCAACAAGTTCGTCGCCGCGAGAGAACCCTGCTCGGTAAGCTGGCGGAACAGCACGACGCTCACCACCAGCAGCATCACGTCCAGGTAGTAGCGCTGGAAGAACGACAGACGCGACGGACGGGCCGCCTCCATCCTGTCGCTCGCCATGGACGAGCGCGATGCCTCGAACGCGGGTATCATCAGCGCGCAGAAGCTCAGAACGCCGCCGATCGCGCTCATGATGAACGCGCCGCGCGTGAGCGTTACCGGCAGGAGCGCGCCCCCGGACAGGTCGGAGAACGCGGGCGTAAGCCCGAGCAGGCTGATGGACAGCGCGGCGAGGAATGGCGCGACTACGATGGCGAGCGCGGCTATCGTCGCGCCTTCCAGCACGAACACGATCAGCGCGTGCCCCTCCGAAGCGCCGCGTCCCTGGAGCAGGCTGATCTCGTTCTTGCGCTGCTCCGCCACCAGCGCCGAGAGCGTAACCACGTAGTACAGCACGACCACGGCTATGAGTATCAGCACTACGAACATCTGCAGGCGGGTGAACAGCAGCCGCCGGTCGTAGTCGGATAGGGCGGTGTGGAGTTTCGTCAACTGCCGGTACGACAGGAACGTTCGCGACATGGTTTGCTGCAGCCCAACGATGTCGTTGCGCGCGTCGATGGCGTTTGTGGCGCGCAGCCGCAGGTGATCGACCATCAGCATCCAGGCGTAAGTGCTGTCCATGTCCGTAAACGCGCCGCCCAGACCGCTCAAAAGGGTGCGCTCTGATACGAGCAGCGGCGCCGCGACGAAACTGCCGGACGCGAAGGTGTGGAACGCCTCGTCGTTGAGACGCCACAGAGGGTTATCGGGTTCCAGCCTGCGGTAGATGCCGGTTATCTCGACCGATGCGTAGGGCGTGGCGTCCTGCCAGTGCGGGATTGCGGATAGCCTGTCGCCAACGCCCAAACCTGTCTCGATTGCGGCTCTCTCCGGAATCACCGCTTCCAGGGCTATCGGCTCGGCGCGTGGAGACTGCTGGGGCAGGTCGGCGGGCATTCGGCCGCCGGGCAGAATCTCGATGTGATCCTCCACCCCGTCGAGGAACAGGAAGTAAGCGCGCGCGTTGTCGCTGCCCGCGTTCTCCTCCTCGCCGGGCGGCGTCATGAAGAAGGTCGCGGTTCTCGCGCCGCGCGCCGTGTCGTCCAGGAGCCAGCCGATCCGCCGGCTATACTCGGACTCCATGAAGCCGCGCACGGCGGCGGACTCTTTCGGGCTGGTCGGCCCCTTGGTCGTCTTGGCGAGGACATCGAGGTCGCGCGGGTCGTGTCGTTCGAGCGCGGATTCTAGCGCAAGGTCTCGCAGCGAGTCGAAGTATATTACCGTCCCAGCCATGATGGTGGACGCGAGGACTACTCCGATGACGACCGACGATAGCAGTCGCCAGTTGGCGAGGCTGCGCCGGGCGACCATCGGCCACGCGGACAGGATTCTAACCAAGTTTGTGAGGACGTTTGTTATGTCGTCACGTCTCCATTCTCGAAAGGCGGCGCAGGTCCAGGCTCAGCATCCGTCCGCCGAAGGTTAGCAGCGCGGTAATGAATATAATCATCAGCGCAACGTAGAGCGCGCCCGTTAGCGGCCAGTTCGTGGTCAGGATGAACGGAGGCAGAACGCGACCGCCGGAGTCGGTTACCGTCACCGACGCGGCCATCATGCGGCTCATCTGGAACCCTGCCCATGTTCCGATCCCCAGCCCGATTAGCGCGATTAGCATATGCTCCAGCCCGATCAACGCGATGGTCTGGAAGCGGCTGAATCCAAGCGACCGCAGCGCGCCCATCTCGCCGATGTTCGACTCCGCGAACGCGAGCAGATAGACGACGTAGCCCAAGCCTGCGATGAACATTATAACGCCCAGCGCGACGAGCGCGATGGTGCGCCAGCCTGCCGATATGAGCGGGTCTATCGCCTGCGCCGCCAGTCGCTCCTCCACGCCTATGGCGTCCCCTCGAGCGCGGATCTTATGCGCGACGCTCCCGAACGCCTCGGCGTCCGCGCCGGGGGCGGTATGGATGAACGCCTCGTTGATCGCCGTTTCGCCCGTCGGGTTCAGCGTATCCAGGTATCTGGATAGCGTATCTATGTCGAAGATAGCGAATCCGCCGCGCGCGGGATCCATCGTCGGGAAGTACTCGACGATGCCGGATATGACGACCGGTACGATGCCGCCGGGCAGGTTTATAAGTAGGCCGGTGTTCACGCCCCCGCCCACGTTGGCGGCGAAAGAGCTGCTGACCACCGCCGGTATGTATCCATTGCCGCTGGCGCGGTAGATGCCGCGTATGCCTCGGTTTGTCTCCTTGCCGAACGCCAAACGGGCCGCGCCGGACCCTGAGTGCGGATTATCGTAGATGATGCTCACCTCGTCAGAGCCGAGCGCGCTGGTTACCAGCGGTACCCATTCCAACTCTCCCTCGAACCCTTCCAGCAGCGTGGCGTTGCCGAAGGCGTCAACCGCCTCCAAGTCGTCCAGTAGCGTCGCGCCTGCCGTCGCCGTCGCGCCGAATCCCGGTTCGTTTATCTGTACGGAGACGATGCTGACAGGGTGAACGAGGTGGTCCGGCACGTCGGCGGACTTCACGGTCCATCCCGGTTGAATCAACTCCCCCATCGTTACGGTGTCGGAGCGCCCGTTGGCGTCTTCGAGCGCGACCCAGAGGAAGACGAGCGGGTAGAAGGATTCGGGGTGTACGCGAATCCGTATCTGGCGGGTGCCGGCCGGCATCTCGATCGGTTTTACCTGGTCTTCGACGCTTAGCGGCGCGATCGCGTCTTCCAGCGAACCGGGGAAGAAGTCGCCCCTGTGCCATGCGTCGAAAGTCTCGGTATCTACCGCCAGATAGCTGAATCCAGACCCTATCTGGCCGGCGCCGATTCGCCCGGTTCCCCTGTGCGCGACCGATACCGACTCGACGCCCGGCATCTCGCCGAACAGCCCGGCAACGGTTCCGTCTCCACCTCTGGCGAGATACGGGTCGAGCCGGAAGACGCGAATGTCTGAACCTACGTTGTAGCGCACGCGCTCCTCGTAGCTGCGGTCGAGCGTCGCGCCAACCGTGGTAGCCAGAATGCCGATGCCGCCCGCCAGTACCAGGAGCAGCACGAGCCAAGAGTATTGCAGCGGGTTGCGCGCCATGTGCCACATGCTCATCGAGACCCAGACGGGCGCGCGGCGCATCGACTCAGCGAGTATGTAGAAGGCGATCTGCGCCGGCAGCAGGCATATCAGCGCCACCGATCCGACGAATATCGCCGCCATGGAGTCCGGGTCCGGCGGCGCGTTGTAGATGAACCAGCCGAGCGCGGCTGCCTGTGCGAGCGTCCAAAAGGCGCGGCCCGGCCAGCGCGACATTCGCGCCGTCAGCCAGTAGGCGGCGGCGAATGCGGTGAGCGGCGCGGCGTTGGGAATCCAGCCTGTCGGCGCTCCGGCGCGAATCGAGTCCAGCGCCAGCGCCCCCGCCAGTACGGGCAGCGTTATCGCCGTTGCCAGGTGTACGAGCGCGAGCGACTCGCCGCTGACGTATCTGATGAACATCGGGAACAGTCGGAAGAACATCATCCCGACGGCTATTAGGAACAGCGCCGGCGCCACCAGCAGCGCCTCGTTCACGTCCCGCTCGCCGAACAAGCTGCCTGTAACCAGTTCGCCGCGCGCCTGGAGTTCCCAGAACAGTATCCCGCCGACCAGCAGAAAGCCGATGTCTATGTAGAAGCGCTGCGCCAGCGGTATGGAAGGAGGCCTAGATGCCCTGAGACGGTGGATAATAAGTCCGGAACGCGCTCCAAGAACGCCCGGACCTACGAAGATGACGAGACACAACAGGCCAGCGACCGCCGCCGCGATGAACGGCGCCCAGCCGGGATAGACGGGTAGCGGCCTGCCGTCGGTTATGTGCTCGAAGTAGGGTAGCAGCCCGGCAAGCCAGACGACGCCCAACGCGAGGAACGGCGCGATCGCGGCTGCCGTTATCGTCAGTATCGCCCCTTCGACCAAGTACAGCCTCAGCAGACGCCATGTGCCGGTCCCTCGACTGCGGAACAGCGCGACGTCGCTCTCTCGTCTGGGCACGAGATACGAGACGATCATGAACAGGAAGTAGAGCACGGCTACGGAAAGCACCGTGAGCATGAGCAGCAGCGGCACGCTGGACAGGAAACTGGTCCGTCCGAATCTGACAAGCATGATGTCTATGCCGCTGAATACCGACACGCCGGGCATGGAGACGGACAGCGCTTCGCGCAGCCCCTCCATGCGCTCTCTCATCTCGTCTTTGGACCAGGTTCGCAGAACCGACGAATCCACGGCGTTGTACCACGTCGAATCTACGGCTGCGCCCGGAAAGGCGGCGCCCACGACGTTGGTGAGCGCCGCTTGGCTGACGAACACCCCCAACGCGGGGTCGGACTGTTCGGTTATCTCGCCCTCTTCGTTGGGGATTCTTGGGAACAGGAACGCGTCTGGGTCGGATTGCCAGTACGTATCTTCTGGGTCCGTCGCCTCGATCAGCCCGGCGATTCGGACATACAGCTTGACAGGTGAATCGAGCGAGGGCGCGATCGCAAGCGTGTCGCCCGGTTTCAGGTTTCCGAACTCGGCGGCTGTACGCGCGCTCGCCAGCGCTTCGAGCATCGGCCCCTGCGGACCCCGCAGGACCGCGTCCGACGCGCTCTCGCCCTCGATTATCGTTACGTGCCGCTCCAGTCGCGTAAACGACTGGGCCAGGCCCTGTACGACTGGACCTGGCGGCGGCTCCGGCTCCTCTCCGCTATCGGGATCCGGGGTCGGCGTAGGAGTCGGCGGCTTGCGCGGCAGGATGGCCGAGTAGAACGGCGTCTTCAGGTAACGGTCAGCTCCGGTGTGGATGGGGCCTACGTTCGCGCTCACCGCATCGCTCATCGCGGCGTCGGCGCCATCTATCTCGCGCGCTTCCAGCGGGATGAAGCTCGATCTGACGGTGATCGTGAAGTAGCCCTCGCCGTCGCGCGCTACCGCGGATTCGACCGCGCTGTTGATGCTCTGCCTCTCCAGCGCGTCGAGATACACGGGAGCGGCAGACATCAGCAGCGTAGCCGTCATGATGCCCAGAAATACGCTGAGCATCAGCCGCCAGTCGGTAAGCAGACGCCTAACGACCAGCGCGCGAGTGGTGAGGTTCGAGTGTTCTTCCGTCGTCAGCGGATTATCCTGTTTCCAAGTCCAGATCGAAATTTAACGCAAGTCGTTCCCCCGAATACCAGCCGCCGCCGCTGGGAGTATAGACTTCCACGCTGTCCAGCGCAGAGAAGCCGAAGCCGCCGACTATCTGTACTTGTCCTCCCTCCGTGAGCAGCGCGGTGTGTCCCCAGCGGGCGTCGCGAAGCGCGCCGCCGGACGACCAGAGGTTCTGGCGCGGCCCGCGGGGATTGAATATCTCGGCAGTCGCGAGCGGCGTAATCCCGTCTCGCGTGCCGCCGACTATCAGCGCGCGACCGTCGGGAAGCGCGGTCGCGGTGTGCGCCGCTCGGCGTTCCGCCATGCTGCCCGCGCTGGACCATGCGCCGGTCGCCGGATCGTACAACTCCGCCGACGCCAGCGGCGCCCCGTCGGAGCCGTAGCCGCCCGCCAGCAGAATCCGCCTATCCGCTAGGGTGGCGACTGTGTGGCTGTCCCGAGCTTCGATCAGGGGCGGGCCGTCCGTCCACGCTCCGGTAGCAGGATCGTAGAACTCGGTGGAGGCGATGCTGCGATCGTCGGCGCCCACGCCTCCGGCGATGAGCAGCCTGCCGTCCGGCAGCGTCGTTGCCGTATGGCCCCAGCGTGCGGTTCGCAGCGGCGTCGCGGTCGTCCAGACTCCGCTGAGAGGATCGAGCGTCTCTACGCTCGACAGCGCGTTCGCGCCGTCCCATCCGCCCACCGCGATCAGCTGTCCGTCCGGCAGCGCGCTCAGCGTGTGCCGGCTCCTGCGCTGCGCCATCGGCTCGAACCTGTTCCACGTCGCGCTGACGACTCCGGGTAGGCCCCGGTCGAATACTTCCGCGCTGTCCAGCGGCGTCGCCAGATCGTCCATCCCGCCCGCTACCGCGATGCGTCCGTCAGGCAGGGTGGTGACCGCGTGGCCCCAGCGCGCGCCGGCCATCTGCCGCGTTCCCACCCATTTGCGGACGCGGCTGTCGAACGTCTCCGCGTCCGCGAGTACGCGTCCCCAGCCGTCGTATCCACCCAATAGCAGCGGCGCGCCGTCTTCGAGCAGCGTCGCCGTGTGTCCCCACCTGGGGTGCCTGATGTTGCCGCCTGCGGCCCACGAGCCGGAGCCGGGCACGAACATCTCGGTGCGCGTGAGCGACGAAATGACGCCCGCCTTGCCGCCCGCTACGATCACGTTGCCGCCTTCGATGAGCGTGGCGGTGTGGTACTTGCGAGGCGCGAGCAGGGCATCGGTACCGTTCCACTCCGCTAGTTCAGGGTCATAGACCTCGGCGGTATTGAGCGGCACCGCGCCGCCTCCGCCGATGACTATGAGCCGCCCGTCCGATAGTAGTGTCGCCGTATGGCCGGCCCGGGCGTGGCGCATCCGCTCGGCGGCGGACCAGGTCAACGCCGCGACGTCCAGCGTCTCCGTAGAGTCGTGAGCTACCGTGCCGTCGCGTCCGCCCGCCACCATCAGCCTGCCGTCCGGCAACATGGTCGCCGTATGCTCGCCGCGCTCGGTCAGCATCGGCTGGGCCGGCGTCCATGCCCCGGACGCGGGATCGAACACCTCCACCGAAGCGATGGACTCTCGCACATGCACCCCTCCGGCGACTAGCGCGCGACCGTCGGGCAGCAGCGTTGCCGTGTGAGATGATCGCGCGTCCTTCATATCCGCGACGCGAGTCCAAGCATCGCCGGCGGGATCGTATATCTCGGCGGAGGCGGTTTGGACGGCTACGTCGGCGCCTCCGGTGACCAGCGTTCGACCATCTAATAACAGCGTCGCCGTGTGGTCGGTGCGCGCCACGTTCATCCGCGCCGCCGCCGACCACGAATTGGTGGCTGGATCGTATATCTCGGCGGACCGTGTAGCGCGCCCGGTAACGTCGCCTCCGGTTACAAGCACACGGCCATCCGGCATCAGCGTCGCCGTATGCCCCGCGCGCGCCTCCGCCATCGGAGCGACCAATGACCACAACCCCGTCGCCGGATCGAACGATTCCGCCGACGTAACTACCTCATCGATCCCATCGCCGCCAATGGCGAGAATCGTGCCATCCGGCATCAGCGTCGCCGTGTGGTTAGAGCGACCTTCATTCGAGCCGCCCGGCGCCTTCACCGAGCCAACTGGCTTCTCCGACTCGGATGCCGCCGCCCCCGCCGCCGTCACGCTTGTTAACGCCGGCGGCTCGGCCTGATCCGCGCCCCTCTCGGAATCGGATGTGGACGGACCATCTCCGCACCCCGGCGCGAACGCCATCACAGCCACTGCCAGCAGCGCAGCCCCAACCCGAACGGCCTTACCCAATCCACAGAATCGCATTTGTGAATTGTGTAGCAGACGGCGTAGGCAAGTCAAACGGGGCGTGGAGCGCGTAACCTTCCCGCAGGTGGGGGTTGAGTTTAGGGCGTAATCCACTTTCCGAAGAATCCGGCGTTCACAGCCGTTCCAATGCTGTGACCAGGTCGCTGCTGAGACAGGAATGTGCTATGCAGAACGTTCGGCCACTGTCTAAAGACTACGTGGTTCCATATAGCTGAACGGGTATAATACTGGTAGCAGTCTTGCTCTCATCAAGCGGTCGGGGATGAAACAATCGGGGCTAAACACTTCATCTATCCATTATCCATCAAAGATTGGCCAAGATATAGAGGGCCAGCGAATCACTGGTCACGAAGCGAGAGAACAAATGAGATCGGATACTATCGAGTTTTGGAACGAGACCTGGTCCACTATGGATCACACTTTCGCCGATCACGACGAGACACTAGTCGATCACGCAGGGAATCTGCAGCCAGGGCGCGCCCTCGATCTAGGATGCGGATCAGGAGGAAACGCGGTATGGCTCGCCAAGCGGGGCTGGCGGGTGACTGGGGTGGATTTCTCTGGCGTTGCCATAGAGAAAGCGAGGATGCGGGCTGCCGAAAGCAGGGTTGTGGTCGAGTTCCTAGTCTCAGACGTGACCACCTACCAGCCCGAAGAGCGGTACGACCTGATCACGTCATTCTACATACAGCTATGGCCAAGAGAGCGGGCGCAGATGCTGACCAAGGCAGCCGAGTCGCTTGCCCCTGGTGGCAAGCTTCTGTTCGTGAGCCACGACAAATCGTCACACCCTTCCGGATGGAGCGACGAGGATTTGGCATCGTTGACCACGCCCGAAGAAATTGTGGCCGAGCTTCCCGATCTGGTGATTGAGCGCGCAGAAGTCGTCGAGGACAACGGCGCCCACACGGCCGATCAATCAGGCCACGGCCAAGACCGCCGCGACCGCCCCGATGAACACATGCAACTAGGAGAAGGCCATTCCCACGGAGTTGCCACCGTAGTAATTGCCGTCAGGCCGTAGAATGAGCTTGTGTATTATGCGCCACCCCTCCCCCGCCTCAGCCCCCGCCCCGGCGTCGCCCCCGTGTTCTCCCCGTCATCCACGACCACCACGCCGTTGACGATCACGTAGTCTATGCCGACGGGGTAGTGGTGCGGATCCTCACGTGTCGCGCGTGTCTTCACCGTGTCGGCGTCGAAGATTACGATGTCGGCCTTGAAGCCGTCTCGCAGGATGCCGCGGTCCGGCAGTCCCAGCCGCTGCGCCGGGAAGGACGTCATCTTGCGGATAGCTTCCGGCAGGCGCAGGTGCCGCTCCGCACGCACGAACTCCGCCAAGACTATCGGGAAGCAGCCGTAGGTGCGCGGGTTGGGATACTCGCCGAACAGGATGGCGTCGGACGCTATCATGCCGGCGGGATGCGATACGAAGGCGTGCAGCGTGTGGGCGTTGGTGCCTAGGCCGACGGTGGAGATGCCCAGGTTCTCTTCGATCAGCAAGTCGAAAAGCGCCTCCGCCGGATCCTGGTTCCGCATCTCCGCGATGTCGGTGAGCAGCCGTCCGTCGTAGCGGCGGTTCTGCGGCTGGGTGAAGTTGGTGAGCCAGTTGTTTTCGAGACGGCTGGGCGCGAGCTCGCGCGCCATGCGCGCGCGGTCGTCCGGGTCGCGCAGCGCCGCCATCAGGCGCTCGGGGCCGCCGTCCTTCGCCCAGAACGGCAAGCCTATCGTGATCGTGGTGCCCGAGTATGGATACGTGTAGCAGTCGAACGTAACGTCCATGCCCTCGGCGCGCGCGTCCTCGACCAGTCCCAAGTAGTCGTGGTGGCTGCCGACGCCCTGCGCGGGCTGGCGATAGTGCGTGAGGTGGATCGGGATGCCGGAGCGGCGCCCGATGTCCAGCGCTTCATGCCACGGCGCCAAGTGGCCGTTGGCCAGCAGGCTCGCGCGCGTGTGCGTGTGGTAGAAGCCGCCCATTCTCGCGGCGACCTCCGACAGCGCCACCAGCTCATCGGTGTCCGCGTATGCGCCGGGAGGGTAGTCCAGGCCGGTGGACAGCCCCCACGCGCCCTCCTCCATCGCCTCGCGGACCACGGCGCGCATATCGGCTAGCTCGGCCTCCGTCGCGGGACGGTCGTTCCAGCCGACGCCCCAGATCCGAACCGGCGAGTTGCCGAGGATGTAGGCGACGTTGATGGCGACCGAGCCGTCGAATTTGCCGATGAAGTCGGCCACGGTCAGCCAATCGGCCGGCATTGGCGGATAGCCGTTCAGTCCCGAATCGAGCCATATGTAGCGGTGTAGCTCGTCCTGGGTCTTGAACGGCGCGTGCGAGATGCCGTCTATGCCGACAAGCTCCGTCGTAACGCCCTGTCGCACCTTCGGGTCGTGGTGCGGCGCGCCCAGCATCGTCAGCCCGGCGTGCGAGTGCAGGTCTATGAAGCCCGGACAGACCACGCGCCCGGTGGCATCTATTATGCGAGCGGCTTCGAGGTCGGACACGTCGCCGCGGTGCAGCGAGATCGTGTCGCCGCTGACACCGACCGCCGCATGGAAGCCGGGACTCGCCGTGCCATCTATCACAAGGCCGTTGGTTATGAGAAGGTCCAGCATGAAAACGCGTCCCTCTAGTGTTGGGGTGATGATACCACCGTTGCGTGTGCGTTAGTATGTATGGGAGTCCCACCCAATGAACGAAGCGAGACGAGCGACAGATGACTGCTAACTCCCACCCCACCGTGTCCGGCGTCGAGCTGGACGGGCAGAACGTACGAGTAACCTGGTCGGACGGCCACGTTTCGGATTTTACGGCGACGTACCTGCGCGTCAACTGCGGCTGCGCCGAGTGCGTAGAGGAGTGGACGAACCGCCGCCTGCTCGACCCCGCCAGCGTCCCCGCCGACCTCCGCGCCGAAGACTACCTTCTAGTCGGACGGTACGCCGTCCAGTTCCTGTGGAGCGACGCTCACTACACCGGCATCTACCCCTTCGACACCCTGCGCGCGTTGGATAAGGATGCGGGAATGTGAGGAGATCGGGCAACCGCAAGGGGTTGCCCCTACGCGGCGCTCGTAAACCCGTAGGGGCGTCCCTTGTGGACGCCCACCCCTCTCCACTCCAACCAACCCAACTACGAGATTGCCTCGGCGTCACGCCCTCCAAATACTGGTCAAGCGCCCGGCTTGCTAGAACGTCAGCGACACCTTCAGCGCGCCGTCCCCCCGCGCCTCGGCGAGGTCGAACGCCTCCTGCACGCGGCCTATCGGGAACTGGTGAGTTACGAACGGCTCCATGTCTATCTCGCCGCTTCGGATGAAGTCCACGGCAAGCTGGAAGGCGGGCAGTCCCGGCTCGTCTTGCGCGCCGAAGACGGTATGCAGGTCCAGCCGCTTGCGGAAGAAAGTATCCCAGTCGAACGGCACGCGCTCCATAGTAGGCGGCAGACCGAACACGGCGACGCGACCCAGCGGCTTGACCAGCTGGAGCGTCTGGTTCAGCGTCTCGACGCCGCCCACGGCTTCGATCACCAGGTCCGCCCCCTCGCCGTTCGTCAGATCGAGGACGGCGTCCGTGGCGCGTTGCCCCGTAACGTCTATCACCTCGTCCACGCCCATGCGCCGCGCGTGTTCCAGTCGCTCGGGCACCGGCTCTATGGCGATGATCCGGTGCGCTCCGATACGCCGCAGCATGAAGTCGTGGAACAGTCCGACTGACCCCTGTCCGACGACGGCGACAGTCTTGCCGACGAGAGACGGCAGCCGTCGGCAGCCGAATACCACGGTGCCAAGCTGCTGAGCCATCAGCAAATGAGCCTGCGGGACGTCCGTCGGTAGCCTCAGCAGAAACTGCGGATCTATGAGCTGGTAGCCCGCGAACGTCTTGGAACCCCAGATGTTCGGCGCCGTCAGCACAAGCTCGCCCTCATCGAAACCCGTGCCTCCGCCGTCCAGCACTACGCCGACCCCCTCGTGCCCAGGGTAGCCGTGCGGCAGCGGCCACTCATACACGTTCCAACCCATGTAGCAGATGTGCAAGTCCGAGCCACAGATGGAGGCCAGCGTGGTCTTCACCAGAACCTTGCCTGGTTCTGGTTCGGGAATAGGGATTTCGTCGCATCGGAGCTCGGTAAGGCCGGTAGCGATAGCGGCTGGCATGGTGGGCATAGGTGATCGTCCTCCGTTCTGGAGATATTGTGATTTGGACGGCTACATATTAGCAGATGGGCAGCGTCTAGTACGTAGCCCTCCCCCCGGTTATGTCGAACACCGCGCCCGTGCTGAACGAGCACTCCTCCGACGCCAGCCACGCCACCATCGCCGCTATCTCGTCTATCTCCCCCGTGCGGCCCATCGGAATGCGCTCCACCATGTAGCTGATCTGCTCCGGGGTGAACTCGTCGAGGATGCGCGTCTGCACCACCGCCGGCGTAACGCAGTTGACGCGGACGCCCGTATCGGCCAGCTCCTTGCCGACGGATTTGGTCAGGCCGATGACCGCCGCCTTCGTCGCCGAGTAGGGAACCATGCGCGGGTTGCCCTCTTTGCCCGCCACCGACGCGATGTTGACGACGCGCCCGTAGTCGCGTTCGAGCATATGCGGAACCACGGTGTGCGTGAACGAGAATACGCCGCGCAAGTTGACTCGATAGACGCGGTCCAACTCCTCGACAGGCAGTTCCCAGATGTTGCCGTTTATGCCGCCTATGCCGGCGTTGTTGATCAGAATATCAATCCTGCCCCACTTGTCCAGCGCTTGGCGGCAGGCGCGCTCCGCCGTCTCCGGCTCCGCCACGTCCCCGACCGTGAGTAGCGTTGGACACCCCCGCGCCGACAGTTCGCTCGCCGCCTGCTCGCCAAGCTCCCCGTCCACGTCCACCATGACGACGCGCGCGCCCTCGCCGCCGAGTCTGCGCGCTATGCCATAGCCTATGCCGGTGGCGGCGCCCGTAACTATCGCTACCCGGTTGTCGAAACGCTGCATCTGCTCATTCACCTTCTCTCCGGTTTTACGTTGGCATCCGCGCTAGAGGGCGCCCTCTTCCCGCAGGTCTTTGAGCGACTGCGAGAAGGCGTCGAGCGTCCTGTCTATCACCGCCTCGTCGTGGGACGATGAGACCAGGAAGGCGCGGCCGCCCATCATGTCAACGCCATTGACCAGCATCGCGCGTCGCAGCGCCCGCGTCTTATCCTGCGGCATGGTGTCGTATATCTGCTGATATGGCATGTCGCAGAGGTCGCGGTCGCACGAGCACTCGGCGCCGAGGTTGACGTGGATGATCGACGCGATGCCGTGCGCGTGTCCCGTAACCTCGTTCCGTATGAACGCCTCGTTGAGACCGTTCTTCAGCCGCTCAGCCATGGTGTCTGCGCGAGCGTTGACCTCGCCGGTTGCGATGGCTTCCAGCGTGGCTATGCCCGCCGCCGCCGTCACCGGCTGCGCGTTGAACGTCCCGCCCTGCGGCACTCGGTGAACGCCGTCCCACTCCGGATCGTCCCTGAACGCCATTAGCTCCATGATGTCCGCGCGTCCGCCGACAGCGGCGCCCGGCTGTCCCCCCGCCACAATCTTCGCCATCGTCGTCAGATCCGGCTCGATGTCCCAGCGCGTCTGCGCGCCGCCCGGAGACAGGCGGAAGCCCGTGATCACCTCGTCCATGATGAACACAACGCCGTGGCGTTCCGTAATCTCGCGGACGTCGCGCAGGAAGTCTGGGTTCATCAGCGGGAATGTACCGTAATGCGCGCCGTTGCACTCGACGATCACGGCGGCGATGTCGTCGTCATTCGAGAGAATCCTGTCCAGCGCGGCCACGTCCACCGGGGAGACGATTACGGTATCGAGAACCTGCCGGGGCACGCCGCCGAGAGCCTGCCCCGACTCCGGCGTTACGTAATCGTGCCAGCCGTGAAAGTGTTCGTGGAACTTCACTATCTTCGTCTTGCCCGTGTATGCCCGCGCCAGCCTGAGCGCCAGGTAGGTGGACTCGGTGCCTGATGTGGTGAATCGCACCCGTTCCAGGCTGGGCATGAGTCGCTTGACCGCCTCGGCGTACCGGATCTCGTGCGACGTGGCGCCGCCCAGGTGCGTCCCGCGCCGCGCCTGCTCAGCCACGGCTTCTGTTACTCCGTTCGGGCTGTGCCCCATCAGCAAGCTGCCGTTGCCCATGACGTAGTCAACGAGCTCGTTGCCGTCTATGTCGTACTTGAACGGCCCCTGCCCGCTTTCGATATAGACCGCGAAGGGCGACGTGAATCGCGTCTGGTGAGTGATGCCTCCCGCGAACAACTCCCTGCCGCGCCTGTGCCAATCTACTGAACCGCTGAACTTCTCGGTGAAACGCGCTTCTATTGTCGCCATGTCGCCCCTCCCCCCGTGTATGCGGTATATGCGTGTCCCGTAACGTCCGTCTGGCGCATTGTACACCGAAAGGCGGCGGCTTGGGGCAAGCGCGCGTCCGGAATTGCTCATGCGAATTTCTCTGCGTGCCGATTGCCCTTGCAATATCGGGCATGGGTGGGTTACACTTGCCAACGCGACGCTATTGATATACTATATCAATAGCTATCTGCCCAGATGCTAGAGCCGCCAAACATAGAGTAAAATCTCAACGCTCCGATTAGATACGACATCTCAATAATCGTCTAAGCCCAGAGGTAAGCTATGAATCACGCAGGAATGATCGAAAGCTCTGAATTTCCCTGTATCATGCCCCCATTGGCGGCTGAAGAGGTTTCTGTGGAGTTCGATGGGGTGAGGGTGCTGAATCAAGTTACGTTCAGCGCCGGTCCCGCCTGCCTGATGGGCGTCGTCGGACCCAACGGCGCGGGCAAGAGCACGCTGTTCAACGTGATATCCGGGCTGCTTGCGCCGCATGAAGGGCGCGTTCTGGTGAATGGACGCTCCATAGACGACGCCCGCGGCGAATTAGCGTATGTGCCGCAGAGCGAGAAGGTGAACTGGCGCCTGCCGATGTCGGTGTACGATCTGACGATGCTGGGTAGGACGCGCAAGATCGGCTGGCTGCGGCGCCCCGGACGCGACGACCGGAATGCTGTGCGCGACGCCCTGGAACAGGTGGGAATGTGGGATCGTCGCGATTCGCAGGTTGACGAACTGTCCGGCGGGCAGCGGCAGCGAGTGTTCGTCGCGCGCGCCCTGGCGCAGAACGCCGACATCCTGCTGCTGGACGAGGCGTTCAGCGGCGTGGACCCCGCGTCGCAGGAGGCTCTGGTGTCGCTGCTCCACGAGTTGCGCGACGATGGCAAGACCATCCTGCTGTCGTCGCACGACCTCGAACACGTAGCGCACTACTGCGACGAGTGCCTGTGCATCAACAACCACGTATGCGCGTGCGGCGCGCCCACCGACGTGCTGACGGAGGATGTGATGTTGGAGCTTTACGGTCCCTACGGAGCGAGACCGGTTCACGGCAGCAGCGATAAGGACGGACACCACCACGACTGATTCGTTCCGAATCTTGCCGGACTGCCAAGGAGCGCGATACATGGACATCCTCACCCAAGCCGTCATCGATCCCTTCCAGTACGAATTCATGATGCGCGCCCTGGCCGTGTCCTTACTCGTCGGAATCGTATGCCCCGTACTCGGCGCATACGTCGTCACGCGCGGGCTGGGTTTCATGGGCGACGCCATGGCGCACTCGATACTGCCGGGGGTGATAGGCGCGTTCATGCTGGGAGTCAGCCCGTTCTTGGGGGCGATACCTATGGCGATAGCGGTCGCGTTGACCATCGGATACTTGGTCAGGCGGGTCGGGATCAGCGAGGATACGTCCATCGGAATACTGTTCGCTGGGATGTTCGCTCTGGGGCTGGCAATGTTGACTGCCTCCCGAGGCCTGCCCGTGAACCTGGAAGACTTGCTGTTGGGCCAGGCGCTGGGCGCGTCCACGTCCGACGTGCTGATTACGCTGGGGCTGACCATCGGCGTTTTGGTTGTCATGGCGGCGGTGCACAAGGAGATGGTCTTCGCCAGTTTCGACCCGGCGGGGGCGTCAGTGCTAGGCCTGCCGACGCAGCGTCTGGACGACACGTTGCTGATTCTGCTGGCCGTAGTTACGGTCATCGCGCTGTATGCGGTGGGCGTCGTGCTGGTAATCTCGATGCTGATAACGCCGGCGGCTACGGCGCAGATGCTGGCGCGCAACTTCACCAAGGTCATGTTCGTCGGCGCGGCGGTAGGGGTGGCGTCGGCGGTAATCGGGCTGTACGTCTCGTACCACTACAACCTGCCGCCCGGCCCGGCCATGGCGCTCACCGCTACGGCGTTCTTCATTCTGGCCGGCATCTACCGGCGCGGAATGGAGGGACTCTGGCGGCGAGCGGCGGCGTAAGATCGAGCGCGCCTTATCTCCACCTTGCCCACAGTAGGGCTTGCCAATACAATTGGAGCATGAACTGCTTGCGCCATTGCGAGAGAGGATGCCCCAATGACCACCCTCCTGGATACGGACCCACAGGTTGCGGAGGCGATCGCCGCCGAAGAGCGGCGGCTGCGAGAGAATATCAACCTGATTGCGTCTGAGAACTACGCGAGTCGCGCGGTCCTGGAGGCGCAAGGGTCGGTGATGACGAACAAGTATGCCGAGGGCTATCCCGGCAGGCGGTACTATGGCGGATGCCAGTTCGTGGACGTCGTCGAGCGACTGGCGATCGAGCGCGCGAAGTGGCTCTTCGGCGCGGATCACGCTAACGTTCAGCCGCACTCCGGCGCGCAGGCGAACATGGCGGCGTACTTCGCCACGATCCAGCCGGGCGATACGGTGATGGGGATGAATCTCGACCACGGCGGCCACCTGACGCACGGCAGCCCGGTTAATTTTTCGAGCAAGTTGTACGACTTCGTATCATACGGCGTGGACCCTGAAACCGAGCTCATAGACTACGACGAGCTCGAGCGGCTGGCGAAACTGCATCGCCCAAAGGTCATCGTCAGCGGAGCGTCGGCATATACGCGGACCATAGAGTTCGACAGGCTGCGCGCGGTGGCGGACGAGGTAGATGCGCTACTGATGGCGGACATGGCCCACATAGCGGGCCTGGTAGCGGCCGACGAGCATCCGTCGCCCGTAGGACACGCGCAGATCGTTACCTCCACCACGCACAAGACGCTGCGCGGCGCGCGCGGAGGGATGATACTGTGCGACGACGCGCTGAGGCGCGACGTGGACCGCGCGGTGTTCCCGAACATGCAGGGAGGACCCTTGGAACACGCGGTAGCCGCCAAGGCCGTTACGTTCGGCGAAGCGATGACTGACGAGTTCAAGGCGTACCAGCGGCAGGTTCGCGCGAACGCCGTCGCGCTGGGAGAGACTCTATCGGAGGGCGGCCTGCGGCTGGTGTCGGGCGGCACCGACAATCACATCGTGCTTGTAGATCTGCGTCCGCTGGGCGTTACCGGGCGGCAAGCGGAGGAGTCTCTGGGACGGGCGAACGTCGTCGTCAACCGCAACGCGATCCCGTATGATCCGCAACCGCCTCGCACGGCGTCGGGCGTCCGGCTCGGCTCGGCGGCTATCACCAGTCGTGGATTCGGCGAAGATGACGCGCGGCGCGTGGGAGAGCTAATCCTGCGCGTGCTGGAAGATGTGGACGACGTGGCAACGCAGGCGCGAGTTCGCGAGGACGTGCTGGCTATGGTGGCGGACTTCCCCGTGCCAGGCGTTGACTTCTGATACACTTTGAAGATACCCGCGTTCGTCCAACCGGACTGAAGGCGACCACTGCCGCTCGAACGGCTTAGCGAACAGGGACGCGGCCAAATGCGCTACTCTCTCGAAAGGACGACGACGTGCCTAACGCTATCGAACTATCCGGCGTCGCCAAGAGCTACGAGGTGGGCGCCGTAACCGTTACCGCCCTCCACGCCGTTGACTTGACCATTGCCAGCGGCGAGTTCGTCGTGGTGCTTGGACCGTCCGGATCCGGCAAGACTACGCTGCTGAACATGATCGGCGCCCTGGATACGCCGACCGATGGCAAGGTGGTGGTGGCCGGGCAGGACATCACAGGCGCGGGACGGTCGGAGCTATTCGCGTTCAGGCGACAGTCCGTCGGATTCATCTTCCAAAGCTTCAACCTGTTCCCGGGTCTGACCGCGTTCGAGAACGTGCAGTTCGGCATGGACGTCGCCGGGCGCGGCGCCCGGACCGGCGCCAATCAGTCGGCCCAGGACGTTCTCTCGTCCGTCGGGCTGGGCGAGCGCGTGCAGCACTTCCCTCACGAGCTTTCGGGCGGCGAGCAGCAGCGCGTCGCCATAGCCCGCGCGCTGGCGACAGGCAACCCCATCCTGCTTGCGGACGAGCCGACGGGCGAACTCGACTTCAACACAGGAGCGCAAGTTCTAAGGCTGCTCCAAAGCCAGGCGGCTGCGGGCAGGACGGTATTGGTGGTTACGCACAACCGGGAGATTTCGCGGATCGCAGATAGGGTGCTCCAACTCTCCGGCGGCAGAATCATCAGCGACGGCCCCCCGCCGGACGGCAAGGCTGATATTTCGGAGTTGAGCTGGTGATGAGACGGCTGCATAGGAGTCTCGCATGATTTGGCTGAAGTGGTCATGGAGGGATCTGCGCTCCAGATGGGTGCAGGTTGCCGCCATCGCCATCGTCATTGCGTTTGGAACGGGGCTGTTTTCCGGGCTTCGGAGCATGAACGTCTGGCGCGCGCTTTCGAACGACGCCAGCTATGCGGTGGCCAACACGTTCGACCTGCGCGTATCGCTCGGCGAGGGCAGCTTCGCCGAGCGCGGCGCGATGCTGGACGCGCTGGCCGATCTAGGTATCCCCGCCGGATCGGTTGCTGAAGAGCGGCTGATTCTGCCCACGCAGGTCTCGATAGAAGCGCCGGACGGAAGCGCGATACTCGTCCCCGGACGAATCATCGGCGTGGACGTGTCCGGCGGCGGCCCCCACGTCAACTCGCTGCACGCGCAGACGGGACGGCTTCTCGCCGCATCCGACGCAGGGCAAGACGTGGCGATGCTCGAACACAACTTCGCCAAGTTCTACGACCTGCCGGATCAGGGACCGATGACGCTGTCCGGCGGCGTCTCCATCGAGTACGTCGGCCAGGCGCTCGCGCCGGAGTACTTCTTCATCGTTACGCCGGAAGGCGGAATCTTGGCCCAGGCCAACTTCGCGGCGGTGTTCACGTCCATCGAAACGGCCCAACGTCTTACCAGCATGGACGGCTCGCGGACCGGGGTGGCAGCCGGTGGAGGCGCGGGAGGCTTGGTGAACGACCTCGTGATACGCCTGCCGGACGACGCCAGGGGAGGCCCGCCCGAAGACGCGCTGTTCGATGTGTTGAACGGGCGGTTCGCGGAGATGGGCGGCTCGGTTACTCGACGGCTGGACGACCCCTCGATCCATCTGATGATAGAAGACGTGGAGGGCGACAGGCAGTTCAACACGGTCCTCGCCATCGCCATATTCGGCGGCGCAGTGTTTGCAGCGTTCAACCTGACGAGCCGCTTGGTGGACGTTCAGCGGCGCGAGATCGGCGTGGCGATGGCTCTGGGCGTGCCGGCGTTCAAGGTCGCCCTGCGCCCAATGCTGTTCAGCGCCCAAGTCGCGCTGCTGGGGGTGGTCTTCGGCGTGCTGATGGGCATTGGCGTAGCCGCCGCGCTCGGTTCTGTACTGTCGGAGTTCCTGCCGCTTCCGGCGTGGCGGACGCCGTTCCAGCCGGGCGTGTTCGCCGCTGCGGCTGCCGTCGGCTTCGCGGCGCCGTTCATCGCCACAGCGCTGCCGATATGGCGCGGAGTGCGCGTCAATCCCATAGACGCCATACGAACGGGGCATCTGGCGAACCGTGAGGGCGGCCTGTCGTGGACGCTGGCGCGGATGCGCATACCGGGCGGCGCCCTGTGGCAGATACCGTTCCGAAATGTGGCGCGAGCGCCGCGTCGAACGCTGTTGACCGCGCTGGCCATAGGCGCTGTCGTCGCCGTGATGGTCACGGTGATGGGGATGCTCGATTCGTTCATAGACGCGATAGACGGCATCGGCGCGGAGACGGCGGGCGCGTCGCCGGACCGCGTCGAGATCGCGCTCGACACAGTGTACCCGCGCGAGTCGCCCGTCGTGCAGTCGGTTCTCGACGAGGCTGGAACCACGGACGTAGAGGCGCTGCTGAGGCTGGGCGGGCTGATGTCGCGCGGAGACGAGGCGTTCGGCGCGTTCATCCAGTTCATGGACTTTGACAGCCGGATATGGCGTCCGAGGATCGTCGAGGGCAGCTTGGACGCATCGGCGCCGGGCGTGGTTCTCGCGTGGAAGGCGGCTGAAGACCTCGACGTCGGAATAGGCGATACGGTTACGCTGACACATCCGGCGGCGGGCGAGGGCGGGTTTGGCCTGCGCTCGTCGGATCTGTCCGTCGTAGGCATCCACGCTCATCCGATGCGCGTCGGAGTGTATGTGGACTGCTCGCACTGCGAGGCGCTGGGCGTCGGAGGCGCCGTTAACTACATCCAGGCGCGTCCGGCGGCGGGCGAGTCGGTGGATGCGCTCAAGAAGCGACTGTTCGGGCTGCCGGGCGTGGCGTCGGTGCAGAAAGCTACCGCGTCGTCCGACCTGGTTAAGGAGCAATTCCAGCAGTACACCGGCATACTCAACTTCATACTCTTGATCGTGCTTGTGCTCGCGCTGCTGATAGCGTACAACACGGCGAACATCAACATGGACGAGCGCCGCCGCGAACACGCCACTATGTTCGCCTACGGCCTGCCACCGCGAACAGTACTGGGGATGGCCATGCTAGAAAGCGCGGCGCTGGGGCTGATGGCGACTCTAGTGGGTCTGGTAGCGGGCTATGGGCTGCTCCAATGGGTAGTGTCGGTTCTTATGCCCAACACCTTCCCCGAGTTGGGGATACGGATTGTGTTCGAGCCGCTCACGCTGGCCCTCGTGGTGGTGATGGGCGTGGCTGCGGTAGCTATCGCGCCCGTCCTGACAGTCCGCAGACTTCGCAATATGGACGTGCCATCCACCCTTCGCGTAATGGAGTAGATTGCGCTACTCTGAATTCATGATTGAACTAATCTACGGCGAAGACACCCCGGCCGTCGAAGACGCGACCGCCAAACTGGTCGAAAACGCCGGCCCCGAAGATCTGCGAGACGTAAACTGCGCGACCATGCAAGCCGAGCGGCTGACGCCGGACGCCGTGTCCGCCGCCGCCTTCACCGTCCCGTTCATGGCGGATAGCCGCGTGGTGGTAGTCAAGGGCCTGCTCTCCACGTTCGAGCGGCGCCGGGCTGGGCGCAGCGGATCATCGGGTGGAACCGGCGCCAACTCAGGCGGACGCGGGCGCGACCCGCTGGGGGCATGGTCCGGCTTCATCGAGCAACTGCCGTCCCTGCCTCCGACGACGCTTCTCGCGTTTGCCGACGGCGGTCTGTCCGGAAACAACCCGATGCTCCGCAAGCTCAAGCCTCTGTCCGAGATACGCGAGTTCGCCCTGCCGCGAGACCGCGAGATGCCGGGATGGGTAGCGAATCGCGCGCAGACGATTGGCGTGGCTATCGAGCGGAACGCCTGCGCCACGCTCGCCGACGCCGTTGGCCGCCAGCCGATGCTCATAGACTCCGAGTTGCGAAAGCTGTCGCTCTACTGCGACGGGCGGCGCATCGGCGTGGAAGACGTGCAGACCATGGTCGCCTACGTGCGAGAGGCGAACATCTTTCAGGCAGTGGACGCCGTGATAGACGGGCGAACCGCCATCGCGCTGCGTCTCGTAGGCCGGATCATGGACGACGGCGGATCCGCCTCCTACGTGATGGCTATGCTGACGCGCCAGACGCGGCTGCTGCTCCTGGCGAGCGATCTGCTGGCGCGACAACAGCCGCAGGAAGAGATCGGGCGGAGAATCCGCGTGTACGGCTGGGCTCTGAACAAGACCATCCAGCAAGCCCGACGGACGTCGCCGGAGCGCTTGCGCTACATGCACGGCCAACTGGTCGAGACCGACCTGCTGCTAAAGACCAAGCCCATAGACGAACGCCTGGCCCTGGAAATGCTAGTGGCGGACCTGACGGGCGCGGGGGCTTGAATCATGCAGAAGTTCGCATTCGCGCGCTCGCAGAGATACGCGCCTCATCCAACACGACGCGGAGTTTGATGTCGCCGTGCCATCGGTCGTCAACGACCTCGATGGAGTAATACGGGTTGGATATGCGTGCCAACCTTCGGGCAACCGCGTAAGCTTCCTCCCGACTGCGAACATACGGGATTGACTTGATATCCTGAATGGATAGTTCTCCATCCTTCAGCAGCAATGCCCTTGCCAGTCTCACCGCAATTTCAAATTTGTCGGTCATTGTGGCACCTGTATGTCATTCCCCTGGGGAGATTCTGGATTGGGATTCGTTCCGGGTACACCTTCCAGAATCATTGGAAGCAATTTCTCAAGTTGCGCTTCCGTTTCTCGACGTTGATCAGCGGCAATCAACTCGCTTCGATATCTAGCTAACTTATGAAGTCTCCATATGATTCGCAACTGGTCTGGTGAGGGTTCATCAACGGCTAGCCCCAATTTCCGAGCTTCATCTATATTTATGCAGAAGCCGTGGTCAGCATAACCTTCCACTAGCCGGTTGGATACATCCCGTGCCGTCTCCAGCTTATCGCTTAGCATACGTGATGACAGCAGCCTCTCAGCGTACTGTTTGCCCAGATCCATAGACTTCACGAAAGCCCCCAGCGTGAGAGGAAACTGAAGCCGCTGCATCAACCCCTGCGCCAATTCATGGTTGCCCTGCTCAAACTCGTTGCGAATCAACTCAAGCGTGGATTCGATATGCAGTGGAGAAAATTGCTCCAGTCGCTGTTCGTGTGGGCTCGACTGTGTAATCTGCGGATCCAGTGGGCCTAACTCGGCAACTGGAGTCATCATCACCGAGTCGCCCCCGCAAACTAGCAACGTAGCGGCACTCTTCGCCCATCTTGGCACTACATAGGTCAGGCGTTCAGCCCCGTAGCGTCTAAACAGCATAGCCAGATTGTATGCCGCGTCTATGTCTCCCCCAGGTGAGTCAACCACTACAACCAAGCACCCGCTCTCAATGCCTGAGCTATGAGTGTCAAGCAGGTCATCGAACACCTTGTCAACCGTAGCCGCCGTGATTTGATCATCGGCGATCACCAGAGGGTAGCATACCACATCTTCTCCAAATGTCGCCGCAAGCTCTCCAATCTGAGTCTTTATTTGTTTTTCGCATTCCGCTACCGAATCGGGCAGGTCAGTCAACGGTGGTCTCCAAGGCTTGCTGGTTCATATTATTGATTGTACGGCATACGAAGGGTATTGGGAATACGAAGACGCACCCCGCCGATATTCTTTCGGCAGGATGCGTCTAGTCCCAATTGATGACGTGGGAGTGCCCTGCCCGTTACCCCTTACAAATCAAACCCGTCCAGCAGTTGCTGAGGAGTGCGCGCGGGCGCGCGTTGGGAGACCTCGTCGATGCGGGCGTCGAAGGTGGGGCGGCTGGTGTCGCGGTACATGACGCCCAGCGGAACGCCCGGAGCGGAGGCGATCTGGAACGCGGCGTCAGAGTCGGTCTCGTCGTATTCGTCGGGAATGTCGTACGCGATTCCGGGGATGCCCTTGCGACGGTTGCCCCTCAGCAGGTCGTACGTATTGTTGTACTCGGTGCATGGGGACTGGACGTGCACGATTGCGAATCCAGGATGTTCCATCGCCTCAGACATCATGGCCGCCATGGGGCGGACCTGGCTGGACATGGTGGACGCTATGTACGTTACCCCCATGCTGAGGTACATCTGGAACGGGTTCAGCTTCTCTTCCACCTTGCCGAAGGGGGTCGAACTGGTTACTACGCCGAGGTCCGTCGTCGGCGAACTCTGGCCCTTGGTGAGGCCGTACACGCCGTTGTCCATGACCACGGCCGTAACGTTGAGGTTGCGCGCCGCCTGAGGCCCGATGTGCTCAGAGCCAATGCCCAGAAAGTCGCCATCGCCGGCGACGATCACGACGTTGAGGTCGGGACGCGCCATCTTCACGCCCATGGCTATCGGCAGCGACCGACCATGTATGCCGTGGAAGCCGTAGGGCTGCTCGTCGCTTTCGAGCATATGCACCATGTTGCCGGAACAGCCGATTCCGGCGACCACGACGTTGCTCTCCATCGGCGTCTCGGTCTCGACGACGCGGCGTTGGAGCGCGCCCTCGAGGGCGCGGCGGACACCGAAGTCGCCGCAGCCAGGGCACCACTTGAAGTCGTATTCCGGATTCTTGGATGTCATAGAGGTTCACTCTCCTTCGGCTAGGTCTTCTTAGTTAGTCCGCCCCCGGCGGATTGCGGCGGGGGCGGGTTCTTTGTCAGGTTAGGCGGGGACAGCCACCTTCTCGGAGATGGCGTCCACCAGATGCGACGTATGGAATGGCAGACCCGTTATCTGGGTGATGGACTGGGCGTTGACTCCCAGCGTTCTGAGGTGCGCTGAGAACTGACCCATGAAGTTCAGTTCCGGCACTATCACCAGTTCCTTGGATCGCAACTCGTCCAGCATCCCATCCGGCAGCGGGTTCAGGTACATCGTGTAGTACCATCCCAGTTCAGCGCCGTCGGCGGTCAGCTGTCGCCACGCCCCCAGCGCCGGGCCTTTCGAACCGCCCCACGGCATGACCGCGACGGGGGCGTCGGCGTTCTCTACCTCGTAGGTTCCGTCGGTCAGCAGATCGATCTTGCTGAACCGGCGCGTGGTCATCTGGATGTGGCGCTCGGGCCGGTGGGTGGTATCTCCCATCCCGTCGTGCTCGGAGCCGTTGGCTACGTAGGAGCCCGGGTTTCCGGGTATCGGCATGGGCGAAATCTCCCAGCTTTCGTAGCGGTGGTATCCGTTGTTGCCATTGTAAGTGGATCGGTTCTCGACCTCGATCTTGCTGAGGTCGGGCTTGGGGATGTTCTGGTTGCGCTCGGACAGCATATGCTCGCTGAGAACGACGACCGGCCCCTGGTATCGCTCCGCCCAGTTGAAAGCGTCGATGGCGGCGTAGAAGCACTCCTCGACGGTGCCGGGCGCGATGATTGGCAGGCGCATATCGCCGTGTCCGGGATATAGCGCCGTGAACAGGTCGGACTGCTCGGTCTTCGTGGGCAGCCCGGTGGAGGGGCCGCCGCGCTGCACGTCGGCGACCACCAGCGGTATCTCCGCCATCCAGGCGAGACCAAGCCCTTCTCCCATCAGCGAGAAGCCCGGTCCGGCGGTTCCTGTCATCGCCTTCTTGCCGGCGAATCCGGCCCCGACGATGCTCGTGATGGATTCTATCTCCGATGTCGCCTGATATACGAACTTGCCAGGCCCCGCGAGGTTGTTCTCCAGCCACACGAGCAACGAAGTGGCGGGAGATATGGGGTACCCGACATAGACGTCTATGCCGGCCACCATCGCGCCCAGTCCGAGCGCCTGGTTGCCGTTGAGCAGTATCTGGTTGCCTCCGGGCGGAATGGGGTCGGCGAGTTCGCCGAGCGCGAAGCCGCTCTTTTCGGCTTCCTCCCGTCCGAGACCGAGCGCGACGTGGTTCGACTCGATGATCTGCTGGTCGTTGGGGCGACCGCGCGTGAATCGCTTGGTCACGAAGTCTTCCAGAATCTCCTGGCGGATGTTGACCAGGTAGGCAAGCGCGCCCATGACGATCATGTTCGCGGCGCGGGCATTGCCGGTGGAGCGGGCAAGCTCATCGAAGCGCATCCCGAAGCTCTTGCCGTCATCCTCGATCTCGAAATCTTCTGCGTTGTAGATGATGACGCCGGTTTCTGAGACCTCTTCCTTATGTGTCAGGTAAGCGTACTCGTTGAAGGCCACCAGCACGTCGAGTTCGTCGCCCGAACTGAGCACCTCCTCGGTCGAGATGCGCGTCTGCGTCCAGACAGGTCCGCCCCTGATCTGCGATGGGAAGGTCGAGAACGTCTGGACATGGTAGCCGACCTGCGCGTTGGCTTGAGCAAAGCCCTCTGCCGAGGTTACCACCCCCGCTCCGCCCTCTCCGGCGAACCTGACTACGAAATCGGTCTTCCTCGAATCATTCATTCGCTCGTTCTCTCCTCGCGTCTCCGGGCGGCCTGCGCGCGGACGCTGCCGTCTGTACTCACGTGTGGACGCTCATGCGGATATAGATATGCCGTTCAGATGGAAGTGGCGCGCTTAGCTACATGATCAAATCCACTGAAAAATATATCAAGGGAGATTTTGGGGTGTCAATTTTGTGATACGATGCACAAACGAAAAATCAGCCCGCCGCGGCGAATCAGCGCAGAGGGACGCAGAGGCGCGAGAGATTTTTGAATTATCCCTTTGCGTCTCTGCGTCTTCGCGCCTTTGCATTAAAATTTAGTAGCCCATCAGCGCGCTCGCCCTGTTCGACCGCGTTATCATCTGCTCCATCGGGTCCGTGATCACGTTCACGCAGGAGGGCGTCCCATCCAGACTCGCCGCATATGCACGTTCGAGCGCGGGGCCGATGTCCTCCGGCTCGGTCACGAACTCCGTGTGGCCGCCGAACGCCTCCATCATCTTGTCGTAGCGCACGTCTTGGACGTACCGCGCCACGCGCTCTCCGTACCCGTCCGGCAGACCCATGCGCGATTCGAGGTTGCCGCCCACTATGCCGGAGTTGTTGTTGACGATGAACACGACCGGCAGGTTGTGGCGAACCGCCGTCTCCATCTCCATTGAGTTGAACCCGAACGCGCAGTCGCCGTTGACGCTGACCACCGGCGCGTCCGGACGTGCGAGCTTGGCGCCTATGGCGAACGGCACCCCCACGCCCATGCAGCCGTTGGTGCCGGAGTTGAGACGGCTCGCGGGCGTGTTCGACGGCAGAACCTGCCGCCCGGTCGCCAGCGTTATCTGCCCGTCCACGCTGTATATCGTATCTCGCGGGAAGACCTGCCGCACCTCGTTCAGAAGCCGGTACGTGCGAATAGGTGTCGTATCCGCCTCCAAGAACGGCTGGATGGACTCACCGTTCGACGCCGCCTTCTCCCGCAGCCCGGTCAGCCACGGCCCCTCCTCCGCCCTGTCCCGAACGCCCTCCGCGCGACCCTCGATCTCCGCCAGAATCTGCCCTAGCGCCTGCCCCGCGTCTCCCACGATGCCGACGTCAACCGCCCTGTTCAGCCCTATCTCCTCTGGCTCTATGTCTATGTGGATGATCTTCGCGTCCGGCGCGAACCGCCGTCCGAAGTCGAACATCCAGTTCAGGCGCGCGCCCACCACCAGGATGACGTCAGCCCCCTGCATCAGCGTGCTACGCGCCGCGCCGAAGTTCAGCGGGTGGTCGTCCGGGATGAAGCCGCGACCCATCGGCGACGGCAGGAACGGCATACCCAGCGTATCCACCAGCTCCGTCAGCTGCTCCACCGGCTCCGACCAGCGCACGCCCTTGCCCACGATCATCGCCGGACGCTCCGCGTTCAGCAGCAGATCGGCGGCGCGCGCTGTCTCGTCCGGGTTGCCCTGCGGTGGCGCGGAAGCGTAGTAGCCGCTCGGCCAGTTCACCGATTCCTCATCCACCATCTCCTGAAGCACGTCCGACGGCAGATCCAGGTACACCGGCCCGGGCCTGCCGGTCTTGGCCTTGCGGAACGCCATCGCCATGTACTCTGGGATGCGCGCCGCGCTGTCCACCTGCACCGCCATCTTGGTAATCGAGCGGAACATCGGCACATTATCCGTCTCCTGGAACGTGCCGGAATATCTGCCATGCTGAGGCCCCGATCCACCGATGATGAGCAGAGGCATACAGTTGTCGAACGCGACGTGCGCCCCCGTAACCCCGTTCGTCACGCCCGGCCCCGCCGCCAGCACCGCCACGCCGACCTCGTTGCGAACGTAGCCGTAAGCCGTCGCCGAGAACGTCGCCGCCTGCTCGTGCCGAACCCCGATGGGTCGGACCCCGAAGCTCGGACCGTACCCCATAACCTCCACTATCGGCCCACCCGCCAGCCCGAACAGCGTAGTGATGCCCTCATTGGCGATAGACTTCGTAACCAGCGCGCTGCCTTCTATCTGAGCCATGCCTCTATCTCTCCAATCCATGCTCATTGCACATCCCACGAATCCGACTCATGGTTCGGTTGCGTTTTGCCGTTCACCGAGCAAACACTGTTCCCAGTCGTTCAAACGCCCTCCTGAATCGGTAGGTGTTATCCTTACTATTGAAGGACCACACTATCTGAGTTCGCAAGCTCCTATTCTTAGGTGTGTAGTATTTTCCTCGGTCATTGAGTCGGAGGAACCTCACGCGCTTATCGAGTAGGCAGATCGCTGACGCCTCACTCGTCAATCTCTGCGCCCATCGCGTCTCAGTTGTGGCGTTCGTAATGACCGCGCCTTCCTCGAAGTTGCCTGATGACCACTCATCAAGGAACTTACCCACAAACGCGGATATCATATCGGGGTGATACGGTGGATTCAGCCACACATTACATGCTTCCCAAGACATAGCCAGCCCGTTCGTCTCAATTGTATATATGCGCTTGGCGCCGATGGTTTCGTTGGCTATTTCAGAACTGGCAGGGTCAAGATCTATTGAGCTTCGGAATGAGCGTCGCACGGCGTCGATTATGTATGGTGGAGTGCCCCACTCCATTTGTCCGGTGTTCTCCTGCATCTGCTGGATGAGCCGATTCCTACTCTCCTCCAACATGCAAGAGAACCCATCTGAAATAATCTCAGAGCAATCTATTTCGAAATGCCTCAGGAATCTAGCCTGCTCCAGAACGTCGCGCAGTTCCTCCGCAATATCATCGGGCGGTTCCATCGCCAGGGCTTTTGCGGCGAGTTGTTCCGCCTTGCGATACTGCTTGCAATCCAGCGCGAGCGTGGCGGCGCTGCGATGTAGTATCGAGTATGTTGGCTCGATATACTCGCCCAAGGCGTCGATTGCGCCAATCTCGTGCTCAAGCGCGGACTTGAAGAACCCAGCCGCCTTTTCAGCGTCGCCGCAGGCTCGCGCCATGAACGCGCGAGCGGTGAAGTCCATAGCCTTATCGTGAAGTTCGTTGATCTCGCTCATTTTTTCGCAATCTCTGCGGCGGGCTGTCCAAACTCGATCACTATCGCGTAGCCTCTCAGGTTCAGATAGTCGGAACGGGACATCTGATCCAATTTCTCCCACACCCTCCTTCTCATATGGCTCGCGTTCCCCTGTCGAATCCCAGACACTTCCATCCTGGCTTTGCCCTGAAACGGACGCTCATCGGCTTGGCCCAGCCAATAGTCAAATCCCGTTCCTTTTCTGGAACTCCGAATCACCTCATACTCAGTTTCTTCTCTGATGAGAAGTATCGCGATGCCAACGGCGCCGTGTTCTGTTGTGTACTCGCCGTCATTCCACGCATCAGCCGCGCGCTGAGCGGAGATTGAAGACCATTCCAGTGTGTAGCCGGTTCGGGATCCCCCCACTACGATTAGTCTAACGCCCTGTGCATGGCCTTGTGACTCCAAACATACTCCCGCAGCTTCCGCCAGCATCGCTCCTAGCGCTTTCGTGACAGCCGGTATGCTGCCAACAGCCAAGCGATTCAGATCCAACATATACGAAATCCGTCCCAAGAGTCACTTGAGCCAAACCAGTGGCACGCTATCGCTATCCGTTATTTAGCTATTTGGGGCATTAGTATATCATCAGTGAGCGAGTCCCACCATCAAACCCAAAGCAGGCGAAGCGCCCAACCTCGCCACCATATGCGAGACCGACGCACTACCCCACCTTCCACACCGGCGACCGCTTTTCCGAAAACGCCCTCGGCCCCTCGATAGCGTCCGCTGTCCCCTGAACATGCTCCATGATCGGCGCGCCCATCCGAACCGAGTACTCCACCGGCTGATCCTTGCCGCCATAGACGATGCGCTTGATGCCTTGCACCGCCAGCGGAGCGCACAGCTTTATCTGCTCCGCAAGCTCCTCGCACTTCGCCAGCATCGCGTCTCGGTCTTCGACCAAGTGCTGTATCAGGCCGATGTCGTAGGCGCGCTGGGAGCCGATCCTCTCGCCCGTCAGCATCATATTGAGCGCTTCGCCCAGCGGAATCATCCGCGACAGGTTATGCACAGCGTGTCCCGGAAAGATGCTCCATCGCGGCTCCGGCAGTCCGAACTGCGATTGGCGCGTGGCGACCCGGATGTCGCACTTCAGCGACAGTTCCAGCCCGCCCGCCACGCAGTACCCGTCGATCCCCGCGATCACCGGCTTGAACACGCCCCTGTCCGCGAACGACGCTTCGTGCTTCCCAATCGCCGGACTTTGCACCCTGTCCCCCTCCGCGTCCAGCGCCGCCCGTTCCTTCAGGTCCATACCCGCAGAGAACGCCCGGCCCCCGCTTCCGACTAGAATGGCGACATACAGATCATCATCGTCGCGGAACGTATCCATCGCCTCCCGCAGCCCGCGTCCCACCTCCCGGCTCAGCGCATTCAGCGATTCAGGCCTATTCAGCGTAATGTACGCGATATTGTTGCGCGTCTCGTAAAGCACCGTATTGGTCGAAAGCGTCATGGCGTTTTCCCTACATGGTTTGATATGCGAATTATCGGATTGGGGGCACCGTATGTCAACGCAAGGGCACATACCCCCTCAACCCTGCTACAATCCACACACACAATCACCTCTAGGAGACCCTCCATGCAAAAACGAACCATAACTGCCCACGCCTCCCAGGTGATGGTCGAACAGCTAGCCGCATCCGGCGTCAAGTACGTATTCAACAACTCCGGCTCCCGCGAGGCGCTGTTCTTCGATACCTTGCATTCCCATCCCGATATTCACGGCATACTCGGATTGCACGAAGGCACGGTTACAGCGATGGCTGGCGGCTACACGCAGGTGCAAGCCGACCCGGGCGTGATGGTCGTCCACCTCGGCGCGGGGCTGGCGCAGAGCATGGGACAGCTGATCAACGTCTGGTGGGGAAGCCTGCCCGTCGTCGTCATCACCTTCGCGGGCGACACCGGCAGCTTTGCCGACAGGATTAGCCTCGACCTCGACCACAGCTTCGGCCCCACCTCCATAGCCGCCCCCATGACCAAGGAGAACTGGACCGTCGTCGAACCCGAAGGACTCCCCGCCGCCATCGAGCGCGCCGTTCGCGTCGCCACCACTCCCCCCGTCGGCCCCGTCCACCTGGCCGTGTACGACAGTATGCTTGGCCCCTCTCCAGTCACGACGGACATCATCGAAGGCGGCATCCCCGAAGTACGCGCCGGCTACCCCTCCGACGACGACATCGAGCGCGTCGCGCTGGCCCTGCACGAAGCGAAGCGCCCGCTCATCTACGCCGGAGACGGCATCTGGAAGAGCGGCGCCGAGTCTGCCGTAACCGCGATAGCCGAGCGCTTCGGCGCCGCCGTCGCCACCGGCAGGAACGACCTGCGCGGTGTACCGATCAAGCACCCTCAGCACGCCGGCTACTTCGAGCGCGCCGTGGAAGCGCTGGAGCCGGACCTGATAGTGTCTATCGGCTCACGGCACGGCGGCGCGGGCGCCGCGTCCGACTACGACGGCTTCGCCACCGGCGCGACCCTGATCGCCATCGGTTCGGACGTCGAACACCTCAAGAACATGCCCGGCCTCGACCTCGCCATACTCGCCGACGAGCGCCGCGCCATGGAGCGTTTGTCCGCCTTGGTTCAGAGCGAGACCGAACCCGGACGCTACGACGAGCGCCGGCAATGGGCGCGTTCGGCGGCGTCGGCACTCCGAGACGAGCGCCGCGGCGCCCTGTCGGCGGCTCCGCAGGAGGGGCGCGTGCGCCCGCTCCCACTGATCGAGGCGCTGGACGCCGAGCTTGAGCGCATCGGCGGCGGCATCGTTACCACCGAGCAGTTCGCCGTTCCCCAAGACGTGGTTGGCGGAGACGACGGCCCCGGCGACAACATGTACATCCGTCCCGCTGGTGGCTCCGAAGGTTACGGCGTCGGCGCGCCCATCGGCGCCAAGCTCGCCGCGCCCGACACCCCGGTCGTCGGACTCGTAGGCGACGGCTCGCTCTACTACGCCGACAGCGGCTTGTGGACAGCGGTGCATCACCGCATCCCCGTGCTGTACGTGATCACGAACAACCAGGCATACGGCATCGTCGCCGGCGCGTTCGGGGGCGCCAACGCCAACATGAAAGATACCGGCGACTACGGCGGCGTAGCCCTAACCGGCATGGACCCGACCAAGATAGCCGAAGGCTTCGGCATGGAGGCGACCGACCTGACCGACGAATCCAAGATAACCGCCACCATAGCCGAAGGACTGCGAATCGTCGAAGAAGAGAAGCGCCCCTACCTCATCAACGCTCACCTGCCGATGGGCCTGCCCGAAGGAGGCAGGCCCGCCCAGCAGTATGTGTTCGAGGAGTGAGGATCGCGCCCCTTGCCTACAGCTTCGCCAACTTCGTAAAGCTCCGCAGCTCCGTAGGCGGGTCCATGTGGCTGCCGCGTATGGTGAACGAGACTTCGCCGACGTAGATGTTGCCGCTGCTGTCAACGCCCATGCCGTGCGGCGCGATGAACTCGCCCGGGCCGGTGCCTTCGTCGTCCGCGCCCAGCAGCGCCAGGCGGCTGCCGTTGGAATCGTAGATGCTCACGCGGTGGCCGTGTCGAGGCGGTGTCGGGTCAGCCTGCGTCGCCCCGGGCAGCTCGCCGACGTAGATGTTGCCGTCCGGTCCGATGGTCATCCCGTTGGGCATGTGGATGTTGTTCCACACGTCCAGCACGTTGCCCTCGCCGTCGAACACCTGGATGCGGTGCGCCTCGCGGTCGGCTACGATCACGCGGTCATCGTCGTCCACGGCGATATTGTGCGGACGCAGGAACTCGCCCGGGTCTATGCCCGGACCGCCCCAGCTCATCACGTACTCGCCGTCGCCGGTGTACTTGTGCACGTTGAAGTTGCCGTAACCGTCTGAGATGTAGATGTGTCCCGTCTTGCGCGACACGGCGGCGTGCGTGGGCCTGTTGAACGGCTCGCCGCCCCATATCTCCGATGGCTGGTTGGTAACGCCGATCGTCATTAGCAGTTCGCCGTCGCGCGTGAACTTGGTGATCGTGTGGATGCCGTCGTCCACGCAGTAGATCGTGTCTTCCGGCCCAACGTATATGCCGTGCGTACGGTCGCCGAAGATGCCCTTGCCGAAGCCGCGAACGAACTCGCCCGCCTGGTTGAATACCATGACCGGAAAGTCCGGATTGCGGCTGAATGCGTAAACGTCGTCCTGGGAGTCAACGGCGACGCCGGGCGTTTCGATGAGCCTGGCCCCTTCGGGAAGTTGGTGCCAGTCAACAATGTGTTCATACCTGAAATCGCCTTCGCCGAGGATTGCGCCCATGGTTTCCCTCCTGATGATAGCGCCGGTGTAGTGGTATGGGCGCATGGTATTGGGAAGGCGGTAGGGTGTCAAATTCGTGAACGCGGTAGACTCCGTTCGTATCTTGCGTCTGAACTCGAAGTATGGATACAATGCAACTATGTCGTGGGAAGTAGAGTACACGGATGAGTTTGGGCAGTGGTGGCTTGGACTCTCACCTAGGCAGATAGATGCCGTTACCGCGATAGTGAACTTGCTGATGGAACGTGGCCCCCACCTTCCATACCCATACTCAAGTGGCATTCTGAGCTCGCGCCACGGGGTCATGCGCGAGCTTCGCGTACAGAGTGGCGGTCGCCCCATACGGATTTTCTATGCCTTCGACCCAAGACGAACGGCCATCTTGCTCATCGGTGGAGACAAAACAGGCAACGACCGATTCTACAACGAGTATGTGCCATTGGCAGATGACTTGTACAGCGAGTATCTGAACGAGCTGAGAGAGGGAGGGGTGATCTAATGAGTGGACACCGACCATTCAAAGAGTTGATCAAAGACTTCACGCCTGAGCGCCGCAGACGAATTGACGCTATTAAGGCGGAAATGCTCGCGGATATGGACTCGCGCGACTCGCGCCCGGCGCCTAAGAATCGAGCAGATCAGTAACAAGCCCCTCCCGCTCCACGTCCCCCGCCTCCCGCTCCGCAAGCTCGCGCCGGCCTAGCCGCTCATAGCGTCCGCCGTCCGCCGAGCGCGGATCGTCAGACGCCAGCAGCGCGCGCGGCCCGACCACCTGCCCCGCCGTATCCGACAGCGCCGTCGCCGTCTGCCGACGCCACAGCGCTGACAGCGCCGCCGCTTGAGTCGAGCCGTCAGCGGCGCCGTCCCGTTCCGCGAACGACGCCCGCATCCGCAGCAGGCGCGATACCCGGCTGGCTATGTACGCTTCCACCAGCATCCGGGCACGAATGGGGTCTTGAGAGATGCCGCCTTCGCGCGCGAACTCGATCAGCGCGTCCGTATCTCGCTCGACCCATGACGGCAGGTCGGCGCGCGGGTCCAGCGATACCCGCGTGGACAGGACTCGGTGTCCATCGCCCTCGTCGCCGAGCGCGTCCGTCTTCAGTACCCATACGTCTTCGAACTTCACGATGCGCGGCGCGGTGGATGCGAGCGCGCGGCGAGCCGGGCACAGTACCCCGTCGGTAGTGGCGTCCACCAGCAGACACACCGGCGCGGCGGCTGGCTGTACCAGCGCGACCGTCCACAGAATGTCGGGACGGTCCGCCGCGCCGGTGAATCGCGCTGCGCCGTTGAGGATATAGCCGTCGGCGTCCGGCTCCGCCTCGATGCCTACCGAGTCAAGGTCCAGCCGCGCGCCATCTGCGGTTGGCGACAGCGCGACCGAGTGCTTCCACGCCGTGAGCGCGCCCGTCGCCAGGGATCGGATGCGGGCGACATCATTGCGAGCGTCCCAGACCGTTAGCGCGGTTCTGAGAGCCTGCGCTTCGTCTTCCGCGAGACGCAGCAGCCCGCGCCGGTTTAGTTCTTCCAGAACGATCACGGTCAGGTCAGCCGAAAGTCCCGCGCCGCCGTTCCGCTCGGATTCGGATGGCGCGAGCCAGCCGACACGTCCTAGCCGTAGCGTCAACTCGCGCAGCGCGTCTGAGTCATCCGGCGAATCGAACAGCGCCGAGCCGTCCGCCGGCGCGTTGCAATCCAGCCACTCCACCACCTCGGCGCGGAAGGCTTCCTGCTCTGCCGTGTATTCGTAGGAGAAGTCCATGGCGACCTTGGCTCAGCCCCTAAGCTCCGCCCCCAGTTCGCGCCGCAGCTGACGCATGATGTCGCGCTGGAAGTGGTCAACCTGCTCGGAGGTGAGCGTGCCGCGATCCGACTGGAACGTTATCCTGAACGCCACCGACTTGCGACCTTCCGGCACCCCCTCGCCGGTGTAGATGTCGAACGGCGCGCTGCTGACCGCGAGCGCGTGCCGGTCTATGATGCGGGATACGCTGGACGCCGGTACGTCATCGTCCACGACGATTGCCAGGTCACGGTATGACTGCGGATACCGGCTTGAAGCCTGATGCGTCTGCCGAAGTTCTGCCAGTACCGACAGCAGCGCGTCCAGGCTGATCTCGAACATCGCCGCCGGGTACGATTCCAGGTCGAAACTCTCTAAGATGGCGGGCTGTATCTCGCCCACTACGCCCAGCTCTAAGCCGCCGGACGTAACGCGCGCGGTGCGTCCTTGTCGCATGATCGAATCGGCTGAGGGCGCGTACTCCGCGTCTATGCCCAGCTTGCCGAAGGCGTATTCGAGCGCCCCCTTGGCGTCGAAGAAGCCCATCGGCCCGGAAACCGGATTGGACGCCGTAATCCACGACTCGGGAAAGCGCGGGCCGGATACGACGCCGACCAGCATCTCGCGCTCGTCCGGCAGGTCGCGTTCGCGCGCTTCGAGCTTGGGGATGTACACACGCCCGACCTCGAATATGCGAACGCCCTCGCCCTGCGCGATGCGCCGGTTGTGCGACAGCGTGTTGAGTACGTTTGACCGCAGGCTGGTCCGCATGTACTCCCACTCGCGGCTCAGCGGATTGGCGATTCGCAGCGGCGGGTTGGCGTCGTCCAGCGCGTCCACGCGGCGAAGGTTCTCCAGCGTCGTCGGCGAGTACGAGATCGTCTCCTGCATCCCGGCGGCTGCCATCAGATCGCGGACCGTGTCCTTCAACTCAGTCATCGGCTGCGGCTGCCAGTGCGGGATGGCGGTGGACAGCATCGTCGAGGGGAGCGAGTCATAGCCGATGATGCGGGCGACTTCCTCAATCAGATCGTCCTCGATGGAGATGTCCGAGCGCCAGTAGGGGACTTTCAGCCACAGCGTATCGGTGCGCTCAGCGGACGGCGCGGCCTCTATCGTCTCGATCAGGTCTATCAGCCCGCCCGGCGGCTCCGCTTCCTCGAAGCCCAGCGATTCCAGGACGCGCCTGACTTGCGACATCGGGTAATCTACTCCCAGCACCCGCCGGATGCGCGCGCGGCTGATGCTGACCGTCGGCGGCTCGCGCCGCGTCGGGTAGAGGTCTATCACGCCCTTCGCCGCCTCGCCGCCGCACAGTTCGACTATCAGCTGCGTTGCCCGTCGCAGTGCCACCGGCGCGAGCGCCGAGCGGATGCCGCGCTCGAACCTGTCCGAGGCGTCGGTCCTCATGCTCAGCGCGGATCGCGTCTTGCGCGTGTTCACCGCGTCGAAACTGGCGGATTCGAGCAGCACGCTAGTCGTGGATTCGATCATCTCAGAGTTGGCGCCGCCCATGACGCCGGCCAGCCCCACCGCGTCGCGCGAGTCGGCTATCGTCAGCATCGGAGGCGCCAGTTCTCGGACCTCGCCGTCCAGCGTCGTCAGCGTCTCGCCCTCGCGCGCCGCGCGGACGATGATAGTCGCGTCGCGGCACTTGTCGAAGTCGAAAGCGTGCAGCGGCTGGCCGTATTCGAGCATTACGTAGTTGGTAATATCCACCACGTTGTTGATGGGACGCTGGCCCGCCTTGACGAGCGCGTCCTGCATCCAGCGCGGCGACGGTCCGATGCTAATGCCGCGCACCAAGCTCGCGGTGTAGCGGTAGCACAGGTCGGGGTCGGCGATTTCGATAGTAACTTGGTCTTCTATGGTGTCCCCGTCTTCTGGATATGAGTAGTCCGGCTCAGTTACGGGCTGCCCGCTGATCGCGCCGACCTCGTGGGCAATGCCCAGTATCGAGAGGCAGTCGGGGCGGTTGGACGTAACCTCCGCGTCCAGCACCGCGTCGCCCAAGTAGTCTGCTAGCGGCGTTCCGATGGGCGCGTCGTCATCGAGGACGAGGATGCCGTCGTGGTCTTCGCCAAGCCCAAGTTCGAGGGACGAGCACACCATCCCGCGCGACTCCACGCCTCGGATGCGCGCGCGTCTCAGCCTCTCCACCTTGCCCGATCTCAGACTAAACAGCGCCGCTCCCTCGCGGGCGAACGCTATCTTCTGCCCGGCGGCCACGTTCGGCGCGCCGCACACGACGGTGGACGGCTCGCCGTCGCCTGTATCAACCGTCGGCAGCCGCAGCCGGTCCGCGTTGGGATGCGGCGCGACGTCCAGCACGTGCCCGACGACAACCTTCTCCGCGTCCCAGTCCGCGCCGATGATCTGCACGTCGCCAATCTCGATGCCCGCCATAGTCAGCTTATGGGCAAGGTCAGCGGGCGCGTCCTTAACCGGAACGTAGTTCTTGAGCCAGGATATGGGGATTAGCATGAGGGACCTTTACGAGGGCTGTTAGGGTTCTACGTACACCATTTCCATGGGAAGACATTTTGAGTCTTTTGGTGGTTTGCTTGGCAGTGTCTTCAACTTCCACCCGCTTCCGGGTTGGCAGCCGAGTTTGGCTGTGACGGCGGCAACTAAGGCGTCTAAGATGTCGTGAGTAGCGACGTCATTGTTGAATATGGATTTGGCGGTTTCAGAAGAATAGAGAATATCTTTGGTCTGCGATTCGCAATCCATTAACACCTTTATGCGCTTACGCCTGCCTTTGGACTTTGCCTTGCCATGGGATATAGTCTGCTTTCCGTTCAATGCCCAGAAGCAGATTTCGGGGTGAGTTTCTCTGATTTTTGGAAGTTTTCCCTTAGCGTATGGTCTTATTACTTTGTCTACTTCTATTATTTTGGGAACAATTGAAATGGCTTGGGCGAATCCTTTCCAGCCTTGTTTCCAGCTACTTGCCTTTTCCTTAGCTTCTTTGTGTTTCAATCCATCTAATTGACGTGCATATTCACGACTCGGTGGATAGAAGACGGTTCCATTACGTCTTCCCATTATACGCTGAGCTTCACCATCTGCTTCCCGTTTTCCCAATCCGTTCTTCTCTAATCCTATCGGCATATCTATTAGAATCAGGCAGGCGTTTGAGTAGTGTTTCACAAGCTCGGCGAACTCCTCGAATACCTTCACCTCAAATCCGGCATCATCATCCAGCCCCACACTGAACCACCCACATGTGGCTCCATCCACCCCAACATACTTCATCTCGCTGCCAGCCATATCGCACCGCCCTAATTGAACTGCCGCAAGAACCGCAGATCGTTCGAGTAGAACAGCCGTATATCATCTATGCCGTGTTTGAGCATGGAGATCCGCTCCGGCCCCATCCCAAAGGCGAAGCCGGTGTAGATGTTCGGATCGTAGCCGACTCCAGCTAACACTTTCGGATGCACCATGCCGGCGCCCATTATCTCGATCCAGCCCGTGTCGCTGCACACTCGGCAGCCGCCGTCGCACAGGAAGCAGTCTATGGACATGTCCACGCCCGGCTCGACGAACGGGAAGTAGTCGCACCGGAAGCGGACCTTGCGCTCCACTCCGAACACGCGGCGGGCGAACTCGTACAGCGTGCCTTTCAGGTCGGTCATCGTGATGCCGCGATCTACGGCCAGCCCTTCTATCTGGTAGAAGTGCCACTCGTGGCGTGGGTCAGTAGCCTCGTAGCGGTAGCACTTGCCCGGCACCACCACGCGGACGGGCGGATCCGTAGCCTCCATCGTGCGCGCCTGCATCGGCGACGTGTGGGTGCGGAGCAGCATCGGTCGGTTCCCGTCCGTGTCCTCGTAGTCAATCCACAGCGTATCCCACATATCGCGCGCCGGGTGGTCTTTGGGGATGTTGAGCATCTCGAAGTTGTAGTGGTCCCACTCGATCTCTGGCCCTTCGACCACGCTGAAGCCCATGGACGCGAACGCGGCGCATATCTCGCGCACGATGCGCGTCGTCGGGTGGATACCGCCGCGCGGCGCGGGCCAGCCGGGCAGCGTAACGTCTATCGCCTCGGCGGTGTCTGCGGCGCGCTTCAGATCGTCGGAGCGTCCGGCCAGCGCGTCCTGGAGCGCCTGGCGCAGCGCGTTGGCCGCCGCGCCGACGACGGGCCGTTGCTCTGCGGGCAGCGATCCTAGCCCGCGCAACAGCGCCGTCAACTCGCCGCGCCGTCCCAGGTACGCTACGCGCCAGTCGTCTAGGGCCGACTGGTCGGCGGCGTCCGCGAGCGCAGCCAGCGCCCTGCCGCGCAGGTCTTCGATCTGGCCGATTCCGGTAGGTTCGCTCATTCGGGATACCCCCTTCGGTTCGGACAGATTATAGGTTTGGGCAGAATGAAGGGTCAAGGAACGCGCTCGCCAGCGACTTTTGGGCAATTTCTGAAATTCGTCAAAAAAGGGGTTGACAGTCCCAAGATACGGGGTTATATTGATTATGCCCCAAGTGGTTGAGGCCAAAGATTCGGAAGGCTACTGAGCAGGCGCGACGGCGCAGGCTACGCCGACCGGGTTGGAGGATTCGACAGGCTGAGCGGCCCCTTCGGGAGCCGTGGCTGTCAGAGTCCCGCCCTAGCAAGCCATACGGCGGCGTTGGCGAGAGTCCGCTTCGGCGGGCAGGAGTTGGCGAAGTCGGCAGGCTAGGAACCGCGCGGCGGCGTTGGCGAAAGCCCGTTTCGGCGGGTGGAAACCAGCGAAGTTGCCCGGTACTGAATAGCGCGGGATTGAGAACGGTGGAGAAGGCGGGTGCGTCCGCAGGCTCATCGGCAGGTCGGATTCTACGGGATTGGTGGCGGCAGCGACGCATCGCAGGCCGCGGAAGCCGGTTCCGGAGAGCGAAGGTCACTCGGGGCATTTGCTTTTAACCCTATGTTGCAACCCCTCCCCCGCGCCCCCTCGTCATTCCCGCTATCTTACTTCGTCATTCCGGCGAACGCCGGAATCCAGAGCGCCTGTCAACCGCCAACCCCGATTCTTCAAAACACGCCTGCGGTCCTCACCCTCAGATTTGCGTTGCCAACTCCCTCACGTCCGGCAGGTTGCGATACGCGCCATTGTAGTCGAGTCCATAGCCGACCACGAATATGTCCGGCACGTCGAACCCGGCGTAGTTGGCTTCCACGCTATACACTCGGCGGGCTGGCTTGTCGAGCAGGGCGCATATGCCGACGGATTCCGCGCCTAGCTCCATCAGTCGCGGCGCGAGCAGCGATACTGTCTTGCCGGTGTCCAGGATGTCATCCACCAGCAGCACGTCGCGCCCCTTCAGCAATTCGGACGGCGGCAGCCACTCTATGACCGCCTCGCCCGATTCCGAGCCGTCGTAGCTGGATACTCGAGTCGTGGCGACGTCAACGCCCACGGGGAAGGCGCGCACGAGGTCTGCCAGAAAGCACAACGCTCCATCCATCACGCCGACGAACAGGGGAAGGTACGCGCCGTAGTCAGCCGCTATATCGTCGGCTATCTCCGGCACGACGCGGGCTATTTCCGATTGTGGGATGATGACGTCTCCCGGATACATGGCGTCTCCTGCGGCGCTTGTTCGATGTTCCCGAATATGATACTAGGCAAAGACTGGTCGCGTCATTCCCGCGCGCCCTCCAATTGTGGTAATCTCCAACAGGCGCGGCGGCGCGCCCCTTGGCAACGACGGCGACGGCAATACAGCGGCGGGTTTTTCTCACAGTGCAGTACAGCGTACTAAGACCACGATGGGCGCTCGAGACGTTCGCCAACGTGCGCGGCATGTTCTACGGCTGGTGGCTGGTTGCCCTGTCGTCGTTCATGCTGACGCTGATGTCGCTGACGGTGTTCCAGGGGCTTGGCACGATGCTGGTCGCTCTGGAGCGACAGTTCGGATGGAGCCGCACCGCGCTCTCTGGCGCGTTCTCGCTCGCGCGGGTCGAGGGAGCCGTCCTGGGGCCGATCGAAGGCGTGCTCGTGGACCGCGTCGGCACGCGGCGTATGGTGCTGATAGGCTACATCCTGATGGGGCTTGGATTCATCTGGCTGTCGCAGATCGAGATGCTGGGCGGCGTGGGAATCCTGCGAACGATCGGGTTGCTCGGCGCGCTCGAGTTTACCCTGCTCGTCACCCTCCGCGCGGTCGAGTTCCTATTCGCGTTGACCGGCTACGCCGCGCCCGCGGAGATCGCGCTGGACGAGAGCCTGATCCACTTCTACCTGTCTTACATATTCATCACGCTGGGGTCCGGGCTTGGCGGATGGCTGGCGATAATCGCGATGATAAACAACTGGTTCAGCAGGCGACGCTCGCTGGCCATGGCGGGGGCGATGTCCGGCATACACTTCGGCGGGCTGCTGATTCCCGTGCTGGCGCTGATGATAGAAAGACTGGAGTTCGAGGGCGCCACACTCGCGATTGGCGTGTTCCTGCTGGTGATAATCGGCCCCGCGTTCAAGATGCTGAGAACGCGCCCGGAGGACGTCGGTATGACGCCGGACGGCGACCCGCCCGTCCGTTCATCGAGAGCGTCGAGGGGCGCTTCGGGCGGCGCGACGGGCACAGGGACCGTCGCGGCCGAGTCGCGAGGCGCCTCCGCGTCCCAGACGTCCCAGCCTGTGGACGACGAGCCGGAGTTCACGGCGATCCAGGCGCTCAAAACGCCCGCGTTCTGGATGCTGACGATAGCGCAGGTGGCGTCGAGCGTCGCCATCGTAACGCTCGCGCTTCACTTGGTTCCAAAGCTGACGGATACGGGGATGTCGCTGGTGGCGGCGGGTTCCGTCATTACGACGCAGACGATCATCGCGCTGCCGGCCCAGTTCGTATCCGGGTTCATAGCCGATAAGATGTCCAAGACGCTCCTGATCGCGTTCTTCCTGCTCATCCAGGGAATCGGGATACTGCTGTTCGCCCTGTTCGACGAGATACCGCTGCCGCTCGCGCCGTATGACGAAGTGTCGTTCTTCGGGCTGTTCGACCTGTCGCTGGAGTTCATGAACCTGTACTGGCTCGCATACGTAGGCGCGCTGCTCTACGGCATCGGCTTCGGGGGGCGCAGTCCGCTGACCACGGCGATACGCGGGGAGTACTTCGGACGCAAAGCATTTGCGACCATCATGGGAATATCGCAACTGCCGATGAATATAGCGATGATCTTCGCGCCGCTTTTCGCCGGCTACATGTTCGACACCAGCGGCACCTACATAGTGCCCTTCACCATGTTCGCCGCCCTAACGTTCATGGGCGCCATTCTCATGCTGTTCGTCCGCCGCCCGTCGGCCCCGATTGGCAGCGCCGGGGCAGGGTAGGGCGCTGCGTGTCAACTGCCTACTCGCCCAGAGTCTTTCGATTATAGCCAACTTGGAGGCGCAGAGACGCAAAAGTCTTAGTTCACCCCTTTGCGCCTTTGCGTTGAATCCAGACTGAAAATACCCTACTTACCCTCCCGAGTTCGTAGGTACGGGCATTCCCGGTATGTTCACACTCACGCGGCACACCGTGTTCCACGTGGTAATGTACAGCGTCTTCCAGTCGGCGCCGCCGAAGCCTACGTTGGTCGTGGCGTCGCGCCCGTGGACGATGGTGCCCAGATGGTTGCCGTTCGGGTCCAGTACCCACACGCCGCCTGAGCCGCCGCAATAGACGTTGCCCTCTACGTCCACCTTCAGGCCGTCAGGCACGCCCGGACGGTCGCCGCGAAGGTCGGCGAACACGCGGTCGGACCCCAGCGCCAGTGTGCCGTTGGGCTGCACGTCGAACGCCCGGATGTGTCCGCGCCGCGAGTCGTCTATGTACAGAACGCTCTCGTCCGGCGAGAACGCTAGGCCGTTGGGGAACAGGAAGTCGCGTACCAGCAGCGTGATGTCGCCGAGATCGGGCGAGACCATATAGACGCCGGAGTAGTCGAGATCTAGGCCGGGTTCAGGCGCGCCCGGATTGGTGAAGTAGATGCTGCCGTCCGACTTGACCACTGCGTCGTTCGGGCGATTGAGTCGCTGGCCCCTGTATCGGTTGGCGACGACGGTAACTTCGCCGTCGGCCTCGTGCCGGGTAACGCGGCCCGCGCTGTGCTCGCACGCGATGAGCCGTCCCTTCAGGTCGCGCGTGAGCCCGTTGGCATGGTTCGTCGGCTGTTGGAAGACCGACGCTCCCTCCTCCTCCGACCACTTCATGCGACGGTTGTTGTGGATGTCGCTGAACAGCAAATATCCGCCCTCATGCCACCACAGCGGCCCCTCGGCCGGGCCGTTGGAGCCACCGTATCCGTCGGTTATCTCCTCGACCTCCTGATCTATGGACACGATTCGTTCCAGGTCCGGCGAGTTCTGTTCGATGGGCATGAGAGGCTCCTGTGCGGTTTGGATGGAAGTATTTCTTGGCGATTATAGCTAATCCTATCGCACTTGTCTTTCTGAGTTGCCGACCTTCGCTCGGTCACAGATTCCTCAGATGGTTGAAGTTGACCGCTGTCTCCTGACCCTCGTTCAGCGCGGCTAAGTACAGGTCAAGATCCACAGTGAGCAGTGGGGTTGTTTCGCTGATCGCTTCCATAAGAACTGCGTCGGTTAGACCCAAGCGTCCGAATGTCGGGTTGTTCGATGCGACCGCGCTGGCAATCACCACTTCCTCGCTCTCTTGGATGATGAATCGGAGCGTGTCGAAGAATCGCGTCTTCTCTGGGTCTCGATGCTGGGCGAGCAAATTGGATGCCTCGGTGAGGGTGTTGGGCGTTACGAAGACTTTTTCGACCCTGCCAATCAAGTCGAGCAGTATATCGTAGTCTTCCGCTCTGTAATCTCGCAGTCGGCGATGCTTGCCAATCAGGTCGTGGCCTGTACAGCCCACGACGAGCAATACTAGGAGATTAGCGTCAACGAACAGACCTGAGCCGGGCATCATTTTATTCAGAGGCGCTCAGGATGCGATCCTTGAGTGACTTGACCTCACCGCTTTCGTCACTGATGCGAACGACTTTGTATGAACGCTCAGACAATCTTCTCGAGGCCAAGTGCTCCACTGAGAATGAGAGTATGGTGGGACTGTGGCTGTCCCACGGGCGGGAGAACCCGATCGTCACGCTCCATTCATCCCTCGTATCGTCGAACTCAACCTCTTCCAAGCCGACGTTAGCGATCTGCTCACCCGTGAATAGCTCGACGATATACCGTTTCGCTGTCTGGGTCGCTTCCATCACGTCCATGGCGGCCTCCGGTCCACTTCGCCGATGGCGTAATTGTAGCGCATCGCCGGAGAAAGGTTCTATACCGCCCCATAGCCCCATAGAAGCCCGTTGCAATTTTGTCGGTCTGACAATCTCCGCCCCCGCTTGACCGGCGGCGCGCGCGGTCATACCATCAGCGTCAGACTGCCCCATCAGACCGACTAGGAGGGCCGATCATGTTCCTGATGCGCTTCACAGAGCGAGCTTACTTCCACTACACGGAAGAGGACGTGCGAAACAGCTACCGCAGCGCGGTGCGGCTGACGTTCCCCAACTCCCACTTCGACCCTGACATGGCGTCGGACATGTACAACTACTATCTGGACGAGTACGAGTACTGCGAACAGATGGGGTTCGATGGGCTGATGCTGAACGAGCACCACAACACCCCGACGTGCATGGGCGCGGCGATGAACCTGGAGGCGGCGATACTGGCGCGGGCGACCAAGAACGCGAAGATCGTGCTGTTGGGCAACCCGCTGCCCATATCTGACAACCCCGTCCGGATGGCGGAGGAACTTGCGGAGATAGACCTCATCTCGCGCGGCAGGCTGGTTTCGGGGTTCGTGCGCGGCACCGGCGTGGAGTCTTGGGCGACGAACACGAATCCCGTCCACAACCGCGAACGCTTCCAGGAGGCGCACGACCTGATCATCAAGACTTGGACTACGCCCGGCCCGTTCCGCTGGGAGGGGCGCCACTACGAATACCGCGTTGTCAACCCGTTCGTCCGTCCGCTGCAGCAGCCGCACCCGCCGGTCTGGGTGCCGGGCAGCGCAAGCCCTGAGACCATGACCTGGGCGGCCCGGAGACACTACCCCTACGTGTTCCTTGAGGCGGACCCGGAGGTGGTGGGCGACGCCAAAGCCATCTACGCGGAGGCGGCGAACGAGGTCGGCTACGAGCCTGGCCCGCAGAACTTCGGCTACCTGTTCCGCGTCCACGTTCAGGACACCGACGAGAAGGCATACGAGGTCGGCAAGGGCTTCCTGGCAGGCAACGCGGGCGTGGGCCGGGTACCGATGCCGCCTGAGTACATGAACCCGCCCGGATACACGTCGAGACAGGGACGCCAGCGCAGCTCCCAAATCAACCTGCGTCCCGACCGGCTGGTTGGCGGCGTGGACGCGGCTGGCTACGATAGGGTGGTGGGGCTGAACCGCATCGTGGTAGGCAGCCCGGACACGGTCGTTCGCAAGTTGCGTGAGGTGCTGTCGGTTATCAGGCCCGGCATACTGGCGGTCTGGACTAACGACGGCTCCATTAGCCACGAGGATACAATGCGCTGCCTGGAGCTGATGGACGCTGAGGTTCTGCCCGCGCTGCGCGAACTCGGCGATGAACTCGAACTCCCGGGCCCTTTCGAGGTTGCGCCCTAGCGGACGACTCGACCGGCGACTGAAAGACAAATTCCAGAAAGGGAGATGATTCCGCATGGGTATGATCGGGGCAACGGAAGAGCGCGTCCACATGGGCGGAGCGAGCGTACATATGCTGAAAGGCGGATCCGGGACGGGCGCGCCCGTTGTGTTTCTGCACAGCATCGAAGGCAATCTCGGCTGGCTGCCGTGGATGGAGACGGTCGCTGAGAACGCGACGATCTACGCTCCGACCCATCCCGGCTTCGGCGAGTCCGAGCGACCGGACTGGCTAGAGTCGGTGTCGGACATGGCGCGCTTCTACCTGTGGATGTTCCAGGAGATGGGTCTGGACAAGGTGTCTCTGGTCGGCCACTTCCTAGGCGGCTGGATAGCGGCTGAGATGGCGACGATGAACCCTGGCATCCTCGAAAGCCTGACGCTGGTGGACAGCGCCGGCGTCCGCCCACGCGACGGCGAGATAGCCGACGTGTTCCTGCTGGGCGAGGAGGAGACTCTGCGCCGCTCGTTCCACGACGCCGCGAACGTTCCGGGCTACGACGCCCTGTTCGGCGACGAGCCAACGCCGGAGCAACGCGAAGCGCGCGTCATCAACCGCGAGATGACCACGCGCCTATGCTGGAAGCCGTACATGTACGACCGCAGCCTGCTGCCACTGCTTCCGAGAGTAACCGCGCCGACGCTGATCGTATGGGGCGCCGAAGACAGCATCATCCCACCCGACGCGGGCCGCCGCATCCACCAGGCAATCGAAGGTTCGCGCCTGGAGATAATCCCCCAGTGCGGCCATATGCCCCACGTAGAGAAGCCGGACGAGTTTGCGCGCTTGGTGGTGGAGCATATATCTCGAGGATGAGCGGTTAGGCCCGTGTGTCAACCCGGTCTGGTGTGATGCCCCCGAAGTGCGGTCAAGTAGCGCCCATTAATGAACGTGGCGCAGAGTGTCGAGGATTTGGCTAGGAATTCCACATATTCCGAGCTTGCACTTCGGTCGGTACTCCCCCAATATCGAGGGGTAACCGCAATGTCAGTACCTCTTGAGAAATCGAAGCTATTCACCTTGTGACAAAATATCGTTCTTGAGGACGATCAGGGACAGGCAATGAAGCTCATCGAAAACACGACGCGCTTGAGTTGGATTACTGTCCTCGATGGAGACACGATCATGGCCTCCATGCGAGGCAATCGTGAACGGATCCGACTCCGTGGGATTGACGCACCTGAGATAGATCAACCATTTGGGGACGCAGCGGCAGACTTCCTCAAAGAGAGGATGCGTGGAGAGGTTCGCCTTCGCGCGCTAGAGCGTGATCAGTACGGATGGTTGATCGGGTGGCTATACCGACCTCGCACCGATACGGTTGGCGGCAACCGAGGGTGGCAATGCCTGAACGTGGAGCTGGTGCGAGCCGGCTTGGCCTACGCATACCCACGATACGGTGGCGATGATCCCTACATCCAGCAGGCGCAGCGTGTTGCGAAGAACTACAAATTGGGCATCTGGCAGAGTGGACGCATTGGTGGCGAAAAGCCTTGGGATACTCGAAACACCGATGGTGCGACTCGCCTGCTGAACGCTGCGGGCAGGGCTGTTGGCAACTGGGTGAGCAGACGGATCTACATCGAGTAGAAGAAGACAAAGACGCAAGCGCGCGTTGTAGGTAGACCTCAACCCACACCTGATCGCCTTCTACTAGGCGGTTTTCCAATGGGATCATCACATCGGCGGCAGCCCGACGATTTCTGCAACGCGAGGGGATTGAGTTAGTGCGTCTCGACGGCGAGCGGATGCGAGAGTAAAAACTGATGAGTTCTCCAGCCTGCTGGCTTCAACGATGCTGGGGTGAACTGAAATTCGTTGACCGCGCCGAACGCTTATGGTAACTTTGGCGCGGACTTGATTCACGAGACGGAGGCGCGCCCTCCGCGAAAGGAGCTACCCGATATGCCGCAAACCAGAGAGGCTGCAATAGTAGGCATCCACGAGTACCCGCTGAGGGTAGCTCCCGGAGTTAGCGCGCTGCAGATCAAGGCGGCGTCGGCTGCGCGGGCGCTCGAAGACGCGGGGCTGACGTGGGCCGACGTTGACGCGGTGTACGACACGGGCAGCCACCAGAGCATCGGCGGGCTGGGCATCTCGGAGTACTTCGGTATCAACCCCAGGCTGATAGACAACACCGCCGTCGGCGGCACGTCCTACGAGTTCCACGCCAACCACGCGGCTTCCATGATCGCCGCGGGCAAGTGCGACGTGGCGCTGCTCACCTACGGCTCGACGGCTCACTCCGACAGGCGGCGCATAGGCACCGGCGGCGCGGCGGGCGGCGGCATCCCCAATCCCCAAACCAACATGGAATCGTCTTGGGGCCAGACGCTCATCGCCAACTACGCCATGGTCAAGAACCGGCACATGTACCAGTATGGCTCGACCAACGAGCAGTTCGCGCACATCTCCATCGCCACTCGCAAGCACGCCATGCGAAACCCCGAGGCGGTCGCGGCGATGACAGCGTTGGAGTTCGTGGGCATCCGCGAGCTTACCGTCGAAGACGTGGTTGACTCGCGCATGATCGCGTGGCCGCTGCGCCTGCTTGAGTGCTGCATGATCTCGGACGGCGGCGGGGCGGTGGTCATCGCGTCCAAGGATGTGGCCGCCAACTGCGCCAAGAAGCCGGTGTGGATAATCGGCGGCGGCGAGGCGACCAAGTACCGCGAGAACGGCGGCGACATCACCGTCAGCGCGGGCGCTCAGTCCGGTCCCCGCGCGTTCGCCGATGCCGGCGTCACCCCGGACGAGATAGACATACTCATGGCTTACGACTCGTTCTCCATAACCGTAATGTGCATGATAGAAGACCTCGGATTCTGCGCGAAGGGCGAGGGCGGAGAGTACGTGGCGCAAGGGCATCTTGGCTTCGACGACCCGCGCAAGCCGGCGCTGAACACCGACGGCGGCGGCTTGTCCTCCAACCATCCCGGAGAGCGCGGCATCTATCTGCTGCTCGAGGCCGCCCGCCAGCTGCGCGGCGAGTCCACCTCGCAGGTGGACGACGCTCAGCTCGCGGTGGCAGTCGGCAACGGCGGTCAGTTAGGCTCCCGTCACGCCACCGGCGTAACTATCCTGGCGGCGGACTAGGGATAATAACTTCCAGAGAAAACAGGAGAAACCAAATGACCCAGCAAGCCCTGAGGCCGCAGCCACGCTTCCCAGAGCCGGATACCGAGCCGTTTTGGGAAGCCACCAAGAGGCGCGAGCTTACCTACCAGACGTGCGACGACTGCCCGGACGAGGTGGTGTTCTACCCCCGCGCGCACTGCACGGCATGCACGTCGAGCAACTTGACGTGGAACGTGTCCTCCGGCGAGGGTGTGGTCTATACCTTCAGCGTGGTGATGCAGAACTACCACCCGGCGTTCAAGGATCTCGGCCCCTACGCGCTGGCATACGTGGACCTCGACGAGGGCTTCCGCATCATGACTAACATCGTGGGCGTCGACAACCCGATCGAGGACGTCACCTGCGGTATGCGCGTGAAGCTTACTTGGATAGACCAGGGCGAGGGCGAGATAGCCCTGCCCGTGTTCGAGCCGGCGTAAGAGACTGCCCAATTTGTAAACTCCCCACAAGGGGAAAGCCCCCTCTCCCTTAGGGAGAGGGATGGGGTGAGGGTGAACCGCCGAGCAATGGACTTCCGATTCACGCCCGAACAGGATGAGTGGCGCCACGAAGTGCGCTCCACCATCGAATCGCTGATAACCCCCGAGCTCCGCGAGGAGATGGAGGACGGCGACGACGTGGGCCCCGGCCCCGCAGGCAAGCGGTTCATGCGCGATCTGGGCAGTCGTGGACTGCTCGGCATCTCGTGGCCCGAACAGTACGGCGGGTTGGGCAGGTCGCTGATGGACCAGTACATCTTCTCCGAGGAGATTGGCGGCTTCGGCGGGCTGTACACCAACGGCACGGCGGTCAACATGGTTGGCCCGACGATCATGAACGTCGGCACAGACGAGCAGCGCGAGGAGTGGCTGCCCAAGATGCTGAGCGGCGAGGTCGAGTGCGCGCTCGGCTACACCGAACCCGGCGCCGGCACCGACTTGGCTGGTCTGCAAACCCGCGCCGTCGTGGACGGCGACGACTACGTCATCAACGGACAGAAACTGTTCACCAGCGCCGGCCACTTCTCGTCTCACGTCTGGCTGCTAGCCCGCACCGACACCGAGGCGCGCAAACATCGCGGCCTGTCCGTCTTCCTCGTGCCTATGGACTCGGAGGGCATCAGCGTCCGCCCGTTATGGCGTATGGACAGCGGACGCACCAACGAGGTGTTCTTCGACAACGTCCGCATCCCGCGCCAGAACCTGATAGGCGAGCCGAATCGTGGTTGGTATCACGTCGCCATGGCGCTGGACTTCGAGCGCGTCAGCATCGGTTCGCGTTACACCGGGCTGCTGAAGCGGCTGAACAGGCTCGTCGAGTATGCCAACCAGACGCTTGTGGACGGCGCGCCGCTGTCGCGCGACCCGCATTTCAGAACGCGCTTTGCTGAGGTCGGCATGAAGCTCGAGACCGTCCGGCTGCTGTCCTATCGCACGGCTTGGATGATAGACCAGGGCATAGTGCCGAACTACGAAAGCTCAGCTCTCAAGATAGTGGCGACAGACCTCATCCAGGAGGTCGCCGACTTCGGCTTCGAGCTTCTGGGAATGTACGGCCAGCTAACCAAGGATTCCCCCTTCAACCTGCTGGACGGCGAGATGGAACAGGCATACCGCAGCGGCATCTTCCTGCGCTTCGGCGGAGGCGCGAACGAGGTGCAGCGCAACATCATCGCCCAGCGCGGGCTGGGTATGCCCAGAGAAGCGGCGCAACCCCGCCAGGATCTGCGATCGCCGCAGGCCGCGGCCGGAAGGGCATAGCTGAATGGATCTGTCTCTTACCAAAGAACAGCAAGCCCTCAAAGACTCCGCCCGCCAATTCTTCGAGGCGGAATGTCCAACCACCCTAGTCCGCGCGATGGAACAGGACGAGCGCGGCTACCCGGCTGAGCTTTGGGAGCGGATGGCGGCCCAGGGTTGGCTCGGAATGCCGTTCCCGACCGAATACGGCGGCTCAGACGGCTCACTGACCGATCTTGCCGTGCTGCTTGAGGAGTTCGGACGCGCCCTCGTACCCGGCCCGTTCTTCAACTCCGTCGTAGTAGTAGGATTGACTGTCCTGGACGCCGGGACTGACGCTCAGCGCGCCGAGATTCTGCCGCGCATCGCCGATGGCTCGCTTATCGCCACCGCTGCGCTTCTGGAGCAAGACGCGCGATACGGCTCTTCCGTCGCCACACACGCCTATCGCTCGGCGGATACCGCTTGCCCGAACAGTCATTCCGGCGCCCCCAACCGTCATTCCGGCGAACGCCGGAATCCAGAGGGCGGGGCGACGGGCGGAGACGCCGCATACGCGTTGCATGGCGACAAGATGTTCGTCGAATATGCCAACTCAGCTGACGTGATGCTGGTTCCGGCCACCCTAGACGGCGGCGCGGCGCTGATGCTTGCGCCTGCCCGCGCCGACGGTGTGTCCCTAACCCGTTTGGACAGTATCGCGCGGGATCCGCAGTTCGCTGTCCGCTTCGACGGCGCGCCCGCGTCCGGCGTCATAGGCGACGCCGAGGCGCTAGCTCGAGCCCTCGAGCGCTCCGCCATCCTGCACTGCGCGCACAGCGTCGGCGCGGCCCAGCATGTGCTGGAGATGACCGTTGAGTACACCAAGCAGCGCGTGCAGTTCGATCGCGCCATCGCCACCTTCCAGTCTGTACAGCACGATTGCGCGGACATGGTCATCGCCATCGACTCCGCCCGGCTCGCCACCTACGAAGCCATCACCCGCATCGAGGACGGTGAACCCGCGTCCAAAGAAGTCGCGCTCGCCAAGACGCTGACCAACCACGCCTACAAGTGGACGACGCTGACGGCGCAGCAAATCCACGGCGGCATCGGCTTCATGGAGGAATACGACCTGCAGCTTTGGACGCGCCGCGCGAAGGTCGCTGAGTTGAAGTACGGCGCGTCCTCCGGCTACGTGGAGGCATTCGCGCAGATGATGGGTCTAAAGTAGCACATGGAGAATAGTATGGAGCGCAAAACCACCTTCGCGCTGGCTCTGGGCGGCATCGCGGCGCTACTTGCAGTCTGCGCTCTTGTAATAGCCATCGGCGTGTCCGATGACGAAGACGGGGATGATGGGGTCGGAGTTGAGGCCGCCGCATTGCTCCAGCGCGTCGAGCGGCTTGAGCAAGCGCTGGCGAGCGCCGACGCTCCGGGGCCGCCTAACAAAGTGACAGAACCGGGCGGATTCGCCAAGTGGATGGTAAGTAATGCCGTCGCCCGCTATGAGCGGGATGGCCGGGAAGCGACCCTAACCTACTACAATGACGCCGATAACATGGACGGAGTCTGGTACGTCTTCGTCCTCGAAGTCCGCGACGGCGTGCTCTACACGATGGCGCACCCGTCGCGCCCGGAGTTGGTCGGCACCACGCGCGAGCGCATAGACGCCAACGGCTTCAACTACGGCGAAGCGGTTATGGCTACCACCGAAGCCGGAGGAGGGAAGTGGGTAAACCACCTATTCACCCATCCCATAACGCGCGAAGACGAATCCAAGCACACGTGGGTTGAACGTCGAGACAACCTCTTCTTCGGCTCTGGATGGTACGGGGACGTGCAGTAACAGTTAGTTGTACCGCCCCATGGTAGCGTCTATGCCGTCGTTCATCAGAGCGACCACCGCATCCGCCGCGCGCTCGATGGCGTCGTCCACCGCCCGCTGATCGTCCGCCGGCATCTCGCCCAGCACCCAGCCCACCATGTCCGTTCCCGGAGGGGGACGCCCGACGCCGATCCTCAGCCGCCGGAAGTCCTGGCTTCCCAGCGCCTCTATGATGGACTTGATGCCGTTGTGTCCCGCCGCCCCGCCGCTTGGGCGCAGCCGCAGCTTGCCGGGCGGAAGCGCCGTCTCGTCATAGACTATCAGCAGCCTGTCCCGCGTGGTTCGGAATCGCGCCAGCAGGTATCGCGCCGCCTCTCCGCTGCCGTTGACGTGAGTTCGCGGCTTGACCAGCGCGACCGTCCGCCCCTCGACCTTGCCGACACCCACCCGCGCCGTGCTGTGCGCCCTGCGAACGTCAATGTCGTGACGCTCGGCGAGCAGGTCTATCAGCCACCACCCCGCATTGTGGCGCGTGTTCTCGTACTGCGGCCCCGGGTTCCCCAGCCCGACGACTATCAGGTCCGGGGTCTCCAACGGCCCCTTCAGCCTGCGATTGCGCTTCCGCTTCATCAGATTCTTTATGAAAGCCATACGGTCCACTCGCTCATTCAGGCGCCACTTCAATCATAATGCGGCAGTGATCGCTCGCGCCCCACTCCTCGACGCCGTTCAGCGCTCGCGTACTTACCCGTTCGTGAAAGCCGCGCGAGGCGAACACGTAGTCCAACTGCCGAAATCCAGTCTCCGGAGAACCACCGACATCGTAATACGTAACCACGTTCTCGGAGTTCGCCGGAACGAAACGAGGAAAGGAATTGGGCTGCCTGCCGTTCGGATGCTGGGGGCCCATCAATTCAAACCCCTGCGCCTTCATACTCTCCCATGTACTCACTGACGGCTTGACATCCCCGGACGCGATCTTGCAGCGTAACTCCGCATATCTATTCATGTGTGACCAGCACCAAAAACGCGCCCACCCCAAGAATTTCCATTGTCTGCGCCTGATGTAGAATGCTTCCCCGTCCGGACGACTTATCACGACTGTATAGCCCTCGCCATCCTCGTAGATGCGATAGGCGTAACCGAACTTGTCATTCAGGGTGTCGACAAGTTTCTTAGCCTGATAGTCTTCAGCGACCTTTCCATAGTCGACATAATTGTCGTTGACATCGCCTGCCGCCAGTATGCGGTCGGAATCTGCAACGTTTCTGTCGATGAACGCTGACAGGTCGTTGGCGATGATTTGCGCTGCGCGGTAACCTCTGTAATATAGACGCGCGTACATAGACGCAACCATGAAAGGCTCGCCGTCCTTCGAGTCTTTCGGAATTACCCTGGCGACTGCAAGCAAACCGACGCCGCTGAGCGCGATTTCTTTCTCGGACGGCTCAACGCCCTGTCCAACCTGGTCGAACCACTCCACGTCAACCCTGTCCGACATCTTCACGACCATCGGCCAGCGATCGTACCAGGTTTTCTTATGCCACGTCTTCGAATCCCAATGCCTGCGGCTGCCCGTCTCCAAGCCGGACGGCAGATTGACCGCTATCTCCTTGCCGACTTCCTGAAGCAGGGCGACGTCCGCTTCCTCATTCTCTGCCATCTCCGCAAGCTCTTCCAACGGTTTATTCGACTTGCCGATATTCCAACATACGACCTTTATCATCTTCTGTCCTCTCCATCTCCGCGTCAGTCGGACTATTTGCCCGCCGCTCCCGTCGGGATCGTGGGATATGGCGCTTACTCAGGCGCCACTTCGATCATGATGCGGCAGTGATCGCTCGCGCCCCACTCCGCGACACCGTTCAGCGCTCGGGTGCTTACCCGTTCGTGAAAGTTGCGCGAGGCGAACACGTAGTCTAGCTGCCGCTTTCCAGTCGCAGGCGACTCACCGGATAGGTGATACGTAACCACGTTCTCGGAGTTCGCCGGAACGAAAGAGGGAAAGGAATCGGGCTGCCTGCCGTTCGGATGCTGGGGCCCCATGAATTCAAGACCTATCTCTTTCATCCTGTCCCATACCTTCACCCTCAGTTCGGCGCACCTAGACGCTAGACGCTCCTCGTGTATCTTCATATTGCGGCGGCGCCATCCACGCGCGCGCCGCAAAGTCTTGAACCCTTTGTATATACGGAACACTTCCCCGTTCGGATCGTATATCATGACCGTATAGCGTTCGTCATCTTTGTAAATTCGATAGACGTAACCGATCTTGTCTTTCATCTCGTCGCAGACCGGCTTTTTTGCCAACGAGTCTTGAAAATCGTCACTGCGAAAGTCGGTGTAGTTGACGTTGATATCCCCTGCCGCCAGTATGCGGTCGGAATCCGGAACGTTTCTGCCAATGAACGCGGATAGGTCATTGACGATAGCTCGCGTCGAGCGGGAACTTCTGTACGGCGGTTTCTGCCAGTGCGCGTACATAGACGCAACCATCAAAGGCTTGCCGTCCTTTGGGTCTTTCGGAGTTACCCTGGCAACGGCAAGCGAGTTGACGCGGCTGAGCGCGATTTCGTTTGCGGACGGCTCGACGTTCTTCCCAACTTGGTCGAACCACTCCACGTCCACCCTATCGGACATCTTCACCACCATCGCCCACCGGCTGGGGCGACGCGAACTCCACAGCCGCGAATCCCAGTGCCTGCGGCTGCCCGTCTCCAAGCCGGACGGTAGTTTGCGAGCCATCCCGGGACCGACTTCCTGAAGTAACGCAACGTCCGCGTCCATCTCCGAGATCTGATGCAATGGCCTATATCTCTTGGGAACGTCCGCGTCTTTCGCCTTCGCTAGCTGATACAGCGGCTTCCACCGCCTCGCGATGTTCCAACATACGACCTTGATCATCAGCGAACCTCCTCCGCCATCCTACGCCGGCACATTTGACTGTGAATTCAAGGTAGCACACAGCAAAGATTCGCGGTCAAGCAAGCATTCGCCCACCACGGCTTCTACCGATGCTCGTTTCTCCGTATGCTACAATGACCCCCACTCCCCGCAAGGAGACGGCAATGACGACACTTGCAACCCCTCCGAGTTCCACGCCTTCGCGCCGCGACGGGCCGCCTCCCAGCCTGCGCGACCTGGACCTGGAAACCCTGAGATCCCTGTATCCCCCGAAGATGGAGCCTATGGGAGAAGCATTTATCCACCTACGCCACTTCCTGTACATACTCGGGATGCTCAGCCGCTGGTTCGACAGGCAGGGCATCGACGCCACCGTATTCGGAGACATCAACGTGTACTACCGAGACGAACGCGACGCGGTCGCGGTGGTGGCTCCTGACGCCTGCGTAGTTTTCGGCATCGAGTCCGCGCGAATAGATAGGGAGGGATCTTACTTCATCGAGCGGGAGGGCGTGGTTCCCGCGTTCGTAATGGAGATGGCATCCGGGAAGACCGCGCGGCGCGATATGAACGAAAAGCCCGCCATATACGCCCAAATGGGCGTGCCGGAGTACTGGATGCTTGACCCGACGGGTGGAGAACACTACGGCTTCCCCATAAAGGGCCTGCGCCTGGTTGATGGCGCATATGAGGAGATCGCGCTGACCACGTTGACAGACGGCTCAGTCCGCGGTTTCAGCGACGCGCTAGGGCTTGAACTGCATTGGGGAAACGACGGTCTGCGCCTCTTCGACCCGGCATCGAGCGAATACCTCCGCACCCCCGAAGAGATAGAGGCTGCGGAACGCGAAGCCGAAGCCCGTGTCCGGAACGCCGAAACGCGCGCTCAAGACGCCGAAGCCCGCGCCCGGGACGCCGAAGCCGAGCTCGCCCGCCTAAGGGAGAAGCTCGGAATCTAGCTCCGTACCAGCCCGTACACCCGCTCCGGCGCCACCAGTACGATGACCGCTTCTTGGTCTATCATTGCCTGATCGTACTCCTCCCAATCCGGGTGTTCCGTGTGGCTGCACGCCATATACACCTCGCGCAGCAGAACGCGCATCCGCTCCGGCTCGGTGTTGCCGTAGTCCAGCAGAGTCGCTTTGCCCTCTACCGATACCCACTGCCGCCAATCGTCGGTAACCGACAGCACGGTACAGTTCGGATCGCGCCGCAAGTTGACTATCTTCTGGGAGTGCGGATAGACGGATACGAAGGCGGCGTTGCCGTCATAGGCCCCGCATACGACGATGCTGGAATGGGTAGCGCCGTTCGGTCTGCGGGTGGCTATCACCCCCCTGTGGTGAGCTTGCAGGAATGGGATTGCGTCGTCGAAGTTCATGGGTCGCTCCTGGGTTGGGATGCAGCTATCAGGCTATTCGTCTTCGAGAATTACGTCGCCGCTCTGCCCGCCCGTCTTTCGGACCAAGCGGACGCCTTCGATTCGCATGGCGCGGTCAACGGCTTTGCACATGTCGTATATCGTTAGCGCGGCGATGCTGACGGCGGTTAGCGCCTCCATCTCGACCCCCGTCTTGCCGGTGGTTTGCGCGGTGGCGGTTATCTCGACCCCGCAGGCATCCGCGTCCAGCCGAAATTCCACGCCTATCTTGTTCAGAGGCAGCGGGTGGCACAGCGGAATCAGCTGGGACGTGTTCTTGCCGCCCATGATGCCCGCGATTCTGGCCACGCCGAGAACGTCCCCCTTGTCGAAGCCGTTCGATTCTATCAGCGCCAGCGTCTCCCGCCGCATCGCGACCATGCCGCACGCCACCGCCTCCCGCCGCGTGTCCGGCTTCCACCCCACGTCCACCATCTGCGCCGCGCCGGATTCGTCTATATGAGTGAGGGCCAAGTCGTCGGCCGGTTCATGGTTGTCGTTCATCGTCGTCTCCGTGTGGCATTGCGGCGTCTCGTCGGACCGTCGAACAGCGACCTGGACTTGGCGAACGACGGATCGTATCCATCGTCGTTGGACAGGTCTTTGCCGCGCGAGGCTTCCACCGCCAGCTTGTCGGCGCGTTCGTTGCCCTCGTTGCCCGCGTGTCCGCGTACCCAGCGGACATCCACGTCGTGACGGTCCAGCAGGTCGAGCAGTTGCTCCCACAGGTCCGGATTGACAGCCGCCTCTCGCTTGTTCCGCATCCAGCCGTTATCGCGCCACCGTCGCGCCCAGCCCTTGTTGATCGCGTCCACGATGTAGCGCGAGTCCGTGTACAGCGCAACTTGGCATCTGCGATTCAGCGTCTCCAAGCCTACGATAGCGGCGAGAAGCTCCATGCGATTGTTCGTGGTCAGCCGGAAGCCGCCGCTAAGTTCCTTCTCGTGCCCGCCGGCCAGCAGAACAGCGCCGTACCCGCCGGGCCCCGGATTCCCGGAACAGGCGCCGTCGGTGTAGATGGTTACGGTAGAGGATGCTGGCATTGGGTCTCCCGCCGTGTGTGGCGCCGCCGTATATAGTGATTGATTGTACACTAGGATAGAATCGGGACGCACCGGAAATTCACTACTCAAGGGAGAAGCTCATGCCAGTAGATTACGACAAGCGCGGGCATATCGCCTACGTCACCATCAACAACCCGGCAAAGGCGAACATACTAGACAGGCAGATTTCGCACGAGATAGCCCAGATATGGAAAGAGATCTGGGACGACCGCGACATCCGCGTCTCTATTCTGACGGGGGTGGGTGATCGCCACTTCTGCGCCGGACACAACCTGGCGTCGCGCCCGGACGTTACGCCCGAGGAGCGCGAGCGTCTGCGCGCCGAGGGTGTGTTCTGGCCGCTCTCCGGCACGGTCAACGGCGCGCTGATCGGCGCCGACGGGAGGCTGGGCGACCACTACCCGCAGATATACAAGCCAGTCATCGGCGCCATCAACGGATGGGCGGCGGGCGCGGGCTTCTACCTGATGCTCACTTCGACCGACATCCGAATCGCCTCGCGCGAGAACGCCCGCTTCAAGTTCGCCCTGCTCAGCCAGGGCTGGGTCGGCGGCGGCCCCGGCGCTACCTACCTGACTCGGCAGATAGCCCACGCCGACGCCATGCGCATCCTGCTGATGGACGAACCGTTCGACGCCGAGGAGGCGCTGCGGATCAACCTCGTCAACGAAGTCGTCCCTCACGAAAATCTGATGGAGCGCGCGGAGGAACTGGCGGATTACATCGCCGGCCTGCCGCCGCTGGCGACGCGGATGATGAAGGAGCTGGTCCTACGCTTCCGCGACATTCCCGTTACCGAGGCGTGGCGCGTCCAGACGCTCATGAACGCGCTGCTTACGCAAATGACCGGCGACGGCGATGAGGGCCGCGCCGCCTTCCTCGAAAAGCGACCGCCCAACTTCACGGGCTCCATCCGTCAAAAGGGCGAGCCGTTCCCCGAAGCCACGCCAGAGGAACGGGCGCGGCTCGAAGAGATACGCCGCGAGATGCTGGGGTAGGCGACGGGCACAACGCCTCCACGAAGTGGCGAAGACAGCTGTGCATGTCTGAGAGGATTGGCATAAGGCGGATTAAGGCGGCTTTCCGCCGGCTGGGGTTCGCGCTCGTCTATGATAAGGCCAAATCCGGCCCATTTCCCGCATTCAAACCCTGAGTGTTACATATGTGACACATGAATCTCATCGAATGCGTCAACTCTGTCGTTCGGTGTGTACGCATTCTGGCGCCACACTGTTGTCCGAACGGACGGAAAAGACACATTTGGAGGTTACCAAGATGCTAGCCAAAGTAATCAAGCCGCTACCCCTTATTGCGCTCGCTTGTCTCGTCATCGTCATGGTGGCGTGCGCAAGCGCAGATGAGCCCGCTGCGCCCGCACCGGCAGCGCCTCAGCAGCCCGCCGCGGCCGCTCCTGCAGCTCCCGCGACTGGTCGCGCTGTCGCACCGGCAGCGCCCCAGCAGCCCGCCGCGCCATCTCGGCCCGCGCCGGCTCCCGCTGCGCCAGCGCCTGCCGCGCCAGCGTCCGCTCCTGCGGCGCCCGCGTCCCCAGCTCCGACCGCGGCTCCGGCGCCGGCTCCTGCCGCTCCAGCAGCCCCGGCTCCGGCGGCGCCAGTTCCGGCTCCGGCGGCGCCAGTTCCGGCTCCGGCGGCGCCAGCCGCCACAACGTTCGAAGACAATCAACGCACAGCCGCCGTTCGCACCACCCAAGACAGCGTTTCTACATTCAGCCTCGATACCGACCGCACGTCGTTCCAGCTTGCGCTCAACTGGGCGCGGGCGGGATACGAGATAGAGCCCGACTCCGTGCGCTCGGAAGAGTGGGTGAACGCGTT
>DAOUKV010000003.1:0-220011 GCA_034420955.1 Dehalococcoidia bacterium
GCCATAGGGATGGCGTTATACCCCAGCCCTCGTATGAACTCAGCCGTCATCCATAGCGTCGGCGCCATCCGGGCGTATGCCAGTGTGCTGAGTCCCTCGGTAAGAAGAGTCGGCGCATACTCCGTGCCGTCGATGTCCTTGCCCCACTCGTGGAGCATCACTACCACATACTTCATCTCCTTCGGGATGACCCGAGTTCCATCTTCGAGGCGAATGGGCTGGTCGTACCGCTCGTACCCGGGCTCATCGGAGAACTTGATGGGGTGGGCATCCTTCGTCTCGTCGTCGAAGTAGTGAGAGTACACCCAGCGACGGTCCAGCTCAGCAAAGCCAACCTGGTCCGCCCCGAAAATCTGGGCGGCCTTCCTCACAATCTGTGATGCCTCTTCAGGGGAAGTTTCGGGTCGCCCGGTGGGTGAGGGCTCTATTTCGGACTGCCAGGCATTGGCTGGCCTGTCCGGCTGGTTCTTCGAGAAGTCCATGAGATTCAGCAGTGAATCTGATGCGTATTCGAGGCTCCACGCAGAGGCATCGAATCCGACGCGTCCCTTCTCAGTGAGCTGTCGCTGCTTGACCTTCAGCTTGTCCCTTTCAGCCTTGGACCGGGCATCCCAGATCATCTGCGAACCCATATGGTCTCTCTGATTGAACCGGACGTACGAGTCCTGTACCTGGTACATTTCGGCGGCCGTGACGTGGCCATTTGTTTCTGAGTCCTGTTGCGAGTGAGATTTAGCGGGCCGCCGCAGTCCAAGTTTCATTGCATGAATCCTCCTACAGGTAACGCATTGTTACATGTTGGAGCCTGACCGACTTTTTTGCAAATGCTCCAGTAATCACGAACAGACAAGGACTCGGTAGATATATCCCAGGCCACCGCGTGTCCAAGCTATTGTCAGTAACCGAAGCCGATGGTACAACTTAACTGGCGCCCTTGATCAGAAGATGAGCAGTTGGAGATCGACCGAGTCGGTCTGCCCCTGACTCGAACCACAAAGGAGACTCTCTTGATTATCGTTCGACGAACCTACACTCCAAAACCCGGCGGGGGAGGACTTCAGCGACACCTCCGGGACCTTCAGACGGCCACGGTTGAGGCCGGCTTCCCTCCTCTGAGCGTGTACCGGAAGGTACTTGGCCCCCACGGGACGATGGTCACCGTTCAGCGCTGGGAATCCATAGCGGCCTACGACGCATCTCGCAACGAGGTCCGCGCTACGCGATCGATAACCGAGATCTTCGAAAGAATCTACCCCGCGCTGGCGTCCACTCATGAGACGGAGATATACGAAGAGATCGTGTAGAAGCGCTCTAACCCCGTCTTCCGTAGCCTACTAGGGCCCGACCTCAACAGCTGAACCCTACTCCTCCACAGCCTCGGCAGCCGGGAGGAAGTCGACATCCGCGAAGCCTGCGAAGCGGTCCGGCAGGAACCCGGCCATGTCGGAGACGACCTGCGTTGAGCCACGGCAGACGTAGTCCGCAATGATCCGACCGGTGACGGGCCCCAGGTGGATGCCCTTGGTGGTGTGTCCGGTAGCCAGCAGGACACCCTGCCATCCGGGCACCGGTCCGATGATGGGATTGCCGTCCGGACTGAGCGGACGAGAACCCGCGAGCTGCTGTACAAGCTCGGCGCGCTCCAGGTCTGGAAGGACATCGATTGCGCGCTGGAGGAGTTCCATCCGGGCGCTTGAGGTGGGACGTCGGTCGAACTCCTCGCCAGCGAAGAGATCTCTCCGGTCGTAGTCCCGACCGCCGGTGCTGCCGACGCTCGTGAAGCCGTCCATGCGGCTGATCATGTGACCTCGCTTGGGCGAGCTAATCAGCGCCGGAAGCGGATCGCCGGGATAGTTGAGCAGCAGGCGTTCTCCCTTCAGGGGCCGGACGGGAACGGGGAAGCCTAGCCAGGGGGTGAACGCCCGGCTCCAGGTTCCTGCGGCCACCACGACGGTATCGCAGTGTACCTCCTCAGACGCGGTCCTGACGCCGGTGACCCTAGAGCCGCTGGTGACGAGACCGGTCACTTCCCGGTAGAGGATGTCAGCGCCCTTGAGCTCCGCTCCGCGACCCAGCGCCAGGTTGAGACGGTAGCTGTCCAACTGGGCGGACTCGTCCTCGTACACGGCGCCGACGACTGAAGGGGAGAGGCGCGGCTCGATGGAGCGCACTTTCTGCGCGTCGATCCAGCGCATCTTGACGTGCGGCTGCTGCCAGACCATCATGCCTTTGATCAGGTCAGCCTCTTCATCGTCGAGGGCCAACCGGAGAGAAGGACGACGCTGGTAGAGCAGGTCCATGTCCGTGGCGGACTCCAGTTCCGGTACGATCTGCTCGAACTCTGAGAAAGATGCCCGGGCAAGCTCGAAGGACGGCCCTGGCGTGAACTCGGCGCCCAGCAGGCTGAGCGAGCCGGTGGCGTGAGCTGAAGCCCCGCTGCCGATGGCTTCCCGCTCCAGAATGGTCACGCTGACACCTTCACGGGCCAAGTAGTAGGCTACCGAGCAGCCAACCACACCGGCGCCAATGACAACTACGTCGGCGCTCTTGGTCAAACTCTCGCCCTCCAGGTTGAAGTCTTCTGGATTATCGCCGTGGTCCGCGCGAGTGTCAATCTGGCTAGAGCTCACTCCGAGATGGTCCAGGTTGGTGTCGTCGACATCTGGTCCGGAGGTGCGATGCTATACACGTAGGCGAGGTAGGAGACAGCCGAGTCGGAGCTCAGCCCGATTGCCATCCTGGTGAGCCAAACAGCCATCTCATGCCTCTCGGTGGGAGATGCCGAACTGGCGTCTTCCGAGCCCATGCTCCCCTGCGCCTGGTCAGGTTGACTTACAGACGGCGACTCTGCGAAAACTGTATTGTCCTCGTACGCGACGACCGTCGTCCATGTAAGAGCCAGCATCATCGCAAAGAAAGCCACCAGGCCCAGAGCGATCCCGACGGTGAATATCAGAAGCTTCAATCTGCTGGTTGTTGTGTTAGCGGCTGTCATGATGCCTCCTTTCGGCATCCTGTTCGGGAATTGACCGTACTTTATTGATTAGTGCATTTAATATAAATATAACCCCAGTATTCATCGCAGTCTATGGAAGTTCAATTCGGTATTCTTGGGACTACATGTAAGGGAGAGAGACAATGCAGCCTGAACCATTTCACGTAAACATCAGCGACGACGCGCTTGAAGACATGCGCAACCGACTCCGCGCCACACGATGGCCTGATGAGCTGCACGGTGTGGGCTGGGACTACGGCTCCACTGTGGACTACATGAAGGAGTTGGTCGATTACTGGATCAACGACTTCGACTGGCGCGCCCAGGAGCGCCTGATCAACTCATTCAGCCACCACAAGGCGACGGTCGGAGGCCTGGGGATACACTTCGTCCACGAGCGAGGACAGGGTCCCGATCCGATGCCGCTCGTCATCACGCACGGCTGGCCAGGGACGTTCTTCGAGATGTACAAGCTCATCCCGCTGCTGGTCGATCCCGCATCGCACGGTGGCGACCCTGCCGAGTCATTCGACGTGGTCGCTCCATCGCTGCCCGGCTTCGGCTTCTCGGACCACCCCACCGAGCCCGGCGTGGAGGTCGCCAGGACGGCAGAGCTCTGGGAGGAGCTGATGACTCAGGTACTCGACTACCCCCGCTTCGCCGCGCACGGCGGCGACATCGGCGCAGGCGTAACTGCCAACCTGGGCTACGGCCACGCCGACAGCATGATCGGCATCCATCTCACGTCGATCACGAGGCCGATGCCCTACCTCGGCGAGGGATCTGCACCGCTGACAGAGGCCGAGAAGGCCCACATGCGCCAGCGCGAGGAGTGGCAGCAGAATGAGGGCGCCTACGCGCACATGCAGGGCACAAAGCCGCAGACTCTCTCCTACGGCCTGAACGACTCTCCCGTGGGTCTCGCCGCCTGGATAGTGGAGAAGTACCGCACCTGGAGCGACTGCGATGGCGACGTCGAAAGGCGCTTCACCAAAGATGAGCTGCTGACCACCATCACCATCTACTGGGCGACCGCGACCATCGGCTCGTCCACGAGGATGTACAAGGAGAACCAGAGATACACGTGGACGATGGAGCGCGACGAGAAGATACAGGCCCCGACGGGAGTGGCTGCGTTCCCGTTCGAACTCAGCCGTCCTCCGAGAGAGTGGGGCGAGCGCTCCTACAACTTGCGGCGCTGGACTCCGATGCCGAGAGGAGGCCACTTCGCGGCCCTCGAGGAACCACGGCTTCTCGCCGAGGACATCCGCGAGTTCTTCAGGCCCCTAAGAGACGGCTAGTGGCCGTCATTGGAGGTCCACCCACGCGCCGTCCTTAATCACGCGCCGCACCGCGTCGCCGCGCTCCAGGATGGTCACGTCGTCGAGCGGGTTGCCGTCGACGAGGATGATGTCGGCCCTCTTGCCCGCCTCGATGCTGCCTATTTCCCGTCCGAGGCCGATGCAGTCAGCCGCGTCGCTCGTGGCGGCCACAATGGCCTGCATGGGAGTCATGCCCGCCTCGACGAGGCAGCTTATCTCGTGCGCGTTGTTGCCGTGCTCCCAGCCGCCCTCATCCGTGCCCGCGGTCACAGTGACGCCATGCTCCAGCGCCATCTGCACGCTTCTGACATGGTGCTCGCGCAGCGCCGAGGCGCGCGCCCTGCCGTGCGGAGATCCCCGTGTGGCGTGGAACGTGTACACCCCGAAAGTCGGCGTAAAGCATATCCCCTTTTCGGCCATCATCTGAAGTAGCTCAGGGTCTTCGTCGAGGTATGAGCCGTGCTCGATGGAGTCCACGCCCACTTCGACCGCCATCCGAAGGCCCTCGCCTCCGAGCGCGTGACACATCACACGCCTGCCCCTCTTGTGCGCTTCGTCAACCAGCGCCTCAAGCTCATCGCGCTCGAACAGCGCGTCCTTAGGTCCCAGTCCGGCGCCAGAGCTTGCGCCGCCGGTAGTCGCCGTCTTTATCACGTCCGCGCCAGCGCCGACCATCTCGCGCACCTTTGCGCGCATCGCCTCCGGCCCGTCTGCTACCCCCCAAGGCAGCCCCGAATCTTCCCCGGCAGGAGGCCTGTAACCGAGCGGGCTAATGCTGTCGGCCATGCCGCCAGTTGGCGTAATGAAGCCAAGCGCGACGCGCAGACGAGGTCCAGGCGCCAGCCCTTCGTCCACGGCCATCCGAAATCCGGCGGCCAGTCCTCCCGCGTCCCTCACGGTCGTGTAGCCGGTCTCGAGCGTCTGACGCAGAACGGATGCGATGCGCAGGTGGCGTGTGGAGCGCGGCTCCGTGATTCCCCATCTGCTGGCAATGTCGTACCCGAACGACGCCAGGTGGTCGTGCGTGTCTATCAGCCCGGGCATCAGCGTCATTCCCGGAGCTTCGATCCGCTCCGCGCCTTCGGGAACCCGCACCGATTGGGCGCTGCCGACGTTCACTATGTCGCTGCCTTCGATCAGCACGACTGCATCGGGCAGCGGCGCGCTACCGGTACCATCTATCAACGTCGCCCCAGTGATTGCCTTCATGCCAATGCCTCCGCAGTGTTAAATCTCCAATCCGCCCAGCGCCGGTTCCATTTGGTCTTGGTGATTATGATCGTTCGTCCTGAGCTTTTCGAAGGGTAGTATGCCAGCCAAGCCAGTATGCTAAAGCCATCTGGAAACGGTACTAGCCCCGATGATAACAGCTTTGGCTGCATCGCTCGGTCTGAGCTACGGCCATCGCTTCCTACTGTCTCCCTGATCGCTTTGCCAGGATGACTCTCATTGGACTTCTCAGCCATCGCCTGGCACGCGTTCGTTCAGGGAGATCGAGGTCAGGCCGGGCAGGGCGACTATCGTGTACACCATACCCACGCCGGAGGACAGTCTAATGGGGGAGCGGACTCCGCTGAAGTCGTCCTGAACGGTGGCGTTCGCAGTATCGGATACGGTGGTGGGCCTAAGTGGACGGTAGGCAGTACTGTTTTCGAGCTTGCGATTTCGTTGTAAAACATTGCAGGATGCCCCCTAAGAGTCGAAGGCATAGAACCACAGCTTCTGGGCCAAGACTCGGGGGTAGTCCTCATTCGCTTCTTGCGGCGTCTTCTGATAGCCGCAGCTAGGTGTGTTACCCCGCTGTGCAGGTTTGGATGCTACCAACACCGATTCGGTAGGCATGCACATCTATATTTTTTTCGGTTCGAGCTCTAGGTCGATCACCATCGTCCAAGCACCATCCTTCAATTCTACATCCCTAAAGCCGAACTTCTTGTAGATCTGACGTGCGTAATTGTCCGGTTGGACACTCAAACACATACGTTTGACCCCTTGCTCCTTACCTTCATGGAGCAGCGCCTGCAAGAGATACGTTCCTATTCCGCGACCTCGCTTTCCCACGGTCACACCTATTCCAATCTCAGGGGTCAGTTCATCCAGGAAACCATACGAATGGTCTTCCATCGTCCAGAATCTGTACCAGGCTGCTCCTAATGGTACCTTGTCTTCATCGTAGGCAATGACGGCCGTATCTCCAGCCCGACCCCAATCAGAAAGCAGTTTGTGAAGATCTGGACGTAACAAGCTGTCCTGCAGGGTTGGGCGTTCCTGATCCAATCTCCAATAGGCTGCTTCATAGAGCATCTCTTGGAGAAATGGGAGGTCCTCTACGCCAGCGAATCGGATTTTGTAATCGGTATTCTGACTTTGCATGGATTAGATTCTATCTCAATACTGACGGAATAGGATTACGATAGATGCGAGTTGGACGATGCCGAGGTACTTCTTTGGGTAGTACTCCCAGCAGGTGATAAGACGACGCTACCACCGAAGCTAGGCGAAAAACCCTTCAAGTTCTCGGGCGTCGCTTCGAACATGACCCCAGCTTCAATCTAAGCGCGAAGGCCTTTGAGAGGGAGCTGGTGGGCCATCGTGGACTCGAACCACGGACCTCAGTCTTATCAGGACTGCGCTCTAACCGTCTGAGCTAATGGCCCACAAGTTTGTCGCCGCCTCAGCTGGCGGCGGACGCCTCGGACGCCTCCGCTGGATCGTACTCTACGACGATCTCGACCGGAGCGTTCCTCGCCACGATCAGCTCCATCGACTCGGACAGGCTATCGTTGACGGGCTGGTGTACGGAGTTGGGAGGAACGTATATGAAGTCGCCTCCGCGTATCTGGTCGGCGTTCTGAAGCCGTTCGCCGGAGAGGAAGCGTCCCTCGCCCTTAACTACGTAAATGGCGGATTCGCAGTTGACGTGGTAGTGCGGGCTGGCCGCGCAGCCCGGCGGGATGGTGGCTATCGCCAAATGTATCCCCTCCGTGCCCGCGAGGGCCTTCGAGACTCCCGCCAGCCGGGTCATCGTGCCGGACGACACTTCCACCTCGGTCTCGCCGGAGCGGACGACTTTGCACGTAGCTGTCAGTTGCGTATCCACGGGTGAGAGTATATCTTTGGCCCGGCGCGAGTGTCAAGGATTTAAACGCAGAGGCGCAGAGAAATGCAGAGACGCGGAGGGGTCAATATAATATCCTCTGCGTCTCCGCGCCTCTGCGTTTAAATGGTGGTTAGGGGGTAGCTATATGCCGAGCGACGGTTTCCGGTTCAGTTGCCGCATCCGGGTGCGGTGGTCTGATTGCGACGCGCAGGGGATCGTGTTCAACGGCGCGTACTTCAGCCTGCTGGAGGTGGCGCAGGCGGCGTACTTCCGTAATCTGGGGTTCGCGCTGTACGACGAGGACGGACGCCGGCGCTTCGACACCGCCACCGTGAAGGCGACGCTGGAATACCTCTCCCCCGCCCGCGTGGACGATCTGGTGGACGTGTTCTGGCGCGTTGAGAGCATCGGAAATGCGAGCCTAGTCACCAAGTCGGAGATGCGCGACGCCGCCACCGGCGCGCCGCTGCTGCGCGCCGAGATAATCTACGTCAACTTCGACAGCGACGCTGTGGCGGCGAGGAGGGTGCCGGACGATATGCGGCGGCTGATCGAGACGTATGAGGCGACGGGCGAGGTGATTCCGCTGTCTGAGCTCCCGGAACTGAGCGGGCTGCGTCCTGCTTCACCCTCACCCCAACCCTCTCCCTGAGGGAGAGGGGGCTTCAATTCTCCATCCCAGCCCTCCCACGTCGAGGGGGAGGGATTTGCAAGCGCCCGGCTAGACGTCCACTCGCACGACGACTGCGGCGGTCGCCACGATGGTCTTGTCGCCCGAGCCCTCGCGCGGCTCGATCTCCAGGCCTCCCTGGACGGTGGTGAGCTGTCCCTTGCCGTGGGGCAGGACCGCCAGCACCTCGTCGGCGTCCACTGCGTCGGGCTGGGGCACGGCGACGGTAACGTCCACAATCATCTCTTTGGACGTATCCGGCCCAAGCAGACCGAGGAACATGAGGCTGCCGTGGTGGACGGCGTCCCACACCGCGCGGCGGGCGGCTTTGGTGTAGTCCTGTCCGTGAAGATCTATTCCGGTTCCGATTTCTAGAATTGCGGGCGTCAGCGCCATTGGCTTCTCCTACGTCCGTGTGTGACTGCGGGGATTCTAACGCAAAGGCGCAGAGATGCAAAGGCGCGAGGGGAAACAAAATCAACCCTCCGGGTTTCTCCGCGCTCTCTGCGCCCCAGCGTTAGAACCTTTGCGCCTTCGCGTCAAATAGTGTAGAGTGGTTTCAGCGAGCGGGTGTAACTCAGGGGTAGAGTGTCTGCTTCCCAAGCAGAATGTCGTGGGTTCGAATCCCATCACCCGCTCCAGCGTGTCCCTAGGCCGTTTGCGGTGGTCAACGATGTCCTGCGCGATACCCTGCACCCGCTTGTCCGCGCCGCCGACGCTTCTAGCTGGGCCTACTTCGTCCTTAGCATCTCCTTGCGCCCGATGGCCTCGCCTTCGGTGGCGGTCTTATGTCTAGTCGAGGACTTGCAAGCTGTTGGATCGCCGGAGTAGGATGTCAAGTTCGAATGTCGTAGTACTGTGGGGAAAGGGTACCCTTTGCGGTTGCTCTACCGTGCGGTGCGCTGGTGTTGACAGTGGTGTCGTTGATGGTGGCGACTATCTCAAGCTTCACTTCGTATAGAATTTATCAAATTCGCGTAAAATGTTGGAATTATAGAAGCATTTCTTAGAACTCTTCGGATTGCCAGGATCCAAGTATCGCACCTGCGCAAATCTCTCATCATGCTCGAGTTTCTTACGAATATCATGATATTTCTGATTTTCTTTGAAATCATTGTATCGTTGTCTGCATCTCTGGCTGAGGACTCTATAGTCCCAAGGGTATTTTTCTCTAATATTCTCCTCAGTCAGCCTAACCGATAATGCGGTAGGGTCATTCGACACTTGAACTGGTAATGCGTCTTTGGACTTTGATCTTGTAAACCTTACCTCAACGTTGATACTAACAGAATAGGGAGAGTCTGGATCTGTATTGTCATCGTCAATGTTATCCAAGAATTCCAGAAAATTCTTCTCTTCAGCGTTGAGCAAGGTAGCGTCGAAATCTGAAGGTAAGTTCATGAAGGTGAGCGGCATAACCGGAATCCCGAACTGTGACAAATCTTGATGGAACCAATCATCAACAGCAGCTACGAAGTTCTTCACACAAGCAGCCCCGATTTCGAAGAGCCGACTGTGGAAGGCCGGAGACTCGTTTACAAAGTGAACCACGCAATCCCGGTATTCAATCATAACTTGAATGTTCTGGGATGCTGAACGGTCAATACGGTTGCTCTCAGTTAGTTTCTTTACTAAGTAGATTGCGCTATGTGTCCTCGGAGAGTTTGAACGAGTTTTTACTATACGCTTTGTGTCTGGATGCTTGCCAGACAAATTCGATGCCCTCGTGGTTATGTAAAGGCTTTCGATTTCGCCATTGTGTACGCCCAACCACCTCGCCTTCAGCAGGAGTTCCCAAGCATTGATGGAAAGGACAGCGAAGGTTTCATTTCTGTATGTGAAGTTCGGTTTATTGTATATTTCTATAGCAGCGAGCATCGCAGAAACCGCTTCATCCACGAGTCTCTGAGATAGTGGATTCATTATCAATGATCACCTCCCCCGATACCAACTTAAGAAGTAACGCATCCGGCTAAGCAGCTAGCTGTGGCACTGTGTTGCGCATGCTGTCAGGCTAACGAACATCGGTTTCACGGTCAAGGCGAATTCTGGACAGAATGGTTCAGGCGGACATAGGATTAGGTAGGATGTACAGGCTTATACTCCTAGCGTGCTGGCCTTCGGAGGACCGTGTCATACTCAGGATGGCATTGCGCCGGAATGTTGGGCCTTCGCCACCCGTCCTGCGTTTAGCTTGGGCACTGTCGCGCGGCGCCGCTCAAGCATTACGCTCCCCCGGCGGTTGGCAGCGCGCGGACTGCTCGTCCGACTCGCCGCTCTGCTTGGGCAAGATCGTACTGCGTCTGGAGGTTCATCCAGAATTGGGGTTCGGTGCCGAACCAGTGCCCGAAACGGAGCGCGGTATCGCCGGTGACGGATCGCTTGCCCGCTATAATCTGGCTGATTCGGTTCGGGGGTACGGATATCTGGCGAGCGAACGCTGTTGGAGTTATCCCCAACTCGTCGAGTTCCTCTCTCAGTATCTCTCCGGGATGGACTGCGCGCTTGAACATTTCTCACGTTTCCTTCCTTCTAGTGATAGTCAACGATCTCAACGTCGGTTGGTCCTTCAGTGTCAGTCCATGTGAAGCAAATGCGCCATTGCCTGTTGATCCGAATCGAGTACTGCCCGGTTCTATCACCTCTGAGAGTCTCCAGACGATTGCTGGGCAAGGTTCTTAGAGTGTTCAGAGACGGAGCTGCGTTCAGGATGGAAAGTCGCCTGGCCGCCTGTCTCTCGAATCCCTGAAACGCCGGAACAAAAGCGCCATTAGCAAACGACTCCGTTCTCCTGTCCCGGTATGTGAGAATCATGAGAAAATGCTATCAGAATGTACGATTGACGTCAATCGTAAAGCGAGATTCCGAAAGTCACTTCGCATCGAACTTCAGCCGCGCTATGTCTTGGTCATAGGTTTTAACCTCAAGGCGCAAAGGGATAGTTTATGAATCCCGCCTCTGCATCGAAATTCCGGTCGGGATTTGGGGTTTGGGTGCGGCCATAGGTGTGGTATGCTTCAATTGGTCGGGTTGGACGCTAGGGTGGCAGGTTCTGAGTCTGATTCGGGTGGGTTGAGATGGACTTTACGTTTGAGCGGGGTTCGGCAAACAGTCCGAGGGGGCACGCGCTGCTCTACTTTGACGATTCGCAGAATCCGGGGGAACTGCTGGCGACGTACATGGTTACTCTGCCTATCCAGGTGGACGTGTCGAAGTACGTGCCGCCGTTCCTGATGAATCAGCTGGGCGACGTGGGCGACCACGAGCTTTCTGCGTTCGCCTTCCCTCCGGCGCCGGAACCGGTGGAGGGCATGGACTACCTGGAGAAGCTGGCGAAGGCGCGCGAGGACGACATAATCTACGGCGGCTCGGTCTCGGCGACTGACCCGATGGCGATTCTGGGCACGGTCAACGAGGCCATCGGATGGTACAGCGAGCTGTGCTTCGGCAACGCTCCGCAGCCGGCGATGCTGATAGAGGATGAGAAGGAATTGGAGGACGAGGATGACTTCAGCCTGAGCGTGAACGACGTTATGTACGGGCTGATGAGCGATCAGGACAAGCTGAACGAGCTTACGCGGCTGGTGGGGCGCCTACGCGACGCGGTCGGCTCGGGCGACAGGTCGCTCGCCGGAGAGACGCGGACGGAGATTCTGACGCTGGGACGACATCTTCCAGACAATCACGAGGTGGCGCGTCTGGCGGAGGCGGCGGGCTCGGTTGGGGACAACGCGGCGCAGTTGGCGAGTCTGTACTTGCAGCGCTGTTTCTACCTGATGGCGGAGGAGTACGTGAAGCTGGGCGAGGTGGAGGATGAGATCCGGGGGATCGAGGGGGGACTCTAACGCGAAGGCGCAGAGCAGGGGGATGATTAAAATTCTTGGCGTCTTCGCGCCTTTGCGTTAAATCTATTAGTAGATGACCTGCGCTTCGGTTAGCTCCGCTATTTCGTCTTCGGAGAGTCCCAGCAGTTCGCGGTACACGTAGTCTGAGTCTTGCCCCAACGCAGGCGCGGGGCGGGTGTCGGTCGTCCGCTCGCCGTCCATGTGCCAGGGGAGCGTGGGCAGCAGACGCTCGGAGCCATCCGGGTACTCGACCGTCGTCATGTATCCACCGTCGTTTAGCTGTCGTTCCTCGTGCAGGCGTCCCATGTCCAGCGACGGGCCGCAAGGGACTCCGGCGTTCTGAAGGATGTGGAAGGCGCGCCAGTCGTCCATGTCGGAGGTCCAGGCGGTTATGGCGGCGTCTATTTCGGCAGACCTCTCGCGGCGTCCGCCGACGGTGAGTAGGTCGTCGTCTTCGAGCCAGTCGCCTCGCCCGATGACGCCGCAGAGGGCGCGCCACTGCGTATCGTCGTGTATCTCTATCGCTATCCAGCGGTCGTCGCCGGCGCACTTGTACACGGCGTGGGGGGATGCCTGGGCGTCGTCGTTGCCGCTTGGCGTCGGCTCGGCGCCCGTCATCTGGTATTCGAGCAGCGCCTCCGGCAGGCTCGCGGACAGCGCTTCGGCCATCGAGAAGTCCAGGTACTGCCCTACCCCGCTCTCGGCGCGGTGATTGAGTGCAGCGAGAGTGGACATCGCAAGCTCCATACCGACCCACGGGTCTGCCCACAGGCCGCCCTTGATCGGCTCCTGGTCGGGGTAGCCGGAGATCGAGTTCCAGCCGGTATAGTGCTGGAGCAGGCTTCCGTAGGCTACGTAGTCGCGGTCCGGGCCGCTGTGTCCGGTGCCTGAGGACGCTACCATCACCAGGTCGGGGCGAACTTTGGACAGAACGTCGTATCCCAGCCCCAGCCGCTCGAACACCCCGGCGGCGTAGTTCTCCACCACCACGTCGCACTGCGCCACCAGGTCCAGTGCCAATTCTATGCCGCGCTGCTGGGAGAGGTTCATCGCGGCGTAGCGCTTCGACTGGTTATAGACGTGGAACGCCGAGCCGCGCGTGGAGGGGTCGGGACGGCGCGCGCTGCCGACCTTGATGACCTCCGCGCCCATGAGCGCCAGGTGGCGGGTGGCGGTCGGCCCCGCGATGATCCACGAGAAGTCGGCGATTCGGACGCCCGATAGGGGGGATGACTGGGGGGATGATTGTGGGGACGCTGATGGCGGTGCGGTCATGGCAGTACCTCGGCGTTGTGCTGGCCGAGCGTCGGCGCCGGTCGGCTGCCGAGCGCGAGCGGCGAGTTGGACATCCGGTAGGCGGCGCCCGGATACCGGAACGTTCCGGCGACGGGATGGTCTATGGCGACGAAGAACCGGCGCGCTTCCAGGTGCGGGTCGGTCAACAGGTCGCTCACGGTGTTGACCGGGAAGCATGGAATCCGCCGACGCTGTCCCTCGCGGGCGATGTCGAAGCGCGACCGTTGGCCCGTCCACTCCGCCAGCAACTCCCACAGCGCCTGCGAGTTCTGCTGGCGAGCGGACCGGGTGTCGAAACGTGGATCGGTAGCCCAGTCAGGGTTTCCCATCAGTTCGAGCCAGCGCGTCCACTGCGCGTCCTCGCGGGGCGATATGGCGACGTAGCCGTCGTTGCAGGGCAGCACACCGCCGATCGCGGCCACCTGCCCTCCGATAGACGCCTCGCGCACGTCGGCGGCCTGGCGCGTCGGCGAATCGCCTCCGAACGCGATGTTGGCTAGGCCGGCGATCGCTTGCGTCGCCATAGCTTCGAAGCTAGACACCACGACATGGCAGCCGCGTCCCGTCGTCCGCAGGCGGAACAGCGCAGCGAGAGTCGCCGTCGAGGCGGTAACGCCGGCGACCTGTTCGGCCTGCCGTCCGCCGGCGCGAATCGGCGGCTCGGAGTTCGGGTCCGCGACGGGGCCGAGAATACCGTGAGCGTTCGCGCTGATGTGGAATAGGGACAGGTCCGCGGCGGCGTATCCCGCGTGAGGTCCCCAGTCTCCGAACGGTGTGATCTGGGTGAGAATCACGTCGGATCTCACCTCGCTCAGAGTGTCGTAGCCTACGCCGCGTTCGTCCAGCCAGCCGTCGGGATGGTTGTCTATCACGATGTGGGCTTCTGAGACCAGTTGCAGCAGTCGGCGGCGGTCCAGATCGGAGCTCGGATCGAGGCTGACGCCGCGCTTTCCTGTGTTCATGGAGAGGTACAGCGCGGACTTTTCCGGGTGAGGGGCGTCGTCCGGGAACGGGCCGGTCGAGCGAGTCCAATCGCCGGTGGGTGGCTCGACCTTTACCACGTCGGCGCCAAGCGCGGCCAGCGTACGCCCGGCGTATGGAGCGGAGATGCCTTCGCCAAGCTCGATGACCTTGAGGCTGTGGAGCGGGGGTGTGTTCATGTGTGCGATTGTACACGGGATGATGGCGGTGCGGTAGGGGTGTGCTAGGATTGAGGGAGTGGCAGAGTAGGGAGTGGCAGAATTCAGAAGGAGGAGGGTATATGGTTGACAAGCGACGGGGGGATGATGCTGGGCAGCGATGGCGGGTGACATCAGGCATAGACAAATTCATATCGCATCTGCCTCCGCTGGCCGGGCAGGCGCAAACGGATACGGGACAGCTGATAGGCTGGGCGGCTACCTTGCCGGACGTCGAGTTGCGGTCGTCTATCGATGGACGCGCTACATACTCCCGGCTCTACCCGGTGGCGTCGCGGCACGGCGAGAGTCTTCTCCGGATTGACGCCCACTCGTCCGGACCGCGAGTCCACGTCAATCGGAGGACGCTGGAGCGTTACGCTCACAAATCGCTCGGCGCGGTAGAGCGGGCGATCGCTCCGGTCGAACTCGACCACGATACCGTCGTCCGAAGCATCACGCCCGACTTGCTGGACGCGTTCGCCGAGGCATACCGTGAGGCGTCGCAAGACGAAATATCCCCAGCCCTGGCGCGGGAACGCGCGAACGTCAACCGCTGGACCGACACTAGCGGCACGATCGTCTATGACAAGCACGGCAACGTCAAGCAGTGGATCGGCGACCGGACGACTCCGCCCACCGAGGACGAGCGCGCGAAGCATGACCGCTACATGGGGGCATGGCGAGAGTGGAGTAGCTCGGGGAACGCGTCCGAGCTGAGGAGTTTCGGGCTAGACATCCCAGACAGGGATTGGGAGGAGGAGAGATAACGCGGTCCGATTCAATGGACGCCGAGAGACTGACACGTGAAACCGAGAAAGGCGACAATCCCATGCTTTACAACGATACGCAATACGTGACCATACGCAAAAGGGCGCGCTGGCGCCTGGAACAGGGGTGGTTTAAGTCGGCGGTTGCAGACTTGGAAGAACTGGTTGCTGTCGCCTGTTCCAAAGATCCAGAGGTTGAGGGTTGGCTCGAGCAGGCTCGCCAGGGTGCCGAGTGGAGAAAAGAGCACAAGATGCCCGCCACTCCTGTATCTCCAATGCAGTACAAAGAAGTCCCCGGAGGGACGGTGTCGCCGGGATAGCCAAGGATCTTTCTCCGGGATATCCAATACAATTCGAGGAAGCGCTGGGGCGCCTGATTAGGATATGTGAAGAGAAAGCCCGGATCTGGCGTGTACAGTGTATCATGTGGCCGGCGGCGTGCAGCAATGTCCATAGGTCGATACAGTCTTGACGGAGGGTTCAGTTGAGCGCGTTCAAGTTGTGGAATGAATACGATGGAGGCGTGACTCCGAGTTTGATGTTGGCCAACTTCAGAAACGAAAAGGAACTGCACGACCTGATCTGGCGCAATCTCGATATATTGCCCTTATCGGGGTCGCCCAAACTGACGCCGCTGAAACGGGAGGCATCTATCCGTAGAGGGTATGCAGATATTCTAGCCATCGAATCTGGAGGGCGGCCCGTAATCGTGGAGGTCAAACTGGCTCGCAACAATGAGTCATACAGCAAGATTGTTTCTCAGATACTGTACTACGGAACGTTCTTGCGAGGACTGACCGTGGAACAACTAAGGAAGAAAAGCGACATAGGCAACCTGTCCATCTTCGAAAAGGTTAGGGAAAACGATCCGTCGGTTCCTTATGGCGAGGAAGAGTTCAATAGCAGACTCGAGTCGCACTTGGAGCGGGGCGACGCAAGATTGGTAATAGCGCTGGATCGCGCTCGTCCAGAACTCGGGCGGGTGGCGGCTTACGTGAATGAGTTTACGAATCCCGATCTTATGATAGATCTGGTAGAGATTCCCAAATTCGACATAAATGGGACACTGGTATATCCCGCGCGACAGATCACGCTCAGCATGGATGCCGCAGATGATGTCGCCCAGTTCAGCCACGTCCCTAGGAAGCTGATCAGACACCCCGGCTCGGAAGCCTTCGAGAAGGCGGTTAAATCCATATACGGCGATGAGATACTGGAAAGTTGTGAGAAGGCGATAGGTTGGATGAATGGACTGAAAACGGTCGCGTCAAACGCGCGAGTGCGTTCGTGGACCGATAGTGATGGAATGCATCCCGCGCTCGAAGCTAGGATCAAAGCCAAAGGGATTCGGTCTTCCTTCGCACGCATTGTGGTATATGTCACAGGCCCTGCTGTCTGCATGTACAGGCATAGATTTGAGAGACACGCTCCCAATTCCATTGAGGATATCGAGGCGGCGATAAAACCGGTTTCGCTGGGCAGCGGAAATCACGTATACGATATAAGCGATAGATTGTTGAAGGCGTTGGAAAAAGCGTACGAAGAAGCCAACTAGACCGATAGATGGTTGAGCGGATTGAGTAGGGAGCCTCCGAAAGTGAGCGCGATCAAGATTTACAGCGAGATGAATGATATTATGCGGCTTGGGAAGCCAGCCAAATACGAGGGCGATGCAGAGTTGCGAGATTTGATTGAATTCAACCCAGGCGTATTGCAAATCGAGTGCTCAGAGAGGCTGACGAGCTTGGGATTGGCAATAGGCTCAGCCGGTTTGGTCGCCGTGGAGCCGAGCGGCAGACCTGTGATAATTCAGGCGCGACTGCGGACGAACTATGCTAGGGTGCAGCGTCCGGTATCCGGCGTGTTTCGCAACGCGGCGTTCTTGCGCGGGTATGACCTGCGTAAATTCGAGAGCGACAAGTTGGCGGGCGAATCGGTATTCGAGAAAGTAAGGTCGAACCCGCGCAGCGGCTTATCTTTGGACGAGGGCGCTTTCGAATCCAAACTCCGGCATCACTTGAGGCGCGGGGACTTCCGTCTCGTCATCGCGATGGATTGCGCATCTGGAGCGACGGAGAAAATCGTTGCATACGCAAGGTCATTCCTAACGGACGAGGTTACCCTGGACTTGGTGACTATCCCGCTGCGGGAGATTGAGGGATACAAGGTAGCCTTTCCCATGCGGTCACGCTTCGCCGCTGAAAACGGCGACTGACGCCGTCATCAGTCCATATTCCTAGCTTCCATCATGAACAAACAAGGGGTTGCGGCGCGGGCTTGCTACCCGGCGCCCTCCCCTACACTCTCCGATACTTTGTGATACACTCACCGCATCCAGCGCGCAGGGGGACGCATCATGTTTATCGGGCACTTCACCGAGCAGCCGTGGCAGGACGATAAGACCGGGCTGATGGGGACGCAGACGACGGACCTGAGCATCAGCAACGCGGTGTACGATCCGGAGGTCGGCGCAAACCTGTACAACCGCTATCTGGACGAGAAGCTCTACGCCGAGGAGATGGGCTTCGACGGGCTGATGCTGAACGAGCACCACTCGACCCCGTTCTGTATGCAGGGCGTAACGAACGTTGGCGCGTCCATCCTGGCGCGGCAGACGACGAAGGCGAAGATAGTCATACTCGGCAACATCCTGCCCATCTGGGACGACCCGCTGTGGCTCGCCGAGCAGCTGGCGATGATAGATATGATAAGCCACGGACGGCTCGTGTCGGGGTTCGTGCGCGGCGGCGGTCGGGAGAGCGTGTCGCACAACTCGCCGCCGGTGTTCAACCGCGAGCGGTTCGAGGAGGCGCACGACTTCGTCATCAAGGCGTGGACCGATCCGGGACCGTTCCGCTGGGAGGGCAAGCACTACCACTACCGCTACGTGAACCCCTGGATGAGGCCGTACCAGAAGCCGCATCCGCAGGTGTGGATACCCTCGACCGTCAGTGTAGAGACCGTGCGCTGGTCTGCGCAGCATCGCTACCCGCTGGTGCTGCTGGCGACGAAGCTCGGGCCAACGAAGGACGCCTTCGACATGTACCACGACGCGGCGGCGGAGTTCGGATACGAGTCCGGCACTCAGCACGTATCATATCTCTGGAAGGTGCACGTGGATGAGACGGAGGAGAAAGCGGACGAGGTGGGGCGCAAGTACCTGTCGGGCGTGTCCAACCCGTTCCTGAGCGGCAACGAGGGCATGGTCAATCCGGCGGTCATGTCGCTGCCCGGCCATACGTCGCGGCGGTCGCGGCGCTTGGAGGCGTCGCGCTTTGGCCCGACCGGACGCTTCGGCACCAACCGGCGCACTTACGAGGACCAGGCGAACGACTACACGATAGTAACCGGCACGCCCGACACGGTGATTCCGAAGATTCGGCACGTGCTGGAAACCCTGCGCCCCGGCAGCGTCTTCTTCTGGGACGGCGATGGCGCGATGTCGCACGAGGACCAGATGCGAAGCCTGCGGCTGATGGGCGAGTACGTGATCCCGGCCGTCCGAGAGATGGGCGAGGAGCTTGAGCTCGAGGGACCGTTCGAGCGCAGCCCGTGGACGAACGAGCCGATGGAGGAGGCGAACGCCGCCGCCCAGCCCGTGCAGGCAAGCGCGGGGGACTGAGGCAGTTGGTTCAGACGGCGAGTATGGACTTGCGCTGTGTGGACGATGGGACATCCATCGTCCACCCGTTTCCCAGCGCCGAGCGCATTCAACCGGATCCTGAAGCGTTCTTGAGCGCGGCAGGCAAGGTCTTCGCAGTCTTCGACTCTCGAACGCAGGACTCCGGCAACATATCCTACGGAGTGGAGACGGGCGCCGGACGCTTCTTCGTCAAGACCGCGGGACTAACAGATGACCGCAAGCCTTACTTCCACCACGGCGACAGGGCAAGAGCGCTCCGCAACGCGGCAAGGCTCGCGGACTCGTCAACTCATCGCGCGCTTCCGAAACTGCGACAGGTGATCGAGTCGGCCACGGGTCCGATGCTGGTTTACGACTGGGTGGACGGAGAACTGGTACGCGGGTGCCTTCCCAGGGTTCGATGCCTGCACGCGCCGGAGATAGTCGCGCTGCTGACCGAGGTTTACAGTATGCACCTCGATCTGTCGCGGTTGGGATGGGTTGCCGTGGACTTCTACGATGGCTCCATGCTCTACGATTTCGAGCGTCGCAGGGTCCATGCCATAGACCTCGACAGCTACCATTTGGGGCCGTTCACGAATCGCATGGGGCGGATGTTCGGCTCCACGCGCTTCATGGCGCCGGAAGAGTTCGAGATGGGCGCTGCGATCGATCAACGAACGACGGTGTTCACGCTTGGCAGAGCGGCCCTGATTCTTCTGTCTGACAACTCTCTGGAACGCAACACGTTCAGGGGAACCGAGGCGCAGCGCGCCGTCGCGCTCACGGCGACCGCGCAAGACCCGAACCACCGCTTCCAGACGGTCGAGGATATGTACACTGCATGGATGAGCGCAATAGGCCCGTAACTCAAGGAGTGTGATACATGAATCTCGGCTTCATCGGACTGGGCACTATGGGCGGCCCCATCGCGTTGAACGCGATACGCGGCGGCCACAACCTTCTGGTACATGACATACGGCGCGAATCCGCTACGCCGCACTTGGAGATGGGCGCGGAGTGGGCAGATACTCCGCGCGAGGTGGCGCAGGGTTCCGACGTTGTGTTCACGTCGCTGCCGGGACCGGTGGAGGTGGAAGCCGTCGCGCTTGGCGAGGACGGTCTGCACGAGGGGCTGACGGCGGGCAAGGTCTATCTCGATCTCAGCACTAGTTCGCCGGAGCTAATCCGGGAGATTCACGCTCGGCTGGCGCCGCGCGGGATACACGTATTGGACGCGCCGGTCAGCGGCGGCCCGGACGGTGCGCAGAGCGGCAGGCTGGCCATCTGGGTCGGCGGCGACCGGGAAGCCTTCGAGCGGGTGAAGCCCGCGCTCGACTCGATGGGAGACCAGCCATACTACGTAGGCCCCATCGGCTCCGGCGCGGTGGCGAAGCTCGTCCACAACTGCGCGGGCTACATCATCCAGGCAGGGCTTGCTGAAGTGTTCACGATGGGCGTGAAGGCGGGCGTGGACCCGCTCGGCCTGTGGCTGGCGGTGCGACAGGGCGCCCAGGGACGGCGCGGCGCGTTCGAGCGTCTGGCGGACCACTTCCTGATAGACAGCTACGATCCCCCCGACTTCGCGCTCCGGCTCGCGCGCAAGGACATGGATCTGGCCTGCCAGGTCGGACGCCAGTACGATGTCCCCATGAAGCTCGCCAACCTTGCGCTCGCCGAGATGACCGAGGCGCTGAACCGAGGCTGGGGCGACCGCGATTCGCGCGTAGCGATGACGCTGCAAGAAGAACGCGCCGGCGTCAAGGTGGATACGACGCCGGAAGCTATCCGGGATGCGCTCGAAGATTAGCTCGGCCGGCTCAGCCGATATAGCGCGATTCCGTACCATTCTACGCAATGATCGGCTAGGCAAGTTCTGCTAGACTGCGCCCACTTGACGGCTATTCAGCTAGGTCTAGGAGCGAGAGGCTATGCCGGAAGCGCCTGAGATGCAGGTCGTTGCGGAATTTCTGGGCGAGCGGCTGCCCGGCAGGCGCGTCGAGGCGGTAAGCGCGCTGAAGCCGGTGGTGCGGTCGCTGGCCGGAGATTTCGAGTCGGACGCCGTGGGTCGCAGCGCGGAGTCGGTGTGGCGGCGTGGCAAGTTCCTCATCTTCCAGCTATCCGACGAGCGGCGCATCGTTATCAACCCGAAGCTAACCGGCGTCTTGCAGTACGTCCCAGCCCGGACGCCGGTTCAGAAGCGCGCGTGTGTCCGCATCCAACTCGACGGCGGCGACGACCTGCGGTATGTGGATGCCAGACAGATGGGCCAGTTCTACTACGTGCCGGACGAGCGGACGGACGACGTGCCTGGATTGGCCGATCAAGGCCCGGACGTTCTGGCCGACTTCACGTTCGAGGAGTTCTGCGACCGTCTGCGCGGCTTCCACGGCGAGGTCAAGGGCATACTGACGCGCGGGCGGGTTATCTCCGGCATCGGCAACGCCTACGCGGATGAGATTCTGTTCGACGCCAAAGTATACCCATTCAAGCGTCGCAAGGCGCTGTCGGAAGACGAACGGCGTCGCATATACGATAGCGCGCGACATGTAACGCTGGACGCCATCGAGAAGCTGCGCGAGCGGATGGGGAATCGTCTCGATCACAAGTCGCGCGACTTCATGCGTGTCCACCTTCGAGGCGGCGAGCCTTGCCTTGAGTGCGGTCGGGCGATCACCGAGCTGAGCGCGAACCAGCGCGTTACTAGCTACTGCCGCGGCTGCCAGCCGGGGATGCTGCTGCGGAATTGAGAGGCGGTAGCTCGATCGAAGTTTGGAGTTGGGAAAGAAATCTGACGTACAACCGTTATTTCTAGACAGAGGATAGAGGAAGAATGACCTACCAAAATATCCTGTACACCATAGACGAGCGCGTCTGTACCATATCGCTCAACCGGCCGGAGAAGATGAACGCGCTCAGCTGGGCGCTGAGGAACGAGTTGCGCGACGCTCTCAAGGCCGCCGAGCGCGATCCTGACGTCGGGTGCATCGTCATCAAGGGCGAGGGACGGGCGTTCAGCGCGGGGTACGATCTGACGCCTACCCAGCCATCTCCAAACCGCCCGGTGGATGGCTACGTCTCTGAAGACGTGGACCAGCTAACGGCGCAGTACGCCCGCGACCTAGTGAACGGCTTGTGGCTTATATGGGAGCTTACCAAGCCGGTGGTAGCTCAGGTTCACGGCTGGTGTCTAGCGGGGGCGAGCGAGTTGGCTTCGATGTGCGACATCATGTTCGTCGCCGACGATGCTCAGCTCGGCTATCCGCCCGTCCGCGCGCTGACGACGCCGGACACGATGTACTTCCCGTGGAAGATGCCCATGAGCCAGGCGAAGTACCTCATGTTCACCGGCAGGCCGGTCTCTGGCAAGGAAGCGGTCGAGATGGGCTGGGCAACCAAGGCGTTCCCCGCCGACAGCTTGGACGAGGAGACCGCCAAAGAAGCGCGCGCCATCGCCACCATATCCCCAGATATGCTTGCCGCGTCCAAGAAGGCGATCAACCGCGCCTACGAGATCATGGGAATCAGGACCGCGCTCGAAGTGGGCGTGGACTGGCAGGGATTGTCCACGTTCAGGCACACCGCCGGGGTGTTCAGCGATATATCGCAGGCGGAAGGGTTGAGAGCCGCGCTCCAATGGCGCGACGGCCCGTTCGAGGACTATTCGGCCAGACCGCGCTGATGGGGATTTCACCCCCATCCCAACCTTCCCCGTCGAGGGGGAAGGGGCTTGTGGGCAAGGCGGCGCTGACGGGGCTTTCCGGGTCACATACATCCGGGGCGCTATGGACAGTCGTCTCCGACATCTATGGAAAGGCGGCAGTGGTCGCTCGATCCCCATTCCGGCGCTCCGTTCAGCGCCTTCGCTCGAACTTCCTTGTGAAATCCCCGAGAGGCGAACACGTGGTCGATTTGCACGTAGGCTCCGGCAGGGGAGTTCGTCGCCTTGTGGTAGTAGGTGGGCACATCCAAGGAATCTTCATCGAGGTGCTTGGGAATGGGGTCGGCGCGGCGACCGGCGGGATATATAGGCCCCATGTATTCCAGTCCCAGCGCTTGGAACCGATCCAGAACGGTCTGCGCTCGATGATCGAATGGGTCGGAACTCTGGAACGACATGTTCAAGTCCCCGGCTGCCAGTATCCTGTGTTTGGCAGGGCAATCATAGTAGCCAATGAACGCCGTAAGGTCGGAGATGATGCGGTGGGCCGAGCCATCAGGATATATCCAGTCCCCGTCCGCGGTGGGATGAGGGCTGAGCCAGCGGGCGTACATCGAAGCCGCGATGAACGGTTCCGGGCCGGACACAGGTATCACCCGGGCGACTTCTATTGTGCCAATGCCACTCACTGCCACATCCCCGGGACGTTCTACCCAAGTCGGTCCGATTTGCCGAAACCATTCGACTCTCACGCGATCAGAGAGCCGCACCACCATGGGCCAGCGGTCATAGCGCTGATAGCCGGTTGTTGGATCATGGCTGAGCCATGGCTCATGTGGGCTCAGTTCCACCCGATCCCGAACATCCTCAGGAACGGTACCCACTTCTTGGAGCAGGGCCACGTCGGCATCCATCTCCAGAAGTTCCCGCCACGGCTGGTGCATCTTGGCGATGTTCCAACTCACCACTTTGATCGCAGTATGCTGACTGCCCCGACTCCTGGCGGCGCCCCTGGGGGCCGGTCGGGAAGTCGAACGTTCTTCGACAGCGGTTACCCCGCCTTCCCCGTAGGTTGGCCCATTGGGATCGATGGTCTCGGCGATACATTCCAACTCGGCAACGATGGCTTCGAGGGTCGCGCTGCGGTCGGCGCCTTCTGGCAAAATGATTGGTACACATACCCCGGGATAGGATTCCAGTCCCGGTTCGGCCTTGCTGCCCAAGGCGCTGCGTACTGCTTCCACACTCACGCTATCAGTGGGTTCGCCATAGAACCACAGCCAAAGCGGTCTGTCCGGCATCCGCTTCACGACCTCGTAATCTATGAGAAGTCCGGCGGACGCGCCCGCGAGACGCAGATACCTTGCGTAGTAGCCGTGCCCCTGCCCCGTTCTCAGCCCATCGGCGTTGGCCCAACCTGACCGCTCGACACGCTCCACCACCTCTGCGATCAACCGTTTCAGGTTTTCATCGCGCCTGGGCATCGTCGTCCTCCTCAGCCTTCTGCGCCATCTTGCCAAGCAGCCATTCCCAGCTTGTGAGCGTCAAGCGGCGTCGGCCAACTTTGGCTACCGCGGTTATGGCGCCTTCGTTGCGTTCGGCAGGGCCCAGTTCCTGACCCGCGTCCTGCAATCTACTGACGAGCTCATCCCATAACGAGCCCTGGATAACTCGACTATCCGGCGCTAGGAACAGAAGCGTCGCCGGTCTGTCATCCGGAAGTCGTTTCCAATATGTAACGGGCTGGTGGGCAGTCAGTTCCGCCCAGAATTTCGACTCGATCAAAGCCACCACCGCGCCATCGGCGTCGAAGCACGCCAGATCTGGCGCGGCTCCATACGCATCGGCTCCCCAGGGGCGAGCGGTCGCGATAGGCAACGGACCGCTCGCGTCCCCCAGAAGGTCTGCCAACGTCTCCATAGCGGCGCCAGATCGAGACAGGATGAAAGACAGGGCGTTCGTGGCCGCGTCCTCGAGGCCTGTGGTACTGCGTTGGACGACGTAATTGAGGAGGCTATCATTGTCTGCCATCACTAGGAGCCTCCGTAGGTATCATCCCCATCGCAACCTTGCCCCATAGGGGGGAGGGGCTTATGAGCAACGCCCCTACTTCCCCACGTATCTCGGCGTTCGCTTCTCTACGAAGGCGCGGACGCCTTCTTTGTGGTCTTGGGTGCGGCGGGCGAGGCTCTGGGCGGGGCCGGCTAGGCGCAGGCTTTCGGCGAAATCTACGTACAGGGATCGCTGGACGAGTTTCTTGAGGAGAGCCATGGAGTAGGTGGGGCCTTCGGCGATGCCGCGGGCGAGGTCGAGGGTCTGCTCCATCAGCTCGCCATGCTCCACCACGCGGTTGACTATACCCAGTCGCATGCACTCGTCGGCGTTGAGGACGGCTCCGGTGTACTGGAGCAACATGGTGTTTCCCAGCCCGATCATGCGCGGCAGCTGCCAGCACGATCCGTCCGCCGGTATGAGGCCGCGACGGATGAAGGTCTCGGACATCCGCGCGTTCTCCGACGCTATGCGAATGTCGCAGGAGAGCGCGATGCCCATGCCGAGTCCCATCGCGTAGCCGTTGACGGCGGCGATGGACGGCTTCTGGAGCTCGTGCAGCCGCAGCGGTACGAAGCGCACGCCGTCTATCTCCTCGGCCGATTCGGGGTCGGGCTCGCCTAGCTCCGTCCAAGCTTCGTCGAGGACGTCCCAGGGGGCGCGGTCTGCGGGCAGCGCGGCCTCTTCGGTCCGGGCGCGGTTGGCGTCGTCCATGCGCTTGACGTTGGCGCCGGAGCAGAATGAGGGGTCGCGCCCGGTCAGGACCACGGCGCGCAGGCTGTTGGATGCCTCCAGGCGGTCCAGCTCCTGGTTTATCTCGCCCGCCATCTCGTCGCCGATGGCGTTGCGCGTGGGCGGATCGTCCATGGTGATTAGGAGTACGCCGTCAAGTTCCTGGGTATCTATGAAACTGTATGCCATCGCTGACTCTCCTGGGAGACGGGTTGGGGAGGCCGGTTTCGGACGTGAGCTTACGCCTCGATCTTGGATTTGAGGCGGTTGAAGAACTGGTTCATCATCATGCGAGAGGCGCCGCCGAGCAGACGCTGCCCTACCCTGGCGACTACGCCCGTAACCTGCGTATCGCCGGTTATGCTGACGGTGGTTCGACCGTCGGACTCCGAGAAGCTGAGGTCGCCGGAGCCTCGAACGGTGCCACCCCGTCCACTGCCGCTGACGACCATGGTGTAAGATTCGAGGCTACGCACGTTCTCGATGCTGATCTCGCCGGTGTATCTGCCGGAGACAGCGCCGACGCGAACGTTCAGATCTATCCGGTAGCTGTCTTCGCCTGACGGGGCGATGCTGTCGCATCCGGGGATGCAACTTGCGAGCGTGTCCGGAGATTGCAGCGCGTTCCAGACTGTTTGGATGTCTGCGTCGAAGGTGTAGTCGCCTGTTACTCTCAATTCTCGGCCTCTCTGTGGTATGCGCGGTCGCGCACCCAATTTAGCACAGTCGGTGGGGAATTTGCAGTTTTTGGCGCTTCCCAAACTTTATCGGGATGTGTGCTATAATCGCCCTGCATCGTGGAAGGCTCAAGTAAGAGGGAGGGTTTTACATGGGGCGCGAGATTTCTGTAACCGTGAATGGTGCCACGCATACGTCTGACGTGGAGCCGAGGCTGCTTCTGGTGGAGTACCTGCGGGACACGCTGAACATGACGGGGACGCACGTTGGCTGCGATACGTCGGGATGCGGCGCCTGCACGGTCATACTGAATGGCTCGGCGGTGAAGTCTTGCACGGTGTTCGCCGTGCAGGCTGACGGCGGAGAGGTTACGACCGTAGAAGGCCTGGCGACGAATGGCGATCTTCACCCAATTCAAGAGGGGTTCTGGGAGATGCACGGTCTCCAGTGCGGCTTCTGCACGCCGGGAATGATCATGTCTTCGGTTGACCTGCTCCAGAAGAACCCGGATCCGTCTGAGGATGAGATACGGCGCGGGCTGGCGGGCAACTTCTGCCGGTGCACGGGCTATCACAACATCGTGAAGGCCGTGCAGTACGCGGCGGAGAAAATGCAAGCCTAGCGCTTGACCGGGATTTGGCGGAGTGTTGGACGCGAGCGCGCTTCACACTTGACTAGCCACACGGTTGAGCGTCGGTTTCGGCGGCGGACACGGGAAATTATCTCAATGAGGAGGCCGAGCTAGATATGGTATCAGCGACATTCGACTACCACGCGCCATCGACGCTGGACGACGCGCTTTCACTTCTGGGCGATGACGGGGACGCCAAGATACTGGCGGGCGGGCATAGCCTGATTCCGATGATGAAGCAGCGGCTGGCTGAGCCGGGCGCCCTGATAGACTTGGGCAAGGTTGACGGCCTGAGCTATGTATGCGAGTCGAACGGCGGCATCGCCATCGGCGCGATGACCACTTACTACGACATAATCAACTCGGCGGCCGTGCAGGCTCACGCTCCGGCGCTGGCCGAGGCGGCGGACATGGTAGCCGACCCGCAGGTTCGCAACATGGGAACGATAGGCGGCAGCTTGGCGCACTCGGACCCTGCGGCAGACCTGCCGGCGGTGATGCTGGCGCTGGGCGCGGAGATGGTGGCGTCGTCTTCAGGCGGCAGCCGCACGATCTCGGCGGACGACTTCTTCGTAGATCTGTTCACGACCGCGCTCGAGCCGAACGAAATTCTGACTGAGATCAGGATTCCGTCGCAGGGCGCGAACTCCGGCGCGGCATACGCCAAGATGGCGAACAAGGCGTCGCACTACGCGATAGTCGGCGTGGCGGCGTCGGTAACCGTGGAAGGTGGAAGCGTAACCGCCGCCCGAATCGGCGTAACCGGATCGGGCGCCAGCGCAACGCGCGCGTCCGATTCCGAGGAGCGGCTGGTCGGAAGCGCGGGGGACGCCGACGCCATTCGCAGCGCGGCTGGACGGGCCGCGAACGGCATCGAGATGAACGAAGACATCCACGCCTCGGCGGAGTACCGCGAGCACCTGACCAAGGTGTTCGCGCTGCGCGCGATCACCGCCGCAGTGGAGCGCGCCGGGTAGTTTTAACGCAGAGGCGCAGAGAGACGCGGAGACGCAGAGGGTTCTAGGATTCTTTGAGTCTCTGCGTCTTTACGTTTAAGTCGGTGTTAGACGAGGACGTTCTACGCAGTTCGGAAGTAGGCGCCCAGCCTATCCAGCGCTTCTTCGTATCGCTGGCCCTCGCCACAGCCGTAGGATATGCGGAGATAGCCGGACCAGCGTTCTCCGAATGCGTCGCCGGGAACGGTCAGGACGCCCACGCGCTCCATGATGTCCCACGCCAGGTTGGCGTCTGAGCCGTCGGCGCGGACCATGGCGAACAGCGCGCCGTCGGTCTTGCGCCAGTGTAGTTGGGAGATCTCTGCCAGCGCGCTCTCGAATAGCGAGCGGCGCCGGTCCAGCTCCGGGATCATGCTTTGCGGATACTGCGGCATATGTTCCAGGGCGGCCAGGGCGGCGACCTGAGCGATTATCGGCGCGCAGATGGCGGTGGCGTCCTGGACTTTGAGCGCCTGCCGTATGAAGTCCGGCGATGCGGCTATATGACCGATGCGCCACCCCGTCATGCCGAGCGTCTTGGACAGGCTCCCGAGCGATACGACAAGTTCGGGCCGTTCCGCCACAGACGCTGCGCTTACGTGGCTCGCGCCGTCGTAACAAAATGTCTCGTATGCGTCGTCGCTGACGACGTAGATCCCTCGCCTGGTGGCTAGATCGGTTATCGCGGCTATCTGTTCCGGCGCATACACCGCGCCCGTCGGATTGTTGGGCGATATGATCACCACCGCCCGCGTTCTGGGCGTCAACGCCCGCTCGACGTCCTCGGCGCGCATCTGAAAGCCGGTCTCCTCGCTCAGCGGAACAGGCCGGACGACGCCATTGCACAACTCTATCGCCATGTGATGATTGAAGTAGTATGGCGATGCTATGGCAACCTCGTCGCCAGGTTCGAGCAGCGTCATCATGGTTGCCATGAACGCCTGATTCGAGCCGGGCGTTACCATTATCTGGGTCGCCGGGTCGGCTTCGATGCTGTTGAAGTCGGACAACTTGCGGGACAGCGCTTCTCGCAGTTCAGGAATGCCCGCGTCCGGGCCGTAGGTGTGAAGACGCGGTCCGAAGTCGCGCAGCGCGGTTGCTACGGCGTCCACCATGTCCGGCGGAGGTCCGAAGAACGGGACGCTCTGCCCCAGGCTGATGACATCCCCGCCAGCGGCGTTCAACTCAGCCATACGCGTGTTGAGCGCATCTATCGGCGGCATTGCCACCCGGCGCACGCGGTCGGGGATTTGGGGTGTAGTTGTCATTGCTTGTCTGCGTGGTCCTCGTCTCGCCTCAACGCTCCGCTCCAAAGATCAGGACGACCATCAGCGCCCTGCCGAGCTTTAGTCGTTCCAGACTGTGGGCCACGTTCGATGATGCAATTCGCCTCGCGCCCAGCATCGGCTATGTCCCATCCCTGTACGCGGGAAGCGGCTTTACGCTGTACTCGGATCCCGAGCCGACCATGCTCTCGATGGCGGCCCGCGCGGTGTCGAGCGACGTGAAGCATGGTATTCGCGCCTCCGTCGCCGCGCGGCGGATGGCGAAGCCGTCTTGGAGGACTTCGCGGTCGCCGGTTACGGTGTTGACGACGGCCTGCACCGTGCCGTCTTCGATCACGTCCACGACGTTGGGATGGCCTACGGACAGCCGCTTGGGTATGGGTATGACAGGCAGGCCGAGCGCTGAGATCATGGCGGCGGTGCCTTCGGTGGCGTACATGGCGCAGCCCGCGGCGTTCAGGTCGCGCATCATCTGAACGGACTCGGACTTGTCGCGGTCGGCGATGCTGAGCAGTACAGAGTCGCCCGGACGCACCGCCAATCCCGCGGCCATGAGCGCCTTGGCTACGGCGGGCGTGAACTCGGTGTCTATGCCCATCACTTCGCCGGTGGACTTCATCTCAGGCCCTAGGTAGGTGTCCACGCCGGTCAGCTTGGACATCGAGAAGACCGGCGCCTTCACTCCGACGAGCTTCTGACGCTTCCACAGACCGCCGTCGTAGCCCATCTCTTTCAGCGTCCGCCCAAGCATGACCTTGACGGCGAGCTTGACCATAGGCACCCCGGTCAGCTTCGAGATGAACGGTATCGTCCGGCTGGAGCGCGGGTTGACTTCGATGACGTAAACCTCGGTATCGCCGCTGCCGTTCGCGCCCCCGGCCGATTGTCCGGTAGATCTGGGGCTGCGGTACGGCGAGCCGTCGCCTACCACGACGTACTGGATATTCATCAGCCCGCGCACTTGCAGCGCCCGACCGATGCGGACGGTGTAATCCACTATCTTGTTCACCTCCGCTTCACTCAGCGTGAGGCCGGGGTAGATCGCCATGGAGTCGCCGCTGTGGACGCCTGCGCGTTCTACGTGCTCCATGATGCCGGGGATCAGCGCCGTCTCGCCATCGCATACCGCATCCACCTCCACCTCGCGTCCCTCGAAGTACTTGTCTATCAGCACACGGCGTCCAAGCCCCGCCTCGAACGCGCCGGTCATGTAGCGCACCAGCTCAGATGCGTTCTGGACGATCTCCATCGCGCGCCCGCCAAGTACGTAGCTCGGCCGGACGAGAACAGGGTAGCCGATCTCCTGGGCGACGGTCAGCGCCTGCTCCAGGTCCGTTACCGCCGAGCCGGGTGGGTTGGGGATGTCCACGCTTGCGAGAAACTCCTCGAACAGGTGGCGGTCGGACGCGACGTCTATGGAGCGCGCCGTAGAGCCGAGTATCGGCAACTGCGCCCTGTCGAGCGCCTGCGACAGATTGATCGCGGTCTGGCCGCCGAACTGAACCATTGACGGCGGGATGAGCGCGTCGCCGGAGTCTGCGGCCATCGCCTCGTTCTCCAGGATGTCTCGGACAGACTCTTCGTCGAGCGGCTCGAAGTAGAGCCTGTCGCTGGTGTCGAAATCGGTAGAGACCGTCTCCGGGTTGGAGTTCGCCATCACACTTTGGATGCCTTCTTCCTGAAGCGCCCACGCTGCGTGCACCGAGCAGTAGTCGAACTCGATACCCTGCCCTATGCGTATGGGGCCGCTGCCCAGCACCAGCGCTTTCGAGTCCGGTGTGGGCAGTGCCTCGTTCTCCTGTTCGTATGACGAGTAGAAGTAGGGCGTCTGCGCCTCGAACTCGGCGGCGCAGGTGTCCACCATCTTGTACACCGGGCGGATACCCCATTCCTGCCGCAGCGCGCGCGCCTGCTCGGCAGACCGGTCGGTCAGCGCGGCTATCTTTTCGTCGCCGAATCCGAGCCGTTTCGCCTGCCACATCAGGTCGGGCGTCAGAGTCTCGGAGAGCAGCCGCGTCTCCATGCTGGCGAGACGATTGAACGCGCGGGTGAACCAGGGGTCTATCCCGGTTGCGCGGGAGACGTCTTCGGGCGTCGTCCCACGTCTGAGAGCGGCCATCAGCGCCCAAAGCCGCTCATCGTGCGGTCCGATGGGCAGGCTGGAGAGAGAGGCGTCGCTGTCCCATCCGGAGTCTTCCCAGAGCAGCGAACGGTTGGTTATCTCCAGCGATCTGACGGCTTTCTGGAAGGCGGCCTCGAATGAGCGATCGATAGCCATGACCTCGCCGGTCGCCTTCATCTGAGTGCCGATCCTCCTGTCGCCGCGCGGGAACTTGTCGAACGGCCAGCGCGGTATCTTCACGACGCAGTAATCGAGCGCGGGCTCGAAGGCCGCGAGGGTTTGCTTGGTGACGGCGTTGGGAATCTCGTCGAGACGCTTGCCGACGGCTATCTTGGCGGCGACGCGGGCTATGGGGTAGCCGGTCGCCTTGGACGCCAGCGCGGACGAGCGGCTGACGCGCGGGTTGACCTCGATGATGTAGTAGCTGGCGTCGGCGCGGCCGCCTCCCGGCAGGGTGTCGGCGACGACGTCTCCGGGTTCGAGCGCCATCTGGATGTTGCAGCCGCCTTCGATACCGAGCGCGCGGATTATCTTCAGGCTGGCGGATCGGAGCAACTGGTACTCCTTGTCGCTAAGCGTCTGGCTGGGCGCCACGACGATGCTGTCGCCGGTGTGAACGCCCATCGGGTCTATGTTCTCCATGTTGCAGATGGTGATGCAGTTGTCCGCGCCGTCGCGCATCACCTCGTATTCGATCTCCTTCCAGCCGACGAGCGACTTTTCGACCAGCACCTGGCTGATCGGGCTGGCCGCAAGCCCGGAGCGCACTATCTGATCGAACTCTTCTACGGTGTCGGCTATGCCGCCGCCGGTGCCGCCGAGCGTGTACGCGGGCCGAATGACGAGGGGCAGGCCGATGTTTTCCATGACTCGATAGGCGTCCTCGACGGTCTCGACAGTCTCGGAAGGGGGCACCGGCTCGTCGATGCCGATCAGCAGGTTGCGGAACAGCTCGCGGTCCTCGGCGTTGCGGATGGTTTCGAGCGGCGTGCCCAGCAGCCGGACGTCGTAGCGGTCGAGTATGCCGGCGTCGGCTAGCTCTACCGCGAGATTCAAGCCGGTCTGTCCGCCGAGCGTGGGAAGCACGCCGTCCGGACGTTCCTGGGCGATGATGCGTTCCAGGACCTCTACGGTGAGCGGTTCGATGTACACCGTATCGGCGATGTCCTCGTCGGTCATGATGGTGGCGGGATTGGAGTTGACCAGGACGGTCGTTACGCCTTCTTCGCGCAGGGCTTTGCACGCCTGGGTGCCAGCGTAGTCGAACTCGGCCGCCTGTCCGATGACTATGGGGCCGGAGCCGATGACTAGAACTTTGGATGGTTTGGCTGTCTGAGACAGAGGATGGTTCATATCTAGTAGTCTTATCCTTTAATGCATCACTGCAGCGCATAGCTATTCCGCGTCGCTGTACTTCGCGACCATCTCCAAGAACCTGTCGAACAGGTACTCGTTGTCGCGGGGGCCTGGCGCGGCTTCCGAGTGGTACTGGATGCTCATGATGGGCAGGGAGCGGTGGCGCAATCCCTCGACGGTGCCATCGTTGAGGTTGATGTGGCTGACTTCCAGCTCGGATGGGAGGCTGTCGGGATCAACCGCATAACCGTGGTTCTGGGCGGTGATGTGGACGCGGCCCGTGGAAAGGTCTTTGACCGGGTGATTGCCGCCGCGGTGGCCGAACTTGAGCTTGTAGTTGCGCCCTCCGAACGCGCGGGCGAGTATCTGGTTGCCGAGGCATATGCCCATGATCGGCACGCGGCCCACGAGTCCTTTGGCGGTTTCGACGGCGTAGTCGAGCAGTTCGGGGTCGCCCGGGCCGGGGGACATCAGCACGCCGTCGGGATTGGCGTCTAGCAGGTCTTGGGCCGTCGCGGACGCAGGGTGCGCCACGACTTCGCAACCGCGACTGTGTAGCATCCGCAGGATGTTGTACTTCAGGCCGCAGTCGTCCACCAGAATCTTGAGGCGGCGTTCGGGCGTACTTTCTGATGCGCCAGATGCGGCCTGATTCCACGGATACGGCTGCGCCGTCGAGACGCGCTGAACGAAGTCCGTGCCTTCGTATGTAGGTAGGCTGCCGAGTCGCGCCAGCGCGTCGGACGGCGATTCGTCCAACGCGATCATGCCCATCATGACGCCGCTCGTGCGGATGCGTCGCGTGATCGCGCGCGTATCTACGCCGCTGATACCCAGCACGCCCTGCGATCTCAGGAACTCGTCTAGCGTCATCTCGCTCATAGAGTGGCTAGGGGCGTCGCAGTGATCGCGGACGACGAAGCCGGATACCTGTATGCGGCGGGATTCGTGGTCTTGGCGGTTGACGCCATAGTTCCCGATGATCGGGTACGTGGGAACGACGATCTGCCCGGCGTAGGACGGATCGGTGAGTATCTCCTGGTATCCGGTCATAGACGTGTTGAAGACGACCTCGCCGTGCGCTGAGCGAGAAGTGTCGCCGAAGGCCAAGCCGCGGTAGGCAGAGCCGTCTTCTAAGATTAGATGGGCGGGTTGTGTCATAGTCCAAGCACCAGCCTTATTCCGGATTCGACATCGGACATAATTCTGACTGGCAACCTGCCAATCATGTCTCTGAGGATAGATCTGTCTATGGATGTTATCTGCGTTACATTTATGACCGAGTCTCTGGAAAACGGAGACGATGGGTGCCGCTCCACTAGAACGTTTCCCGGCATGTTAGCCAGGCGCAGGTTCGAGGTGATGGCAACTACCACAATTGTTCGAAGATCAGTATCGTTGAAATCGTTGCTCTGCATGATGAGTACAGGTCGAGTGAAACCAGGTTCTGAACCCACGGGTTCGCCAAAGTCAGCCCACCAAATCTCACCTCGTTGCATTACCATTCCACCTTCCGAAGGAATTCCCTTTGATAGGCGGCTATGGCAGGATCCAAGCTGGTATCTACTTCGGCGCAAACTTTGTTGATGGCCTCAGTAATCCAAGCCCCATCTTTGGGGAATTTGGGAATATGCTTGTCTGTGAGGTCCGCCGCGTACTTGAGGGACTGTCGGATGTCCTCCGGCTCCAAATCAGGGCACACGGCGATAATGTCTTCGGTTGATTTACCTTCAGCTACCAAACCAAGCACGAGCGACACTGTAACCTTCATCCCCCGGATGCAGGCGCGCCCGGACATCACCTTGGGGTCATGGGTTATGCGGTCAAATTGGTCTGTCTGCATATTCAATCCTCCGTTACTCAACCGAACCGCCGGCTTCCCAAGCCTTGTACACTGCCTTTACGAGCTCGGTCAGATTCTCTTTGTGAGTATTCCAGATGTCGGGTGTAATTAGGAGGTGAATTTCATCTCCATATTCTTGATATTTCCCCTTGTGTGTTTCATATGGAATCTCCGCTGTGATCTTATTGAATGCGCTCACACACAAGTTGATAACCCATGGATAGAAGGCTATCCGGACTCTACCACTCTCAGGGATCATTCTGACATACCAAATACGCCCGAGAAGCATATAAGCGGCGTTTCGGATTATCCTAGATGAACCTCCGGTCCATTCTTCCATGAACAGTTCTCTTATTCCTGAGAATGCCTCACCTACACCCAATGAATCAACGGAATCAGACAGTATTTTCAGCCGTTCGTCTCTACTAAGGCTTGGGCGTTTTTGTTTAGGACTGGGAACATCCGCCCCATCCACCTCAACCTGCTTGGCCAAGATAGTCTTGCCGTCCATCGTGAAGCCGTGAAAGGTCAGCAATGAAATGTCCATGCCGCTGTTCTCGGATAGGAATTTCACCATTCGTTCAGTTCTACCATCAACTCCCAATCCGACAAGGAACAGACGCAAGGGCTTCAGTGATTCCAAACTCTCAAAACCAAGCTCATTGGTGTACCAGTCTAGAAAATCTTCAATCTTCCCAACGCCGTGATTTCCTGACTGCCGGGAAATGTGGTTCGATAGAACATCTAGATCCATGTGATCAAGGTCGGAGGCGTAGTCAATTACCTGCGCTACAGCGTCTCGTGCCAGCGTCCCGCGTTTCAACTCAAATACGACCAACCTGCCATCTCCATCTACGCCGAGCAGATCCAGTGGGCCGACCTCTGTTGGAGTCTGGCGTCCAACCAACGTCAGGTCTTCCATCAGGAGATCCGGGTTGTTGACAAGGATGTCTTCCAGTCCGGACTCTGATTCTAGCTGCTCGGTCATCGGCAACCGCTTGGTGTCAGCGCCGTCGAGCGACCATAGCTGCACTTCTTCCATTTGGCTCTATCCTCTGACGACCGTACCTTCTTCAGAATACACCACTTCGCCTCCGAACAGGGTAGTAACCACCCTGCCCCGCAGCGTCTGTCCGTGCAGGGGCGAGTTCTTGCCCTTCGATAGGAACGCTTCGGCATCTACCACCCACTCGGCGTCCGGGTCGAAGATAGCAACGTCTGCGGACGCTCCTGGCCTGAGCGTTCCGATGTCGGAGCGGCGCAGGAAGGCGGCGGGGGCGGCGGTCAGCTTCTCCACCACTAGGGGCAGTTTGACGCGGCCGGCGTGGACCAGCGACATCGCCGAGCCGAGCGCGGTCTCTAAGTTGCTGATGCCCATGGCAGCTTCTTCGAAGGTGCACAGCTTTTCGATCTGTCCGTGAGGGGCGTGATCGGTGGCTATCAGGTCTATCGTGCCGTCTGTCAAGCCTTCGACCATCGCATCCATGTCGGCGCGCTCTCGCAGCGGCGGGTTGACCTTGGCGTTGGTGTCGTATGCGGCTTCGTTGAGGGGGGCGTAGCGAGAGCCGTCGTGGACGCCCATGACGGCTTCGTCGGTGAGCGTCAGGTGGTGCGGGGTAACCTCGCAGGTTACGTTTACGCCGCGCCGCTTGGCGCGTCGGACCATCTCGACGGCATCGGCGGTCGAGGCGTGCGCTATGTGTACGTGTCCGCCGGTCAGCTCGGCGAGCGATATGTCGCGGGCCACCATCGTGTCTTCCGCGGAGTTGGGCGCGGCGTGGACGCCGAGCCGGTTGGAGATCCAACCCTCGTTCATGTGGCCGTTGGCGAATAGCTCCGGCGTTTCGCAGTGATTGATGATGGGCAACTCCAGCCCGGCGGCGTAGCTGAGCGCCTGGCGCATGATGTTGGCGTCGGCGACGGGGTGGCCGTCGTCGCTGAATCCGATGCAGCCGGCTTCGGCGAGCTCTTCCATCTCCGCCAACTCCTTGCCCGCGGAGTTCTTGGTTACGCAGCCGATGGGCAGCACGCGGACGACACCCTCGGTACGCGCCTTTTGGAGGACGTACTCGACGGTGGCGCGCGTGTGCATCGTCGGCTCGGTGTTGGGCATGGCGCATACGGTCGTGAAGCCGCCGGCTGCAGCCGCCCGCGTGCCGGTGGCGATCGTCTCCTTGTACTCGAAGCCCGGTTCGCGCAGGTGCGTGTGCAAGTCTATGAAGCCGGGCGTTACCACGAGGCCGGACGCTTCGATGACGCGAGCGCCTTCGGGCGGGCTGATCGCGGCGTTTGGCGACGGCGCGATTTCGGCTACGCGACCGTCAACGATCAGCAGGTCGCCAACCGCGTCAACGTTCTGCGATGGGTCTATGATGCGTCCGCCGCGTATGAGAATCACGCTCATTGCCCTTCTCCTTGCATCTTGGTCGCCTCGGTTGCCATGGCGCTCTGATTCAGCCGTTCCAGAATCTCGCGCACGTGGGGCGCTACGGAGGTATCGTCCTGCGTATCCCACCACGTGAACGACTCTATCTCGTCTTCCTGAACGGTGATATCGCCTTCCGCCTCTACTTCGTAAAGGTGATGATCGTTGTACTTGCCGAGGTGGTTGAACAGGTACTTGATCGAAGTCGCCTCGAGCCCAGTCTCCTCGTACAGTTCTCGTACGGCGGCTATGATTGGCGGTTCGTCGCGGTCTATGCCTCCGCCGGGCAGGGCGTAAAAGTCGCGGCCTATGTCACGCAGCAGCAGAACGCGCCCGCAGCGACGGAGTATGAGCGTGGCTCGGCGACGCGGCAGGATGCCGTCCCAGCTGGACGCGCGCCGTCTTTTGGGTCTGTCCGGCTGTTGCGTCATCTGCCAGTCCTCGCGCCGCCTTCGCGGATTGGCGTCGCCACGCTGTACAGAAGCGCCATGCGGATGGCCACGCCGTTCGTTACCTGCTCCTGTATCACCGAACTCGCGCCGTGCGCGACGGCGGGGTCTATCTCGACACCCTCGTTCATCGGCCCCGGGTGCATGACCAGCGCGTCCGGCTTAGCGAGGGCGAGACGGCGCTCGTTGACACCGTACACGCGCGAGTATTCGCGCAGCGACGGCAGATGACCAGCTTGTTGGCGTTCCATTTGCAGGCGCAGGGCGTACACGACGTCCGCCCCTTTGAGCGCTCGCTCAACGTCGCGCTCTACGCGCACTGATGAGAAGGGATGTCGCTCGTCGGCCCTAGGGGACTTGGCGGCGTTGGCGCCGCCGTTCAGCATATCGGACGGCAGCAGCGTCGGCGGGGCGCACAACGTAACGTCCGCGCCCATCTTCGTCAGCCCCCACAGGTTCGAGCGCGCGACGCGACTGTACAGGATGTCCCCCACCATCGCCACCTTCAGACCCTCCACCTGGCCGAAGTAGTTTCGCATCGTGTACATGTCCAGCAGCCCCTGGGTGGGGTGCGCGTGCGCGCCGTCGCCGGCGTTTATGACGCAGGCGTCGAGGTGGCGCGCCAGGAAGTGCGGCGCGCCGGAATGGGAGTGTCGGATGATGATGATGTCCGCATTCATCGCCTGGAGGGTGAGCGCGGTGTTGTACAGCGACTCGCCCTTGTCCACGCTGCTGCCGGAGCCGGAGACGTTGATGACGTCCGCGCTCAGAATCTTGCCCGCCTGCTCAAACGATACCCGCGTGCGAGTGCTCGCTTCGGTGAACAGCGTGATTACAGTCTTGCCGCGCAGCGTCGGCACCTTCTTGATGTCGCGGTTCATGACCTCTCGCATGGCGTCGGCGTTCTGGAAGACCTCCTCCATCTCCTCGCGTGAGAAGTCGTCCAGGTCCAGCACGTGTCGTCTTCCCTCGGCGTAAGTCGGCGCCGAACGGGATGGCGCGCGGGCGATTCGGCGCCCAGAGACGGTGTTCACGCCGTTGACGTCGGACGTCGAGGCTCGCTGAGGTCGAGTGAGTGTCTGTGTCATGCGTCATCCCTCCTGGAAAGATAGACCGCGTCTTCGTCCACGCCGTCGGTCTCGACCAGTCTCACGTCCACCTCCTCGTTGAGCGCGGTGGGGACGTTCTTGCCAACGTAGTCGGCGCGCAGCGGCAATTCGCGGTGTCCGCGGTCCACGAGGACGGCGAGTTGTATCTGGCTTGGCCGTCCAAGATCGGTGAGAGCGTCCATCGCGGCTCGGATGCTCCGCCCGGTGAAGAGCACGTCATCCACTATGACGACGCGGCGGCCCTGTATGTCGGGAATTCGGGTCTGGCGTATGAGCGGACGGGCGCCGCCTGCAAGATCGTCGCGGTAGAGGCCGATGTCCAGCATACCAACGGGCGCTTCCACCCCCTCGAAGTCTTGGATGAAGGTGGCGATGCGTCGCGCGATCGGCACACCGCGCGTGTGCATACCGACGAGGACAACATCGGACGCGCCACCGTTGCGCTCCATGATCTCGTGGGTAACCCGGATCAGGGCGCGCCTCATCTCGTCCGCGCTGATTATGCGCCGGCGAACCGCGTTGCGCTGTGTCTGCGCCTGAACCAACAAAAAACCTCTCGTCCGAGGTACGGCGAGAGGAACGCGAAACATAGCCTCCACTGCCGCCCAATTTCGTGTTGATGGCGGCTGCGGACTGTCGCGTATCCCTTGCCGGCCTCACTGAACCGTCTTAAAGGGCGCCGACGGGCCTGCGCTTTCCGGGCGCATTCAAGCCTGTCTCAAAGATTCTAGGGAACCGCAACGGGGATTTTCAAGGCGCGCAAGCGTGGATTGGCGCTAGAATATGGGAGAATCTTCCGAATCAAAGACTTTCAGGATTAGTGGATTGACAGGATTAGTAACGCCCGGCTTTCTGGCAGCCGCGGTGGTCGTAATGGTCGCAGCCATGTCGTGCGGCTCTCTGAATCCGACCGTTGCGGCTACGCCCACGCCCTTCAAGCCCAACCCCGGCACACCGTCTGAGACACCGTTGCCGGGGGCTTGGCGGGTGGAGTTTACGGACGATGGGTTCTCGCCCAAGCGTCTGGATATCGAAGCCGGTCAGCAGGCGCTGTTCGTGAACGCAAGCTCGAAGAGCCTATGGCCCGCGTCGAGTATCCATCCGACCCATCAGATATTCCCGGAGTTCGATTCCGGCGCGCCGGTGGGCGCAGACGGGGTGTGGGCTTTCACGTTCGACAAGCCGGGCTTCTGGCGATACCACAATCACATGGCGCCGGAGCACAGCGGCTTGATAGTGGTAACAGGCGGAGACGTCGAGACTAGTCCCGAGCCGATAGCGCTAGACGTGGAAGGGCTTAAGTTCGACGAACCGCCCGACCTGACGCCGAAGGCGCTGACCGACCTGTTCACGAATGACATCCTGCTGAGGCGGTACGTGGAGCAGTACGGGCCAGCGCATACCGTCAGGCTGATCGAGGAGGCGGGCAAGGTGGTGGGCGAGTTGTGCCACGAGCGGGCGCACGAGACGGGGCGGCTATCTTACGAACTGTTTGGAGCGGCGGCGTTCGCGCTATCGAGCCACGAGTGCGAGGCCGGCGCGTTCCACGGGGCTACCGAGGCGATGTTCAAGGCGCGCGGAACGGCGAACCTGGAGTCGGACGTGCGCGCGATATGCGGGACCTCTGACGTGTTCTTCTTCAGGCTCCAGTGCATACACGGCGTGGGACACGGGCTTATGGCGTGGACGAGTTACGAACTCTACGATTCGCTCGATCTGTGCGACAGGCTGGAGACGGATCGCGACCAGCGCGCCTGCTACTCGGGAGTGTTCATGGAGAACGTCGTAGGCGGGCTGTCGGGCACTATGGGACACTATACGGACTATTTGTCCAATGACGACCCGCATTATCCGTGCAACGCGCTGACTGAACGCTACGTCGCGCCATGCTATCTGTATCACTCCACGCGGATGCTGCTCATGTTCGAGTACGATTATGATCGCGTGGCTGAGGCGTGCGTCAACGCGCCGGATATTGGCCGGTATGACTGTTTCGAGAGCTTTGGACGCGATCTGGCTGCCATATCGCTGGGAGAGCCTCGAAAGGCGCTGAAGCTATGTCGAGATACGGTAGATGATCCAATTTACAGCTCCTGGTGTGTCGCCGGGTCGGTGCAGGCGCGCTTCTGGGAGACCGAAAACGCGGATGAGGCGTTGGAGATGTGCAGTTTGACTGAGGGAGCGGATGAAATGAATGCGTGCTATTGGATGATTTCCACTCGCGCTCGGGAGCTCTACCCGGACAGAATCGGCCTGGAGATGTTCTGCGCGCGAGTAACTCCCGACTATCAAGCTTGGTGTGCCCGATGACGGCGGCGCGGCGGGACCTCGGGCCTGATGCGGCGCTGCTGGCGGATATGGAGCGCAAGGCGGTGGATCTGGCGCGCGGCGCGGGCGAGATTCTTTCCAAGTACTTCGGCGGCGGTGGACTGGACGTAGAATTCAAGGACGAGCGGCAGCGCGACCCGGTGACGAACGCGGATACGGAGGCGCAGGCGTTTCTGGAACGTGGCATCGCCGAGAGCTTCCCGGATCATGGCATACTGGGCGAGGAGGACGATGCGAGCGAGGAGTCGGACAGCGCGACGGCGCGAGACTTCCTGTGGGTCCTCGACCCGCTGGACGGCACCAAGAATTTCCTCCATGGGCTGCCGGTGTACGCCAGTTCGGTGGGCGTTCTGTACAGGGGCGAGCCGGTGATCGGTGCGGTGTACACTCCGTGGCCGAACGCCAGCGGCGGCGTGGTGCATCACGCGAGGCGCGGAGGGGGGGCATACACAGACGGAGTTCCGATAGCTGTAGCGCCGCTGGACGCTCCGCACAGCGGACAGCTGGCAACGATTCCGGGATCGTTCGACTGGCTGTATAGATTCGACAAGCCGGTACGGGGTAGTACGGGCGACCCGCGCGTTACGGGGTCTATCGCCTATGAGCTTGTCTTGGTGGCGAGGGGGGTTACGCAGTACATGTTCACGTCGAATCCGCACTTGTGGGACGTGGCGGGCGGCGTAGCGGTGGCGATGGAGGCCGGCTCGACGCTGATGGTCGGAGCGCGGAGCGCGGGGCCTCTGGGCCTTTTCCCGCGAATGAGCTGGCGCGAATCGAGCGCGCTGTTCGACGGCTGGCAGCCGGGACAAACGAAGATGAAGGAGTTGCGTGGGTGGGCGCGCCCGCTGGTCTTGGGCAATCCGGCGGTGGTGAGGCCGATAGCGTCCAACCTCGACTGGCGGCGGAATCCACGCCTGTGGGCGCGAATGTGGTTGCGGAGGCGCCGGAGAGGATAAGGAAACCGCGGCGGAATCGGTCTTGAGTGTCAGCGTGGGAGCGCCAGTCGGCGTCAGGTCATTTTAGGCTGTTTTGGTGTATCATGGCGGCAGGATGGCGAGGCGTGGCTCAGTTTTGAAGAGTGAGGAGTTAGCGGTATGTCTTGGAAGGATTCGGCAGGCAGTCCGTTCGACACGTACAAGCGGGATGCGGTCGCTACGAATGGCATGGTGTCCACCAACCACCCAATGGGGTCGGCGGCGGGGCTGGAAATGCTGGCGATGGGCGGGAACGCTATGGACGCCGCGGTGGCCGCCGCGTTCGCGCTGAGCGTGGTCGAGCCTATGATGATCGGCATATTCGGCGCGGGGTTCATAAATTTCTATGACGCGCGCAGCGGCGAGTTCGTGAACATAGACAACTACTCGGTCGCGCCGCGCGCGGCGACGGCTGACATGTACCGGACCATCTCTGATGACTGGCCGGACTACATGGAGACGGCGGACCGCGAGAACCTGGTGGGGTACAGGGCGGTAGGCGTTCCGGGTGCGCTGATGGGTTGGTGCCACGCGGAGGAGCGGTATGGGCGGCTGGGACTGGATACGGTCATTCAGCCGGCGATACGGTACGCCCGGCGCGGATTCCCGGCGAGCCGATACCTTGTGGACATCATCCACCAGAGCCGCGACGATCTGGCGGCGTTCCCGGCGAGCGCGGAGGTGTTTCTTCCCGGTGGCGCGGCGCCCGTCGTTGGAGATGTCATCGTGAGGGAGGATTACGCTCGAACGCTCGAGGCGGTCGCCAAAGACGGGCCGGGCGTCCTGTACACCGGACGCATCGGGCAGATGGTGGCCGCCGATATGGCGGCGAACGGTGGAATCGTTACGTCGGAGGACTTGGAACAGTACCGTATCCATATGCGCGAGCCGGTGAGGGGGACTTACCGGGGGTACGATGTCGTGTCCGTCGCGCCGACCAGCTCCGGCGGCACGGCCATCGTCGAGATGCTGAACTTGCTGGAAGGGTTCGACGTTTCCGGCGCGGGGTTCGGCACCTCGGAGGGCGTTCACCTTCTGGCGGAGTCCATGAAGATCGCGTTCGCGGACAGGTTCGAGTACATGGGCGATCCGGCGTTCGTGGAGGTTCCGGTCGGCGCGCTTACGGATAAGCGGTACGCCGCGTCCAGACGCGGTGAGATAGACCAGTCGCGGGCGCGGAGCTACGAGTGCGGCAACCCCTCGGCATACGTGGGCGAGGGCGCGGATACGACGCACCTGACGGTGGCCGACGGAGACGGCAACGTGGTCTCGACGACGCAGACGATTCACGCGGCGTTCGGCTCCAAGGTTACGACGCCCGGAACCGGAATGTTGCTGAACAATACCATGAACATCTTCGACCCCCACCCGGGCAACGCGAACTCGATAGCGCCTGGCAAGCGGATGGTCAGCAGCATGGCGCCGACTATCGTTATGAAGGACGGCGAACCATTCATGGCGCTCGGCACGCCGGGAGCGACGCGCATCTTCCCGTCCGTCCTCCAGGCGATTGTCAACGTCATAGACCACGGCATGACGTTGCAGGAAGCGGTCGAAGCTCCGCGAGTGTGGACTCAGGGGCAGACGCTGGAAGTGGAGGGCGGCGTGTCGCCGGATACGCGCGAGCGACTGGCGGCGCTGGGGCACGATGTTCAAGTGGTCCCGAAGGTGGCGGGCGGTATGAACGGTGTGATGTTCGACCGTGGGCGCGGCGTGATTCACGGCGCGGCGTGCTGGCGAGCGGACGGCGCGCCGGCCGGGTTCAGCGGCGGCCCGGCGAAACCCGCCGACGGGAACGCGTTGTACCGGTTCTAGCCTGTCATGTCGGCGAGGCTGGCGCTGAACATACTGCTGGGCGCGGCGATAGTGGCGTGCGTAGCGGGAGCGGTTGCGCTGCTCGCGCAAGGTTCGCGATCGCCGGGCGGTGTGGTAGTTACCCTACCGACAGCTACCGCCACTGGGAATGCGCCTGGCGCGGCGCCGGCGCTAGAGAATTATGAGTCTGGGCCGATCGCGGTGTACGTCTCGGGAGCGGTTCGTATGCCCGGGGTCTATACGCTAGACGCCGACGCTCGCGCCGCCGACGCCCTGCGCGCGGCGGGCGGGCCGGTGGACGACGCCGATCTGGACGCGGTGAACCTGGCGATGCGCCTGGGCGACGAACAACAGGTTCACTTTCCGACCAGTGGATCGGCAAGTATGCCCGCGAGCGGCGATCCATCGAATCGTGAGACCGGCTCACGCGGGGCGACAGGCAAGCTAAACATCAACACCGCTACGGCTGAAGAGCTTGAGACGCTGCCTGGAATTGGAGAGCGCAAGGCGGCGGCGATAGTAGAGCACCGCGGGGCTAATGGACCGTTCGAGCGGGTGGAGGACCTGGTCGAGGTCAGCGGTATTGGCGAGGGCATCCTCGCTTCTATCAGGGATCTGGTCGTTGTGAGGTAAACAATGCCTGAGTTTGCTATTCCATCGGTGGCAGCGGGGCTACTGTATGCGTTTGCGCTTCCTCTGGCGATGTGTGTGGTCGCGGGATTGGTTCACCTCGCGCTGTCGGCGGTGGTTCGGAGCTTGCGGCGGTCGCGCGAGGATTCTCTGACGGCGGAACTTCTGAACGCGGCAAAAGGGCCGCTGGCGCTGTTCTTCATCGTCCTGGGGCTGATGCTGGCGTACTTCGTACTGATAGGGTTGCACTACGAGTCGCTCGACTTTCTGGAACACGACGACGGCTGGGGATTCAGGATATGGCTGGTAATAGTTACCCTGCTCGCGAGCTATCTCGGATCGCGTGTGCTCCAGACGCTGATGACGTGGTACGTGGGCAACATCGCCGACCAGACCGCGACGGACCTGGACGAGAAGCTTTTGCCGCAGATCAGGAGGATTACGCCCGTAGTGGTGTACTCCATCGGCGTCCTGATGGCTCTGGACATCGTTGGCATCTCGATCACGCCGCTGATCGCTGGGCTTGGCATCGGCGGCATAGCGGTCGCGCTGGCGCTGCAGCCTACGCTGAGCAACCTGTTCTCAGGCACCTATATGATCACGGAGGGCGAGCTTAACGAGGGCGACTTCATCGAAATGGATGGCGGTCCGTCCGGCTTCGTAGTGGATGTCGGTTGGCGCAGCACCAAGATACGCGACAGGTTCAACAACCTGATTCTGATACCGAACTCCAAGCTGTCGGAGAGCGTCATGACGAACTTCAACAGCCAGTCCCAGGTGATGTCGGTCGTCGTCGAGTGCGGTGTCAGCTACGAGTCGGACCTTGCTGAGGTGGAGCGCATCGCGCTGGACGTGGCGAACGGCGTGAAGGACGACTTGGAGGAGGCGGAGGACGACTTCGAGCCCGTGCTCAGGTTCACGGCGTTCGGAGAGTCCAACATTGATTTCGTGGTTGTTCTACGGGCGGAGGACAGGATCGCGTCGTTCGTCGTCAAGCACGAACTAATCAAGCGGCTGCACGGCAGATTCGGCAGGGAGGGGATCGAGATCAACTATCCGGTGCGGAAGCTGGTTACACCTCTGCAAGCCGAGGACGGAACGCTGGGCGAATAGGCGCTCACAGCGATTTCAGCCACCCCAAAATCGTCTCGAACAGTTCCAAGTCGCGGTCCACGTAGCCGTGCGTAGCCCCGTCTATGACATGCACGGTCACGTGTGGATACGCCGCCTGGCGCAGTCCGCGCATCGCCGCCCCGCAGACCGGGAGGCTGTCTGGGCCGTCCCCGCACTCCAGTGAGCCGAAGATGAACAGGGCGGGACATTCTAGCTCGGAGGCGCGGCGGCGGACGCTGTACCGGTTGTCCGGGTTGAAGCAGTCTATGAACGCGCGCGCCGTCCATGAAGAACCCCAGGGGATGCCCGGGCGTATGTAGGCGTCGGGGCTGCCGTTTTGGACCTGTTCGACGGACCAGTGGTAGGCGGAGGTGAAGTCGTTTCCGTGCAGGTCTATCAGCCCCTGGTGGTCGTATTCGCCCGGGGATACCGATATGACGGCGGCCACTTCCGGGTATCTCTCTCTGGATTGGGTGTATGCCGCCCTGACCGCGCCGCCGCTGTGTCCGCCGATAGCGACGTTGGTGTGACCGCGCTCGCGCAGCAGCCGAAGCCAGGCGGCATAGTCGAGGCGCGAATCTTCGACTGACTCGTGCGCGTACCCGGCGAGCGGTCCGCCGGGCGCGCCGTTGGATACGATGTCGTGGCCGCGCCGGTTGGCGGCGAGGAAGGCGACGCCCTGCGCCGCTAGACGCGCTCCCATCTCCAGGTACAAAGGTCTGTAGAAGTGGCCCGTGTCGCCGTGGAAGAAACACACGGCTTCTATTGGCGTGGCGCTCTCTCGAACGGTGGGCGCGAAGTACGCGCCGCCGAGCGTAACGTTGTCTGAGGTTGTTACTTCTACAAAGTCCGCAAGCATAGTCGCTACTCCCTTTTTAGCCTACGAAGGTTGAGACAGAGGCTCAGGCTCGTTATCTTCCGCCTACTGCGATGACCCATATATCCACGCCGCGTTTAGGATTGCCGTCGGTGATGACGTCGAACGCGGTGTCGTTGATATAGATGAGGCGATCATCGAGTACGCCCCTGACTTGCAAGCCATAGATCGCGCGAGGGTCAATGTCGTCCGGTTTGTAGGGCACGGCGAAGTCGATAGGGAAGCGCTCCGGGTTCTCGATCGTCTGGGAGGCTATGAGTGTAGAGGGAGCGTCCTGATAGCTAACATCGCGCACTTCCACCGTCAGGACCGCGCCTGCGGGTATGGCGGGGTCGCCGTCGAACGTAATTGTGCCGGTTACCTCGTTGCACGCAACGCTGCAGGCTGCCGCGACAAGCGCAAGGGCGACAATCAGGATGATGTTTAAGGAAACGCGCATATCGGCGCTCGCTTTCAAGCCGCTCGATCGGGAATCCGATCTGGCTGCCGTTGCCTATCTCACATCGCCGTGAATCCGCCGTCCACCACCAGTTCCGCCCCTGTTATGTAAGAGGCTTCGTCGGACGCCAGGAACAGCACGGCGTAGCCGACCTCCTCGGTACGCCCTATCCGACGCATGGGCACATTTTCTACCATGCCGCTCCGCATATCCGGGTCCCTCGCCGCGCTGGACGAGCGCATCGGCGGCATCGCCCCCGGATGCACCGAGTTCACCCGTATTCCGTCCTGCGCGTACTGCACCGCAGCGGACTTCGTAACGATCCGCACGGCGCCCTTGGAGGCGTTGTATCCCATGTGGATGACGTTCTGCCCCACGATGCCGCTGATGGACGATATGTTCACGATGGAACCGCCGCCCGCGTTCTGCATCTTCGGTATCACGCTCTTCATCCCGAGGAAGACGCCCTTGGCGTTGATATCCATGAATGTGTCCCAACCCTCGACGCTCATCGAGTCCGGATGGTGCGTGCCGCTGATGCCGGCGTTGTTGACCAGCGCGTCCAGCTTGCCGTACCGCGCTATTGTCGCCTCTACGACCTCGTCCCAGTCGGATTCGCTGGTAACATCCAGCCTCATGAACACCGCGTCGCCGCCGGACTCGGCGATCTCGGCCTCCACCTGTCTGCCTTCCTCCTCCATGACGTCGGCGATTACGACTTTTGCGCCTTCGCGCGCGAATATCCTGCACTCCTCGGCGCCCATCCCGTTCGCGCCGCCGGTGATGATAGCAACTTTTCCTTCGAGCCTCATAGATCACCTCAAAGTGTCTTCGATTCGCGCTTTGCGCCCGTCTGTCAGCTGATTATGGGATATGGGGACAGGTCGGTGATGCCGGCTTCTGCGAGCACGTCTTCGTCGTAGGTTATCTTGCCGGTGTACGATTGCGGGTCTTTCTCGCAGATGATGGCGCCCGCGTCGCCCATGATGATGCCGTCTTCGCGCGCGCCGCTGTATGGGCGGTCGCCCCTGAACCAGCGCTGGCCTTCCGACGCGATGCCGCCGCGCGGGGACAGGGCGTTGACGGCGATGTTGTGCTGGAACAGCTCGCTAGCCAAGCCCTGGGTGAAGCGCTCCATGTGCGCCTTGCCGGATCCGTAGGCCGTGCCGTCGGGTCTCGACGACTCGTACGGACCCTCGCCCGGGCCGATCGCGCCGACCGAGCTTATGTTGAGGATATGGCCGTAGTTCTGCGCTTTCATGTAGGGGATGACCAGCTTGCAGCCGACGAACGGCCCGCGAATGTTGACGCGGTACAGCAGGTCCCAGTGCCGGACCTGCATCGTCTCCACTGTGCCGGGAACCAGGATGGCGGCGTTGTTGACCAGGATGTCTATGCGTCCGTACTCCTCCACCGTCTTGTTGAACATTGCCTGGATGTCGTCCTCGCTCGTAACGTCGCATCGGACTCCTATGGCTTCGCCGCCTTCTTCTCCGATGCGATTGACCGCCGTAGCTATGCTCCCGGGAATCCGGAAATCTCCTTCGTTCTCCGTGCGCGCCGACACGACGACCTTCGCGCCTTCGCGCGCGAATACAACCGCCATGTCGCGTCCGATGCCTCGGCTCGCCCCGGTAATCACCGCTACTTTGCCGTCCAGTTTGCCCATAGTCAGTCCTCCTGTTCGGTAGCTGGGGGTTCTTGCCCATCAAGGGTTTTCAGAGTGTATTGCCGGAGTAGTCGGGTGTCAACGCGCTGGCAAAGGGCTGCGGAGACAGGGCGATCGCAAAATCCAAGATTTGCCCCCTAAAAGTATTTCTCGATGCCGCCGTAGCCTATCTGCCTACCCTTCTCGGTGGCCTTCAGGAAGTCCTTCAAGCGACTCTCGTACACCTCCGGGCGCGCTCTGGCGGAGTCGATGTAGGCGACTCGGATTCGTTGGTACGCGGGCGAGAAGCTCTGATAGCGCTTCCACGCCTCCTCGCTCGCCTGTATCGCCTCCAGGATGTCCCGTGGGAATACGAACTCCTCATTCAGTACATCCCCGACCGATTCTCGTATCGAAGGGTGCAGCAGACCCTCGTCGGCAAGCCAACGCAATCGCTCTTTGTTCTGTTGGGAGTAGCCGCTCTTGGGCCTTCTCGGAGTAAAGCGCTGGGCGGAGCGCTGGCTGTCCAGTTTCTTGATGATGCTGTCTATCCAGCCGAAGCACAGCGCCTCTTCCACCGCATCGTTGTAGAGGATGCGCGGCTCGCCGGACGCCTTGTTGGGATAGACCAGCCAGATATCCTTGGCGGTGTCGAAGTTGGCTTCCAGCCACTCCCGCCAGGGTTTTCTATCGACAACATAAAGCGTCTCTCCGATTTCCATAGGGAAGCTCCTTGTATCGGGCCGCATCTGCGCTGACCATATCGGCTTGGTCAGTGTATCACTCTTGAGAGGGGGCTTCCGCCCTGCCAGGATGCGCCGCGCTGACGACGGGGCGTGAGCGGAGTACATTATCTCTTTCAAGTGAGATTGTCATTCGTCAAATTAGGAAGTACTTTGGTCTCGAAATACTTATGTACCCCTGCGATTCTTATATCTTGATCGCTCGCTTGGAGAACTTCCAGCGCTCGATTCCACTCTTCTTGATCTTGATATGGCTTATCCTCATCAGCCATCTCCTTCATGAGTTTCAGAATCCTATCATCTATATATTGGAATATTCCGAGTGTACTCTTACGCCTTGTTTTTCCTGACTGGAGTTGATCTGCGTCGAGATTCCCTCTCAATGAACGGCTTCTCTTTTCCAATTGTCGAATCATGGCATTGCGTCTATCCAAGAGTTGCGCTAGTCTGATATTAGATTGTGCCGTTGCAGTAGATCGTATTGGAGACAGAACTCTATCCAGCATATCGCGCCGGTGTTCATAGTTGAAAATCCAGCCCTTATAGTCGGACCCTGTTACTCCGAATTCCGACAATGTGCCATGTCTGTCCGGGTGATATACCCCCAGGACGAAGAGACTTTCAGGATTGAATATGTCACGAATGGACTTCAACACTTGCGGGAGCAATCCATTCTGCGACACATGCAGGTAACGCGCCGTTCTGTTTCGTTTACGCAACATCCCACCGATTGCTATATCAAATTCCCCTAGATTGCTGAGTTCTCGATAGCATTGAATATATTCTGCTACATTACGTCCCTGCGCTACAAGTACAAGTCGGAATTTCCTTGTGGCTTTATTAAAAGTACGTACGGCCTGTTCGGCGCTTCTAATCGTTACTTCTTTGTCGTACAATTGATCCACCATGATTCCATAATCCACATTCATAGACTCATATCGCTGGAAGAGATCATCGTCTGTCAAACGATCATCGCCATTGAAAATACCGGAATCTCCCATCTTTATGACATTCTTGCCAAACTGACACTTGTTCGTTTCGGTAGATGTCTGGGCGATGGATCGACGACACCCAAAGCAAAATCCATCAGTAGTGCATGGATATTGAGCAAATAGCCTACGAAATCGAGGTGATGTTAGGGCATTTGCAAGCAGCCCATATTGAACTGCAGGCACAGACTCCCAATACCCTTTTACTATGTCTAAGGATATCGGCCTATCTACAACGAAGTATGGTATCAACACGTCATGATGCCTATCATGGAAGATTCTGAAGGTATTTAATGATGCGGTCGTTCGCGTTAGCAGCCGATATAGGCACAGGGACTGCGCGAAGCCCTGTGGCATCGTGGCTAACCAATAGCCAATTGCCGGGTTGGAATGTGAACGTGGCGCGCAACATTTCGTCGGAGATGCCAAACGCGTCTGCAACACCGGTTCTGTCGGTTCGGCGAGGGAGTTTGCTCACGAAGTAGGTATGCGGCTGAGCCATTATATTGGTGTCCAAGTAACGGATACGCTGAGTGGCAATCCCTAAGCCCAGACCGAACTTCCTACCTCGACGCGCAAGAGTCTCAGCGATAGCCTTAGAGTCGGCGTAACTCCCAGATGCTTCCCTAGGTATGAACTCATCGGCTTCGTCAAATATGAACGAAACTATTGGGGTGATACGACCAGTTTGACGTCGTCTTTCGTATGTATTTTCACCTAAACGTTGAGAAAACCGTCTGAGTTCACTAGGGTCATGGGAAATTACAATAATCAACGATGAAGACTCTGTGTCGAGGATATCCAAGATGTCGGGCAATGTAATTGCACAGTGCAACACTTGCCTAGGGCGAGCAATTTGATCAAGATATCGAATTACATTGTCAAAATCAGTACGGTATTGGGCATTTCTACCTTCTAACGATTGTTCTAATTCAGTCTTGAGTGACGCGGCTAATTTACTGGTTAATGGTGTATTTTTCTTGTAGTATCGACCGAAAACATACCTCACGATAGTAGTGATCGCATTGTATGGACCTCGGTTAGGCGTGCGACCAGCCCAAGGATTCCTTTCGGTATTGGTATCACAAACGTCGTCTACGACTGGGTTATGGGCATCAGAAAAGACACGAATCTTTTTCTGTTGTATCAACTTCATATAAGCAGGAATCAACATTCTTTTATGCGGAACGAGATCTTTGGGCAGCAAAAAGAAGTTGACTAGATGATTAGCGGCTGCCCGTAAGTCAGAGTTCTCGTATTTGCGATCCTGATTTATAGTCCGAAATACTGGCTCCGGCAGACTCCGCTCGCCTAAACAAATAATGTAGGTATCGTCAATCTCATTCAACCGATCTATCAACAGTGTGCCATACTCGCCCATCAGATCGAAGAGCACGACTTTGCTATTCGGCAACTGAGGAAGGACGTCAGCAATCATCGTGCTGACCAAATTTGACTTGCCGGCTCCGGTAAACCCAAATATACCAAAATGGACCTTCAATAAATCTTCCACCGAAACTAGAAGTTTGACCCGATCATCCCGGATCCACTTGCCCATTGGAGCGATGCCTATCTGATTCTTATCCATGTCTCGATTAACGACCCTTTCGGTCATTTCATGACTAAGGAGGCGAACGTCGGCTCCAATCATTGGCATATTACTTTCGCTTTGTATTTTTGGTCCATTGGTAGAGCTGCCAGAGAGATCCTGAACGAACTCAATATTGGTAGGAATAGCAGTGCATCGGATGATCGTGGTGTCTTCTTCGGATCGATACTCCTGTGACGTCCAGTCTTGGGCGGCATTGCGCGCCGCTTCCATAACGAAGCCGGGGTACCCAGTGGGGTTGTCTCCAAGAGCGTAATGTACGGGTTCCAGCGCGGTAACCTCCAACACGCTCAGATGGACCTTTTCGCCGTGGGTTGCAAAATTCTGTACGGCGAGCATTGCTCCCTCACGAACCTGATCCATGGATGCACGGGTGTATTCAAACCAAATCTCAAATTCGTACCGAGAAAGTTCATGCTGCTGGAGTTTCATCATTCTCCCCACATCGTCTGTTGCGAATAGAGTGGTAGGGGTTGGCATCTTGTCCTCCTATTGTCTAATCCCGTCTAGCGGATTCGCTGATGGATCGGAACAAACGACTCAATGGGCGACTTCGGAATTGGACTGCACTGGATTGTATCAACCTATCAACGCGACGCTTCATGCTCTTAGCGCCCCAATCAGCCTTATGCAACGGGTCGGGGTATCCGATTACTTCAGGAAACAGATTTTTGCAGAGAACGTCTAAGAGGAACATATGGGCCATATGACCTAGATTTGATGTTGCGCTCGATTCGACGCCAAATGGATTGATAGTTCCCAGTTGATGAGATGAGATTTCCGTCAGCCTCTTGTCCCGATCCCATGTGGGGTGCAGTAGCCGGTCTATAAAGATAACGTGTCCAGCTAAAAGAGACGGCTTATCCCGTTTCAGATAGAATTGAGCCAAAGACCGAGCGAATAATCTTTCTTGGTTCACGATATCACCTCGCATACCGGACACATAATCTTGTGATCGCTGGTCTCGTCGCATATGCAATGTCATGAAACACGAGTCAAACTCGATTGTGCTCCATGGAGCATACAGATCATCGTCTTGATATGCAATACTCTCCAATAGTGACCGGTCAGTCCACGGCAACGTTGAAACTGGAATATCATTATAGATACCAATATGACGCATGACTCCGTAGTAGTGTCGTGAGAAGTAGCGGCTCGACGAATCTTTTGCTATACCGACAAGAGCAATATTGCGTTGCCAACATTCTTCTACCAACGCGCGCAACCCTACGGCTATAAGGAAAGAGATGTCATTTGGCGACATCCATCTCACTCTGTCCCCTACCGGAGTGCTAACAGTGTAGAGAAGCGCATCTGAGGAATCTGAATCTCTGTCTTGGAACATATTAGCACAAACTGTCTCAAAGTGATCAATCACCTTCCTCCAGGAGGCTCGGACATCAATCAACGACTTGATCGTTCCGCCATCCTTCTCAAACAGCATATGGGCTACGTGATGGTCTGTAGTTCCAAACCCCAAGCTGTGTTCCCATTCGCCGGATGTGATGCCTGATTCTTCAACTAGATCATCAATGGAAATCTGAGTAATTCTTTCTGTATGGAATTTACCGACCAAATTAGAATAACGCCGGTATCGTTTAGTTGAAGGGATATCAAGTTGAGGTGAAATAGGATGGCTATAGGCCACTGCAACATCGGCGATACTGAGTCCGGTGTCCGCTCCCTTCTCAGACACTAGGCCGATTCGATCCATACCGACATCTGTGGACATTAAAACGCTTGATAGTGAAAGATCCATCAGGATCATTCTTGGATGATCGATTGTAGATGATCTCGCTAATTGATAGGCTAAATATACTTCAGCTAACTGCATAATTCGAGTGTGTATATTTGAGAGATCAATCTTGTCGTTCTCAGACAGAGCAAAGTCCTCTTCGTCGTCTATGGCATCTCCTACTTCAGCGTATGGAATTGGAACGTATGCGACCATACTAACATCTTGGTCCATCGACCATCGCTGGTAGCGAACGGAACTGGTAGTGTCTTCAAATGAGATCTGGCCCCGGACGCCATACGCTCCGCCAAAGAAAACAACAAAGTCCTGAAATGGGTCTTTGCTGCAAGTACCATCTATTGCAACGAAGTCAATCTCTCGTCGAGGAAAAAAGCGTTCCAGACCGAGCCTCAAATTGGCACGCCAGCCCGGATCGTTAAACCGAGATGAGAGTGGGAGTACCAGGGAGTTGAGGAAATCGTCGTAAAACTGACGCGCGTGGATCGCATTGCGCTTGTACGCATCTTCATATCGATCCTGAGACTTATTCAAGGCGTGTTGGTATCTTGCAAAAATGTTCGATATTATCGACATCTATAGAACTCCGCAATTCTGGGCTGCGATTTCCTCGAGCCAGTTCTTGAGACGGTGCATACGTTCACCTATCCTACCGAATCCATACGTAATCTTGGCGTCGGGCCAAATTGATGCCATGTCGGGTAACGCTGGCAGATAGGTTTTGCCCAACTCAACATATACTGCGTCGGGAGTCGGATCTGCCCATGAGTCAAAGAATCGCGTGATCTCTGGTAAGTGCCGTCGGGCGGCAGTGACATCCATGCGCTGATCGTATGTCTCAATTTCCGTGTTCCAATTGATCAGTCCATATTTTGCTGAGATTATGAAAATGGATACTGAAGGCAGGTGGCCGGCATGGCGACGTTGCCACGCTTTGAAGACCTGGTACGCAATGCCCTGATATAGTGATCCTGCCGCCACTGTCTCGCCTTTTGGCAAGTGAAGTTTTCGGGCTGAACAGCTAAGGATTAAGAGATGGTGCATCATGACGGAACGCAGTGTACTGGAACTCGTGCGTGATGGCAACGGCGTAAGACACCTCTGGGGGCAGGATTAACTGATCGAACAGTCACCAAACTGCTGACAGGCCGCACTTCGCACGCTACAATATGCTCGAACCCACTTTCGGAGGCTGTGAACATGAAACTAGCGTTACAGTACGAGATGCAGCGACCGTCTCTGGACGACCACAAGGTGCTGACCGAGACGATGGAGCAGTGCATTCTGGCGGACGAAGTGGGGTTCGACTACCTCTGGTTCGTCGAGCACCACTTCCTGACGGGTTTCTCGGCGTCGCCCTGCCCGGACCTGGTCTATGCCGCGCTTAGCCAGCGGACGAAGCGGATTCGGCTCGGGCTGGGCGTGGTCATCCTGCCGTACCATCACCCGAACCGGGTGGCCGAGCGCGTGGCGATGCTCGACCATCTATCAGAGGGCAGAGTTGACTTCGGCACGGGGCGTTCGGCGCCATACGAACTTACGGGCATGGGCATAGACCCGCGCGACAGCCGCGATATGTGGGAAGAGTCGCTCACCATGGTTCCCAAGATATGGGAATCTGACTGGTTCGAGTACGAAGGCAAGTTCTGGCAGGTGCCTTCTCGCCAGATACTGCCCAAGCCGTACCAGAAGCCGCACCCGCCTATCTGGGTAGCCGCGCTGCAGCCGGCCACCTACGAGATAGCGGCGTCCAAGGGCATCGGCGTTCTGGCGTTCGGTTCTAGCGCCCCGTCATCGCTGGAGCCGTACATCAAGGCTTACAAGGAGAATGTGAAGAAATCCAACCCCGTCGGTGGGTTCGTCAACGACCAGTGGGCAAACTCGACGCTCGGCATCTGTCTCGAAGACAATGCGGAGGCGCGGGAGATGGGCGCCGCTTCTCTCAAGAACTTCTTCGGGCCGGACAGGCCCTACGTGCAGGGGCAAAAGGACGTGTACGCCCGGCTGTTGGAACAGTGGGGCGGTGTGCCGGATCATCTAAAGCAGAACTTCTCGCGCTACGTGCAGGAAGAGGGCGACGATGAAGAAGTGACGGACGTTCTGGACTTCTCCGGCGGTCAGGCAATCGCGCACAAGGTCTGGGAAGACTTGGATGCGGATACGTTGGCGGACCGCGGCGTGGTGATCGCTGGAGATCCGGACAGCTGCATCGCGGCGCTGAAGAAGCACGAGGCGACGGGCATAGACCAGATGATGATCATGATGCAGACCGAGACGATTCCGCACGAGAAGGTGATGGAATCAATCGAGCTGTTCGGCAAGTACGTGATACCTGAATTCAACTAGGCCCTTGACTCAAACGACGTTTGTGGAGAATGCCGCATGAAGATAGCGAACATCGAAACGTTTCAGTTGTCCGCTCCCTTGGAACGTCCGTTTGGCTGGTCGCAGGCTTGGACGGACCGGCGGAGCGTGGGTTTGGTCAAGATAACTACGGACGACGGCGTGGTGGGCTGGGGCGACGGCTGCGGGGGAGCGGGAGCGGCCGTGATACACGACGCGCTGGAACCTGTGCTGATGGGCCAGGATCCGACGAACCGCGTCGGGCTGTGGCAGCGGATGTTCCACGCGCTCTATAACCCCAATATCGCCGTCGGCATCGGCGGATCGGCCATCAGCGCGGTGGATACCGCGCTGTGGGACATCACTGGCAAGGCCCTGGGTCAACCCGTTTATCAGTTGCTTGGAGGGCGAGTGCGCGACCGCGTGGCGGTGTACGCGACCGGTCTGTACTACACGGAGGGCGAATTCCCCACGCGGCTGCTGGACGAGGCGCGCGGTTACGCCGAGGCGGGCTTCATGGGCATGAAGACGAAGATCGGCGGCCTGCCGATGGATGAGGACGTTAGGCGCGTGGCCGCGCTGCGCGAGGCGATAGGCCCCGATCTTCGACTCATGGTGGACGCCAACCAAGCCTACAACGCTACGAGCGCCATCCGCATCGGCCACCGGCTTGCCGAATACGACATTACGTGGTTCGAGGAGCCGGTGAACGCTCAGGACATAGAGGGCTATCTCCAGGTCAAGTCCGCGTTGCCGATGGCGATAGCGGGCGGCGAGAACCTGCGGACGCGGTACGAATTCTCGCAGTTCCTCGCTCGCCGCGCGTATGACATCGCCCAGCCGGACGTGGTGAACGTGGGAGGCATCACTGAGATGCGAAACGTCGCCATGACGGCGAATACGCACGGCATACAGGTCAACCCGCACGTTTGGGGGTCGCCGGTCATGATAGCGGCGACGCTGCACGTGGCGGCGACCTTCCCGCCATGTCCGCCGTCAGGAGCGCCGGAAGCATTCGTCCAGGAGCCGGTGATGGAGTTCGACCGGACGCCATCTGAAATCCGCGAAGGCATAATGGCGGAGCCGTTCGATCAGGTGGACGGGTACCTGGCGGTACCGGAGGGTCCGGGGCTGGGGGTCGAGATAGACGAGGACGCGGTGCGGCGGCTTAGCGTTGATTCTTAGCGCAAAGGCGCAAAGAACTCAATTTAATTCCCCTGCGCATCTGTGTTCAGATCTGGCGGCTTAGCGTTGTGAACGTCCGAAGTATTGGTATAATGGGGTAGGAGGTTTTGCCATGCCGCTTCTGCCGAGACCCATCCGCAAGGCGATCCAACCCGTTGCTGTTCCCATGCTTCTGGCGTGGGAGCGGATGGAGTCGGGCGTCAGCTACAACCCTACGTCGAAGAAGGTGATCCAGTACCCTTACGACAAGTATGAGGAGATTCGCCGCAACGATCCGGTTCACCGGCTGCGACTGATCGACGGCTGGGTGCTGACGCAGTACGAGGACGTAAACGCGGTGCTGCGTGACTGGAAGCGGTTCTCGAATGACGACGGCACTGAGCGGCTGTTCGTGAGTATGCTCAGCTCGGATCCGCCCGATCATACGCGCCTGCGCTCGCTGGTGTCGCGGGCGTTCACACCACGCTCTGTGTCGGAGCTGGGCGTGAGGGTCCAAGAGGTCGTGGACGGGCTTCTTGACGATCTGGAAGGCCAAGACAGGTTCGATCTGATAGATTCGTTCGCCTACCCGGTGCCGGTCATGGTCATCGCAGAGATGCTGGGCATCCCGCCCGAAGACAGGGAATTGTTCAAGGAGTGGTCGAACGACGTTTCGCTGGTGATCGAGCCGATAGTGAGCGACGAGCAGCATCGTCGCATCGTGGCCGCCGGCGAGAACCTGTTCAACTACTTCGAGGACATCATGGAGCAGCGTCGCCGCGAGCCGCAGGATGATCTGATCACCGCGCTGATCGCGGCTGAGGAAGACGGCGACCGGCTATCGCGCGAGGAGCTGCTGGGCAGCATCCTGCTGCTGCTGGTGGCGGGCAACGAGACTACGCGCAACCTGATCGGCAACGGGATGCTCGCGCTGATGCAAAACCCTGACCAGTTCCAGATGCTGCGCGACGATCCGAGCCTGATGGATTCCGCCATCGCCGAGTTCCTGCGCTATGACAGCCCGGTGCAGCTGGACGGGCGGCGCGCGATAGTGGATTGCGAGATTGGCGGCAAGCAGATCAAGGCCGACCAGCAAGTGATAAGCATGATAGGCGCGGCGAATCACGATCCGTCGGTGTTCACGGATCCGCACAAGCTGGACATCACCCGCAAGGAAGAGAGCCACGTATCGTTCGGACGCGGGATACACTACTGCCTCGGCTCGCCGCTCGCACTGCTGGAAGGCAGGATCGCGTTTACGGCGCTGCTCGAGCGCTTCTCGGACATACGACTGGTCGGCGAGCCTGAGTTCCGAGAACAGATAGTGCTGCGCGGGGCGAAGGAGCTTTGGGTGGAGGTGGAGCGGCCTTCTCGCTCCGGCACGCCCGGCGACGCATCGGAGCGATCGAAAGCGGTTGGGGAAACTGCGGTAGCCGCCGACTGACGGACCGGCTAACGGGCTAACCGACGCGACTGTGACGGCAGCCGATCGCGCCTCGCTCCTGCCCGTCCTCGCGGCGGGGTTCGTAGCGGGCGCGCTGTTGTCGGAGGTTTGGGACTTCCCTACCCTGCCCGTCGCGCTACTCATTGTCGGCGCCGCGCTGTTGGTCGCGCTGTCTGTGTCCATTCGCGTCTCGACGCTGCCCGCGCTCGCCCTGCTGGCTGCGCTGCTGGGACTGCTCAGAGCGGGAATGGTGGAAGCGCCGGGCGCGGATCTTCTGCCGTATCACGGCGCGCGCGGCGTCGAGGTTCGCGGACTTGTGGCAGATCGTCCGGCGACGCATGGAGCAGCGTTCGGATTACGGCTGTCTGTGGATCGAATTCGGACGCGGGACGCCGCCGCGTGGCTGCCGGTGTCCGGGGACGTTCGCGTTACGGCTATGCCGACGTCCGCGCTAGCGGAGTCAAGGGACGCGCCGCTACTCCGATACGGGGACTATTTGGAGCTTCACGGACGCTTGGATGCGCCTGAGCCTTTTGATGACTTCGACTTCCCGGCATACTTGGAGCGGCAGGGCATCCGGTCGGTCATGGCGTTCCCTGAAGTGGAGCTAATCTCTGAGGGCGGCGGGATTAGATACAGGCGATGGCTGGCGTCGGCGCGGCTCGCGCTGGCGCGGTCTTTGGAGCGCGTCGTCCCGGAGCCGCAGGGCGCGTTCGGTCAGGCGATACTGTTGGGGATACGCGACGGCATTCCCGATGCTATGAGAGAAGCTTTCCGGAGGTCTGGAGCGTCGCATCTGCTGGCGATTTCCGGGCTACACGTTGGGATGGCGCTGGCGCCGATGATGGCGTTGGGCGCGTGGGCGCTGGGACGGCGGCGCGGGCTGTACCTGCTCTTGCCTCTTTCCACTATCTGGCTGTACGCGCTTCTGGCGGGGGCGTCGCCGTCGGCAACGCGCGCCGCGACGATGGGCGCGGTGTATCTGGTGGCGGTCGCGGTGGGCAGGCCGCGTTCACTCATGCCCGCGCTGGCGCTGGCTGCGATCGCTATGGCGGCGGTGGATCCCGGAGCGCTGTTCGAAGTTTCGTTCCAGCTGAGTTTCGCGGCTATGCTGGGCATTGGCGTTTACGTAGAGCGCGGCTCGGAGTGGCTGCAAGACAGGCTTGGAATTGCCTCGCACGCCTCCGGGTTCAGAGTGTCGGCCACGCGTGCAGTCGTGGACGCGGCAGGAGTTACAGTCGCCGCGACGGCCGCCACAGCGCCGTTGGTGGGCCTGTACTTCGGGGAGCTATCGCTGGTCGGGCTGCCGACTACGCTGCTGACGCTCCCAGCGGTTCCGCTGGCTCTGGCGTCCCACGCGGTCGCGGCGGTCGTGGGCTTGGTGTCGGAGGTTGCCGCGCTGCCGGTCGGGTGGCTGGCTTGGGCGTTCTCGTCGTACATCATAGGCGTGGTGTCGGCGCTTGGGCGCGCGCCGGCGGCTGAAGTGGGCGTGGGCGACGCGGGTCGCGTCATGGTATGGGCTTACTACGGCGCTTTGGGCGCGATCGCTCTGGCGATTACCGGACGGTGGCGCCGGTTGTGGCCCCGATCATGGTCGATGAAGACCATGGAGTTCGCGCGTCGCGCATCGGTCCCGTGGCAGGTGGTGGCGGTGGCGTCGGCGGCTGCGTGTCTAATTTGGATCGCCGCGCTTAGCCAGCCGAGCGGGAGGCTCAGCGTGGTGTTCGCGGACGTTGGGCAGGGAGATATGACCATCATCACGACGCCGGGCGGCAGCGTAATCGTGGTTGACGGCGGGCCTGACCCGGAGCGCGCCGCCATCGCGCTGGGAGAGGCTTTGCCGTTTTGGAAACGGAGTGTGGATCTGGTGATTCTGACGCATCCGCACAGCGATCATGTCGCGGGTCTGAACGAGACGCTGCGCCGGTACCACGCGCGGCGCGTGTTGGAGCGGCGACAGGCGTTCGACAGCGCGGACTATGCGGCATGGACTAGGTTGGTGAGCATGGCGGGCGCCCAGGGCGCGGAACGGATTCGGGCGACTCCGGGTCTAACGCTGGCGTTCGACGACGGAGCTCTATTGGAGGTTCTGGGGCCGCCCGAGACACCGCTGACAGGTACGGCGTCGGACGTTGACAACGGCTCGGTGGTAGCCCGGGTGTCCTACGGGACGCGGAGCTTTCTGCTGACCGGGGACGCGTTCGAGGCGGGTGAAGAGTGGCTCATCCGGTCGGGGCAACGGTTGGGGAGCGACGTGCTGAAGGTGGGCCATCACGGCAGCCGGTCGTCTTCGTCGCAGCCGTTCGTGGACGCGGTGTCTCCGGTCGCAGCGGTCATCTCTGCGGGCGTGGACAACGCGCACGGGCATCCCCATGCGGAGGTCGTGGACAGGCTGAGCGCGGCGGTGGGCGCGGATAGGGTGTTCACGACGGCTGAGCGAGGGTCGGTCCGTTTCGAGACGGATGGCGAGACGCTGTGGGCGCGGACGGATAGGTGAGGCCGGTTCGTTGGCGTTGACACGGACGCCGCCAAACCATATACATTAAGAAGGCAGCGAACAATGCTGCCGCGCGACGCTTTCGAGGTTCCCGATATATGCCCCCCATTAGGATTCTGATAGTAGATGACCATACGCTTGTGCGGGATGGGTTGAACACGATACTGAGCCGTCAAGCCGATTTCGAGGTTGTCGGCGAGGCGAGCAACGGCCTGGAGGCCACCCGGTTGGCGCGCGAGTTATCGCCGGACGTGATTCTGATGGACTTGCGTATGCCGGTGATGTCGGGCGTGGAGGCTATGCGGGCTATTGGCGCCGAGGATCCCGACATCAAGATACTCGTGCTGACGACCTTCGATACGGATGAGTACATCTTCGACGCGGTGGAGGCGGGAGCAAAGGGGTATCTTCTGAAAGATACGTCTCGAGAGGAGTTGTTCAGCGCGGTCCGGTCGGTGTGTCGCGGCGAGTCGCAGATCGAGCCCGGCGTGGCGGCGCGGTTGATAAGCCGCTTCCAAGAGTTGTCGCGGCATGGATCGGATGCGCTGTCGGAGCGAGAGGTTGAGGTGCTTCAGCTAATCGCTCATGGCTCGGCGAATCGCCAGATTGCCGAGCAGCTGATGATAAGCGAGAGCACCGTGAAGACGCACGTCGCCAACATATTCAGCAAGATGAACGTGCGGCACAGGACGCAGGCGGTTACGCAGGGCCTCCAGCGCGGCATCATCAAGCTCTAGGGAAGTCCTGAGGAACCTTGGGGAAACTGTGAGGCCGGCCCCTTGTTAGACCGGGAAGAACAGCCCGAATCCCGTCCCGGCATCCGATTGCCCGTCCTGAGCGGCGAGTTGTATGCTACCTGGGTTCTGATAGCCGTGAACTTGGCGATGGCGCTGCTCGCGCAAGCGATGTCTCTTTCGTTCGATGCGAGCGGCGGTCTGGATGTATTGGACTTGGCGACGGCGCTGCTCGCGCAGATAGCGAGCGGCTCGACCAGCGCCTCCGCGCTCATCGAGCTTGGAGCGATGAAGGGCAGTCTGATAGCGGGTGGCGAGTACTGGCGACTGTTTACGGCGATGTTCCTGCATTTCGGATGGTTGCATCTCGCGCTGAACTGCTTCGGACTGTACATATTCGGCCAAATGATCGAAGGGCTGTACGGTCGGAACCGGTTCATTGTCATCTACACGCTTGCCGGACTCGCGGGCAGCGTAAGCAGCTACGCCTTCAACCTCAGTCTCGCTCCGTACCATTCGGTGGGCATCGGAGCCAGCGGCGCCGTGCTTGGGCTCCTGGGCGCTACCGTCGCTTTCTTCATCCGCAACCGCGAGATGTTGGGGGAGATGGGACGCCGCACCCTTGCAGGCCTGATGATAGTCGCCGGCGTCAACTTGGCGTTCGGCTTCATGACGCCCGGCGTGGACAATCTCGCCCACATTGGAGGCTTCGTGGGAGGGTTGGCGTTGGGACTGGCGTTCACGCCTACGTACAGGATCGCGGTCGATCCCTTTGGCTTCGGGGTCGCCGTCGTGGACGATAGCTCGCTCCTCAAACGCTTGTGGGCGATTCCGGTCGTAGTCGCCGTACTGTCGGCGGGCGTGTGGCTGGGGAACTCGAACGTGCCTTACCCGTAGTGACAGCTGACAAGACTCTAGGCCGTCTTGCGCTCCGCTTCCTGTTCGTCCTCGAGGATCAGGGGAATCTGCGAGCCGTCGCTGGTTTCCAGCATGACGGGCGAGGTTCCAAGTATGGCGCCGCCGTCCACCACGCACTTGACTATGTCGTCCTTGCCGGGAAGTTCGTACATTACGTCCAGGAGGGTGCTTTCCAAGATGGTGCGGAGGCCGCGCGCGCCGGTCTTCTGGTTGATCGCCCGGTCGGCGGCGCATTCCAGCGCGTCTTCGGTGAATACCAGCTCTACGCCGTCCATTCTGAACAGGGCTTGGTACTGCTTGATGAAGGCGTTCTTCGGCTCCGTAAGCACGCGCACCAAATCGTCTTTGTGCAGGGCGTTCAGTCCAACCACTACGGGCAGGCGTCCGACGAATTCAGGTATGAAGCCGTACTCCATGAGGTCGTCGCCGTTGACGTGCTGGCGGATCTCGTCGGCGGTGCGCTCGCCCCACTCGTCGGTAACTACGTTGGGCTTGAAGCCGATTCGCATACGGTCTTTGAAGGCGCGTCTTTCGATGATCTCGTTGATTCCCTCGAACGCGCCGCCGCACATGAACAGTATGTTGTCCGTGCGTATCTGGAGAAAGTCCTGGTGTGGATGCTTGCGCCCGCCCTGCGGCGGGACGTTGGCGACGCAGCCTTCGATTATCTTGAGGAGCGCCTGCTGCACCCCTTCGCCTGATACGTCGCGCGTGATGGAAGGGTTGGCGGTCTTGCGGGAGATCTTGTCAATCTCGTCTATGTAGATGATGCCGTGCTCGGCGCGGGAGATGTCGAAGTCGGCAGCCTGTATGAGGCCCAGAAGGATGTTTTCCACGTCTTCGCCGACATAGCCCGCCTCGGTGAGCGTGGTGGCGTCGGCGATTGCGAACGGCACTTCCAGGATGTGCGCGAGGTTCTGCGCGAGGTGGGTCTTGCCGGAACCTGACGGTCCGAGCATCAGGATGTTCGCTTTCTGAAGCTCTACGTCGTCTTCTTCGAGCCGCTGGTTGGACCAGATGCGCTTGTAGTGATTATAGACGGCTACGCTGAGGACCTTCTTGGCCTGTTCCTGGCCTACTACGTACTCTTCGAGCTTGCTGTATATGGTCTTGGGGTTGAGCCCCTTTCCTACGAGGTTCGTCTGGGCGCTTTGGGTCTTCTGGCTGGAGTCCTCTTCGGCGATGATCTGCTCGCACAGATTGACGCACTCGTTGCAGATGAACACGTGTTCAGGCCCGGCGATCAGTCGTTCCACCTGTCGCTGTGTCTTGCCGCAGAAGGAGCACTGGTAGTCGCTGCGTCCGTTTCTTGGGTTGCGTGGGGTCGCCCCGCCTCTGTTAGTCAACTCGCTGCACCCGCGCCACACTCTCGCGCGGCTGCGCGAGAGTCATTGATAGCCGTCATCAGGTCGGTCTGCCGGGTCGGGCCGCTCAGTCCGCGGCGATTGCGGCGGAGGGGTTTGCCAGCACGTCATCCACGAGGCCGTACTCCATGGCGGCTTCGGCGCTGAGATAGAAGTCGCGGTCGGAGTCTGCGATTATCTTTTCCATCGGCTGGCCGGTGCGGTCGGCGATGATGTGCCGGATGATCTCCTGCTCGCGCAGCACCTCTCGGGCTGCGATCTCGATGTCCGCGGCCTGTCCCTGAGCTCCGCCCATCGCCTGGTGCATATGCACGGTCGAGTTGGGCAGCGCGAAGCGCTTCTGGGGCGCGCCGGCGCAGAGCAGCACCGTAGCCATGCTCGCCGCCTGGCCCACGCAGATGGTGGACACGTCCGGTCGGATGAGCTGCATTGTGTCGTAGATGGCGAGGCCGGCCGTGATGACGCCGCCCGGGGAGTTGATGTACAGGCTGATGTCGCGGTCCGGGTCTTCCCTGTCGAGGTAGAGAAGCTGCGCGATTATGTTGTTGGCGATCTCCGGGTAGATGGATGATCCGAGGAACACGATGCGCTCTTTGAGCAACAGCGAGTATATGTCGTAGGCGCGCTCACCCCGCGAGCCGGATTCGACCACCATTGGGATTACGTTTTCAGGCCTGTGAATCGTCATGTCCTGGGCCCTCCTCCTTCTCATTTGTTGGGGAAGCGTCTGTTGAGTCCTCTTGAGTGGTGTCTTCGCTTTGTGTCTGGGTGTCGCGCTCGCCTTTGGCGATGGAGACGAGCAGATCCACCGTCTTTTCGATCCTGATGCCGATCGCCAGTTCCTGGCGCAGCGCGCGGCGCTGCTGACGTCGCATACGCTGGCCGCCGTACATCTGGTTGAATCGCTCGTCTATCTCCGAATCCGTGGCTTCTATGCCTTCGCGCTCGGCGAGCTTGGTGATGACGATATTGCGGCGGACACGCTGTTCGGCCTCCTCCCGCGCCTCCTGTTCGGCCTCCTCCTCGGTTTTGCCGATTGCGGCGAGGTAGTCCGAGCGCTGGATGTTGGACCGTTCCAGGGCAACGTTCTGCTCGTCCTGGATTCGTTCTGTCTCCGTCTGGACTACGACAGGCGCTATGAGCAGGTCGGAGCCGTCCACCAGCGCTTCGATCGCATCGTTGCGGTAGCCGTTTTCGAACTCCATAGCGGTATTGGCGGCTAGCGCCTCCCTAACGGCGTTCGTGAGGGCTTCGATGCCGTCGAAGCCGTCCGGCAGGCTCTGCGCCCACTCGTCGGTGAGCTCGGGCAGGGCGCGCTCGCGCACTTCCTTTACGGTTACCGAAAACGACGCCTCCTTGCCGGCAAGAGAGACGTCGTTGTGGTCTTCGGGTATCTGTAGGGTGAATTCTACTGGTTCGCCCAGATCTGCGGATACGAGATGCTGTGAGAAGCCGGGGACGGGGTAGCGCCCATCTTCGGCGACGTAGAACGTGTCGTCTTCAGCCGACCACGGGGTTTGGCCGTCCACGTCGCTGCTCATGTCTATGCTGGTCAAATCGCCGAACTGCGCGGGTCTGTCAACCACCGACCATTCGCCCATGCTCTCTCGGATTGCGTCTATGCGCTGAGTTACATCTTCGTCGGATACTTCCGGCTCCTGGTATTCGATGCGAATGGAGTGGTAGTCGCCGAGGTCTATATGCGGAGAAAGCGGGACGACCGCAGTGAACTGCACAGGGTCGAAATCGAGGTCGTCCACCCTCGGCATACCCATCGAATCCAGGCCGAGCTCATCAACGGCCTTGACGACGGTCTCGCTGACCATGGCGTCGAGTATCTCGTTGAGGATGCTCTCGCGCCCGATGAGTCCTTCTACGATGGTTCGTGGGGCTTTGCCCTTTCGAAAGCCCGGGACGGATACCTGGTTGGCGATTCTCCGATATCCCCTGTCGAGATACGGGACCAGGTCATCGTCCTCAAGTTCGATGTGGAGCGTGGTCTGGTTGTCCACAACTTCTTCTTGAGTGATCTTCAATGGTGGCTCCTCGCGGCGCTCGGAGGCGCTTGCGGTACTAGATGAGTATAGCATAGTGCAGGCTTGTTCCAGATTGCAAAAAGTGACGCCAAATGAAGCATAATTAACCTGAAATACGGGAAACGAGAAGTTAGGAGTGAAGAATGAGATGGGCGCATTGGTCGGGGAACGCCGCGCTCGCCTCATGGGCGAGTGGGTTGACACTCCGGGGGCTGTTGATTAGGATTCAGGCTAGAGGATAAGCTCGGGGGCTGATCGTATGTCCAGCAAGTATCAGCGCGAAATCGAAGACATTCTCGAGAAGTCTGGCGGGTTGGGATCTGAACCGCCCAGGCGTGAGCCGAAGCGCGAGCGTCGGAGTTTCCGGCGGCTGGTGTGGCTGTACGTCAAGCAGTCGCTCAGTGGGCGTCCGCTGTCCATAACGCCGGGGCGAGTCATGCTCGTGGGCTTCGTACTGCTGCTGTCGGCGTTGATAATCGGCGTGTTCAATCTGGGCGCGCTTGGAATCGTCGCCTGGGCAGGGCTCATCATCTTCATCATCGGCTATGCGATGGTGCTTGCGCGGCCTCCGAAGATCGAGAAGCGGTGGAGGGGGCAGACGATAGATATGAATGCTCAGGGAGAGTCGTGGCTGGAGAGGATGCGCCGCAAGGTGTTCCGGCGGTGACGGCTGAGCTGGTCGGGCGCGGCTCGGAACGTCGGGAGCCAAATAGGGCGGGAATCATTCCCGCCCTATTGGTTTAACTAAACGCCTCCGGCTGTGGATGCGTTAGACGGCGCACTCGCCCTCGCCGCGTTCCAAGACGTACTTGACCGTCTTGTTCCAGTCTATGTACAGGTCGAGCGACTCGCGGTTGAGCTCAGGCAATTCCTTGAACTCCGCCAGCAACGGCTCGAAGGACTCGGGACCTACGCGAGCGGCGAAGTCTCTGAATATCTCCTCGTCGTTGCGCTCCGCCTTGTAGAAGTCCAGCACCTTGGTTAGCGCTTCGGGCATCCGCTTGGCGGGGACTTTGGTCTTGACGCGCAGACCGATGCGGGTGTCGCCATTCTCGAATCCGCCGCCGAGGAACACCTCGTATGCCGGAACCTGTCCGCTGGGGCCGCGCGCCGCCGCGCCGTGGAAGCCGATGTCGGCGACGTGATGCTGGCCGCAGCCGTTGGGGCAGCCGCTCATCTTTATGTGCATCTGCCGGATTAGCGGGTCGGCTTCCTTGTCTATGACCGCAGCGGCGTCTGAGACGGCGCGTCCCAGACCCATGGAGGATGTGATACCGAGCTTGCAGCTATCGGTGCCCGGGCAGGCCACGACGTCAGTGATTTCGAGCGCGCCGGCGTCGCCGAAGCCGATCTCCTTGAGTTGCTGCCACACCTCGTACAGCGCGGTCTCGGGAATCCAACGGATCGCCAGGTTCTGCTGGTGGGTGAGGCGCACCCTGCCGGCGCCGTACTTGCGGCTGATGGACGCCAGGCTGCGGAACTGGCCGGGATCGATGTCTCCGAGCGGCAGCTTGACCGTGGCGGCGTAGTATCCAGCCTGCTTCTGCGCGTGAGCGTTGGTCGAGACCCAGCGGTCGAACTCGGCGTCGGAGCCTGTTGCGAAGTCCCCATGCAAGGATGGCGCGCCCGCCTCCTCGTCATCTATGTACAGCAGGCCGGTGGGGTCGAACGATCGCTGCGCCCAGTCTTCGGCGAGTTGCTCTTCGACAAGGTCGCGGTAGTCGTCTATGCCAATGCGGGCTATCAGGAACTTCACTCGCGCCCTCATCCGGCTCTTGCGGAGCTCGTCGGAGTTGTGGAAGACGCGAAGCGCGGCTTCGGTAACCCTGAGGTAATCTTCGGCCGGCACGAACTCGTACAGCGTGGGCGCGATGCGGGGCATTATGGAAGTGCCGCCGCCCATCATCATCTTGAAGCCCTTCACGCCGTCTTTGATCACGGGCAGGAAGCCCACGTCGTGGATGCCCGTGATGGCGCAGTCCTTATCGCATCCTGAGAATGCCGTCTTGATCTTGCGCGGCATGGACTGGGTGAAGGGGTGGCGCACGAAGTATCTGGAGTATGCGGCGGCGTAGGGCGTTACGTCGAACGGCTCGCCGGAGCAGACGCCGGCAAGCTCGCAGCCCGTAACGTTGCGGACGGTGTTGCCGCACGCCTCGCGCGTGGTCATGCCGACGGACGCGAGCATACGCATCATCTCCGGCGTATCCTCAAGCGGGATGTGGTGCAGCTGGATGTTTTCACGGGTCGTTACGTGGCCCTTGTTCAAAGGCGCGAACCGCTCCACGATCTCGCCCATCATGTCCAACTGCTCGGCTGTCATCCCTCCGAACGGGATCTTGATGCGGAACATGTAGACATCGGGCTGTCGCTGTCCGTACACTCCCTGCCGGAGCCTGAACGCCATGAAGTCGGTCGGGTCCCAATCCCCGGCCTGGAACCTCTTGACGCCGGCCTCGAACTCTTCGACTTCGGACGGGAAGTATTCGATGATGGGGTTGGTCTGGCTCATTGCGCGAGTTTTCCTCCCTCAGACTGTTCCCAAAATGTATCAACATGGCTGTGAAGTGTCAACTGGAATCGAGCGAGAGCGACGAGCATCTAACTTAGGTAGAATGGGTGTAGATAGAGGAGGGCCGATCATGTACGACACCACCACATCGCCATCGCCAAGTCCCCCACGTCCGTTGATGCGAACCGTCGTCTATCCCGTCGCTGTTGCCGTCGCCGCGTTAGCCATAGCCATAGTAGGCTCTATGGTGGTGCGAGGCGATGGCGGTATCGACGCCGTCAACCTGTGGGTCGAGGGCCTATCCGGCAGGTCGGGCGGTTTTCTCAGCAGCCTCGGCGTCTTGGCTCCGTTCGGGTTCGCGTTCACGGCCGGCGTCGCCGCCGCGTTCAACCCGTGTGGATTCGCCATGCTTCCTGGCTACATGGGGCTGTATCTGGGGACGGGAGATACGGACGCGCGTCCGTCGGCTCTTCGGCAGCTGGGGACGGCTCTGTTAGTGGGATTGTCCGTTACTGCGGGATTCGTGCTGCTGTTCGCCGCTGCCGGCGCGATCATCGGATTCGGCGCGCGGTCGGTCATCAAGAGCATACTGCCGTACCTGGGACTCGGAATCGGCGTCGTCTTGGTCGTTGTCGGCGCGTGGCTGCTGAGCGGAGGCAAGCTGTACACCGCGCTGGCGCAGCAAGCGGCGGGGAAGCTGGGCAATCCGACGACTGCGAACGTCGGGGGGTACTTCCTGTTCGGCGTCAGCTACGGGGTGGCGTCGCTGAGCTGCACTCTGCCGATATTCCTGTCGGTAGTCGGGGCGTCGTTCGCTGCAGAGGGCGCGGGGATTTCGTTCACCCAGTTCGTGCTGTACGCCCTGGGCATGGGGTCGGTGATCATGGCTATCACTCTGAGCATGGCGCTGTTCCGCGGCGCGATGGTGAGCCTGGTTAGACGCGCCATGCCCTACGTGGAGCCGGTGGGAACGTGGCTGATGATAATCGCGGGGACATACATCGTGTTCTACTGGCTGACGCTGGGAGAGGCGCTGGGGTAGGAGCGAGGAGCGAGAGGGGCGGTTGCCAATCTAGTTTCTCGCTCCTCTGCCCTATCTACTCGTTTCTCACAGGATTTCGCAGTACGCCGATGCCGTCTATCTCGACCTCTACCACGTCGCCGTCGTGGATGTCTTGGGGGGCGCCGGGGGTGCCGGTCATGATCACGTCGCCCGGTTCGAGGGTGAGAACGCGGGTTACGAACTCGACTATCTCAGGGACGCCGTAGAGGAGGTCGCTGGTCATCTGCTCCTGGCTGGTCTCGCCGTTGATGCGGCCCACCAAGTGCAGGTTCGAGGGGTCAAGCCCGCTGACGATGACTGGTCCGATGGGCGAGAAGGTGTCGGACGACTTGGCGCGCCACCACGAAAGGTCGCCGGCCTGCCAGTTTCGGGCGCTGATGTCGTTGCCGCAGGTGAAGCCGAGGATGTAGTCGAGCGCGTCTTCCTTACTCACTCGCCTCGCCTTCTTGCTGATGACGAGGGCAAGCTCGGCCTCGGGCTGTACGGATACGCCTTCTTCTAGCGCCTCCGTCGGGATGATGACGTCATCGCCGGGGCCGACAACGGACGAAGCGGTCTTGAAGAACGGCTCCGGCACGCTGGGGGGCGTGCGGTCGCCGAGGTGGGAGCGGTAGTTCAGGCCGATGGCGACTATCTTGCCCGGCATGACCGGTGAGAGCAACTTCACGTCGTCGAGCGGGTGGGTGTGGTCGGTAACTTCGTGGTCCTCATAGGGCGCGGCGGTTATCTGATGAACGACGCCGTCTTCCACGACGCCGTAGGCGACTTCGCCGTGCGCTTCGAACCTTGCGTATGTCGTCATTGGAGCGTTCCTCCTCCGAAGGGTACTGTGTGTGATCAGGGCGGTCAGCGTCCCTGTGCCCGCCGCGCTCAGTGTACCCGAAACGGGCTTGGGGTTTACAGTGGCGGGCTATCACGGACCATCACGGGGCTAACGGGGCACCTTGTATCCCGACGCTTGGACGCCGGCCAATGAGTTCTCATCCCAGGGGTGGGCGAGGGCTACTTCTTCATTGATGTCGGCGCCCCATCCGGGGGCGGTTGGGACAGTCATGTAGCCGTCTTTGATCTCCGGAACCGTTGTCGTCAGCTCGTCCTTCCAGGGCACGTCGTCTATGTCTATCTCCATGATGCGGACGTTCGGCAGCGTAGCGCACAGGCTGGCGCTGACGAAGCTGGACAGGTGGCTGTAGTAGTTGTGCGGCGCGACGTTGTGCTGGTACACCTCCGCGAGGTCGCCCACCTTCTTGGATTGGCTGAAGCCGTTCCACGGCACGTCTATCATGAACATATCGGCCGAGTGGTTCTCGAAGTACGGGATGAAGTCGCGCATGTAGAACAGGTTCTCGCCGGTGCAGATGCGGGTGGAGGTGGAGTCTTTGATCTGGCGCAGGCTCTTCGGCTCGTACATGTCTATCTCAAGCCAGAGCATGTCGAATTGTTCCAGCGCCTTGGCGATTCTGAGCGCGCCCTCGGTCTTGAAGTGGAAGTTGAGGTCGAGGTTCAGGTCTATGTCGTCGCCTACGGCGTCTCGGAAGGTGCCGATGAGCTTTTCGATGTGCGGGATGAGCCACTTGGGCGCGTACTGGTCGGTCGAGCCGACACCGCCGCTGAAACCGCCGCCGAACGTCGCGTCCTGGCCCGGCATCAGGATATTGGTCTTGAGCGCCGTGAAGCCGCGCTGCTTCACCTCGTGGCCCAGGTTGGTTACGGCTTCCCACGAGTCGATGGGCGGCGTTCCCAGGATGTCGTGGTGGCGGATGCGGGAGCTGCCGCAGTGGGACCAGTACACGCGCACCTGCTCGCGCGTCGGTCCGCCGAACAGCTCGACGGCTGAAATTCCGAGCGCCTTGGCCTTGATGTCTATGAACGCGCAGTCCAGCCCGGCGATGGCCTTGGCGGCGATGCCGCCCGGACTCTGGCGCGTGATACGGTACATATCTTGGAATCGCATTTCGAACGCGCGAGGATCCTTGCCTATCAGCAGCGGCTTCATATCCCGGATGGTTCCTTCGATGCCGTGTGGGGAGCGACCGTCCGAGCACTCGCCCCAGCCGGTTATGCCCTCGTCCGTCTCTACCTTGACGAACATCCACGGTCGCCAGCCGGCGTCCACGATGAACGTCTCTATGTTAGTGATTTTCATGCGCGCGTCCTTTCGGATGTGATGGTTTAGGTTTGCGGAGGCATGATACCATATTGGCATATTGGGCGCGGATGATAGGAGACTCTCACTGTGGCGTGTGGAAAGTGGGGCACGATAATGACCTTACAATCGTTTGGGGGATTGGCATGAAAGTCAAGATGGATGAGAACGGCAAGGTGGCGGTGCCCGCCGAGTATCGCCGCAAGCTGGGGATGTATCCTGGCGATTCAGTGGAACTGAAGGTCGAAAGTGGCGGCCTGAGACTCTCGGCAACCAAGAACAGGACCTACGGCGATAAGGAAAAAATCGGACCGGCGACCGAGTTCATTCAAGGCAAGTCCTTGTCTGAAGCCCTCATCCTAGAGCGCAGGGAAAGGGCGGCGCGATACCTTTCCGTGGAGGCGAGACGCAAAGGAGACATCGCCGAGGCGCGTCTGTTGGAGAAGTACGAAGAGCTGGCCAGGCGCTTGGGAGAGTGCGCTACGCATGGGACGCCCGTATCGGAGGATATGATCCAAGAACGCCGGGAGATGGAAGCGTATCTATGGGAGAAGGCAGGCGGAAGTGGATGAGGCAGTATTGGACGCATCCGCGATTTTGGCGGTCTTGTATCAAGAGCCCGGAGCCGATACTGTATTCTCGATCCTGTCCCGCTCGATAGTCAATACCGTTACCCTTACAGAAGTGGTTGCGAAACTGGCCGACGGCGACGTAGATGAAAGCTCCATGAGGAGAACAATAAGCGAACTTGGAATCCGAGTGGTCTCCTTCGATGAAGACCAAGCATACCGCGCGGGCCTTCTCAGGCCACTTACCCGCGACGCCGGCCTGTCCCTAGGCGATAGAGCGTGCTTGGCGCTCGCGCAGCGGGAACAATTGCCCGCCGTAACCGCCGACCGCAACTGGTCGCGCATCTGTATGGACATTGACATACGACAAATCAGGTAACACATAGGAGAAACACAAAATGCCCAACCCTGTTATCTACTTTGAGCTGGGCGGCAAGGACGCTGCCGCGCTGAGCCAGCTGTACACCGAGCTTTTCGACTGGAAGATAGAGCCGATGGGTCAGTCGGCGGCCGGCACGGATTTCCACTTCGTGCACCAGGAGGAGGGGGGAATAGTAGGGGGCATCATGGGGACTACTGAGGGTATGCCGGACAACTACCACATGTTTTACGTGAGCGTGGACGACATCCAAGCGTATCTGGACAAGGCCGAGTCGCTGGGATGCTCGACCGTGGTGCCGGCGATGCCTCTTCCGAACGGCAACGGGGCGATCGGCGTATTCCAAGACCCGCAGGGCAACTTCATCGGTCTGCACAAGTTCTAGGAGGCTCCAAAATGCCCGGTCTCGACGATAACCTTGCCTTCGCGCCCGCGACTGAGTTGCGGGAGATGATAGCCAACCGACAGATAACTTCCGTCGAGCTAACGGAGTTGTACCTGTCCCGCATCGAGCGGCTGGACGGACAACTCAACTCGTACCTGACGCCTACACCTGAGATCGCCCTGGCGCAGGCGCGCCGCGCGGACGAGGCGACGGCGCGCGGCGAGAGCCTGGGGGCGCTCCACGGGCTGCCAATCTCGATCAAGGACCTTCAGATGACGAAGGGGGTGCGTACGACGGGAGGATCGCTGGCGTTCGCGGACAGGGTTCCGGACGCGGACGCGGCGTGCGTGGAGAGGGTATTCGGCGCGGGCGCGGTGATGCTGGGCAAGACGAACACGCCTGAGTTCGGGCTGCTGGGCGCGAACGAGAACCGCCTCGGTGAACCGTGCCGCAATCCGTGGAACACCGAGAGGACGTCGGGCGGTTCGTCCGGAGGGGCGGGCGCGGCGACGGTCGCCGGGCTGTGCGCGCTGGCGACGGGCGGCGACGGCGGCGGCTCGATACGGATACCGGCAAGCTTCAACGGCATCTACGGCATCAAGCCCACGCAGGGGCGAGTGTCGAGCTATACGGGCGTTGATGCTCCGCCGGCAGTCAACATCACCAGCCAGCAGGGGCCGATGACGCGGACTGTGCGCGACACCGCCGAGCTTCTGCAAGTGATGGCGGGCTACGACGCGCGGGACGCGGGTTCGCTGCGCCAGCCGGTTCCGGATTTCGTGGGCGCGCTGGATAAGGGCGTGGACGGGCTGCGTATCGGCTGGAGCGCGGACTTCGGCTACGCGCCGGCGGACGCGGAGGTTACGCAGGCGTCCGAGGCCGCCGCGATGTCATTCCGCGAGCTTGGCTGCGAGGTGGAAGAGTCCACGCTGAGCCTGGAGTCGCCGTTCGATACGTGGATGGTCTTCTTCGCCGGCAACTCCTATGCGACGAACGGACATCTGCTGGACGACCCTGACGATCCGCTGACGTGGTATGGACGCTGGACGATAGAACAGGGCGCGCGTTACACGATGGCAGACTACATTCGAGCGCTGGGCGAGCGCGACCGCATGATCCAGCAGTTCCTGGACGAGTTCGACAAGTTCGATCTGCTGCTGTCGCCGACGATGGCGACGACGGCCTTCCCGACGGACGCATACCCTGAGACCGTAGGCGGGCAGGCGCCCTACCCTATTCCGGCGTGGGGCTTCCTGCCGTACACGCACCCGATCAACACGATAGGCTTCACGGCCGCGAGCGTGCCGTGCGGCTTCGACTCGGACGGGATGCCGATTGGGCTGCACATCGTCGGGCGACCAGGAGACGAGGCGACCGTACTGGCGGCGTCGGCTGCGTTCGAGCAGGCGCGTCCGTGGTCGGACGCGAGGCCGCCGGTATCGTAGAGGTTTTCTTCAGTAAGCGGGCGCAAGCATTAGACGGCGCGGAGGTTATTTGCCGTGCAAGTCGGGGCGCAGGAAATCTTCGAGAAGCTGTTGCTGCTTGCCGCCCACGTAGCGGTCGGACTGTTCCTCTCTGGAACGCTGGGGCTGGGGTTGTATATCGTAACGCTGCCGATAGTCCAGTCCTTCTGGCAGGTGGCGGATATCAACTTCGCGCTGCTGGCCGTGCTGACGATTGGGTTTGGCGCGAGCGCGGGGACCTTTCTGGCATGGCTGAACAGGGACCTTGGAGGTCGGACGCTCGCGCTGATCCTGCTGCTAACGCTGGCGGCTACGCTGCTTGCCGCGTGGGCCGGGCTACACAACAGCCGCGACGAGTTCAAGCTGGTCGGCAAGCCCGGCATTCCGGCGCTTACCGGCATCGTAGTTGGCGCGATGCTGGGCGGCAACGCGCTGAACCTTCTGCTGTGGATCGCTAGGACGGTTAGGAATCCGAGGCTCTAGCGAGCGCCACCGACTCTTGAGGCCCGGATAGCTGTCGTAGGCGTGGGTCGAAGCGATCCCGCATCCAGTCTCCGAGGAAGTTGAGGGACATGACGACGAGGAATATCGCCAGTCCTGGGAAGAACGTGCTCCACCAAGCGGTGGTTACGTAGGAACGTCCCTCAGAGACTATCAAGCCCCAAGCGGGCGTGGGCGCCGGGATTCCGGCGCCGATGAAGCTGAGCGTCGCCTCTGTCAGAATCAACTGCCCCACCCTGAGCGTGGTGATGACGATGATCGTGTTGAGTACGCCGGGCAGTATGTGGCGCAGAATTATGCGCGCGTTGGACGCTCCCGCTACCTTGGCGAGCGCGACATAGTCACGCTCCTTCAGAGACAACACCTCGCCCCTGACGTACCGGACGAACGACGCCCACGTGAACATTGCGAGCAGTCCCATCACCAGCCATAGGCTCGCGCCAAGCACTATCACTGCGACTAGCGCGATTAGCACGAACGGTAGGGCGAGCCACACGTCCACTAGGCGCATGATGAATTCGTCCGCGAATCCGCCCATATATCCGGCGACCAGTCCGAGCGATGCGCCGATTATCACGCCGGTGGTGAGTGAGACGGCAAGCACCTGAAGCGATACGCGCGCGCCGTGGATGATACGGCTGAGGACGTCCCTGCCCACATGATCCGCCCCAAGGAGTCTGTCGGTAGCCGCGAAGTTATCCTGCTCTGCCCAGTACTCGGTGTACCAGAAGGGCGGCGCGTTTCGGAGGGCTAGGTGTTGCTTGTACGGGTCTTGGGGCGCGATCTGCGGCGCGAATAAGCCAGCAATGACTAGGAGCGCAAGCACGATCAATGGCAGAATAGGCCAGCGCCTGAGCGCGTACCATACCATGCCGAGCGCGTTGTACGCTCGGAGGCTCGAACTGGGAAGGGCGCTTAGTCCCGCAGGTCGTTCCATCGTGGGATCCTAGTCGTATCGTATTCTGGGGTCAACGAGTCCGTATAGCACATCGGCGAGGAAGTTGAAGAATATGTATGCTACCGCGAAGAACAGCACGATCCCGGTCAGTAGCGCGAAGTCGTTGTTCTCGACGGCGGTCAGCGCCAGCCGTCCGATGCCGGGCCACGCGAATACCAGCTCCACTACGGTGGCTCCGGTGATGAAGCTGGCGAGGAACAGGCTGGAGTATGTTATCGGCGTGATGAGCGCGTTCCTGAAGGCGTGCTTCCATATTACGGCCCGGGTCTTGACGCCCTTGGCTCGCGCGAGCTTGACGAACTCGGAGTCCAGAACTTCCAACATGGAAGACCGAACGAGCCGCAGGTACGTCGCGGAACCTAGCCAGCCGAGCGTGACGGTGGGAAGCACGAAGTGCCTGAGCTGCTTTGCGAGGTCGTCTCCAGGCAGAGCGCGTCCGGATGCGGGCAGCCAGTCTAGCTGGACGGCGAATATCACGATAGCCATTATGGCTATCCAGAACTGCGGCAGCGCCTGGCCGAATAGGGCGAATCCCCTGCCTAAGTAATCGAGCGCGCCGCCCCTGCGCGTGGCGGATAACACCCCGAGTGGAACACCCGTTATGACGGCGAAGATCCAAGCGGCTACGGCGAGCTGCGCGGTTGCGCCGAGTTTGCCGAATATGAGACCAGATACCGGGGCGCGGTCCAGCAGCGTCTTGCCAAAGTCGCCCCTCAGGGAGTTGCCTACCCAGACCAGGTACTGGACTACCAGTGGCTTGTCCAGACCGAGGTAACGGGAGATCTCTTCCTTTTGCTGCTCGCTCAGCCCGTAGCCGCCGCCCTCCTGTGTATAGACGAGCAGCGGGTCTCCCTTGACCCTGGACAACCCGAATACGATGATCGTCGCGGCGAACAGGGACAGTATCGCAAAGTATGCCCGTCTTATCAGAAATCGCCTCATCTACGCCTCTGGGTCATCGGGTTGTGGACAGGGAGGGGTTGAGCCTCGCCCCGACACCCTCCCGCGCTATGCGAGATGGACCGGACGAGGCTCGAATGCTTGGACTCTACCTGGATGCCGGAACGATGTTCCAGAAGGCCGTGGTCCCAAAGGGGCTTGGCTCCATGACCCATTCCTGGATGGAGTTGGGGTTGTAGATGGTCAGGTTGGGTATGGCGACGACGCCGGGCTTGAGCGCCCAGAAGTGCATGAGGTCGAAGTACTCGCTGTTGAGGTCGATTCGCTTCTGGGGGTCGTTCTCCTTGGCGACATCGAGGTAGATCTGGCTGATCCACTCGGTCTCGTAGCACATGCAGTATCCGCCCCTGGACAGGCTCGACTCCTCGATGCCCTTGGGCCAGTCGAACGGGTAGATGGTCTGTCCGTCGTCGCCTGACGTCATGCGCGGCACGGTGGCGCTGCGGTTGACGAGGCCCGGACGATAGACCGCGTAGGGGAACTTCAGGACTTCGGTCTTGATGCCGATGTCGCTCATCATGCCGCCGATAGCGTCTCCGATCTCCTCGCCGAGTCCGCCGCTGTGTCCCGAAGATATGAACAGGGGCATCTCGAAGCGAACGCCGTTGCCACCGCGCGGGTATCCGGCCTTGTCGAGGTACTCCTCCGCCATCGCGGGATCGTATGGGTACTCCCAATCCGTGTTCCAGAACTCGCTCTTCTCGTCCACGTAGCCGACGTGGACGGGCCAGCCGAGTCCGTTGAGCAGGTGCTCGTTGATGGTCTCTTTGTCGATCGCCATGCCGACAGCCCAGCGAACGAGCCTGGCCTGTTCCATGTCGCCACAGCTCTGGTCCATCTGTGTCGGGTCGGCGCCGTCCGGGCAGGCGAGCTCGTCCGGGTTGTTGCCGTCGTTTGGCCTGTACGGGTTTCCTATCCACTGGATGTCGCGGGCATACACGCCGTTGGCGGGCGTGTTGAGGTCTTCTCCAGTCAGGGCGTTGTGTGTCTCCCACAAGTTGCCTGAGAAGATGACACCCTGCTGGCTGGCGTTTCCGGAGCCGGTGCTGGCGAAGCCGGAGTCCAACGCCTCCGGCAAGCTCTTGATGGCAAGCTCGGCGGCGTCGAGTTCGCCGGTCTTGAGCGCGGCGACGCGGGTAGCGTCTTCAGGCATCGCTTGTATCACCACTCTCTCGACGGCAGGGTCGAACTCCCAGTGGTGTCCCGACTTGGTGAAGACGGCGCGGTCGTCGCGTATCCACTCATCGACTTGGAAGGGACCGGTGCCTACGAAGTTCTCGCGCATCCAGTCTTCGCCGTTTTCCTCCTGCGCCTTCTGCGGATGAACGACCATTCCGACGAAGCCGTTGCCGTTCATCATATAGGTGTGCCAGTGGGAGTCCACGGCTGCGAAGGTGTACTCAACGGTGTTGCCTGAAGCTACGGCGCGGTTTTCTCCGAACAGGGTGGAGAAGTAGGACGCGCTAGGCGCGATGCTGTGGGTGGTGATGAGCGGGTTGACCTGGTTGTAGCTCCATGCCACGTCTTCGGGGGTCATGGGTCCCCAATCCTTGTGGAACATCACGCCGTCGCGGATGTCCACGACCACCGAAAGCCCGTCGGACGCCAGTTCCCAGGCGGTGGCAAGCTGTCCGGCGGCGTACTCGACGGTGTTGTCCTCGCGCCAGCGCCAGGTGAACAGGTCTTCGCCGACTCCCCACGCCACGGCGTCGTACTGCGAGCAGAATACGGTGCCGGCGCCGGGGTTGCATCCCAAGTTGGACTGGGCGAACACGATGGTTCCGACCGCGTTCTTCGGGTCCGGCGCGTCTCCGCTGGGCGCTGCGGGTTCCGGCATTGCCGTTGGCATTATCGGCGCGGCTTGGGTCGCCGGCTGCGCGGGCGCGGCCGGAGCCGCCGTCGGTTGTGGAGCGGGTGCGGCAGGAGCGGCTGTGGGCTGCGCGGGCGCAGGCTGGGGCGCGGCGGGCGGCTCTTCCGCATCGTCGCCACACGCGACTACTAGCAGAAGCGAAAAGATTAGCAGTATTGGGACAGCACGAAGGGCTAGTTTCATCGATCTACTCCGTAAGTGGCTATGTGGGTTTTGGTTTCGGATGCGCGGATGGCGAACGGTGTGGGATTGCCATACTTGTAAGCGCTATTTATACGCCTGAGTCGAACGGATGTCAAGCATGGCGTCAGATTACTCACGCGGAGGGAGCAAAAGGGGTTGGGGCTCCCATATGGGCGAGGGTTTTGTGAGCGAAGCGCCGAGGGCGTGAGGTTAGTCCGCGGCTTCGGAGTCGGTGGCGCGCTGGGAGTTCGGCTCGGCGGCCGTGAGGTATTCGGCGAGGTCCGCCACCATGTGACCCATCTTCGGAGGGTCGGGCATAACGTCGGTCTCGACGCCGAAATCCGAGAGGGCGCGGGCGCAGGTGGGACCGACGGCGACGACGACCGTAGAGCGCATGGCTGGGGCAAGCTCCGCGCCGTAGCCGTCGCGCTCGGCGATTTGGAACAGGTGCCGCACCTGTATCTGGCTGGTGAAGGCGATAGCGTCCAGCCGTCGCTCCACTAGGTCAACGACGATCGATTCCAACGGCGTCGTGTCGTCGGGCAGCATCCACTCGTACAGCGTGACTTCGTGCAGACGCCCGGCGGCCGCGCTCAGGGCGTCTGCGAGCGCGTCGTTGCGCTCGCCGTAATGAGTAACGGCGACGCCGCGCCCTTCGATGTCTATGGTGGAGATGGCTTCTATCAACTCGGCTGTGGTGTAAGGGGAGGCGACGGTGACGTCGGGTCGGATGCCGCGCCGTCTCAGCGCAGCCGTCGGTTTGGGGCCGCGGGCGACGCTCGTCGTCTTGCGGATCGCCGCGTTCAGCGCGTCTTCGCGACCGAGCCGAGCCGCCGTCTCGAACAGGGCGTTGACGCCCACTCCGGTCTGCATTACGAATACTTCAAGATCGCCGTTCTCGATGCCGTCAATCAGGGCGGAGACTTGGGGACTGGCGTCCACCGGCTGTTCCCGCAGCGCGGGCGCGGGTATCACCTCCGCGCCGCGTCGGGACATCATCTCGGTCAGTTGCCCGACCATGCGGGATTCGAGGACGCCGATGCGTTTGCCTTCGAGAGTTCCGTTCATGTCGCGCCGCCTTCCCAATGGACCTGCCCGTCTGCGCTGATTATCCACGATGACGGGCGGTTTTCGCAACCCCGGACGGACGTAGAAGACGCTCAGCCTCGTCGCGGGCGCGCCGTATGGCGGTGCCGAACGCGACGAGGCCAAGCGTCGGTGGTTGTCGGGGGAAGGTCGGCAGAGAAGTCTGCCTATGCGAGGGCTACGAAGCGGTCTTCCACTCCAGCAGACGGGAGACTTCCTCAGTGTGAACCTCGGGGTAGGTAACGTGCCCGCAGGCGAGGCAGGCTATGTAGAAGCCTTCGTAGTCGCGGCGGATCTGGCGATCCCCGCTACAGCGGATGCAGGACTTGAAAAGCACAGAGTGCTCGCGCAGAGCGCTCTGTGCGTTGACTATTTCTCTCATTTCGACACGTACTCCTTTGGGAATTCCCGTTAACCATACCCCAAAATGCTCAACGTTGTGTTAACGCAATGATAACGAATTATTAACAATCCATCGGAAAACATAATAAATAGTATTATGATATGTGAATATCCCATTCATTCGTGGGATTTGCACGTTTTTGTAAAGGAGTAAGAGGAGGAGAGAAGAGAGCGGCGGGGCGGGCTGAATCACGCTGCCCCGCCTTGCTTTTGGCTTACGGCTTGGGGTTTTCCATGAAGACGGTAACGCCCATCTCGCGGTAGTGGTCGCGCAGCTTGTAGTCGTAGTTGCGGAAGCTCATGCGGATGTTGGTTCCCTCGAACTGCTTGATCACGTGTTTCAGGCAGTCGTCAACCGATTGGAGCGGATGGTGGGGATGCGCCTCGATGTCGTAGGACAGGTCGGCCGGTCCCCAAGTAAGGCAGGTGATCCCCGGCTTGGCGAGTTGGCGGGCGTTGGTAACGGCTCGCAGCGTTTCTATCTGGATGCAGAGGATGCCGTTGGCGTTCCACCACTCGGCATAATCGAGGCGGTCCGGGCGCTCCTCCACGCCGTACCGCGCCGCGCCGCCCCAGCTGCGCTTCGCCACCTGAGGATAGTAGAACCAGTTAATCGCCTCATCCACAGTCGCCTCGTCTTCCACCAGGGGCACCTCTATGCCCAACGGCCCCAGGTCCAGGATGTTTCCAACGAGGTAGGCATGTCTGGGGTGCTTGATGCGGAACTGCACCGGGATGCCGACCTCCTTGGCGGTCTCGCAGTAGGCTACGAGGCGTTCCTCGCTGTAAGGGGAGTGCTGTGAATCGGTGTGGATGAAGTCGTAGTCGTCTTTGGACAGGATGTCTTCCATCTGGCTCTTGGTGGCGGTGATGGGGACGGATACGCCCAGCACGATGTCGCCGCGAACTATCTTCTCTTTCAGTGATGTCATTTGATGACTCCCTAGTCTAATGGTGAATGGTTGATTAGTGGTTCGAGCTTGTCGATCAGCGTCTGCTCGAAGTCTGCCTGTCTGATGGTTCTGGCCGCCAAGAGCTTGGCGCTTGAATCCTCTAGGGTAAGAACTTCCCAATGCCACCGCGTCAGACGGAACTCCTCGTCGAGTTCTACGACCAGCCAGATAATGTCGCCATCCCCCAAGTCGCGGCTGGGGTTGGAACTAGGTCCGCCAATAGCCTCGAAAAATGGGCGGTCCACCGCCACGGCCATCTTAGTGTTCCATCGCCGTACGGTCGGCGCCTTGATCTGCAACTGAGGCATCAGACGCTTCGCGCCGGATGAGCGCCAGTCAGGGCGTCGTCTTTCCACTGGAAACGGCGGGGACATTTCCAAATCTTTGGTCAGGGCTTCAAATTCGGTTCGCATCGCCCTGCCGGAGAAGTAAACAGCTTGGATTTCCAAGCCGTACCACTCTACTTTCCCATCAGCGGAGTTCGCTACCACCAAGTCTATCATACCGGCTGGCCTTCCGGTGTTTGTGCCCATCATGAATGGTACCTCACGGGCGACGGACGTATCCTCAATCCGAAATCCCGCGATTTCTGCCAACTACTCAATTACAACTTGCCCATCTTGGAATCGCGAGGGACACATTACCACCGGCTGACCTTCAGGATCCCCGATGCGTGTGTCGTCAGCTAGGTTGTACCGCCGCATCGAGCACACGCCCCCTGTCTTTTGGCATGGGGGCTGGTTACGCTGGAACGGGCATGGAGGCTTGTCATCATCCCTGCCGAGCGCGACTTCCGCTAAGGCGCGACGCCTAGCTGGCTGCATCTCAACGAACGACTCACCATACCATTCATGTATTCCGTATCTGGAAGTCATGGATGTTTCCGAAACGTCGGACTTGGCGTAATAACCAGCTCCGTTAGCTTATCGTGATGCGTGTTCTTCATCCTTACCCGTACCGCGTAGAACGAATGCTTGGAGATCAGACCTAGAATCTCCGGCGAGCAGTCATAGGTCATCAGGAAGTTGACAGCGCTGCGGTCTAGTATGTCGAACAGCCGCTCGTGATCAACGTTGTTGTAGGTGTAAAGGCGTCTGCCGGCGCGCTTGCCACCGAACGTATAGGGCGGATCGGCGAACACTGCAACGTTTCCGCCGCGTTCAGTTGTGAAGGTTTGCAATAGGTCAACGCCATCCGTCTCGAGAAATTCTATCTGGCTCCGCCATTCATGAATGGCCCTTAGGCGTTTCGCTAGCGTTGCTGGATACCACCTTGACGCAATACCTTTGCCGTTCTCGCCCCGTCTGGATACAGACGCGCCAGGGGCTAGTATCCCGCCTCTGCGCGTTCGATTGAGGACGAGGGCGCGAAATCCACGCTCCAAGACATCGCGCGGATCCGAATCGGTAAGCTCTGCGACAGAGTGTCGGGTGGGCGCAAATGTCTGGATTCTGCGGATGAGAGTGGGCGCGGATTCCAGTGCGCTATGCCAAAACGCCGCAACGTCCGGGTCAATCTCCGACATCACGGCGCGTTCTGCCAACCCTTCCATGACAGCTGTGAGCGATACAATAGCGCCACCTGCGAACGGTTCCAACAGAACTTCCGAACGTGGACTCATGCCACCGAGCCATGTCCGAATGTGTGGTACCAGCCAAGTTTTCCCACCTGGGTATCGCAGCGGGCTTCGCTGGGGGACCGATGCCACATTCACAGCCGCTATTGGTGAGATAGGAATGTCTGTTAGCTGACGGTACATATTTCCAAGGTCCAGACCAGAACCGGGATAAGATACCTCGCTCGGTTCCGAGTTCGCTGTCGCACCATATGCCGCAAGCCATCTAAATCCTAGGCATCATGAACTCGAAGCGCCGCATGTCTTCGTAGCCCGTTACCATCGCGGGGGATATGCCCGGGCTTTCCAGGGCGGCGCGGACGATGCTCTTGTTGAACTCATGGATGCCGACCGCCGGGTTGAAGAAGTCTTCGAGAGACATCCAGCGGCACTCGGCTATCTCTTCTTCTTCCATAGTTATCTCGTCGGAGAGCGCGGACAGCCGGCAGACGAAGTAGATGTCGGATTTGCCGTAGCGGTAGCCGTGCCAGTGCCGGAAACAAGCGAGCGACTCGAACTTGGCGTGTATGCCCGTCTCTTCCCGCACCTCGCGGACGGCGGCGTCTGAGATGTGTTCGCCCGGGTGCAGCGCGCCGCCGGGCAGCTTGTAGCCTGGGCCTCGACTCGGCCCCATCCGGTAGCGCTCGACGACGACTAGGATCTCGTCACGCTCGTTCAGCACTACCGCCCCCGCGCCGATGTAGTGCGTGGCGTACGGAGGAATGTACGCTTGGGGCTCCAGCCTGAGCGTCATTAGGGCGTAGGCGGGGTCGGCGTGGTGGTACTCGAAACCGGCTTCCGCCGCCACCGGAACCAGCGCGGAGTGGGACAGCGGGATTTCCAACCATACCACCTTGTAACCGTTCGAGGTCCACGACTCTATGGAGTCTCGCAACAGCGCCCTGAACGCGCGCGGGTCGTCCGGAAGCGCGGACGTGTCCGTTACTACGCCGCCGAACTGGTTGGGGTTGAACTTCAGCGTTTCCGTCGCGACATTCATCAGCCGTGCCTCACCACCATCTGTACTTCGTTGGACGGGTTGCAGAGCGCTTCGAACGCGCCCTGGATTTCGTCGAGCGGCAGGAAACTGGCTTCTGACACCAGCGGCTCCATCGTAACCTTGCCGGAACGTATCAGGTCGAGCGCGATGCGCCAGTCTTCAGGCTGCGTGCCGAACGACGTCTTGAGGTTGATTTCCCGCGCCATCCAGTCGGGCGGCAGCACGGGGGTCTCCTTCCAGACGATGGCGACTAGAACGACCTGGCCGTTGCGACGAACCATGTTGAGCGCCTCGTCCAGGGTGCCGGGAGCGGCGGCGCACTCGAACACGACGTCCGGGCCTGTTCCTCCGGTCAGTTCGACGACGCGTTCCACGGCGTCCTCGGTCAGGGGATTGATGACTGCGTCCGCGCCCAGCCGGCGCGCTGCCTCGGCGCGGGCCGGCGCGGGTTCGGACACGATGACCGTGCTCGCCCCGGCGGCGCGGGCGACCTGCATACAGAGCAAGCCAATCGGCCCCGCGCCCAGCACGACCACGGAATCGCCCAGCTTGAGCTGAGATAGCCGCGCGGCGTGAACCGTGACGGCGCACGGCTCGCACATTGCCGCCTCCTCGTCGCTCACGCCGTCGGGTATGGGAACAGGCTCCCACTCTTCCAGCAGCACTTTCTCCGCGTAGGCGCGAACGCGCCCTGACGCGCCTGAGAATCCTTCGAGCCGGTAGTTGTATCGCTCGCCGCGGTTCGGACTGGCGGCGCGGACTTCGGGAGGCGGCTCCCCTCCTCCGCCGACCACGCGATCGCCGACGTTCCAACGGCTGACGCCTTCTCCAACGTCACTGACGACGCCGGAATACTCGTGTCCCATGACGCTGCCGGGCGGCGCGATGTCGTACAGGAAGTGATGAACGTCGGTTCCGCAGATGGCGCAGTAGATGACGTCTATCACCACCTGACCCGGCCCCGCTACCGGATCCGCCATATCCTCTATCTCGAAGCGTTGGGCGCCTCTATACACCGCCGCTCTCATAATCGCGCCTCCTTGGTTTGCTGCGGCATAGGGTATCATGTTTTCGCGCTGTATTGTGAGAATGAGAATCGAATACTCGCGCGCCCGGGTTGGCGCGGTTATGGAGCGAGATATGGACGCATACGAGATGTCGGAAGTGATGGAGAGCCGGCGCGAAAGCGGAGAACTCTACCTGGAGTTCTTCAGCGCGCCCGGAATGAGCCTGGGAGTGTACGAGCTCGCGGCGGGATCGAGCGACCCGCAGCAACCGCACGGCGAGGACGAGGTGTACTACGTCGCCGCCGGTCGCGGCCACATACGCGTTGCCGGCGAGGACCGCGCGCTGCGTCCGGGGAGCATAGTGTTCGTCGGAGCGGAGGTCGAGCACCGATTCCACTCCATCACCGAGAACTTGACGCTGTTGGTCGTGTTCGCCCCCGCGCGCGGAACGGGGCGGCGAACCTAGGTCTTGACGCAGAGTCCGAGGGGTTCGGAGAAATCGTAGGGGAATCTCTGCGACTCCGCGCCTTTGCATTGATTTTTCGGCGCGCCCCACACTGTGCGAATCGGCGTAGGTTTGGTTACAATAGGCGACGCATCGAATTCTACCGGCATCGCCGGCACTACCGGAGGCTCTTCGCTATGACTTCTCCCGCTACTTCCATTGACCCGCGCGCGCTGAACGCCATCGACTGGCGCTGCATCGGGCCGCCGCGCGGCGGCCGCGTCGTTGCGGTCGCCGGAGACCCTGTGGAGACGGGGACGTTCTACTTCGGCGCCTGCGCCGGCGGAGTGTGGAAGACTTACGACGGCGGCACGTACTGGGAGAACGTATCGGACGGGTTCTTCAATACCGCGTCGGTCGGCGCGATCGCGGTGTCGGACTCGGACCGGCACGTCGTGTACGCGGGGATGGGCGAAGCGTGCATCCGGTTGGACGTTACCCACGGGGACGGGGTGTATCGCTCGAATGACGGCGGTCGGTCGTGGACGCACCTGGGGTTGGAAGACACGCGGCATATCTCGCGGGTGCGGATTCATCCGACGAATCCCGACGTGGTGTACGTGGGCGCGCTGGGACACGCTTTTGGTCCAAACCTCCAGCGCGGGGTGTTCCGCTCGAAAGACGGCGGCAAGACTTGGGAGCATTCGCTGTTCAAGAGCGAGAACGCAGGCGCCGCCGATCTGGTGATAGACCCCGCCAATCCTCGCGTGCTGTTCGCGTCCATCTGGCAGGTGCGACGCAACTTCTGGAACCTCACCAGCGGCGGGCCGGACAGCGGACTGTGGCGCACCACCGACGGCGGCGATACGTGGGAGGATGTGTCCGAAAATCCCGGACTGCCTGACGGCCCGTTCGGGCGCATCGGCGTAGCGGTCAGCCCGTCGCGCCCTGGCCGCGTGTACGCGACCATCGAGGCGCGGGAGCCGGGCGTGTTCCGCTCGGACGACTATGGCGACACGTGGGAACTGGTGTCGGACAACCGCGACTTACAGGGGCGTCCGTGGTATTACCAGCACATCGTCGCGGACCCGCAGGACGCGGATACGGTCTGGGTGCTGAACTATGACGCATGGAAGTCCATTGACGGCGGCAAGACGTGGGAGGAGGTTACCACGCCGCACGGCGACAATCACGATCTGTGGATAGACCCGCGCAACCCGCAACGCATGATAGAGGGCAACGACGGCGGCGCGTGCGTGAGCTACAACGGCGGCGATACCTTCTCCACCATCTACAATCAGCTGACCGCCCAGTTCTACCACGTTACGACCGATACGCAGTCGCCATATCGCGTGTACGGGACGCAGCAGGACAACTCGGCGATTAGCGTGCCTTCGCGGACGCATAAGGGCGGCATCCCCTGGGGCGACTGCTACACCGTCGGCAGCTCGGAGAGCGGCTACATCGTGGTCGATCCGACCAATCCGAACATCGTCATATCCGGCGCTATCGGTTCTTCCCCCGGCGGCGGCGGAAATATGCTGAGGTACGATCACGAGACGGGGCAGGTTCGCATCATCACCGTATGGCCCGAACTGAACACCGGCTACGGCCCAGTGGATGCGAGGTACCGTTTCCAGTGGACGTATCCGCTCCAGTTCTCGCCGCACGATCCTGGCGTTCTGTACGCCGCCGGCAACATCGTTTTCCGCTCCACCGACCAGGGGGAGAGCTGGGAGCCGATAAGCCCGGATCTGACGCGCAACGACCCGGACAAGCTGCAGCCTTCGGGCGGGGACATCACCGGCGACGCATCGGGCGCCGAGACGTACTGCACGGTGTTCTCGTTCGTCGAGTCGCCACACGAAGCGGGCGTGTTCTGGGCGGGATCGGATGACGGGTTGGTCCACATCTCGCGCGATGGCGGCGCGACCTGGCAGGACGTTACGCCCGACGCGCTGGAGGAGTGGACGCGGGTTGACATGATAGAGGTCTCTCCGCACGATCCGGCGACGGCGTACCTGTGCGGCACACGCTACAAGTTCGACGACAACCGACCCTTCTTGTTCAAGACGAACGACTACGGCGTGACGTGGACTTCGATCACCGGCAACCTGCCGGACGATGACTTCACGCGCTGCATCCGGGAGGATGCCGAGCGTCCGGGTATGTTGTACGTCGGAACGGAGACGAACATCTACGTGTCGTTCGACGACGGAGAGACTTGGACGTCGCTGCGCGGCAACCTGCCGGTTGTGCCGATATATGACCTAGCTATCAAAGAAGATGAACTTGTCGCCGCAACGCACGGGCGCAGCTTCTGGATACTAGACGGCCTTAGCCATCTGCGGCAGGTGTCGGCGGACTTGTCGGAAACCGAGTTGAGCCTGATCGCGCCGACCGTCAAGATTCGCAACGCCGCGCCCTTCAGGGGCAGGGCGGGCAGCCGAGCGAAGAACTACCAGCTTGCGCTGGGGGCGGCCGTGGCCTTCATAGACGAGAAGGACGAGCTCGGCGGCGTCAACCGCAAGTTCCTGGACGCGGGGGCGAACCCGCCATCCGGCGTCCGCGTCTGGTACTGGCTGAAGGACGAGCCGGAGGATGAGGTAACTCTGACGTTCCTGGACGCCGACGGCGCGGAGATCAAGAGCTACACCAGCCGCGAGCCGGATTCTGACGATGGGGACGATAACGGAGGGCCGCGCGTTCCGGCGTCGGCGGGCATGAACCGGTTCGACTGGAACATGCGTTATCCGGGCGCCCGCAAGGTTCCGGGAGACAAGACGACGGGCGACGTCGGACGGGGGCCGCTGGCGCCTCCGGGGACGTACCAGGCGCGGCTGACCGTGGGCGAACAGTCTCAGACGGCGAATTTCGATCTGCTCAGGAATCCGACCGTTCCCGCGACTGACGAAGACCTCCAGACGCAGTTCGATCTGCTGATTCAGATCCGCGACAAGGTTTCGGAGACGCACGACAACATCAACCGTCTCAGAAGCGCGCGAACGCAGGTGAACGAATGGGCGGAGCGCGCCAAAGGCACGGCTGCCGAGGAACCGGTGTCCGAGGCGGCCAAGTCGCTCACGGCGAGCCTGGATGAGGTGGAGTCCGAGCTGATACAGACGGAGTATCGCGGCGCGCGCGACCGGCTACATATGCCGATCAAGTGGAACGCGAAGCTGGCGGGCTTGACGCCGGTGGTAGCCGCCGGAGACTATCGACCGACGGAGCAGGCGTATGGCGTCTTCGCCCACTACTCGGAGAACTTGGACGAGCGCTTCGGGAGGTTGAACCGCATCTTGGAGGAGGACTTGGACGAGTTCCGCAACCTGCTGGCTGAGTTGGAGGTTCCAGCCATCGTTCCGCAGGCCGAAGCGTAGCCGACGGTTCGCTGCGCTTGTGTGGAGGCGAGAGAGTGAGAAAAGTCTGGGAATTTTTGATCACCGTAGCAGTGGGACTAGCGGTTGCCGTAACCGTAAGATCTGTGGTACATGAACTTATCGGCACGCTCAGCCCGATAGAGTCACTTCTCATCGGGGTGGCATCGGCGCTGGTAGCTACGTCCGCCGTAAGCTGGTACCTGAAGTCGAGAAGACGCAGCGACCCATAATGACCTACTCCTCCACGATATATCCGCTCTCGGCAGTCCGAGCCGTCGCGCTGCGCTGTCAGGGGCTCGACGCGCCGTTGGGTCGCGGGCTGCGCCCCGACAGAGTTGGCGCGGACGACGTATATGCCGCTATCGAGCGTGTCGGGTGGGTGCAGATAGATACGCTACAAGTTGTGCGGAGGGCGCAGTATCTGACGCTGTGGTCGCGGCTTGGCAGCTACGATCCTGACCTGTTGGACGCGCTGCTGTTCGATAGCGGCGGGGGCGGCAGCGTTTCTACCGATTGCGGGGACAACGGGCGGCGTTTGTTCGAGTATTGGGCTCACGCGGCATGTATCATCCCACTGATCCACTATCGCTATCTGATGCCGACGATGCGGCGGTACCGCGAGGGCGGAGCGGGCTGGCGTCGTCGCTGGGCGGATGATCCGGATAACGCGCGTTTGCTGGAGTCTATCCTGGAGAGCGTCCGTCAAAACGGCGCGGCCCGCCCAGCCGACTTTCGAGCCGAGAGGAAGAAGCCGGGCGAATGGTGGAACTGGGACTCGGCGAAGATAGCTTTGGAGCACCTGTACAACGTGGGAGACATGGCTATCTCGAATCGGGTGAACTTTCAGCGCGTGTATGACGCGCGAGACCGCGTTCTGCCCCGATGGGTCGAACGAACCGAGCCGTCCGAGCCGGAGGCGTTTCGACATCTGTTGGAGGTGTCTATGCGAGCCGCCGGCGTCTGCGCGCCCGCGCAGGTGGGCGATTATTTTCACATGAAGCGTACGGAGTCCAAGCAGTACATCGAGTCGCTTGTCGCAGAGGGTACCTTCGTACCCATCCGAGCCAAGCTCGCGGACCGCCGGGTTCACGAGTTGCTGGTCCACCGCAACAATCTGGAGTTGCTGGAACGGGCCGCGGACGGCGAACTGAAGGGGCGACGGACGACGTTCCTGAGTCCGTTCGACAGCCTGTTCTGGCCCCGCGACCGAGATATGAATTTCTGGAATTTTCGGCAGGTCCTAGAATGTTACAAGCCCGCTCCCGACCGTATCTGGGGATACTTCTGCCTGCCTATTCTGGACCGCGAAAGGCTGGTAGGGCGTTTCGACCCGAAGCTGGAACGGAAGACGGGGCTGCTGCGGGTGAACGCGCTGTACTTGGAACCTGGCGTTAGGCCCAGCGCGCGACTCGCGGCGTCGGTGGCGCGGGCGATGCGGGACTTCATGCGCTTCCATGAGGCTCGCGACTTGGTGATCGAGCGCAGCGATCCGCCGGAGTTCGCGGACAAGCTGGCGGCGAGTTTGGAAGTCAACTGATGGCTACGCAGGAACCAGGCGCAATAGGCAAGTACCAGATACGGCGGTCGCTCGGCTCCGGAGCGCAGGGCGTGGTCTATCTGGCATACGACCCGGACCTTCAACGAGAAGTCGCGCTCAAGGCTCTCCACCCGCACCTGGCGGCCGGAGACGTGCAGGAACGCTTCGTGCGCGAGGCGCGCATACTCGCGCAGGTGGGCCACCCTAACATCGCCGCGGTGTACGACGTGGGCCAAGATGAGCAGTCCGGGCTGCACTACTTCGCCATGGAGCAAGTGCCGCACAGCGTCGAGGAGATGATCGAGGCAGACGGCAAGCTCGGAGCGGATCGCGCGGTTCGCATCATCCGCGAGGCGGCGTCCGCGCTCGAAGCGGCGAGGCGAGTGGGTATAACCCACCACGACGTGAAGCCCGAAAACCTGCTAACCACGTCGCTGGACGACGAAGGCTCCGTGAGGCTCATAGACTTCGGAATAGCGCGCGTCGGAGACTCCGGCGGCACGCAGGCCGGCGCAATGTGGGGCACGCCGTACTATATGGCGCCCGAGCAGTGGCACAGCGTGCGCGGCGATACACGCTCCGACGTGTACTCGCTGGGCGTAACGCTCTACCGGCTGATTTCCGGGAGGGTACCGTTCGACGCGGACCTCGAAAACGCGATGGCGCGCAACGCCGCGATAATGCAAATGCACGCGCATAGCGAACTCCCCCATCTCGACGAAGTTGACGACGCTCTCTGGGGCATAATCGTCCGGTGCATGATGAAGAACCCGGACGACCGTTTCCAGACCCCCGGCGAACTCGTGGAGGCGCTCGAAAGCTATCTGTCGGGAGAAGTCGTCGTAGCCGCCAGCCCCGCCAAGACAGTCGGATTCCCAAGCTCCGACCTTTTCTCCAATCGTATGTTGATATTCGCCGGAGGCGGGATTGGGATAATCGTCTTGATAGTCGTGGTCATTGCGAGCGGCATCTTCGGTTCGGAAGAGCCGCCGCCAGTCGTCGTAGCTATCCCTCCGACCCCCACGCCCACTCCCACGCCGACGGCTACCGCCACGTTGACGCCCACGGCGGAGCCGACGCCGGACGTTCGGGCCACGTTTGAGGCCGAGCTTACGGCAACAGCGCTCGCGCAACCTACTGCGACTCCGACGCCCACGGCGACACACACTCCGACGTCCACGGCGACCTCCACTCCGACGCCCACGGCGACCTCCACTCCGACGCATACCGCCACTCCGACGGCGACGGCGACACATACCCCGACGCCGACGGCGACGGCGACGGCGACCCCCACGCCGACATCCACGAGTACACCGACGCCGACGGCGACCCCTATCGTTCCTACCGGAAGGTTCGCGTTCAGCGCCACGCATGACGGGAACAGCGATATCTACGTAATAAACGCGGACGGAACGGGCCTCACACAGCTTACGGATCACACCGGCGCCGACCAGAAACCTGTGTGGTCTCCCGATGGTCTGAAGATCGCGTTCGAGTCAAATCGCGACGGGAACTTCGAGATTTACGTAATGAACGCGGATGGAATGGGCCTTGCGCGGCTCGCCAGCCACGCGCAGCGCGATCTGGCGCCTGTGTGGTCTCCAGACGGTCAGAAGATTGCGTTCAACTCGGGTCGTGACCTGGACAACGAGATCTACGTGATGAACGCGGACGGCTCAGAACTTACACGGCTCACCAACAGCGACGAGCACGACGGGGGGCCTGCGTGGTCGACGGACAGCGCTAGGATCGCGTTCATGTCAAGACGCGACGGGAACCTCGAGATATACGCGGTGAACGCGGACGGTAAGGGTCTCAGGCGGCTCACCAACCGTCCCGAGACTGACCTGTGGCCCGTGTGGTCGCCGAACGGCAGTCGGGTCGCGTTCGAGTCCGATGGCAAGATATACGCGGTGAGCGCGGACGGTTCGGGTCTCAGGCGGCTTGCGGAGGACGGTCAGCGACCCGTATGGTCGCCGGACGGTTCGCAGATCGCGTTCGAGTCGGAGCGTGACGGGATCGGCGAGATCTACGTGATGAACGCGAACGGTTCGGATCGCGCGCGGCTTGCGGGGGGCGGTCAGCGACCTGTCTGGTCGCCGGACGGTCTCTGGATTGCGTTCGTGGCTGTTAGCAGCCGGGAAATATACATCGTCCGGAGCGACGGCAGCGGCGAGCCGACCCGACTGACGGGTAACGTCGGTGAGGACGAATCCCCCCAATGGATCTTCCCGTAGCGCCAGCGTTCCTGGACGGATGGCTGTGGGAAGCGGTCGGCTTCAGAAGCTGAGACTGCTCCAGAAGCGCTCCTCTTTCCAGGGGTCGCCTTCCATGTGGTAGCCGCGCATTTCCCAGAATCCGGGCTCGTCTTCGGCCATGAACTCGATGCCGTTTACCCACTTGGCGCTCTTCCAGCCGTAGCGCTTTGGCACGACCAGGCGCATGGGGCCGCCGTGCGGAGGTGTCAGGAGCTCGCCGTCGTGGGAGTGGGCGAACAGCACGTCGTCGTCTTGGAGAACGTCCAGGGCTACGTTGGTGGTATAGCCGCCGTAGCAGTGCGCCATCACGTACTTGGCTTCGGGCTTGGGCGTGATGATTTCCATGAGGTCGTTGAACAGGATGCCTTGCCAGGTGTTCTGGAGCTTGCTCCACTGCGTTACGCAGTGGAACTCTGCGTCCAGGGTAGTCTGCGGGAGGTGGTTGAACTGCCGCCAGTCGAGAGTCAGCTCTTCCTCGACCAGGCCGAACACGCGGAACTGCCACGTATCGAGGTCTATCCTGGGCGTGGGACCAAAGGTGAGGACCGGGAACTTGTCGGTGACGAACTGGCCCGGCGGGGCGTATGGCCGCTCGCGGTCGGGTCTTATCTTGGTGATGCGTCCGAGTTTGTTGAGCATGACATCTCTCCGAATGGTCGAATGTCTCAAATGGTTGTAGGGTGATTGTACAACATTAGATGATGCGGCGGCACGGGTAGATTCAGCCGCTTGACAGCCCGATGGGCGTGTAAACACAATAGCCCTACCCTTTCGATTAGCTGGGTGAGTATGTATGTCTGATTCCCAATCCGCGCTTAGCGGGATTACGATTGTTGACGTGTCCGGCGGCATGGCTGCCGCGCTGGCGTCTATGCTGCTGGCAGACAACGGCGCGCGGGTGATACGTGTGGCGTTTCGTGATGAGGACGTTACGCGGCAGCCGGACATCTTCGCGGTGTACGACCGGGGCAAGGAAGTCGTCCGGCTCGATGCCGACGATCCTGGCGCCGAAGCCGCGCTGCGCGATCTGTGCGCGGGGGCGGACGTGGCTCTCGACGATCTGGCGCCGTCGTCCTCGCTGAGGCAACTTCTGGGCATCGAACGACTGAGGCGTGTGGGGGACGTTGGCGACGCGCTGGTCCACTGCTCTATTACGGCGTATGGGACGCGGGGACCGCTGCGAGACGAGCCTGCGGATCACGATCTGGTTGCCGCGCGGATGGGAATTCTAGGCAGCCAGCCGTCCTATCGCGGCGGCGCGGTGTATGTGGCGCATCCGGTGGCTTACGTCGGAGCCGCGCTGCTGGCGTGCATAGGCATATGCGCCGCGCTATACCGGCGCGAGCGAACGGGCGCGGGGTCGCGAGTCGAAACGTCGCTGATGGCGGGCGCGCTGCTATACGCCCCGAAAGCCGTTAGCGACAATCTGCCGCCGCGTCCGATGAACATGACGCCCCAAGGCGGCGGTCCGTTTTACAGCGTGTTCGAGTGCGCCGACGGCGAGTGGATTCAGATAGGCTGCATCCACTCCGGATTCGTGGACCTGGCGGCTGCGGTGATAGGCGTGGCGGAGGCTATCGCCACCGACCCGGAGTTCGGGGACGGACGTTGGCCCAGAACCGAAAGCGCGCGCAAGCGCCTGTTCGACATGGTCGCGGACAAGCTCCGCTCCCGCCCGTCGGCGGAGTGGATCGCGGAGCTGCGCGCGGCGGACGTTCCTTGCGACGTGGTTCGGAGCGCGGAGGAGGCGATGTCGGACACGCAGATCCTCCACAACGGGCTGGTTCAGGAGGTGGAAGATCCGCTGCTTGGCAGAACGCGGATGGTGGGGCTGCCCATCTCGCTTTCGGAGACGCCGGGCCGCGTGGGGGTGAGAAAAGAAGAGGCAGAAAATAGAAAAGAGGAGACAGGAGACAGGAGACAGGCGGCGCTACCCACTACCTCCTACTTCCCATCTCCCAACTCCCCTCCCCTGGCCGGCGTTCGGATAATGGAAATGACGAATGTCATCGCCGGGCCCGTGGCGGGACGGCTGTTGGCTGACCTGGGCGCGGATATGGTCAAGTTCGAGTCGCTGTATGGGGATATATCGCGTCCCGCCGGTGGCGCGGGGTTCGTGGCGTTCAATACCAACAAGCGGTCGGTGTCGGTGAATACAAAGACCGATGACGGCAAGGAAGTGGCGCGGCGGCTGGCGGCCGCGTCCGACGCTATCCTGGCCAATATGCGGCCCGGAGCGACCGACCGGATGGGACTGGACAGCGAGACGCTGGCGACGCAGAATCCGCGCCTGATCGAGTCTCACATCACGGCGTATGGGTGGGACGGTCCTTACTCGCAGCGTCCCGGAGTGGATCCGATAGCGCAGGCTATTACGGGACTCCAGCGCGCGCAAGGCGGGTACGAAGGGCCGCCGGTGTATCTGTCCGCGCTCGCGCCATGCGACTATACGGGCGGCGCGCTGGGCGCGTTGGGAACGGTTCTCGCGCTGCTGGCGAGGGAACGGACAGGCGTCGCGCAGCGCGTAAACACGAACCTGCTGGCGGCCGGCGTGGTGATGTGCGCGGACGGCTTCCTGAGCTACGAAGGCAAGGCGCCGAGGCCGTTGCCCGACACCAACCAGTTCGGAGTGGGGCCGCTTAGACGAGTGTTTCAGCTATTGGACGGATGGGTCGCGGTTGGCGGCATGAGAGAGGGATTCGAGGAAGTATCAGAGGCTCTGGATGAATTGATCGATGGGATGACGGTTGCAGAGGCGTTGGACGCTCTCGGCAAGCTGGGCGTGGCGGCGGCGCCGGTGGTGGAGGGGTACGGAGCGGGATTCTTCGACGATCCGCAGGCGGAGGCTGCGCGGATGGCGACGACGTTGGAGCATCCGACGCTCGGCGCGGTGAATCTGAGCGGCAATCTGGTATCGTTCGACGGCGTGGATACGCTGCCGGTCCGGCCCACGCCGCTGCTGGGCGAACATACGCGGGAGACGCTCGCGGAACTTGGATACTCGGCAGAGCGGATCGCCGATCTGCACGCGCGCGGGGTAGTAAAGTCCGGTGATTAGCGGTCGAGCGGCTAGTGTCAGGTTTACGCTGGTAGCGTCGGCGGTTCTTCTGGCGCTGATCGCCGACTACTTCATTCGCGGCGAGGAGATGAGATGGGGCGTTGCGCCGCTAATCATCGCGGTCGCATGTCTGGCGTTGGCGGCTACGGGCTGGCGCGTGGGTTCGGAATCATCCGAGCCAAGCGAGTCTGAGCGGTCGGGCCGACCGGGGGAGCCGCATGGCGCTCGCGCGCCCACGACGCGGCAGCGTCGGTATATGCGCCGCGAGCGGAGCTGGGCGACCGTCGCCGCGCTGCTCTCGGCGTCGTCGATGTACGTCTCGCTTCGCAACTTCGGCCACGCAGAGCCGGAAAGCCTGACGCTGGCGTGGAATTCGTTCGGCGCGGCGATCGCTCTCGGATTAGCGGCAGTTCCGGCCATAGACTATCGTTGGACCGCGCTTGCGATGAGGCTGAGAGATTCGGGCGGGCTGCGGATAGGGCTTGGAACGGTGTGGGTGTGGGGCGCGCTGGCGGCGATTCTCATTCTGGGCGTGGGGTTGCGACTGTACAATCTGGAGGACACGCCGGCGGGCCTGTGGTACGACGAAGCGGATAACCTGGCCGCGGCGCGGCAGTACTCGCTCGACCCAGGCCAGACCCCCGTTTACGAACCTTCGACGAATCTACCGACTATGTTTCTGCTGCCGATAGCGGCGGCGGTGAAGCTGGCGGGAGTCTCTATGACGACCGGCAGGCTGGTGGCGGTTGCGTTCGGGCTGCTCGGGATAGTGGCGACGTTCCTGTTGGCGCGGCGCGCGTTTGGTACATCGGCAGGACTGATCGCGGCGTTCCTCGTGTGCGTCATGCGCTGGGATCTGAACTGGAGCCGTATCGGGATGCACGGTATAACTGGTGTTCTGTTCGCCGCGCTGACGGGGTGGCTCACGCTACGCGCTATCCACAGCGAACGGACGTCGGACTACGCGCTGGCGGGCGCGGCCATGGGTATAGGAGTGTGGTTCTACGCGCCTCTGAGGGCGCTGCCGGCGGTTGTCGGAGTTCTCCTGCTTCTGCACCTGGTGAAGGCGCGTCCGGCGTTGCGAGGCTTCGCGGGACGAGTGGCGGTCATGGGTATCGCCGCCCTGTTCGCTGCCGCGCCGGTCGTCCAGTTCGCGGTGAACGAAACGGATACGTTCCTCGAGCGTACGCGAACCACGTCGCTGTTCAATTTCGTTCCGAGGGTGGAGTGGGCGGACCGGATAGGCGAGGGGCTGGTGGAGCACGCGCTGATGTTTAATCGCGAGGGAGACCCGAATCCTCGCCACAATCTGCCGGAAGCGCCGATGCTGGACAGGATAACCGGCGCGCTGTTCATTCTGGCGTTCCTGTTCGCTCTGACGCAGTGGCGACGGCGGAACGTCGCTCTCCTCGCGCTGCCTCTGTGGGTGATACTGATGACGCTGCCGGGCGTCCTGACAGTGCCGTGGGAGTCGCCACAGTCGCTCAGAGCGATATTGGTGATACCGGCCGTAGCCACGCTCGCGGCGCTGGCCCTCGATATGCTGTGGCGCGCCTGGCGCGAGGTTCCGTGGACGGTGGTTCGGAGATTCGCGCTGCCCGCCATACTCGCGGCTCTGGGCATAGTCGCCTACTCGAACGTCAACACGTACTTCGGTTGGCAGGCGAACCATCCCGAAGTGTACGCCGCGTTCTCGACTGACGAGACGTTGATGGCACGCAGCCAAATCGAACGGCAGCGGCTCGGATACTCTCTGCTGGTGTCGCGCCAGTTGCTGTTTGGGCTGACCACCTCCCTGCTGGCGAACCATCCGCGCTATGAGATCATGAAGTCGCCCGACACTTTGCCGCTCGATTCGCAGCGGGTCTGGCTGGGCGCGGCTGCTTATTTCGAGCCGCGCGAGGAAGGGCTTTGGGAGGCGATGCGCGCGTACTATCCGAACGCGGAGTTCGAGACGGTAACCGCGCCGTCGGGCGGCGAGACCCTGTACTACACTGGGTTCGTCACCCGGAAGTACCTGGAGGACAGCCAGGGCTTGGACGCGGTATACACACTCGCCGGCGAAGAGGCGCAGGGCCGGCGCGACAGCGTCCGCGACTCGACTTGGGTGGCGGCTTACGGGCCTGGAGTGTATCCGTACCGGCTAAGCCTGGACGGCGCTCTGAAGGTGGTGGAGTTCGGAGAGTACGGGTTCGAGCTGTATGGCGATGGCGCGGTGGAGCTGAATGGCAGTCGGATACTGGACGAGCGGAAGAGGACGGCGCGGGTGGTCCTGGCGAAGGGATTGCATAGTCTGAGGATTACCGGAGAAGTCTGGAACATCAACGACGCGGTTGGCGTTCTTTGGACGGTTCCCGGCGGCGAGACGGAGCCGATACCCTTCGGCAACCTGTACCGCGCAGGCGTGAGGCCGCTGGGTTTGGCGGGGCGGTACTACGCGGGTGGGGCGCCTGAAGGGACGGCGGATGGGACGCCGGACGCGATGGAGGTAGTTCCAACGCTGGACCTGTTCCACTATGACCCGATCATCCGGGAGCCGTACACCGCCATCTTCGAGGGCGGGGTCGAGGTCGACGATTTTGAGACGCGCCGGTTCAAGGTTGGGCGACACGGCGGCGGTACAATCGCGCTGTACGTGGACGATCGGCTGGTAGCGCAAGAGCCGTCCGCCGGCGGCATAGACGCGGAGGGCGAGGTCGCGCTGCTCGCGGGCACCCACCGTCTGAGGGTCGAGTACAGCCCGGAGCGTGGGCCGTCTCAGTTCGAGATTCTGTGGGCCGTTGAGGATGGCGAGTTCGCGCCCATCCCGGTCGAGTCTTTGACGCCGGCTGCGGAGCGCATGATGCTGGTCGTCGAATGAGCGATCCGAATCAGCGCAAAGCGGCAGATGAAGCTTCGATAGCGTAGATCACACCTCCCAGGTCGCTGACATAGACCACACCACCGGCTATCGTGTAGGTGCGGACGTTCGAGAAGAAGCCCTTGTTGAGTCCCCACAGTATCTCGCCGGTCACGACATCCAGCGCCAGCAAATAACCGTCTGAGGACTCGAGATAGAGGATCCCATCGACCACGTCAGGCGACTGGAGGATTCCGTTGTCCCCAAAGGGACCCACGGTCCAAACGACGTCGCCCATCTCCCGGTCGATCGCATAGAGGACGCCCGACTCAGACGCTATGAAAACCATGCCGTCACCGACCACTGGAGAGGAACTTGCCATCGCGTCGAGTTCCAGCGTCCACAGCGGCTCGCCGGTCGTTGTGTCTAGCGCGTAGAGATAGTTGTCCGGAGCGAAGTAATACACGCCGTTGTCTATGACGGGCGCGAAGCCACGAGCCGGATACCGCTCGGTTCCGTACTCCCAGAGCGTGTCGCCCGATTGGACGCTGAGGGCGTAGGCCGTGTTGACGGCCGTGACGTAAACGATGTCGTCGATGACTACCGGAGGTGTGTCAGTTCCCACGGATAGCGCCCCCGCCCAGACGGTTTCGCCCGTTGCGGTGTCCAGCGCGCGCACGTCGCCATCGTAGCCGATGGAGAACAGCAGGTCGCCGTTAGACGCGCCTCCGAACCCGGACTCCCACCCGGTGTCGAAGGGGTACTCCTCCGAAGACGCCCACACCTGCGCGCCGGTGGCGGCGTCCAATGCGTGGACTCGTCGGCCTCCGTCTGAGTAGGCTGGCGCGTAAACCATACCGTCGGCCACGAGAGGCGGATACCGCACGGGCGCGACCGTGTCGCGCTGCCATATGAGGTCGCCGCCGCGGGCGTCCAGCGCATACAGGTTGGTGTCGTTGGAACCGGCGTACACCACGCCGTCGGTTACGACCACGGTCGATCTGACGATGTCCCCGGTCTCAAAGCTCCACAGCTCATCGCCAGTGGCTGCGTCCAACGCGTGTATCCTCGTGTCGTCCGCGCCGACGTAAACCACTCCTTCTGAGATCGTTGGGGCGTTCAGGAGGAGGCTGATTTCGCCAAAGTCAACGTCGAACAACCTCTTCTGCCACAGTATGGCGTCGTTGTTAAGGACGGGATAGGGGCTGTCGGGCTGTCCCACGACACCAGTCGAATCAGGGGCGCAGTTCTGTATTCCGGCGGCCAGTTTCATGATCTCCGGGTTTGGCTCCAGTGGGTTGGCGGGGCCATCGAGCACAGCCGCGAATACTTGGCCGATTTGAATATCGGCCAGCAGGTTCTGTACGCACGCCCTCGTCTCGGGAGGAATCTCGTCTTCTCCAGCCGGTCCCAGCAGAACATCGTTCACCATGAGCGATACGAACATCGCGCCAGGTATGGCCATAGCTCTGTCTGGACCGAGACACTCGAAGAGGGTCGGCGCCCATTCGGGCTCTTCAGGGGAAATTGGTTGCGAGCTGACCTCGTTGAGGACGTCTTCCCCGAGCCCCGCTCTCAGGCAAGTCCGCTCTTCGGTTGTGAACTGGCCGAACAGGTCGCCCCACAGGATCAGGGAGGTGTCGATTCCGGGTCGTGACGTGGACGGCCCCGGCTGCGCGGGAGCCGGCTCAGGCGTCGGAGACGCCTGCGTCTCTATGGTCACTGGAGTACGTGTCGGATGTGGCGCGGGAGTCGGCGGAGACGAGGCGACTGGCGGCTCGGGCGTCGGAGGCGCCACCGCCCTTATGGGCCTTGGCGTACGCGTCGGATTTGGGGCGGGTATCGGCGTGGAAGTCGCTGAGGTAGGTAGAACGGTTCGCAATGGCGGCGATGCCGTAGCGGCGGGCAATGGCGCGCTGGGTATCGAAGGGACGGCATCCTCCAACGGCGCCGGCGTAGGCGGCGTGGCCGGTGGCGCGGGTGGTTGCGGTGGGGCCGGAGCCGGCAGCGGATCGGCGCAGGCGGACAGCAAGGCAGCGACGAGGAGCAAAGGCGTAAGGGCTGCCAGAAATAACTGGCGGCGGGGTCTGCGGTCCAGAAGGCCGATACTCATCATTGCAACATCCTTAAGCTGCTTGCCCGCATTGGCCTTCAATTCTATCTTATGCGGTCGTCATCGACGCAGGCTATTATGACTCTCTCTCAACGGGATTTCCGGGAGGGCCGCCTTCCAGGAAGTGGGTGCGAGCGAACGGGTCTTGCGCCGGGAAGAAGCCGATTATACGCGCCGGGGCGTCGCCAATGGCGGTGAAGCCGTGTGGGACGTTGGGTGGGATGACGATAGTGTGATCCGCTCCGACCTCGTGGGTTTCGTCGCCGTATCGGACGCTGAGAGCGCCGCTCAGAATCACTATCAACTCGTCGTCCTCGTGGGTGTGCAGGGGCGCGCCGGTTCCGACGCCGACTTCGCTCAGCGACGCCTCCGTCGAAGTGGTGCCATCGCCCTCCTCGGTGATCAGCCACTTGCGGTAGTTCGGTCGCCAGGGGACTTCAGTCGCGTTGTTGTGGTCAATGATCGGCATAATGGGCCTTCCTTGGCGTTCTGGGTTGGTTTAGGTGGTAAGCCGCGGGCGGGCGGCGAAGAGGAACAGAACTCCGCCGAGCATGTTGAGGGCGGCGAGCGTAGCGAAAGCTATGGTGTACTCGTCGGTTACGTCGCGGACGACGCCGGCGAAGACGGGAGCGGCGAGCAGCATGACGTTCATCGGCACCTGAGAGAGTCCCATTATCTTGCCGAAGGACGCTCTGCCGAAATACTCCCCACGAATCGAGACGGTGAGCGGGTTTCGCCCTCCGAAACCGGCGCCGAACAGCAGCGCGAAGCCGTACGCGACGAGCAACGTGGGCGGGCCGAAGGTGAGCAGGAACACGCCGGACGCCTGTATCCAGGTGAAGACGAACAGCGCCACCCGTTTCGGTACGCGGTCGCCTACGTAGCCGCCGATTATCTGGAACACCATGGATACGACGGTGTATCCGGTGATGACGAACGACGCGGTCTGCAAGCTGTATCCCTGATCGGTCATCATCGGGGCGAGGTGCGCCATCATGGCTATCAGTATCATGGAGGTGCAGCCGTGTCCGACGCTGATGAGCCAGAATGCCGGGGTTCTGATCGCCTGCTGCCAGGTGAAGTCCACCTGGTCGGCGGTGGCGCTTCTGGCTTGCGTCCGCGTCTCGCCGTTGGTCGAGCCGGATGCGGGCGCGCGGCTAGGCCTGTCGCCGTCCGGGAGCAACCCGTGATCCTCCGGCCTGTTGCGGATGAGAAGGGAGAGTGGAAGATTGATCACGAGGATGGCTACGCCGATGATGACGACGGTCGTTCGCCAGCCTAGTCTCTCGAATTCCGGGTCAATGGCCCATGCGATGGCGGGGATGAGGACGAGCGTGCCGAGCCTGCTGGTAGAGTTGGAGAAGCCCATGGCCATGGCCCGGCGGCGGTTGAACCAGTTGTTGAGCATTGCCATCAGGGGTAGCCAACTGCCTATGCCCTGCCCTAGCGCGATAAACATATAGACGAGGTAGAACGTCAACGGCGGGATGAGAACCTGCATGAAATCGGGCAGAGTGTGGTAAGGCAGATCGCGGAGTAAAGGAACGTCTTTCGTATCCTGTACGAGGCCGAACAGCAGCCAGCCGACGCCCATGATGGCCATGCCGACCATCACCAGCCTCCGCGTGCCGTACTTGTCGGTGAGGTATCCCTCGATCGGGCCGAGTATTCCGCCCTCTACGCGGGTGAAGGCGAAGGCGAGCGACAACTGCGTGCGCGTCCACCCGAAGGTGTGTTCGAGAGCCACGAACCACAAACCCATGGCGTGAAACATGGGCGTGGTGGATATGACCATGACGGAGCCGGTTATGACAACCAACCACCAGCCGTAGAAGACCCTTCTAGGGTCGAATCTGTGCAGGGTGTCCGCTCTCACTCCTCTACGTCCGGTCAGCCTCCGAGGTCCATACCCATATCTACCGGGACGTCGCGCTTCTCAAGGGCCTTGTCCAGCTTCTGTCTGAACTCGTTCCAGAGGGCCTGCTTGGCGTGATCGTCGCCGTCCGCATTTATGATGCGTTCGCGGTACTCGTCCATCACCAGGTCTTCCGATCTGCCCAGCGGCATATCGAAGAAGCCCGGCTCGAACTTGGGCAGGCGTCCGGGCCTGAAATAGCCCTTGTCCGGCAGGCTGTAGCCTTCAAGGTTGTCGGTGCCCTTGCCGAGTACGTGGCCTGTCTCTATGTAGTGAGACATGACTTGCGGCATTCCGTAGCGCTGGATGGGACAGACCTTCATGCAGACGCCGCAACCGGAGTATCGCGTCATGACGGGGCGGCATCGGCGGAAGTCGAGCTTGCTCTTCTCGACGCCGCGGTACCATATCTTGTTTTGGTTGATCGCCCGGCCCGGGCAGCGGATGAAGCAAACTTGGCAGAGCTCGCAGAACTTGGTGACGCCGTAGTCAACCGGCCTGTCGTGCGCGACCAGCGCGTTGGTGGTTATGACCTGCAGGCGCGCCCGCGAACCGAAGTGCGGAGACAGCAACTGGCCGTTGATGCCCAACTGCCCAAGTCCGGCCTTCACGAACAGCGGTATCATCGCGCCGAAGTGCCACGTCGGACCCCACACCTGGGCGCGGTAGCCGAGCGAGTGGATGAAGTCAACCATCTCCTTGGCCATGTCCGCCTGGCGCAGGTGCGCCTCGCCGTGCGCCGACTCGGCCTCTATGCTCGGGAGCGACTGGGTGGCGACATAGTCCTGCTCGACGGCGAGGCAGATGGCGTTTCTCAGATCGCCCTTTACGTACTCTCGCTTGCTCTTATACACGAAGCGCCTGTCGAAATTGGTCAAGCCAATCTCGCCGTATCCCAACTCGCGCGCCTTGGAACGGATAGCGTCAGACACGTCCTGACCGCTGGGTTCAGCGGTTGGCTGCATATCTCCGGTGGACTTGAGCCACTCTACGACGGGTTCGATCTCTTCCTGGTGCTGCCGGTACAGCTCTGCGGTCTCAGGGGCCGCATCCTCACGGACATCGAGCGCCCACAGCGACGATGCGCTGTGTTCCACCGCCACGCTTTCGAGCGGATACTCGCGCGCGTAGTAGGTTATCTCGTTGTCCCGCGTGGGGGTTCCGGGCACTGATACCAGATCCGCCGCTACCGGAATCTCGACCGGCGCGTCCTCCTGTCGCCGTCCCGGACGCTCCACCGTATATCCAACTCGTCTTCGTGCCATAAGCCACCCTCCCGCGCAAATCGCGCAACTGCGAGTGTATGATTTGCGGCGTCGGGTGTCAACGAGGTTCACACTCGCCGCACCTGGTGAACACCTCCAGCCGGTGGCCTACGATTTCGCCCGAAATCTCTTGGCCCACGGCGCGCAGCGCCCGCTCGATAGTGGCGCGCCTGAACTCGCCCACGGCGCCGCAGTCGACGCATACGGTGTGGTGGTGATGGTCCGTGCCAGCCATGCTGTATCTGGACGCGCCGTCCGGCATCGTCAGTTTGCAGATGACGCCGGCGCGCTGGAGCAGACCGATAGTGCGGTACACCGTAGCGCGTCCGACTCCTGGCAGGTCTTTGCACAACTCCTCGGCGGTGAAGCCTTCGCCCTTGCGTTCCAGAGCGTATATCACGCTGCGCCGGGGTTCGGTGATGCGATAGCCGCCGTCTTCGAGCACGGCGAGCAGGTCAGGACGGACGGTTCGGCGGTCGGCTGTCTGTGTGGACATGGGTTGCGCGCCTCCTCATTTTGATACTAGGGTATCAATTACTGGCCAAATCTTCAAGGGCGTTTACAGCGACCGAACACGCTCTACCCAGAGATCAGTCAGGCCCGGCGCATCTACTTCTACGGCGACGGTAGCATTATGCGGTTCGTCGGTAAGCCCGTCGAAGTCGGCGACGGTCTGGCCGCTGGTAAGCTCGCCTTTGTACTCTACGCGCACATATCCCTGCCAGGTCGTGAACAGGTGGGGAGCCACGGCGTACCCCATGGCAGGCACGTCGTTGAACTGCGCGCCGCTCGGATTGCGGAGGCGTCCGCGCCTGTTGTACGCCTGTTGGATAAAGGCGACCGCGCCTTGCAGCAGCCGGGTAGCCCGTGTATCCGCGCTCCACGTCGCCGCCAGCTGTTCAGGGCTGAACTCTACTTCCCTGCACACGTCCAGACCCACCTGCGCTATCGGCGCGCCAGACCGGTACACCACGTCCGCAGCCTGCGGATCTCCCCAGATGTTGGCCGTCGCCACCGGCGTCACGTTGCCCGGAACCGTAACCGCGCCGCCCATAACGACTACCTCGACCAGCATATCCGCGATTGCCGGCTCAACGTTGATGGCGAGCGCGAGATTCGTCAGTCTGCCAAGGGCGATGAACGTAAGCTCGCCGGGCGATGTCTGGACACGATCGATGATCTCCAATACGGCGTTGCGGTCCTGTGGGGACGTGGTGGGCGCGGGCGCGTCTGAGTCGCCCAGGCCGTCGCTGCCGTGGATGTACTGCGCGAAGGCGGGTTCGCCCAAACCGAACGGCCTGCCCGCGCCCCGGTACACCGGGATGTCCGCGCAGCCCGCAGATTCAAGAATCCGCAGCGCGTTGACGGCGCACTGCTCCTCGGACACGTTGCCGAACACCGTCGTCAGAGCCTCGATCCGAAGCTCCGGACTGTTCAGCGCGAACAGGATCGCGGCGGTATCGTCTATGCCCGGGTCGGTGTCTATTATGACTCGCTTCATGGGGATAGTCCTTGATTCTCAGCTTCTGGCAGCTGGCAGTTGGTTGAGGGGAACGGTCGAGAAGCCCTGCGCCGTTGGCGCCTAGCTTACCATTTCGGTCGGTGGATGATAAACTAACCGCCAACGAATAATAACCGACAACTAAAGGGGATCACCATGAACGGCTACGACCTCAAGCAGAAAGTACAGTCCGGCGGCATCGTGTACGGGACGATGATCAGCACGAGTCGCAACCCGCGCTGGACCGCGCCTATGGCCGGCTTCGGACTGGACTACGTGATCATAGATAGCGAGCACTCTCCTCGCGGGCGATCCGAAATGGCGGACTTCATCGCCGCGTTTACTTTCAGCGGCGTCGCTCCGATAGTGCGTATTCCGATACCGGATTCGCACTACGTGACGATGGCGCTCGACGCCGGGGCGCACGGCATCCTCGCGCCGTACTGTGAGACGGTGGATGAGGTGAAGGAGGTCGTCGCAGCCGCCAAGTGGCGTCCGCTGAAGGGCGCGATGGTTCGACGGGTGATAGACGAAGGCGTCTTCCCATCGGATGCTACGAAAGAGTATCTCGAAGAGCGCAACCGCAACATCGTGTGCATCGTCGGCATCGAGAGCGTGCCGGCGATAGAGAATCTCGACAACATTCTGCAAGTCGGCGGCATAGACGCGATCTTCGTGGGGCCGAACGATCTGAGCATCACGCTCGGCGTCCCGGACCAGTACGACCATCCTGACTACGAGGCGGCGCTGCGCGAGATCATCCGCATTTGCCAGAAACACAACGTTCCCAACCTTTTCCACCACCAGACGATCGAGCTCACGACCAAGTGGCTGCGGGAAGGCGCGCGCTTCGTGCTGTACAGCTCGGACGCTCGGACGATGCACAACGGATTCAGGGAGGAGTTCGGGGCGATCAAGGCGGTCGGCGCGGAGCTAGGCGGCGGAGAAGCGGCGGATGTCGGGGAGTCGGACGAGGTGATTTAGCAAGCGTTGATCGGATCTACGGCTGGGCGGGAGACGCCGCAACGTCCCGCCCAGCCTGAATATCCGGTTGACGTGGAGATGAACCATGGCAACCGCAACCCGCCGCCCCATAACCGCAGACGACCTGCTGCAAATGCGGGAAGACGACTGCCGGTATGAGCTTGTGCGGGGAGAACTTCGGAAGAGACCCTTCCTCGGCCACATTCATGGGTTGCGCGCGGGATACATTCTCGTCTCCATAGGCGCCCACGCTGAGGCGAACGACTTGGGAGAGGTCTATTCGGCGAACACCGGCTTTCAGCTTGCGGAAGACCACGTCCGCGTCCCCAATGTATCCTTCGTCCGCCGCGAGCGGGCTGACGCCGCCAACGATGCGCCAGGCTACTTCCCGGGTTCCCCTGATGTAGCGGTGGAACTGGCGTCGCTCAACGATACCTACATGGACATTGACGAGAAAATCTCCGACTATCTGGACGCGGGAACGCTCGCCGTCATAGTAGTAAATCAACGCAACCGGACAGTGCGAGTACACCGCTCGCCAACGGACGTCGCGCTTTTGACGGAATCCGACACGCTGGAGGTGGACGACGTGATACCGGGCTGGCGGATTGCGGTGAGGGATATATTCCGGCGGCGGATGGGGGTGGAGTGAAGCGCCGTCGGGCAGCGCCCTTTTGCCAGAATCAGGACTTGAGACCTCAAATCGTACCCCTGCAATTGTGTTTCCAAATGCTGGATTACATCAGTCTGTGGTCAGGAGCAGAATCAAATGACATCAAATCCTGCGATCGGATATGCGCGCCCTGCCTGGTTCGTTGGAGCGAGCTTTGGAGGTACAGACAATCAGACTGACAGATTCGTTGAAGAGGGTATCTGGGTGAATGGATACACTAACAGATACCTAGAGCTCGTAAGATCCATTCAGCCCGGAGACAAGATAGCGATAAAGGCTACTTACACGCGTAAGAACAGGAACGGCCTCCCATTCGACAACAGAGGGTACGCTGTCTCGGTTATGGCAATCAGGGCCACGGGAACAGTGGTGGAAAATATGGGGGATGGACGGAATTTGAGAGTTGATTGGACACCAGTCAACCCTCAACGCGAGTGGTATTTCTACACATATCAACGTACTGTCTGGCGTGTGTATCCGGGCGCCTGGCGCACTGATCAGCTAATCAGGTTCACATTCTACTGGGAAGACCAAGATATAGGCCGCTTCCGAAATTTGCCCTTTTGGAGAGACAAATTCGGAGACGATGTTGCCCCTGCTGATCCTTCAGACTCGCCCCCCGATGATGTGGGATATTCGGAGACACCACCATCCTACACGATAGACAGCATCATTGATGACGGCTGTTTCTTGGAAAAATCCAAGCTGGAGCTAATTTTAGATCGCCTACGCTCCAAACAGAACTTGATCCTCCAAGGGCCGCCCGGCACCGGCAAGACTTGGCTTGCCAAGAAGTTAGCATACGCTTTGATTGGGCACAAGGACGACAACCGAGTCCATCGTTTCCAGTTTCATCCGAATATGTCTTACGAGGATTTCATTCGGGGCTACCGTCCGAATCAGGATGGACGGCTCGAACTGGTTGACGGTCCGTTCCTCGAAATCTGCGAGACCGCTCGAAAAGACCTGGATGGCGATTACGCAATCGTCATAGAAGAGATCAATCGCGGCAATCCGGCTCAGATATTCGGCGAGATGCTAACTCTGCTGGAAGCAGACAAGCGCAACCCCGGCGAAGCGCTGAAACTTGCATATCCGAGATCGTCAAGCGAACGCTTCCACATTCCGCCCAACGTGTACGTGATCGGCACGATGAACGTGGCCGACCGATCCATAGCTATGGTGGACCTAGCCCTCAGACGCCGATTCGCGTTCGTTGACCTCGATCCGACTTTCGGCCCCTCGTGGCGGAATTGGGTCGGTAGCAACTGCGGCTTGGATGATGAATTGCTCGATCAAATCGAAGCGTGCATGACCGCTCTGAACGAAACCATCGCCGCCGACAGGTCGCTTGGCCCACAGTTCCGAATCGGCCACAGCGTGGTTACGCCGACTACTGAGGAGGTCGGCGAGGATCAGATCGAATGGTTCAGGCAGAAGGTGGAGACCGAGATAACGCCGTTGCTAGATGAGTATTGGTTCGATAACGCATCAGCAGTAGAGTCCGCCAAGTCTAAGTTGCTCAGCGGGCTGTCATGATCACCCTAGACACCGCCGAAGCCGCCGTTCGCGTCCCCATGCTCGGACGCATCCCCGTCCGCAACGTATGGCTGCTGATGCTGTACGCATCGGATTTGTACCGCGAACTGCCGCGCGCCGAAAGTGTTGCCGTCGAGAATGACCCGGATGAACTACCCAATCTGATAGCCGAGATTCTTACTCATGCCGTGGAACGTCGCTTACGTCGCAACCTCAGCTTCGGCTACCGCCGTCGCCATGCGGACCTGACGCGCGTTCGGGGGCGCATCAATCTACTCCGAACCGAGCGTCGGCAGCTTATACGACAGGGACGTATCGCCTGCGCTTTCGACGAGTTGACGGTTGATACGCCGCGCAATCGGTTCGTCAGGGCTGCGTTGAACTTGTTGTCGAGGATCGCGGGCGACGATGACCTTGCCTACCGCTGCCGTTCCGCATCGTCTATGATGGAGCGCGCCGGCGTGAGCGGCGACCCTGCGCTCACGACACGCCGCCCGCCGCAGACTCCCATGTCCCATCTCGGACGGCTCGGCTCGGATGACCGTCGGATGCTCGCCGCCGCTCGTCTGGCGTTCGACCTCGCGCTGCCGACAGAGGACGAGGGGCTGACTCACGTCGTCATGCCGGACAGGGACGGCAACCTGCACTGGTATCTGTACGAACGCGCCGTGGCCGGCTTCTACGATGTCGTTCTGGAACGACAGGGGTGGACAGCCCGCCCCCAACGATGGCTGCGTTGGCAGGTGGGCGAGCGCTCGGAGGGCATATCCGACTACCTACCGTCCATGCAAGCAGACATCAAATTGGAACGTCCGTTGTCGGATGCGCAAGCGCCAGGCCACCAAACCGTCATCGACACAAAATTCATGCCTATACTGACCGGCGGATACGGCGGCGGTCAGAGGTTCAAGTCCGCTAACATCTATCAACTCTACGCCTACCTGCGTTCGCAAGAACGCGACGGCGACGCGCGGTCGCTGGATTCCGACGGCATCCTGCTGTACCCGTCCGTTGGAGAGGATTTCGACGAGTGGGCCGTGATACAGGGTCACCGCATCCGTTTCGCCACCGTGGACCTTGCCGCCGACAGCGCGGAGATTCGCCAGCGGCTTCTGCAAATTGCCGGCGCATCTGTGCAATAATACGGGAGAGCGGCATCATAGTCGGCTTCGATCGACGATCAGACCATCAGCAGAGAGGAATGACTACATTGTCCTGGAATTTCACGAATGTCAACGGGCCGTATGGCGGCACTACTGAAGGTCCCGCGTGGGACGGCAGCGGGCTGCTGTTTACTCTCATCCCGTACAGCTACATCATGCGGTACGACCCGGAGGCGCGCGCGTCCACCATCTACAAGGAGGGAACCAACAACGCCAACGGGTTGACGCTCGATCCGAGCGGGACGCTGTTTGCCTGCGAGGGCGGCGGGCGACGCGTTGTCCGATACGAGGCGGATGGAAGCGCGACGGTTCTCGCGGACGGATTCGAGGGGCAAAAGCTCAACGTTCCGAACGATTTGGCGATTGACGATCAGGGGCGCGTATGGTTCACGGACCCGTTCTATGAAGGCGCGGGCGGCGCGTGGTCGGCGGACCGCTCGAACAAGGAGCTTGGTCACGACTCGGTTTACCGCCTTGACCCTTCCGACGACGATGGATGGGCGATCACGCGCGTTACGTTCGACACCACACGCCCGAACGGGCTGCTGTTCTCGCTCGACTACTCGACGCTCTACGTGGCCCAGAGTGGCCGCCTGCCGGAGGAGAAGCGGGAGCTTCGCGCCTACCCGGTGAATGATGACGGCAGCCTGGGCGACGGCGAGGTGATCCACGATTTCGGCGCAAACCGCGGCATAGACGGCATGTGCCTCGACGGCGAAGGCAACATCGTCGCCACGGCGGGCAATCGCGCCGGCGGTCCCGGTCCGATGATCTACGTCTTCTCTGCAAGCGGAGAGGTGATAGAGACGCATCTGCTGACGGTGGATCAGCCCACCAACTGCACGTTCGGCGGCGAAGATCTATCTACGCTGTACGTAACGACCGGGCAGGGGCACCTGCTGCGCGCGTTCACGGAGCGGCAGGGGCGGCTGCACTACCCCCAAATCGGATGACCGGTTCGGCTGTGCGTGAGTCGCAGACGCTGATAATTGGCGGTGGAATCGCCGGGGTTTCCACCGCCCTGTACCTGGCGCGACTGGGGCATGACGTCGCGCTGGTGGAGCGTGGCGAGATCGCGTCGGAGGCGTCGGGCGCCAACGCGGGGCAGATCGGAGCCACGGGCTGGGGCGACACGCCCGATCTTGCGGCGTACCTGACGATGGGCAGCCTCCAGCTATTCGAGGAGCTGCAGCTAGACTTGGGGTACGACATCGAGTTCCGACGCTCCGGTTCGCTGACCGCGATACACACAGAGGCGCAGTACGACTACATCCGCGATCGCGTCCTGGAACAGCGGGCGCGGGGGCATAACGTCGAACTGCTGACTACGCGCCAAGCCCGCGCTATCGAGCCGGAACTGAACGAGCGGCTGCTGGGGTTCATGTACACGCCGCTGCGCGCGCAGGCGGATCCGGTGAAGGCGACGCGGGCGTTCGCGGACGCGGCCGCGGCTCACGGCGCGCGCGTATTCACGAACCGTGCCGTTACCGGATTAACCGAGCTTGGGGATGGGTACTTGGTCGCCACGACGCGGGGCGATTTCAGGTGTGAGTCGCTGGTGATCGCCGCAGGCGCGTGGTGCGCGCCGCTGGGCGAGATGCTCGGACTTCGCATCCCCGTCGTACCAGTTCGGGGGCAGATGTGGTCAACCGCGCCTCTGCCGCCATCGGTGTTCGCTACTATGTCGTCCGCAGAATCGCCGCTCGCCTGGAGCGTGGACGACGGCGCGGACGCCGCTACGCCTCCTGAGCTGACACACCTGGACGGCAGGCGAGTTACGCGGCATCTGTACGGTCGGCAGCGTCGCAACGGCGAGATCATCTTCGGCGGAGACCGTCAGATGGCAGGGTACGATACGACGGTCGAGCCGACCGGCATAGAGACGAACAAGGGCCATGCGACGGAGATACTTCCAATGCTGTCGTCGCTGCCGGTGGCGCGGACTTGGGCGGGGCTTATGCCCTTTTCACTCGATGGCGATCCGCTGATCGGCGCCATCCCGCAGCGCGATGGCCTGTACGTGGTCGGCGGACTTGCAAGCTCGGGATTTGGACGCGGGCCGATGGCCGGCAAGCTGCTGGCCGAGTACGTCCACACGGGGCACAGGCCGACCGTACTCGCCGAGGCGAACCCGGCGGGGCGGGTTACCGAGAATGACGCGATTTAGTCGCAGAGGCTATAATTCCGGTTGTGCGATATTCGCGGCGCCCGGAAACGACGGCTGATACCACCATGTCCATCGAGCATCTGAAAGTCCCGATCGAACGACTGGCGCCGTTCTGCGATCCGAACGCTCTCGGCTTCGACACGACTGCTGACGTTGAGTCGATCGAGGATACGATCGGACAGGAGCGCGCCGTCCGAGCCCTTGAGATGGGGCTGGAGATCGAGGCTCCCGGATTCAACGTGTTCGTCTCCGGCGCACCGGGAACCGGTCGCAGCTCCGCGCTCCGCTCGTACCTGAGCCGGATCGCGCCCACGAGGCCGAATCCTCCGGATTGGGGCTATGTTCACAACTTCCAGGAACCTACCCAGCCGGTTCCCATCAGCCTTCCGTGCGGCATGATGAGGGAACTGCGGGACGACATGAACCAGCTCGTCGAAACATGCCGAGCCAGGATTCCCAACGCCTTCGAGAGCGACGACTATACACGCCGCATCGAGGATGCGATGGCTGATGTTCAGCGCCAGCGTCAGGCGGTCAGCGAGTCCTTGGAATCTCAGGCGCGAGCCAAGGGCTTCGCCATCTCCTCGACGCAGGTGGGGATCACTCCGGTTCCTCTGCACTCCGAGGGTCGTCCGCTGACCCAGGACGAGTTCGGGCAGCTCGACGTCGTCGAGCGAGACCGCCTACGGGAGGCTTCCGAGGAGATCAATCGCTCCATCACGCGTACGCTGTCAGAGTACCGGCGTATCGACAAGGAGGCCAATGAGCGCAGGTTGCAAGTGGACGCCGATCTGGTTCGATTCACGCTCACGCCGATCATTGACGAACTCCAAGAGAAGTACGATGAACATCCGCCCGTTGTCGGCTATCTCGACGAGGTAGAGGCCGACATGGTTATCAACGCCCAGGCGTTCAAGCCGGCATCGGACGCCGGGGGCGCCGGTCCGAATCCCGCCCCTGTCCCCACACGTTCCGAAAGCGACTTCTTCGCGCGATACAGGGTGAACGATCTCATAGACAACACGCTATGCAACGGCGCTCCGGTGGAGTTCGAGCAGAACCCGAGCTACTACAACCTGTTCGGGCGTATAGACTACCGCGCCATGGCCGGGGCGATGATGACCGATCACACGATGATCAGGCCCGGAGCGGTCCACCGCGCCAACGGCGGATACCTGGTGATCCAGGCTAAGGACTTGCTCAGGGGCGGGCTGGCGTGGGATACGCTAAAGCGGACGTTGCGGAGCGGCGAGATTAGGATCGAGAACGTCGGGGAGCAGAACATGCCTCTGCCTACCACTTCGATGAGGCCGCAACCGATCCCGATCAACGCGAAGGTCGTAATAGTGGGAACGCCCGGCATTCTGAGCCTTCTCAGCAGGACCGACGAGGACTTCAGACGCTACTTCAAGGTAACCGCCGAGTTCGACATGGCCATGGATCGAACGCCGGAGAACATGTCTCGTTACGCGACCTTCGTCGCTTCCGAGATTGCCGACAAGCGGCTGCGTCAATTCGACCGAGCCTCCGTCGCGGCTGTGATAGATTACTCCAGCCGGCTGATCGGCGATCAGACCAAGCTGACGACCCGGTTCATGAGCGTGTCGGACGTTCTCACCGAGTCCGATTACTGGGCTGCCAAGTCCGACTGCGACACAGTGGAGCTAGGACACGTAGAGAAGACATTGCGGGAGCGAGAGTACCGCGCCAATCTTGCTGAAGAAAGACTGCGCGAATCCATAGAGAATGACACCATACGAATCGATACGCGGGGAGCAGTCGTCGGCCAACTGAATGGCCTAGTAGTCTCATCCCTCGGCGAACGCAGCTTTGGCAGACCCAGCCGCGTCTCGGCTCGCGTCTCTGTCGGCTCCGGCAGGGTGATCAACATAGACCGGGACACGCGGCTGAGCGGACGCATCCACAACAAGGGCTTCATGATCCTGAACGGCTACCTGCAGGGCAAGTACGGCGGGAACAGCCGTCTTTCGATGTCGGCCAGCATCACGTTCGAGCAGTCTTACTCCCAGATCGAGGGCGACAGCGCGTCGTCAACCGAGCTTTACGCTCTGCTCTCCGCGCTATCGGGTCTGCCTATCAAGCAAGGGATAGCTGTTACAGGCTCGGTAAACCAATCCGGCGAGGTGCAGTCCATCGGAGGCGCGACGCAAAAGATCGAGGGTTTCTTCAAGATATGCCAAGCCCGCGGTCTGATCGGAAGCCAGGGCGTGATGATACCCAAGGACAACGTTCGAAACCTCGTGTTGCGCCGCGACGTGATAGATGCGGTGGAGGCCGGTAAGTTCCACATCTACGCCGTCTCCACCATAGACGAGGGGATCGAGGTTCTGACCGGCGTCGAGGCCGGCGAGTTGGGGGAGAACGAAAGATATCCGGACGGGACGGTCCACGCCCTTGTCGAGCGGCGACTCAGGCAGATGAGCCGCGGCGGGCGGGAACGCGACCCTGACCGGAAGTCGGACGACTCAAACTCCGGCGACCGGGACGACGAGCGCGACCGCTAACCCGCGCCGCGCTGGAGATGGGTAGATCTCAAGCCTGCCCTAACGGCGTATAGCGACGGTAGATATGGGCTACCGACGCGAGTCGAGGTAGGCTTGCAGGATGACCGTCGCCGCAGCCGCATCGAGGCGTCCGCTTCTCCTATCGCGTCTGGCGCGGCGCGAGCCTCCGCTTCCGGCGTCGGTCAGCAGTCGGCTGGCTTGTACGGTCGAAAGCCGCTCATCCAGGGTCTTGACGGGTATGCCGGTCTCGACGCGCAGATCTCGGATGAAGGCGCGGACCTTGCCGGCCTGCGCGCGACCCTCGCCCATGAGGGTCAGCGGCATGCCGACTACGATTTCAGAGACGTCCTCGCGCTCGGCGGTCCGGATGATTTCGGCGATGTCCGACTCGCCCCGCTCGACCGCGCCGAACGGGGATGCGAGCAGCCCGGTCGGGTCGCTGATGGCGAGCCCGACCCGGCGGTCGCCTACGTCCAAGGCTAGGATTCGCATGAGTGGTTCTCCGATTTTAACGCAGAGGCGCAGAGGGGCGCGAAGAGACGCAGAGATTTTGCTTTTCGCAAGCGGCTACTGCGATACAGCATCTCTTACCAAGTTGGGGACGCTTTGTAGAGCGTCGTCGAGCTTGGAGGCGTCGCGGCCTCCCGCCTGGGCTACGTCGGGCCTGCCTCCGCCTCCGCCGCCTACGTGTCGCGCGGCTGCGCGGGCTATGTCAGCGGCGTTCACTCCCCTGCCCTGCACGAGGTCCTGGGTCGCCATCGTTACGAGCATCGGGCGGTCGTTTACGACGGCGCCGAGAACGACGACGCCGCTGCCGAGCTTGTCGCGCAGGTAGTCACCCATTTCGCGGAGGCCGTCGGCGTTGGCGGCTTCGGCGCGAGCGGCGAGGACGGTTACGCCTTCGACGTCTTGGGCGCCGGACAGCAGCGACTCGGCTGCCTGAAGCGCTAATCGGCGTTCCATCGCCTCGCGCTCGCGGTGCATGGTGTCCAGTTCTGCCGTGAGCGCGGCTACGCGGGTTTCCAGCTCGGCCGGAGTAGTCTGGAGCGTCTGTGCCAAGCGTTCTTCGCGGTGGAATCGTTCCCACACCATGCGCTCCGCCGCTCTGCCGCTGATCGCCTCGATGCGACGCATACCAGCGCCTATGCTGGACTCGCCCAGCACATAGACGGCGCCGACCTCGCCGGTGCGCCCGACGTGCGTGCCGCCGCAGACCTCGAAGCTGAACGTGTCGCCGTTGGCTATCTCGACCAGACGCACGCGCTCGTCGTAGCGGTCGCCGAAGAATGCGAGCGCGCCCCGCCGGATCGCCTCTTGGTAGGAGTCCTCGTCATTCAGGACGCGGGCGTTCTGGCGAATCTTCTCGTTGACGAGCAACTGCACCTGCCACATCTCGTCGTCGGTTACGGCCTGAACGTGGGTGAAGTCGAATCGCAGCCGATCCGGGGCGACGAGCGAACCCGCTTGGCGCACGTGCAGTCCAAGCACCTGCCTGAGCGCGGCGTGCAGCATGTGAGTCGCCGTGTGATTGCGGGCGGTGTCTTCGCGGCGAATGGCGTCCACGCGGGCGTCCACGCTCTCGCCGAGGCTGATCGCGCCGTCCGTTACCTTGCCGAAGTGTATGATGAGGCCGGGCATCACTTCTTGGGTGTCGTGGACGGCGACTCGCCCGCTGTCGCCGGAGATCTCGCCGGAGTCGCCAATCTGCCCGCCGCCCTCAGCGTAGAACGGCGTCTGAAGGAGCGCGATTTCGATGTCTTGTCCCTCGCGGACCTCGCCGACGTTTTGATCGTCGGCAATCAGGCCCACTACTACGGTATCGGCGCTGAGCGTTTCGTAGCCCAGGAACGCCGTGCCGCCGACGCCGAGGCCCTCATAGACGCGAATCTTGGCGCGGTCTTCTCCGAACTGCGCGCCTGCGCGGGACTGCTCTCGCTGCACCGCCATCTCGCGCTCGAAGCCTTCCATGTCTATCTCGACGCCGGCCTCGGAGGCTATCTCCTGCGTCATCTCTACCGGGAAGCCGTGCGTGTCCCACAGGCGGAACACGACGCTGCCCTCGAGCGCGTCAGCGCCCTCGAGCGCGTCGGTGAGGATGGCGTAGCCGCTCTGGAACGCCTGCTGGAAGCGGTCTTCTTCCAAGCGCAGCACAGTCTGGATGAAGTCTCGGTTATTGACTAGCTCCGGGTAGGCGTCGCCCATCTTGGCGATGGCGGCGTCGGCTATCTCGCCGAGGAAGTTGCCCTCGATGCCGATGCGCCGCGCGTATCGGATGGCGCGTCGGATGACGCGGCGCAACACGTATCCGCGCCCCTCGTTGCCGGGAACCACCCCGTCCGCTACCAGGAACGTTACGCTGCGCCCGTGCTCGGCGACGACGCGGATGCCGTATGTCGTTTCGGGATCTTGGCCGTAGCTTTTGCCGCTGATGCTCTCGACGGCGGCGAGGATTTGCGTGAACAGGTCGGTGTCGTAGCCGGTATCCACGTCCTGCATGATGCGGAGCAGCCGCTCGAATCCCATGCCGGTATCAACGGACGGCGCGGGCAGGTTGTCGCGCGATCCGTCAAGGTGGTGGTAGTACTGCATGAACACCAGGTTCCACAGTTCGACGTAGCGGTCGCAGGCGTCGCCGTTGGGCAGGTAGTTCTTGCAGTTGGGGGCGCAGTTATCTTCCAGACAGCCGTATTCGGCGCCGTAGTCGTAGTGGAGCTCGGAGCAGGGGCCGCACGGTCCCTCGTCGCCGGCGGGACCCCACCAGTTCTCGTCGTCGCCGTAGCTGTAAACGCGATCCGTGGGGATGCCCTTGGCGACCCACAGGCCGCGCGTTTCGTCGTCGGTGTCGTGAACGGCGGCGGCGAACTTTTCGAGCGGGATGCCGTAGCCGTCTTCGCTGGTCATCAACTCGATGGCGTAGTCAACGGCTTCCTTCTTGAAGTAGTCTCCGATGCTGAAGTTGCCGAGCATCTCGAACAAGGTGTTGTGAGTGGCGTCGCCGACCTCTTCAATGTCGGGAGTGCGGAAGCACTTCTGGGAGGTGGTCAGGCGTCGGTTGGGCGGTTCGGCCTCGCCGGTGAAGTACGACTTGAACTGCACCATGCCGGCGGAGGTGAACAGCAGCGTGGGGTCGCCGACCGGGATGAGAGAGGAGCTCGCCATCCGGCTGTGTCCCTGGGACTCGAAGTAGCTGAGGAACGTTTCGCGGACGTTTTCGGATGTCCATTCTATTTTGGGCATAGTTGTATCCTCTGGGGGAAACTTGGTTGGGATTCCGGGGGGACGGGCGGCGCGTGTTAGTCCGCGCCGTGGGGGATCACGCCGCTACCAGGCGGGACGAGCCCGCCTGTACGCACCTCTCTGGCTTGGCGATCTGCATGGGGAGATTTTAGGGGATGGGAGGATGGGGTGTCAAAGTTGGGGCACGGGAGAGTTGACTTGGGACGGTGTGTGTTGAACGATTGCCGCGCACTCACTCGAACCCTACCTGACTCATTCCCGTCCGCTATCGTTACACCACTAGGCGCGCGCCCTTTGGCTGCCGCTTGTCGCCGTGGATGGACGGCTCGGCGCGCCACTTTAGGTCAGGCTTTCAGTGGGCGTCTCTGCATTGAATCTTATCTCAGCGCGTTTTGGAAATAGGGTTGGGCGTCACTCAACTTCGATGTCGGCGTCATCTACCTGAATTTCGGTGGCGTTTCGTCTTCGGCGGCTACCATATATGAAGACTGCCACAAGTCCCACCAAATCCAAGCCGGCTACTGCGGCGGCTATGGCAGTAGCTCCTAAGTGAGCCATATATCCCGCCAGCGCAAGGGACAAGACGACCACCACAAGCCCTATCAACTGTCCCCTCTGAGCGAGTTTGTTGTCGGACTCGACCGTTGCCGCTTCGATTTCCATGGCGTGGCGGGTCTGTCTCTCCACCATTGAGAATATCCGCTCGGCCCCGTTCGGCACCGCGTTGTTATATTCCTCAAGTATTGAAGGGGGAGGCAGGGGAGCCTTCCAACTCCCGCGCACCATTATCAAGCGTTGGTCGTCTTGAGTGGCAACTATATCTCGTTCCGGCCCGGCCGCATCGTCTGTGGTCGGGGTTCCGGATTCTGCGTTAGCCAAGTCAGTCGCTCTTTGCGCGAGGCTTGCTAGTCGGCGTAGGCTGGTAGCCGACAGCGGACCACATATTGTCGCCCACTGTCTTCCAGGACCGCCAGAGCGCATACTCTACAGCAAGGTCGCGGGGGAGTGTTCGCGCAGGCGCGTTCATGGAACCCGTGAAGTCGAAGATGCGCGCTATACCGTCCCAGAACGGTCTGCGCGGTCTGGGGCGACTGACGATGCGTATCTTTCGCCTGTTGCTAGTAGGCATCGGCAATCTCTTAATTACGTCTCCGTGCTACAATCCGGTACTGCGTTCGTAAAGTATATGCTATCTCAAATCGGCGGTGGCAACAAGCGCGCCTCCACGTATGGGAATTCTAGCACAGCGTCGCGGGGTTGATGCTTCCGCGTCCAGCCGCTAGTATCTACGGCGATGTTGAATTGGATGAAATCGCTGAAGCCCTACGTCATCGTGTTTACGGCGAGCGGGTGCACGCTCGTCATCGAGATCGTGGCCGGGCGGATTCTGGCCCCGACCATCGGCGTGTCGCTCTATACGTGGACGAGCATCATCGGCATCGTGCTGGCCGGTATCAGCGTGGGCAACTACGTCGGCGGTCGAGTCGCGGACCGCTGGCCGTACCCACTGACGCTGGGGGTGATTCTGCTGGCGAGCGCGGTTTCGAGCGCGGCTATCCTGCCCATTGAGTGGGCGGTCTCGGGGCCTCTGCTGTCCGTTCCTATCATCCCGCGCATAGTGCTGCTTACGGTGGCGCTGTTCCTGGCGCCGGCGTTCGTGATGGGCATGGTGTCGCCGGTGGTCATAAAGCTGACCTTGTCCGACCTGTCGCGGGCGGGCAACGTGGTGGGCAAGATATACGCGGTTTCTACGGCTGGCAGCATCGTTGGGACGTTCCTGACCGGGTTCGTGCTGGTGCAGCTTCTGGGCACGCGGCTGGTGATTCTGATCGTGTCGCTCGTTCTGCTGGGATTGGCGCTGGCGTTCGGCAATCTGTGGAGCGGGTGGCGGGCGCGCGGCGCCGTCGCGGTGGGAGCGGCGCTGTTCGCGCTGATGATCGGCGCGGGGTCGGTGTCAGGCGCGCTGGACAGCGAGTGTATCCAAGAGAGCAACTACTACTGCATCAGGGTCGTGGAGTCGGAGATGGAAGACCGGACCGTCCGAAAGCTGTACCTGGACGCGCTGCTGCACAGCTTCGTGGACACGAACGATCCGCTGTTTCTGCACTACTCCTACGAGCGGGTGTTTGGCGACCTGGCAACCATGGTCGGGCATGATCGCCCACAGATGGATACGCTGTTCATCGGCGGAGGAGGTTACACGATGCCGCGATTCGTGGAGGTGTCGTATCCGGAGGCGAGCGTGGAGGTGATGGAGATAGACCCGGCGGTCGAGGAGGTGGCGACGGACTATCTGGCGCTGCCGCGCGACACGTCCATCATCACCTACGCCGAAGACGCGCGGACTGGGCTTCAGCGTTTGCCGCAGGGCAAATACGAGCTGATAGTGGGCGACGCTTTCAACGACGTGTCGGTGCCGTATCACCTGACGACTATGGAGTTCAACGAGATGGCGCGGGGGCTGCTGTCCGAAGACGGCATATACGCGATAAACGTGGTGGACAGGATGCACTCCGGGCGGTTCCTGCGGTCCATGACGCACACGCTGATGCAGACGTTTCCGCACGTGAACGTGATGCGGCACGACGATAATTGGGATAGCGACGACAGATATACGTTCGTGGCAACGGCGTCGCTGAAGCCGCTGGATGCCGAGGACGTGATCAGGGCAAATCTATTGGCCGGTCGCAGCTCGACTACGTGGTTCATGCCGGAGGCGAAGTTGGCGGCGTGGCTCGACGGCGGCGACAAGGTTACACTGACGGACGACTTCGTGCCGGTGGACGGAATGCTGGCGCCTCTGTACGTTCAGAGCAGGGAGTGAGAGGTTGCGAACATGGCTAACGATTTCTGCATCTTCTGCGAGATAGTGGCGGGGCGAGCGGATGCGAGCGTGGTGTATGAGGACGATCATACGCTGGCGTTCCTGGATCTGTTCCCGGCGAACGAAGGGCATTTACTGGTGATACCCAAGGCGCACGCCACGTACCTGAGCGAGATGGAACCGGATACCGGTCAGCGAGTGTTCGCGGCGGCGCATCGCCTGGCGCAGGCCGTTCGAGAATGTGGGGTCCGGTGCGAGGGCATCAACCTGTTCTTGGCGGATGGCGAGGTGGCGGGACAGGAGGTGTTCCACACCCATCTGCACGTAATCCCACGCTTCAGAGGAGACGCCTTCAGGCTCAGTCCCGGCGGCAAGGGCATGGCCGAACGCGCCGACCTCGATAGAACGGCTGAGATGATTCGCGGTCGGATGGGCTGATCGTCAGGTTTCTCCCGATCCCAGGATCAAGTTGTCTATCAGCCGCACCGCGCCGACGCGGACGGCCAGCGAGACGAGCGCGGGCCGGTCTATGTGGAACAACTCGTCGAGCGTTTGCGAGTCGGCGATGGATACGTACTCTACGGACGCGCGCGGTTCAGTGGCTAGCACCTGGCGCATCTGCTGTCGGATCGTCTCCGCGTCGCGGACGCCGACGTCGTAGAGCGACTCGGCTAGACGCAGCGCCCTGATGAGCGAAAGCGCTGGTTGTCGCTCGTCGGCGGTCAGATATGCGTTGCGGCTCGACAGCGCCAGTCCGTCGTGGTCTCGAACGGTAGGCAGTACGACGACGTTGGCTCCGAGGTTCAGATCGTCGTTGAGCCGCCTGATTACCACGCACTGCTGGGCGTCTTTCTGGCCGAAGTAAACGTTGTCGGGCCTGGTGATGGTCAGCAGCTTGCAGACGACGGTCGCGACGCCAGCGAAGTGCCCGGGCCGGAACTCGCCTTCCAGCCTGCGCGTTGCCGCGCCTACGTCTATGGAGGTGTCGAAGCCGCTCGGGTACATCTCGCCGGCGGAGGGCGCGAATACGAGGTCAACGCCCTCGCGTTCGAGCTTTTCCAGGTCGCCATCCATGTCGCGCGGGTAAGTGGACAGGTCTTCGTTCTCGCCGAACTGCGTGGGATTGACGAAGATGCTGGCGGCTGCTGTGGCGTTGTCGGCGCGCGCGCGTCGGACCAGGGAGAGGTGGCCTTCGTGCAGGTAGCCCATGGTGGGCACGAGTCCAAGCGGTCGGGCGCAGGCGCGCTCGGCGGATCGGAAGTCTTCGACTGTTTCTATGATCTGCATGGGGACGTATTCTAAACGCAAAGGCGGGAAGGCGCAAAGGGGGATTTTCGAGGAGATAAGAGTTAGAGCCACCGTACCCACCGGGTTTGAGTATTTATGCAAGTTTCTCGCTTTTGAATCCGAGGGCGCGGATGGTCTTTCTTTTGCTTCCTTTGCGCCTTTGCATCTCGACGCCTTTGCGTTATATCTTGGCTGTGGAGGTGCGCGCTTTGGCTACGGCAAATGTGAACGAGATCAGGTATGAGCCGGATGAGAAACCGCCGCTTACGATAACTATCGGCGCGGGAGTGCAAGCCGCAATGCTGATCGTCGCGCCGGTGGCGCTGACGGTGGTGATCGTAGCGAGGATAGCCGGGCAGCCGGACGGCTACATCGCCTGGGGCGTGTTCGCGGCGCTGTTGGTGTCGGGCTTTACGACCATTCTGCAGGCCGTTAGAGTCGGACGGATCGGGGCGGGGCACATCCTGATGATGGGAACGTCCGGGGCGTTCATCGCGGTTTGCGTGAGCGCGCTGGCGTCGGGCGGACCGGCGATGATGGCGAGCCTGATTGTCGTATCGTCGCTGTTCCAGTTCGCGATGGCATGGCGGCTGTCGCTGCTCAGGCGGATATTCACGCCGATAGTCTCCGGCACGGTCATCATGCTGATACCGGTTACTGTCATGCCGATCGTGTTCGATACGCTGCATGACGTGCCGGAGGACGCTGATCCCATGGGCGCGCCGACGGTTGCGCTGGCGACGTTGCTGGTTGTGGGGCTGCTGGTTTTGCGCGCTCCGCCGGCGTGGCGTCTGTGGTCGCCGATCATCGCCATCGTCGTAGGATGCGTCGTAGCGGCAATGTTCGGGATGTACGACTGGCAGTCCATCGTGGACGCGGACTGGGTAGGCGTTCCGCTGAGTTCTTGGCCCGGTTTCAGCTTCTCGTTCGGGCAAGAGTTCTGGGCGCTGCTGCCGGCGTTCGCGGTGGTTACATTAGTGGGCGCGGTAGAGACGGTGGGCGATGGCGTCGCCATCCAGCGCGTGTCGCGTCGCAATCCGCCCGCAACCGACTTCCGCGTGGTTCAGGGCGCGCTGAATGCGGACGGTGTGGGGAATCTTCTTTCCGGGATCGCGGGAACGCTGCCGAACACCACTTACTCGTCGAGCATATCCCTTGCCGAGGTGACGGCGATAGCGGCTCGCAGAGTGGGCGTAGTTATCGGAGTGGTCTTCATATCGCTCGCGTTCTTTCCGAAGATAGTGGCTGCGCTGATCGCCATTCCGGGCCCGGTGGCTGCCGCATACGTAACGGTCTTTCTTGCGCTGCTGTTCGTGCAGGGTATGAAGATAGTGATTCAGGACGGCGTGGACTATCGCAAGGCAACCGTAGTGGGTGTGAGCTTCTGGATAGGCGCAGGCTTTCAGAGTGGCGCTATATTCCCCGACCTGCTGGGCGCCGGGTTCGCGGCCGCGCTGCTTGACAACGGCATGACGGCGGGGGCGATTGTGGCCGTGGCGATGATGCTGTTCTTGGAACTAACGGGGCCGCGACGCAGGCGTCTGCGCGTCCGGCTGGACGACGAGGCGATCCCAAAGCTGGACACGTTCCTGCGCGGTTTCGCGTCGCGGCGCGGCTGGGACGACGCGGCGACTGAGCGGCTGGCGCTGGTCGGCGAGGAGACGCTGCACAGCCTGTTGGATGACGACGGCGAGATTCCGACGGACGGAAGGCGGCTGATGGTGATAGCGAGAGCCGAAGGGCGCGGAGCGGAGCTGGAGTTCGTGTCGGCGGCGGAGGGCGAGAACCTGGAAGACCGGCTGGCGTACCTCGGCGAGACTCCGGACATACCGGACGACAGGGAGATCTCATTCCGGCTGTTGCGACACTACGCTTCGTCGGTGCGGCACCAGAAGTACCACGGCGTGGATATCGTCACGGTCAACGTGGACGGGGAGCGATAGGCCCCGCCGATTTTAACGCAGAGACGCAGAGATGCGGGGACAGAATCAAATTCTTCGCGTCTTTGCGCCCCTGCGGGAAAACTCGCGCCAAGGCTACGGGGGCGGAGCGCCGGCGGTGTATATCTCTGTGCAGGAGGCTACTATGGACGGGTCCGGAGCGTGGGCTACGGTCTCGTCCTTGCCTTCGTAGTCAAGGGTGTGGAGCACGTGGCGCATGGCGTTGATGCGAGCGCGTTTCTTGTCGTCGGACTTTATTATCGTCCACGGCGCGCAGTCTGAGTGGGTCAGCAGGAACATTGCCTCCTTCGCCTCAGTGTACTCCTCCCACTTGTCCTTGGACCTGAGGTCAACGTCGCTGACCTTCCACTGCTTGAGCGGGTCCTTCATTCTCGACTCGAAGCGTCGCAGCTGCTCCTGTCGGCTGACGGAGAAGTAGAGCTTGATGAGCCGGATGCCACAGTCAACGATCATTCGCTCTAGCGCGGGGGCCTGCTGGATGAAGAGGCGATAGTCGCGCTCGGATGAGAAGCCCATGACCCGCTCGACGCCCGCGCGGTTGTACCATGACCTGTCGAACAGGACAATATCGCCCGACGATGGGAAGTGGCTAATGTATCGTTGGAAGTACCACTGCCCACGCTCCCGGTCCGACGGCTTGTCAAGCGCGATCACGCGGGCCGAGCGCGGGTTCCAGTGCTCCATGAACCTGCGGATCGTGCCGCCCTTGCCGGCGGCGTCTCGTCCCTCGAACAGTATGATCACTCGATCGCCCGTCCTGCGCACCGAGTTTTGCAGCTTGATCAACTCTACCTGGAGCGGCAACTTCTCGGCTTCATACTCGCGGCGGCGCATCCGCTCACCGTAGGGGTAGAGGTTCTCGCGGAAGTAGCGGATTCGATTCTCCGCGCCTATGTGTATCGGGTCTTCGACGGGCACCGCGTCCGGTATCATCGGCTCGTTGGAATCGGCTGGGACGGAGCGAGAGGCGCCGTTGGCGCGTTCGGCCTGATCAATAGTCGTTTGACTTATAGTCATGGTGTCCCCTCCCCGTTGACACTTGAGTTTCTGCTATATTACTCCCGTTGCCCACTTCGCGCAACAAGCGCCAGCAGAAGGGCGCGCGCCGAAAGGATCGCTATGCAACTCACCCTGCCCCGCCGGATGCCCCGCGTGTATCGCGGCTGGTGGGTAGTGTCCGCGCCTTTTCTGATCGCCGCGCTCGGCACTGGGGCCGGACAGTACGGGTTCGGTCTGTTCGTCGAGCCATTGGAGAGGGAATTTGGCTGGAGCCGGGCGGAGATCAACCTGTCGTTGTCGTTCACGCTCGTCGGGGGGCTGCTGGCGCCGTGGCTGGGCTGGGTCATAGACCGCTACGGCACGAAGCCGATGATGGCGGTATCGCTGGTACTCGTTGCCGCCAGCTTCGTGGCGCGCCCGCTGATGACCGAGCTTTGGCACTGGTACGCGCTCAGCCTGCTCCAGTACATAGGCTACACCGGCGCGTCCATGCTGTCGGCGGGCAAGCTGGTGGGCGTGTGGTTTCAGCGCAGGCGCAACCGGGCGATGGCGATTACGGCTATGGGCAACAACGTCGGCGGCATGGCGTTCCCTCCGCTGATGGGTCTGATACTGACGCTCTTGTCTTGGCAGGGAACGTATGTCGCGCTAGGCGTAATGTCTCTCCTGCTCGTGGCGTATGCGCTCGTAACGGTGCGCGACTTTCCCGAACGCTCGGAGGTGGATGAGGAGTTCGGCGCGGATGACGGCAGGGGCCATGCTGGAGGAGATTCCAGGCTGTCGCACCTGACAGGCAGAACGCTGAGCGACGCGCTCCGCGAGCGCGCGTTCTACGCCATTTCGCTCTCCGTCGTGCTGGGCACTTTCACGTACTCTGCGATCATCCCTAACATCATCCCGCACCTCCAGGACGGAGGCGCGCCGCTGGCGATTGCGGTATCGGTGCTGACGCTGTACGGACTCATGGGCGTGGTGGGCAAGTGGATGATGGGAATAGTGGCGGAACGGATCACGGCGCGGAACGCGCTCATGGTGAACTTCTGCGGGCAGGCCGTATGCCTGCTGGCGACGCTATGGGCGGACAACCCATTCCTGATGTGGACGGCGGTTCCGATGATGGGCATATTCAATGGAGCGTTCGGCGCGCTGTTCCAACTGGTGGTGCAGGATGCATTCGGGGTGCGACACTTCGGCAAGATAATGGGCATCATCAACTTCGCCACAATGGTGTCGTTTGGGATCGGGCCGTGGATGACAGGCGCGGTCTATGACCTGACCGACAGCTACGCGTTCGCGTTCGTGGGCGTGGCGATCATGTTCGCTGTCGGCGCGGCGTCATTGACTCTGGCGCGGACTGATCGCGAGGGCCGACAGAGCGACGGGCCGCTCCAGTCCCGCTAACCCCCTACATAGTTCGGCGACGCCTGGGATGTGGGTCTCTCCGCGTTTCGGGATATCGATAGCTGTGGGAGGGCGCGCGGCCTCTCGCTATGTTCTCGCGTCGGCGCTCTTCCTCCATGACCAAAACGCGATCCATCTCCTCGGAGTGCGCTCGCAGGGAAATCGGCGACTCCTGGGGGCGCAGCTCCGACGCCTCCTTGGTCAGCGCGGCGCCGTAGAGGAATATCACCCCGGCCACGTGCGACCATATGAGCAACAGGATGACCGACGACAGCGAGCCGTACAGCACGTTGCGCTGGCTGGCAATATTGGCGGCGAACCAGAAGAAGCCGTACTTGGCCATCTCGAATAGGATCACCGTGACGAAACCGCCGAACGCGGCGTTGCTCCAGCGCACGTAGGTGTTGGGCAGGTTCTTATAGACTACGATGAACACGATCGCGGCGATTGTGAAAGGTGTGAGTATGGACGCCACGCGGCCGCCTAGCGCCGCCACTTGGTTCAGCGTGATGCCAATCGTCGGGATGTCTCCGATGACTCTCACCCCGACCTGCAGTACGATAGTCAGAGTTACGGACACCAAGAACAGCGATACCGCCAGCAGCACTATGGCGAACGTCGAAAGCGTCAGATCAATCATGCGGCGCGGCTCAGTGCCGAACACAGCGCTGACGCCGCGGTTCGCCGCCATGAACAACCCGTGCGCGCCGAACAGCATCGCCACCACCGCTATCACACTCGCTACCAGGCGAGCGCCGAACAGGTGGATGATAGCTTCTTCGAGATAGTCCTTCGAGCTTGGGAAGTAGAAGACTACCACCTCGGTAATAGTCGTCCTTATAACAGAGGGATCTACGAACCATGACAACCCTACGATGACGAGAGCGACTAGTGGGAAGAGAGCGAGCAACAGGTAGTACGCGAGCGCGGCTCCGATGTCCAGGCCGTTTATCTTGATGATGCTCTTGGCGGCGCGCCACATAGCCACGCCACGCCACGCTTGCGGCCTGTTGCGCAGCTCGCCCGAAAGCTCGCCGAGGGCGACTTTGACCGAGTCTCTTATCGTCGGCGCAAGCTCCGTAACGGGCGCCTCTACGACTGACATGATGGCGAGGCGCACCATGTCGCCGACCCGGTCGTCGTGGGCGTACGCGGCCTCGACACAGCCCTGGGTCGCTCCCATCACTGCCGCCGACGTGCCGTTGGTATAGAGTTTGGACGCCCTGATCGCTTCGTTCACGATGATTCGCGCCACCTCGGTCGCGTCCTCGCCGGACTGCAAGGTGCTAGTCAGGAGAGACGAAGCGGTGTCGCGCGTCGCCGCCAATAGATCGCCATTGGTGGCCGTTACGCCGATAACGACGCCGTGCATGGCGGGCGCGACGACATCCTGAAAGTTCCCGCCCATCTGCCGCACGGCTTGGACGACGCCCGCGGACGCCTGCGCGCTTGCGATCTCGGTGTCCGCGCCGACGGAGGCCGCGCCAACGATCGCGCTCTCAACCGCGTCTTGGCTGGCCTCGTACATACTGCCGCCACGTTCGGTCGAGGTTCTCACCGCGGCCGCCACGACGTCGCGGATGACGGGCGTGCCGATCTTGGCTACCTGGCCCGCGCTCCCGAAGACGCCCATGACGGTATCTCGGACGAATCCCGTCGCTTCGCCGCGTATCTCGCCCGTCGCGCGTATCGCGCCGTTCATCGCGTTGGCGGCGACGTTGCTAGCGCCGATTCTCAACCGGCGCGTGCGGCGCATGGCCGACTCCTGCGCCAACCTGAACCTGTCGGAACGCGAGCCTGATCGCGGAGGCGGCGAGTTGGGCCGTCCCCGATATGTTCTGGTCCTTCGCGTGCTATCCAAAAAATGCCTCTAGTGGCGCTGGATGTGGAGATTCCCTAATTGAGGCTATGTCAGATGGAATTATGCGACTTCAGCGACAAACGAATGCGTATTCGCAGATTATAGCCGGATGCGTTGCGCTTAGTCCACCACGACACTTCCTTCGTACAACTCGAACCGTTGCCGTATCATGTCGCAAGCTAGACGCAAACCCTCTAAGACCTGTTCGGCGTCGAGGCCGCGCTCGAATGATCCGGTAATGGCTTCGTCGGTGTGGGTCGCGCTTATCCGGCACCGGTACAGCCAGCGTGTATATCCGCGCACCCAATCCGCGAGTACGGGAGATACACCCGAAACGAACGCCAGCTGCTCTCCCGTCTCCGGGCAGGCGGCGGTCAGCGAGAATCTGGCTCCGTCGTCGTCAGCTACTTGGATTCGGAACTCGACGCCCGCTCTCTCGAACGGCAGCGACAGGTTCAGGTTCAGCTTCATCGTATCTGTCATGTTTCAGTTACTCCAGGAGCTTCGCCTGCCGTTCGGTCGGTGTGATCGGCAGGTTCTTGTCGGGGTTGATGGGACGGCGCTCTATGAACGCCAGACGGCGTTCCTCGGACTCTTCGGTTTCTTCGTATCCCGATGCGTAGCGCGCGGTCGGGCTTGGCTCGGCCTCCAGGTACTCGGCCGACTCGTTGAACGTTATCTTCTGAAGCTGGAGTATGACCGGGCTGTTGTTCTTGATCAGGTTGCAGTAGCGCACTACCTCATCGCGCAACCGGTCGTGCGGCACGACGGAGTTCGCCAGTCCCATGTCCAGCGCCTGTTGCGCCGAGTACTGTTGCGTAAGCATCCATATCTCACGCGCGCGCTTCTGGCCGACGACGTGAGCCAAGTAACCGACACCGGCGCCGGACGCCGGGCTGCCGACACGCGGCCCCGTCTGACCGAATATGCTGCGCGTCGAGGCAACCGTGAAGTCGCAGGTGTAAGCGAGGATGTTGCCGGAGCCGATGGCGTAGCCGTCCACCATGGCTATCACAGGCTTGGGGATGTGTTTCACCAGATCCATGAACAGCCCTTCGTCAGCGCCGGAGTACTCGGGGCTAGTCCTGTCCTCGCCCTGGTCTCGTCCCGAGCAGAAGGCGTTGGGACCTGATCCGGATATGACGACGACGCGAATCGAGTCGTCTCCGCCCGCGTCCTTGAGCGCCACGGCCATCTCGTCCGTCGTCCTGCCCCGGATGGCGTTATACACTTCCGGACGGTTTATGGTTAGCCAAGCTATCCCTTCGTCCTTTTCGTAGATTATGTCTATGAATTTCAATGGCGCGGCCCCCTTATTTCCGTATTCCGCCTATATTACACTATCGCAAGACCCACGTTGATTCTATAATCGCGGCATGTTTGTAGCAGACATCGGCGAATTTGAGCTGATAGCCCACCTTGAGAGTTCTATCCGCGCCCGCAATGCCGCGCAGATCGAGCGATTGCGCTCGCGCGGCGTCCGAGTCGATCTGGGTATCGGCGACGATGCGGCTGCATGGTCGTACCCGCGCGGCGTCGTAGTGGCGACTACCGACGCGATGGTCGAAAACGTCCATTTCACGCTCGCCACAACGCCATGGCGTCGGCTGGGCTGGAAGGCGCTGGCGTCGAACCTGAGCGACGTTGGGGCGATGGGCTGCGCGCCCACGTTCGCGCTGGTAACGCTGGGGCTGCACGCCGACCTGCCCGTATCCGGCCTGACCGAGATGTACGATGGCATGATGGACGCGCTGGAATACTCCGGCGGCGCGCTGGTGGGAGGCGACGTAGTGCGCTCAGACACGTTCTTCGTCAGCGTGTCTCTGGAGGGACTGTCCGCGCCCGACGGCGCGACGCTGCGCCGCGACGCCGCCAGACCCGGAGACGTCATCGGCGTTACGGGCCATCTCGGATGCTCCGCCGCCGGACTGCGCCTGCTGCTCGATACTGATGGGCGCCGCGCCGCGCGTCTCGAAAGCGCGACGCGGGAGCATCTCGTCGCGGCCCACAACCGCCCGCTGCCGCGCGTGGTGGAGGGAGCCGCGCTCGCCCGCGCCGGCGTCCGCTGCGCGATGGATGTTAGCGACGGCTTGGCGGCGGACCTCGCAAAGCTATGCGCAGCCAGTGGCGTGTCCGCGCGCATCGAGGCGTCGCGTCTGCCCGCCGACTCCCATCTAAGGGCCGCATTTCCGCGCGAGTGGATGCCACTCGCCCTGACCGGCGGCGAGGACTACGAACTGGTATTCACCGCCCCCGCTGAAACGATGGATGAGGCGAAGCGCGAGCTTGGCGAGGGTCCGGCCGGCGTAACTGTCATCGGCGAGATTTCGGACGGCTTTGGCGGCTCCAGCGTTGCAGTGATAGACTCCAACGGCGGCGAAGTTATGCTAGACTCTGGTGGATGGGACCACTTCAACCGGTAGCGAATAGCGGCGGATCGGCAACGCGAGTATCGGCATGGACAGGACAACCCTGAATATAGACACCGAATCGGCATTCCGGGCGTCCGAGATTCTTGGAGACCTGAAAATCGTGGCCGAGACTCTCTACTTCCCCATGCGCGTCGTCGGCTTCTGGGACGAAGTCGCCGACAGCCATATGTGCCCGGAAACCGAGATTGCCCGTCCATGCCCGCACAAACTCGCCACGAACGACCCGTCGTTCGTTCCTATCGAACTCTCGATGGAACGGCTGAAGCAGGCGGTGATAGAAGTGGTGTTTCCCCACGCGAAGGTCAGAATGTTCTTGAGCTAAGGCGTGTCCAAGACTTCATATCCGGCAGACCAGACAGGGAGGCTCTCCAATGGCAACAGCAACCACTCTACGACGATCCCTGGCTCCCTATGACGAGTATCCTCTGCCCCACCTTCTGTCACGCGCCGCGTCGCGCTATGGGGCCAAGCCCGCCGTGATTGACGGCGACCGCTCTTACACTTACCCGCAGCTGGACGAGTGCGCGAGCCGGCTCGCGTCGGCGCTTGCCGGCATCGGGGTAACGCCGGGCGAACGCGTGGCGGTTCTCGCGCCCAACTGCGTCGAGTACGTCATCGCCTTCTACGGCATCGTCCGCGCCGGAGCGATCGTTACCACTCTCAACTCAGGCTACCGCGAGCGGGAGATAGCGCACCAGCTCAATGACAGCGGCGCGCAGACGCTGATCGTACACCACGCGCTGAAGGCAATATCAGACTCCGCGCGCTCAGAGACGCCAGAGCTGAGCCGCGAGATAGTCATATCGACCGACCCGTCGGAACAAGGCTCGTTCTGGGCGCTGGTCGAAAGCGCCTCCCCCACACCTCCCAACGTCGCCGTGGATCCGGTCGAGGACGTTGCCGTGCTGCCCTACTCGTCCGGCACGACCGGGCTGACGAAGGGCGTGATGCTGACGCACCATAACCTCGTTGCCAACGTGCAGCAGTTCCTGAACCGGCCTGGAGAGGCCAGCGTGATGGTGGCCGACGACGTCGTGCTGACGCACCTGCCGCTGTTCCACATATACGGGATGAACGTGCTGATGAACGGCGCGATAGGAGCGGGCGCGACGCAGGTGATGATGGGACGCTTCGACATGGACGAGTTCCTGTCGCTTATGGCTCGCCACCGCGTTACGATGATGTTCACCGTTCCGCCGGTCGGGCTGGGGCTGACGCAGTATCCCGGTGTCGCCGACCACGACCTGTCGGCATTGCGCGTCGGCTTCTTCGGCGCCGCGCCCCTGTCGGCGGATATGCAGACGCGCATCGAGCAAGTCATGGGCTTCCCCATCATCCAGGGCTACGGCATGACCGAGGCTTCGCCCGTAACCCACGCCGACTTCATGGAGCCTGAGCTGGTTCGCCCAGGCTCCATCGGTCCATCGCTGCCGGATACCGAGCAGAAGGTGGTGGACGTGGAGACGGGCGAGCGCGAGCTTGGAGCGGGCGAGATCGGAGAGCTAATCCTTCGCGGCCCGCAGGTGATGAAGGGGTACTACAACAACCGCGCCGCGACCGAGGAGACGCTGACCGAAGACGGCTGGCTGCACACAGGCGACATCGTGCGCGCCGACGCCGACGGCTATGTGTGGGTGCTGGACCGCAAGAAAGAGCTTATCAAGTACAAGGGCTTCCAGGTGCCGCCCGCCGAGCTGGAGGGGGTGCTGCTGGAGCATCCCGCCATCGCAGACGCCGCCGTTATCGGCAAAGATGACTTGGAGTCCGGGGAGATACCCAAGGCGTTCGTAGTCCGCAGGCCTGGCGCCGAGCTTACGGACGACGACGTGATGAGCTTCGTAGCCGGCAAGCTGGCGACTTTCAAGCACGTCCGCGAGGTCGAGTTCATCGAAGCCGTGCCGAAGAACCCGTCCGGCAAGATACTGCGGAGGGAGTTGATAGAGCGGGAGAGGGGAGTGTAGCTACACCTCTTCACTGCTTGAGGATCAGGTCGTCAACCCGAATCCATTTTGGGTCCGGGCGTGTGATGGATGCTCCGGATGCGCTTACGTACTGGTGAGCGTAGCAGATGACCCAGTCGTTGATCGTTAGTCCGATGCGTACCATCCTGCTGCGCGTTCCGGGCGGGAATCCTCTAGAGGCGCGCCCACTCATCGCTCGCCTTTCTTCCAGATACGCTTGACCGTTTTCCAGCTTTCGCCTAATATCCAGAACAACGTAAATTTCATATCGCGTTTGGGCAGAGACGGATAGCGATACAGTCCGATCATGGGGTGAGAGCATGAAAGAGCAGATTCTCCAATGCCTCATGGCTTATGTCAGCGGCGAGATTGATATGCGCGGGCTCGATGATGCGGTAATTCCTCTCTTGTGGGAGTTGGACGACAACGACCATGACGCGCACGACTTGATTGACAGGGTAGCGGCGGAAATGTGCATGGTCAAGGACGATACGCTTGACGAGGCGACGTTCCGTGCCCGGATGCGCGAGATTGCGAGCCGGAGTCTTGCGGCGGCGGGATGAGATGCTGTGTTCGGTGGTTGAAAGTACCGCCGAAGAACCCGTCCGGCAAGATACTGCGGAGGGAGTTGATGGTACGGAAGAGGGGATTGTAGGAAGCAAAGGCAACACTTGTGGTTGCCCGCACCACACCTTCGGACGGGTACTCACAAGGGAGGTCCTATGATTCGCGCCGCTGCGAAGCGAACTGGAGGGAATAGAATGACCGACTCCTTGCAAGAGTTTCCGCCGCCAGGACAGAAGGAGGCAACTGTATGAGCTGTGGAGCCACCCCTAGCCCGCCCGAAGTGATTGCCCAGGACGCAGCATACTACGCAAAGCCGCCCACATGGCGACAGATCGGATACCTTCGAGGCGCGACTAAGCGCGCAGGCAAAAGCCTTGCCGATCTCATTCGCGCGGGGATCGAGCATGGGCGTATCCATGAGTCGACGCCCGTTCCCGCCGATCGAGAGGATGCAGTTAAATTCATGATGGACACGATGTCGCGCCCACAGGTAGGCGCGCTGTTCGAGATCGCCCATACTTGGGACCCGAGGAGAGAGTCATGAATAATCGGTTGGAACGCGCCAGATCGCTACTCGGGTTTGCCATTGGTGGGCTTTCAGTCTTCGTGATCGCGCTGGACACGCCTCCGACGCTTAGCGGGGTCATGTCGGCCTTGATCGAGTTCGAACCTGCTCTTACCCGCATTAATCGCCATCATAGACGATTGGGACGACGACCAGCGGGGCGGTGGATTCCAGCCTTCGCGGGAATGACGATATGAGGGGGCTATACCGACTTCTGCCCATCAGTCCTCGCACACCCACTCTCTATCCTCGTTGCGCAGCCAGTTTCCTCCACTGTCTCTGCAATTCCTGCGCCTGTTGTCGAAGTTCAGTATGGCTATGTCTGTGAGCAGTTGACTGACAGTCGCGTCTAGCCTCTTTAGCTCGTCGTATATGCGAGGCGCTCCCGTCAAGTCTTTGCAGGCGATCCCGTCCGAATCGTGGGCTACGAGCCAATGAGGGTCGGAACCTTGTCCGAACGTAGTGGAGATGAGGTAGAACAGCTGGGCCTCGCCCCAAGTCTCGAAGTCGTCGCAAGCGAGTTTTTGAGAAAGGTCCGAGTGGTCGCAGTTTAGCGACACGGCCAGGAATCCTTCAGGCGTCTGGCTGAGAACGACTTTGGGGGTATCTATCTCCCAGCATTTAGGCGCCTGATTCACCACGGGCTCGGGTGTAGGTCCCAGGGGGAGCGCCGGAGGCGACAGAATCGGCTCCAGTGTTGGCAAGGGCGTCGGATCCGGCGGCGGCGTTGGCTGCGGCAAAGGCGTTGGTGTCAGACCGCTCGGCGCCGACTGCGGTTGACCCATGTCATCGTCGGGAATGTTCGCTTTCGCCGCCTCGGACGCCATCATCCACACGAGGAACAGCGCCAACGCCACTCCAGTGATCCAGAGCATCTTGGCCATGGTCAATCACTCCTTCCCTGGAGTCTGGATGTCCTGCCCTGCCCTACCCCACGATGCTGCCGTGCACTATGTTGGATACTTGGTCTAGGCGGATGCTGTGCCAGGGTTCCGGCGCCATGCAGTTGGTCAGGTAGGTGAACGATACGCCGGATTCGGGATCTCCCCACGAGTAGGACGTTCCGGCGCCGCCGTGCCCGAACGTGGTCGGGGAGGCTATTGTGCCGAGTCCGCGAATCGTCGGGGTGTAGCCTCGCACGTGGGGTCCCAGGCCGCGGTGCATCGGCATCCCCATGTTCTCGTCCACGCGGTCTCCGGTGTGGTTGCGGGTGGCGAATTCGATCACGCGCGGGCCGAGCGCGCGCTTCCCGTTCAGGACGCCGCCGGCGAGCATCATCTGGTACAACGCCGCCATGCCTGTCGCCGTGCCGTATCCGCCGCCTCCGGGCACGCCCGCCGCTCGGAACTCTCGGCTGTTGGCGCGCTCAGAGCGCCTCATCTCGCCGTCTTCGATTGCGTGCAGGTCGGCGCAGCGCGCATCCGACTCCGCGCCTACGCCGACGAATATCTCGTCGTCCAAGCCCAGAGGCGCCAGCAGCGATTCGCGGATGTGATCGCGGTAGTCGCGTCCGGTTACAGCCTCTATGACCACTGCCGCCACCCAGTGCGCCGACAGCCCGTGATACGACACCTTGGAACCAGGCGTCCACTCCAAGCTGAAGTCGGATACGACGGTTCGCAGCAGGTCGTGGTCAGCCCACGCCTCAGGCGGAACCTCGGCGGACGGGAACCCGCCCTGGTGCGTGATGACTTCAAACAGCGTAATCTCGCCCTTGCCGTTGGACGCGAATTCGGGCACGTGATCGCTAATCTTGTCCGAGAACCGCAGCGCGCCCGCCTCGACAAGCTGCCACAGCGTCGCCGTTACGACTACCTTCGTCTGCGAAAACATAAGCCACAGCGTGCGCTCGTCCGCCGGCGCAGCCTCCGGATCGGTTCGGGCGTCGCCGAAAGAGGCGGCGCGAACCAGCTTGCCATCCCGCGCCACGGCGATCTGAGCGCCCGGGTAGCGGCCGTCGGCGATGTGCGACTCGATCAGCGCATTTAGCTTATCCAGCCGGTCGGGATCCAGGCCCGCGGATTCCGGGGACGTGGAGAGCAGGATCGGTTGAGTATCTTTCATGTTAGTCATCACGTAGCCTCCGTACACGTTGAACTATTTTGGGCGCAATCTTACACTTCGTTCGATGATGGTGAAAGAGAGGTAGCGAAGATGGCATCCGATACGGCCCGCGACATGGATCTTACGCCTCTGCACCTTGCCGCCATGAACGGCGAGACCGACGCGGTGAGGGCGCTAATCTCTAATGGCGCGGATACTGACTCGATAGATAACGAAGGTAGAACGCCGCTGCACTTCGCCTCCATGTCCGGCTCGGTCGAGACGACGCGCGCGCTCGTCGATGGCGGCGCGGAGATAGACGCGGGCTGCCACGATGGGTTTACTCCGCTGCACCGCGCGGTCTGGGCGCGCGATACCGAGATGGCGCGGGAACTGCTCTCGCGCGGCGCGGAGATAGACGCTGCGGACGACTACGGCGAGACTCCCCTCCACGCGGCGGCGGCGATTGGTGATGTCGAGACGGTAAACGCCCTGGTAAGGATGGGGGCGAATATCGAATCCAAGAACAACTACCGGCAGACTCCTCTGTGTCTGGCGGCAATCGAGGGCAGGACAGGCGCCGCGCTGTCCCTGATATTTTCTAACGCCGATATTGGCGCGACGGAGAACAGCGGCGACACGCCGATGCACTGGGCCGCGCTTGCCGGCGACGCCGAGCTGGTCAAGGCGCTTGTGGCGGCCGGAGCGAACATAGACGCCCGCAACGACTACGGCTGGACGCCGCTCAGCTTGGCGACCTCATCCGGAAAGATCGAGACGGCGCGGACTCTGATCGCGTCCGGAGCCAACATAGACGCGATGGACGACGACGGCGAGACCGCGCTTCACCAGGCGGCGTGGTCCGGCGATACGGACACCCTACACGCGCTGATAGCCGCCGGCGCAATGCTGGACGCTGTGAATGAGGATGGCGAGACCGCGCTCCACCAGGCGGCATGGACGGGCGCGAGCGAAGCGGCGAAAGCGCTGATAGCTGCCGGCGCGAACATGAACGCCCGGAACGAGTACGGCTTGACGCCGCTATATCTGTCTATCTTCGAGGGCCATGTAGGGACGGTCGAGACGCTGATAGCCGCAAGAGCCGATGTTCTCATACAGGACGATGGCGGCCAGACTCCCCTGCACTGGGCGGCGCTCTCAGCTCATCCGGAGGTCATCGTCGCGTTGGCCGCCGCCGGCGCCGACGTCTCTGCCGTGGATGAGGAAGGCTTCACTCCATTGACTCGCGCCGCTTCGGAAGGGAACACCGAGATCGCGCTGTCGCTGATTCGGTACGGCGCCGACACGAAGGCGCGCGACGGCGAGGGACGCGCTGCGGTCGAGGCGGCCCGGCAGGCGGGCGAGAACGAGACGGCTGAGGCGATCGCCGGGTTTCGGGACCGACCGTGATGGCGAGCTCCGCCGCTGACGATCTGCCCGCCCAAATCTCCGACGCCCTGTTCGTGGATCTGTACCAGCTTACGATGGCGCAGGCGTATCTCCGAAGCGGTCAGGAAGGCGAGGCGACGTTCAGCCTGTACTTCCGAACTTTCCCGGAGAATCGCGCTTACTACGTGTTCGCCGGTCTGGAGTCGGCGCTCGACTACCTGAGGGGGCTGTCTTTCTCGGATGCCGACATCGCCGCGCTCGAACGACTGGGGCTGTTCGACGACGCGACGCTGGACTATCTGCGCTCGTTCCGATTCGGCGGCTCGGCGCGGGCGATGCGCGAGGGCGAAATATTCTTCGCATCCGAGCCGGTCATGGAAGTGAGCGGCAGCATCATCGAGTGCCAGATCGTCGAGACGTTCCTGCTGAACCGCGTGAACCTGGAGTCCATGCTGGCGACCAAGGCGGCGCGCGTAGTGGATGCGGCGCGGGGGCGACAGGTCTTCGACTTCGCGGCGCGCCGGACGCACGGCTTGGACGCCTCGATGAAATTCGCTCGCGCGTCGCATATCGCCGGATTCGACGGCACGAGCAACGTCCGCGCTGCGGCGGAGCTCGGCATCCCCGCCGTAGGCACTATGGCGCACTCGTTCATCACATCTTTTCACAGCGAGATCGAGGCGTTTCGCAGCTATGCGCGCGCCTTCCCTCAGTCCAGCGTGTTTCTCGTGGATACGTATGACACGCTCGACGGCGTACGCAACGCGATCACGGTCGCGCGCGAGATGGCGGAACGCGGCGACGCGCTGCGAGCCGCGCGCCTTGACAGTGGCGACATGGACGCGCTTTCGCGCGCCGCTCGGCAGCTTCTGGACGACGCTGATCTGAGCGGCGTCCGTATCCTAGCCAGCGGCGGACTGGACGAGTACTCGATAGACGACCTGGTATCGTCCGGCGCTCCCATAGACGGCTTTGGAGTCGGCACCCGCGTCGGTACTTCGGCTGACGCTCCCTATACCGACTTCGTGTACAAGATCGTCGAGTACGACGGCAAGCCCGTGATGAAGCTGAGCGAAGGCAAGGCGAATCTGCCCGGCGCCAAGCAGGTGTACCGCAGATACGATGACGACGGCGACAGTGGCGTTCTGGGCGGCGACGTGATCTGCTTGAGCGAAGAGCCGCCGACGCCACGTCATGAGGATTGGGGCGAGGCTCTGCTATCGCCCGTGTTGCGCGATGGCGAGTTGTCGGCGCCGCTTCCATCGTTGAGCGAGGCGCGCGAGTATCACCGCGCGCGCGTGGCGACACTGCCGCCGGAACTGCGCGGCGCGCGCCCGTCCGGGCGATTCGAGGCGCGGCTGTCGGAGGGGTTGCGGGGGTTAGTGGAGAGGGTTCCGTCCGTGCCCTCTTCCTAGCGGCCTTGGCGCACCTCTTGGCTGCTCGCTCTTGATCGAACTCTTCTGTTTGGCTGGGGAAGCAAAGCCCTTGCTCCTCATCTTCGGGGGAGGTAACGCTTGGGGAACTTGGCGACGACCGAGTAGAGTATATCTACCATGTTTGCGAGGCGCACACGCGCGACTTGCGAGCAGAGTTGGTATGCTGTCAGACGCTCGATGCCGTAAGACGACTCCAACCACATCACCAGTTCGTAGAAGGCGATGCGGGCTGCGTCCTCCATCGGACGGGCGCTGCCTACGGTCATCAGGAACTCGTCGGACTCGACTCGCGGCGTGGCGATGTGGCGCCCCTTGATGAGACCAACGGTGAGAATGCCACGTGTGGGTATTTCGGTGGCAACGCCGCAGACCTCAGCATCGCCCTGCGCGGCATGTCCGTCGCCTATGTGCAGCAGACCGCCGGGAACGTTGACGGGCAGGTGGATAGTGTTGCCGGGACAGACATCGGCTGCGTCCATGTTGCCGCCGTGAAAGCCGGGCGCGAGCGAGGATATCGCTTCGAGTTCCGGCGCGGCGCCGATTGTGCCATAGAAGGGCTCGTACGGTATCGGGGCGATGTCGAGGTCCTCCGAGAAGGTGATTTCGCCGTCGCTAATGGGATGCAGCATGACGCGTGGCGGCAAAGGCGGATTGAGCGTGCGGGTGAAGACCGTGCCGCACAGCCCGCCGAACTCCGGGATGAGCGCGCTGACGCCATAATCGCGCGTAACCTCGATGGAGTGGATGGTTACGGTGAGCGTGTCTCCCTTTTCCGCGCCTTCGACATAGATGGGGCCTGTCAGGGGGTTCACGTAGGGCAGCGTGATTATCTGCGTGATGTCGTCGTCTGGCGAAGTAATCCTATTCTCGAATGCGTCCACCGTCTCCACGATGAATGTTTCGCCCGGTGAAACGGTAGCGATCGGCTGCTTGTACGGTCCGATCACATAGGAGAAGTCGCCGGGGTCGTTGATTATGGTCTGCATAGAGGACTTCACCTCCATTCCTGAATCGAGTTCAGGACAAGCTATAACCTTCCCCCATCAAGTAGGCTCGCGCATAATTCAGGTCGGGGGAAAATTCGTTTATGCCCTCTGTGGGATTTCCACAATCGGGATTTCAGGTTTGAACCATGACAAACGAGTGGCGCTGTCGGCCCGCGCGGCAGTTGTCGGAACTCCCGCATACTCGGGCAACTCTGTCCCATGGTATAGACCTCGCTGCCAAGAATTCTAACATGGTCGGGGCTGTCCTCTCATCGATTTGCGAGGCGAAATTACGGATTTCTCGAATCGGATGACTAGCATCCATCTATCCGGTTCAGGCGAGTCGGAGATATTGGTCAGCGCGCATGGGTAGAAATTACCGCGCAGTCGCCGTCCGGACCGGCGACGACTTTGCCTGGATGTGGATTGGACCCCACGATGAATACATGAGGTTCATCGGTTTCCAGCCGTCTTGACTGGGCTGGCGCGCGGGGATAGGATTAGTACATACATTCACGGAGGCAGTCCGATGGTCGCGCAACGAATAGAGTTCTCCGATCCCGCAGATCTTGAGCTTCTCGACTCGGCGCGTGAGATCGCGCGTAGGGACGGTCGGTCGGTCGAGTCGGTGTATGCCGATGCGATGCGGAGCTACATCGCGCAGAACGCCGAGCGTCGGAACGTGCGGCCCGAGGTGATGGCGCACCACCGCGCAAGCGTGGAGCGGAACCGGCTGCTGTACGAGTTGCTGGCTGATTCGTGACGCGCGAGTTTCTGACAGTCGAGGAAGTCATCGCGATCCACGACGAGCAGATAGCCGAGTTCGGTGGATCATACGGACTCCGAGACATGGGCGGGCTGGAGTCCGCCATTCTGCGTCCGCAGATCGGCTACTACGATGGCATCATTGAGGAAGCGGCCGCATTGATGGAGAGCCTCGCCATGAATCACCCGTTCGTGGATGGCAACAAGCGGACGGCGCTAGACGCCACCGACAGCTTCCTGCGACTCAACGGCTACTTCATTGATTGCGACAGCCGGGAGGCGCACGCCTTCTTCATGTGTTTGTTCGCTGCCGAGTCGTTCAGGTTCGCGCAGTTGCGCGAGTGGCTTGAGGGGGTGGTGAGGGAATTGCGCGATTCCTAGCAAGGAATTCTAAATCCGGAAAACTTATACTCCATAACAAGGGGGTTGATAAGTCAAATGAACTTCATCCAAATGTTCGACGTATTCTCAAGCCGTCCGGGATCATCTAATGGGCCAATTCCTCTGCTCACTACCGGATTCAGGAACCGAGTGTTGAAGCTATGTCTAGATAATTTTCCCATGAATGAGGTGCCAACGAATACAAGATTGAAGCTGATTGATTTCTGGGCCAATATATACGATCGACTGCTATACTTGGAAGGTGAGGCGACTCTAACCAACTCTAATTTAATCTCTGAAGCAAGAGATATCTATGGGTTCATATTACAATGTGATGATGACAGATTCCTAGATTTCATTGAAATCATTTTTTTTCTGAATATCTCCTCAACATGCCAATCTCCTTGATGAAAGCCACACCTGATGAAGTCATCAGAGGTATAAACAATTCTTCTTAATTGACAATCTTCCATACTTACTCACCGGATATGTATTTTCAGATAACAGAATCAGCGAATTTCCTCGGGTTATAAGGCGTGACAGCGAAGTTGTTCACAATAGCGCCATCGAACCTACATTAGTACTATTAGCCAATTCAAGATTCGCCACCGCCAATACGGAATTCTTGGGTGCCCTCTCAGACTACCGATTTGGACGCTATGGTGAATGTGTGACCAAATGCTGTAGTGCTCTTGAGAGCGTCATGAAGATTATTTGTGAACAGAAGCGATGGGAATATAGCGACAACGACACAGCTCAGCGACTGCTCCAAATTATTCGTGGACGAACCAATTTACCTACCTTCTTCGATCAACCAATCATGCTGATTGCAACGACCAGGAATAAATTGGGATCTGCCCATGGCGGCGGGACGGAAATGCGAGATGTTCCACCACATTGGGCCCACTATGTGATCAATTCAGCAGCGGCGGCGATTCTGCTACTCGTATCGGAATCGTCATAGTTTCATTTGTATATCCTCAGTAGATGAATCAGCAGTATGGAATTAGACTGGGATCATAGGACATAGCATCCCCTACCCCACAGCCCCGTCTGCCATCAGCGTGGTTATTTGGGCGGGGTTGTAGCCTAGCTCGGCGAGGATGGCGTTGGTGTGCTGGCCGGGGGTGGTTGCGCCGAGGGCGCGGACGCTGCCGGGGGTGTCGGACAGCTTGGGGCCGATGCCGACCTGTCGGACGGTCTCGCCATCGTGCTCTCCGGCGTCTATGGCCATGCGGCGGTGTGTGTTCTGTGGATCTGAGACCGTCTCGTCGAGCGTGGAGACTCGCGCTACGGCTATGTTGTCTATGGCGGAGAGCTCGCGCCACCAGTCTTCGCGGTCTCGCGTGGCGAACACGGAGGATAGCTCGGCTTGGACGTGCTTGGCGCGAGCCGGGTCGAATTGCCCGTCGATCAAGTCATCCCGACCAACGGCGTGGCATAGGGTTGCCCAGAACCACGGCTCGATGCAGCCGACGCTAATATATCGCCCATCGCGGCAGCGATATACGTTGTAGTAGGGCGCGCCGCCGTTTAGGCCCGCCTCGCCGCGCGACGGCACGGCGCCGGTCGCGAAGTACTCCGACAGCAACGACGCCATCATGTACATCACGCCGTCGGACATCGCGACGTCCACATACTGTCCGCGTCCGGTATGCTGTCGCGCCATGAGCGCGGCTAGGATGGCCGTGGCCGCGTGGAAGCCGCCGCCCGCGTAGTCGGCGATTATGTTGTACGGGATGACGGGCGCGCCGCCACGCTCGCCAATTACGCCCAGCGCGCCGCCGACCGAGATGTAGTTGACATCGTGCCCGACGAGGTTCGAGTACGGTCCATCCTGTCCGTAGCCGGATAGCGAGCAATAGACCAGACGCGGGTTGATCTCGTTCAGCGTCTCGTAGTCGCAGCCGAGCCGCGACACGACGCGCGGACGGAACCCTTCGACGAACACGTCCGCGTCCTCGACGAGCCTGTGCAGAACCCGTCGCGCGTCCGGCGACTTGAGGTTAAGGGCGATGGATCGCTTGTTGCGGTTGAGCGCGTTGAACGCCAAGCGTCGGGCGGCCTCGCCAGCGTCCGATCCGCCTGATCGCTCGCGCGCCATCCGTCCGCCTCCCGGCTCTTCGACGCGGATCACTTCGGCGCCCAAGTCGCCGAGTACCATCGTGCAGAACGGTCCCGGCGCCATGCGGGACAGGTCTATGATCTTGATTCCGTCGAGGGCTGTGGGCATCTTTGCCTCCGGTTGGGCTTTGGTAGGGGTGTTTCGGGGGATCTAGGATGGTGGTAGCTTAGCGCTCTGGATTCCGGCGTTCGCCGGAATGACGGTAGGAATGTCGAGGGCTGTGGGTATAGTTTTTCTCCGGTTGGGTTTTTGGTAGGCGTTGTTTCGGGAAATCGGGGCCGACAGTAGCTGAGCGGTCTGGATTCCAACTAGGCGAGAATGACGGTACAGAGTCGTGAAGCGGGATTTTGCGATCAGGACTGTTCCAGCACGCCATCGGCGAGCAGCGCGTCAACTTCAGCCTGGCCCATTCCCAGCGTTTCCGACAGTATCTCGGCGTTGTGCTGACCCACTAGCGCCTGCGGCATCCGTATCGCGCCCGGCGTGCGGGACAGTTGGTATGCCAGGCCGTCGTAGGGCATCAGTCCGCACTCGGCGTGCTCCACCCACTGGAAGAAGCCTCGATGAGCGATCTGTGGGTCTTCCCACAGGTCGGCTTGGCTTTGGACGACTCCGGCGGGAACGCCCGCGTCTTGAAGTCGGAGCATAAGGGCGCGAGCGTCCTTGTCTCGCGTCCACGACGCTATGGCGGCGTCGATGTCGCTCATGTTCGCGCGGCGTCCGTCGGCGGACGCCAAGCGAGTGTCGGACGCAAGATCGGCACGTCCCATCTGATCGCACAGCGCGCGCCACTGGTCATCGTCCGATACGACGATAGCGATCCACTGTTCCCCTTCGCCGGTGTAGGCGCGGTGGTAGTCGGCGCAGCGGTACACGTTGTGAGGCGCGGCGGTGTCGTCGGCGTTGCCGCGCCGGTTCAGCAATCGTCCGTTAGTCATGTAGTCCATGATCGCGGGCGCGAGAAAGTGCGTGGCGCACTCGTACTGCGACAGGTCGAGACGCTGTCCCCTGCCGGTGCGTCGCCGGTATTCGAGAGCGGCGACGATTGCGGCGGCGGCGTTCGGCGGATTCACGAAATCCGAGTACGCGCCATAAGGCCCCGCGGGTTCGCGGTCGGGCCAGCCGGTGATGTGGTAGAAGCCCGCGAGTGCTCCGGCGAGCATCCCGAAGCCCGCGTAGCCTGAGTGCGGCCCTGTCTGACCCTGCTGGCAAGTGCTGAAGTAGATGACGTCCGGAACGAGCTTGCGAACGTCGTCGTATGCCAGGCCCAATCCGGGCATGACGCGCGGCGTGAAACTCTCCGCTATGACGTCCGGCTTCCACTCGCGGATCAGCTGCTTGGCGAGATCTCTACCGCGTTCAGTCGCCAAGTTCAGCCCCAGCCCGCGCTTGCTGGAGTTGTAGTTGGCGGAGAACTGGCTGCGATTGATGCCCGGGATGCCTTCCTTGAACGGCGCTCCGTTCCGCAGCGTATCCGGCCTGCTCACCGATTCGATGCGGATCACGTCCGCGCCAAAGTCCGCCAGGTGCTTTGTGGTGATGGGGCCTACGCCTACCCAAGAGAAGTCGAGGACTTTGATGCCATGCAGAGGCATGGGGGGTGAGGAGCGAGAAACTGGGAGTGAGGATCGAGAGGGGACGTTTCTATCGTTGCCGTTCAGCTTGGCGCTGCTCAGAATTTCGTCGTTGTGTTCGCCGGCTTTTGGCGCGGCGCGCTGGAAGCGGATTGGGTTTTGGCCGAATTTGATGAACGGGCCGAGGTGTGTGAGCTTGCGCCCGTTCGCTGGATGTTCGAGATCAACCCAGAAGTCGCGCGCGGCAAGCTGTTCGCTTTCTGCTATGTCCTGGACGGTGTGGCACGGCGCGAGCAGGATGCCGCGATCTATGGCGCGCTGGTATAAATCCCGCTTGGTCTTGGTAGCGACGAATCGCTCCATCTCGGATTGCACCGCCTGAAACCGCGCCATGGCGTCGGGGTTTTCAAGCAGGTCGTTCGGAGATATGCCGCCACCCTCCCATTCTATCTCAATCATCCATCCAGGGCAGACACCTTCCTCTACCATCCACTCGGTCATGCCGGATAGCGTGCGCGGCGAGGAGACGATGCTGACGTGTCCATCGGCGCACGTGAACACCTGTCGAATCGACAGCGGGCCGCGTGATCGGAAAGCGCCGTCGCGCTCGATGTTGATGCCGTGCAAGGGCGGGAACGGCGTCGCGTTCATCAGCGTCCATATCACCGCCAACTGCATGGATACGTCCACATGCTGTCCCTGTCCGGTCTGCTGGCGATGCCAGAACGCGGCCATCGTACCGGCGGCGGCCTGTCCCGCGGCGTGGAGTTGCGCCTGGGGCGCGCTAATGCGGACGGGCGGACGATCCTTGTCGCCGCAGATGTATTGCATCCCGCCCATCGCCCACGCCACCAGGTCGGGCGCGTCGTGTTGAGCGTAAGGCCCGGTCTGGCCGTATGGCGTGATGGACGTGTACACGAGGCCGGGGTTGGACGGGGCGAGGTCATCGTAGCCCAGCCCCAGCGATGCCATGTATCCGGGCTTGAACGACTCGATCAGAAAGTCAGCGCTGCTAGCAAGTTCCCTGAACCGCGCCCTGTCGTGTTCGGATTCCAGGTCGAGCGTCACGGATCGTTTGTTCACGCAGTACGCTGCCCAGAACAGGCTCGAATCCGGCCCGAGTTCGTCTTCAGGGTCAATGAACGGGCCAATCTTACGCGTCGGGCTACCGCCGGGCGGCTCCACCTTGATCACATCCGCGCCGAGGTCCGCCAGCAGCTTGCCGCACCAGTTGAAGCCGCCTTCGGTCAGGTCGAGCGCGGTGTATGGGGATAGGGGCATCGTTCGCTTTCCCACGTCTTGGATACGGCATTTATACAGCGTGCGTGGGATTGGGTCAAATCTATGCACTCTGGATTTAGCGCGAAGGCGCGAAGGATTACTGATTCGCTCTCCGCGTCTCGGCACCCCTCTGCGTCTGTGGGTTAAGGTTGGTCCCATCCTCCGCCAACTCGTAGCGTGTCCCCTTGAAGGCGGACGCTACTAGTCCCAACGCCACTACCACCGCCATCGTCAGGTAGGCGTAGCGCAGGCCGGTCGTGAAGGCGGCGAGCAGGCCTTCACCTCCGTCGGTGGAGACGGCGGCCAAGGACGGCTCGTAGCCGTGCGCTCCCATAGTCGCCGTGACGATGGCGGTGGCGATGGCGATGCTGCACAGGTTGCCGGAGGTTCGCACCAGGTTCAGGAAGCCCGATATCGCGCCGTGCTTGCTCGGCTCGACCGCGCTTAGCACGGACGAGTTGTTGGGCGCGTTGAAGACACCGACCCCCATGCTCTGACAGACCATGCCCGCTATCGCCAGCAGAACCGGAGAGTCGGGTTGAAGGTTGGCCAGGATCAGCAGTCCGGCGCATGAGATTCCCATGCCTCCCATAGTGAACCAGCGCCAGCCGATGCGGTCGGACAAGAAGCCTGACATCGGACCGGCTATCATCATGCACAGCGCGCCCGGCACGATGACCAGCCCGACCGTCGTCGGGTGCAGCCCCAGCACCGCCTGGAGGTAGAACGGCATCAGGAAGCGGACGGACTGCATCCCCAGGAAGTTCAGCCAACTCGCCAGTACGCCGAACGCGAATAACCTGCGCCGGAACAGCCGCACGTCCATCATCGGCGACGCGCTGCGGAGCTCCTGGAACACGAACGCGCCCAACAGCGCGACGAACGCCGCGAACGCGCCGACTATCAGCGGATGGCCGTAGCCGATGGTGCGCGACCACGTCATGCCGTTCAGGAACGCCAGCAGCGCGAGGGTGGACAGGAGCGCGCCTTTCCAGTCGTACCGCCCGCCGCCGCGCGACTGTCCCGCCCGCGCCGCGTCTATGAGAACGAGCGCCGCGATGATTGATATCGCGCCCATGCCGGCCGTGCCGAAGAACACCCAGCGCCAGCCCAGCTCTCCGACTATCAGCCCGCCGATCGCGGGGCCGGCGATGCCGCCCGCGCCAACCAAGCTCATCTGCAATCCCAGCGCCTTGCCCCTCTCCTCCTGGGAGAAGCTGGCGACGATCATCGCCATGGATGTCCCCTGCGTCATCGCGGCGCCGACACCCTGCACGATCTTGACTCCTATCAGAGCCCAGATATTCGGGGAGAACGCGGCGAACGTGGCCGCCACGGCGTACAGCGCAAATCCGAGCAGATAGACGCGCTTGCGTCCCACGATGTCGGCGAGGCGTCCCATAGGCATCAGCAGCGCGCTGATGGTCAAGGTGTAGCCGATGACGACCCACTGCGTGGTGGGAAGGTCCGCGCCGAACGCGGTCGAGATGGTAGGCAGCGCGACCGTCATGCTGCCGAGATCGGAGACCGACGTGAACAGCCCTATTGCCAGCGCCGCGAACGCCCAGTACCTGTAATTGGGTCCGCGCAGCCGGTTCACGGCGCGCGCCCCGAGATAGCTAAGCTAAGAGGATACAGGCCAACCCTCCATACGCCAGGCGGCGTCCCAGAACATGTACTCGTACTGGCTGCTGAGCATGAACGCTCGGCGCATCGAATCCAACTCGGTCTCGCCCGCCGTCTCCGCGTAGCGGTCCACGAAGCCACGCAGCCAGATGGCGAGCTCCTCGAACTCGGGCGCGTTATATGTTTCGATCCACTGCCCGTACAGCGGCTGATTCTCCGGCAGCCCGGCGGCGTACAACTTCTGGCCTATCTCGCAGTATCCCCACGAACACGGCAGGATGACCGACGCTGCCTCGCCTACCGTGCCATTGTAGGCGGTGTTCATCATGTGTCGCGTGTATGCCAGGGTGGTTGGAGACGGCTCGGTGGACACCAACTCCTCCTCCGTAATGCCGAAGTCGGCGCAGAAGCTGATGTGCAGCGACATCTCCGTGTTCAGCGTCTCGTGGATCAGCGTGGCGAACCAGCCCATGTCTTCTACGCTAGGCGCCTTAGTTACTGCCAGCGAGATGGCGCGGCAGAAATCTATCAGGAACACGTAATCCTGCCGCATGTAGTACCTGAATCTGTCCAGCGGCAGCGAGCCGTCCCCGATGCCGGTGACGAACGGGTGGTTCTGCTCGCGCTCCCAGATATGCGCGGCCTCTAGGCGTAGATCGGCTGAGAATCCCAAGCTGTTTCTCCTTCTATCGGGCTCGGACGCGGAGGGCTGTGTTTCTGCTGACATTATCGCGCAGCCGCGCCACTTGGCACAACCTGAGCCGTCGAACTCAATCGCAGCCGCAAGCATATGTCATATGTTAGGATGTGCGCCGGACACAGCAATCTAAGGACGCTCTTGACATGACGCAACCCGGACACATAGTAGCCCTCGATCAGGGGACCACCGGAACTACGGCTATGCTGATCGACGGCAGCGGCGCGCCGCTGTGGACGACGAGCCGCGAGATTCGGCAGATATACCCGCGTCCGGGCTGGGTGGAACATGATCCGGTTGAGCTGTTCGAGTCGTGCGTCGAGGTGGTGGACGAACTGCTTGAGATCGCGGAAGCGCACCCGCGCTCGATCGCCGCAATCGGCATCGCCAACCAGCGCGAGACGCTTGTCATGTGGGACAGGCGCACGGGCGAGCCGGTGTCCAACGCGATCGTGTGGCAGTGCCGCCGCACCGCCGATCTGTGCGAACGGCTCAAGGATGCGGGCTATGAAGAGGCCGTTCGGCGCAAGACCGGGTTGCCGATAGACGCATACTTCACCGGCCCCAAGATCCGCTGGCTGCTGGACTCGATACCGGACGGCCAACGCCGCGCCCGCAACGGCGAGCTTGCGTGCGGCACGGTTGACTCCTGGTTGGTCTGGAACTTTACGAACAAGCTCATCCACGCTACGGACGCTACCAACGCCAGTCGCACGATGCTTTTCAACATAGACACGCTGGACTGGGACGAAGATCTGCTGGCTATGCTGGACATCCCGCGCGCGATACTGCCGGAAGTTCGCTCGTCTAGCGAGGTGTACGGATATGTGGCCGGCGATATGTCCGCCGGGCAGCCCGTGCCCATAGCCGGCGTCGCTGGCGACCAGCACGCGTCGCTGTTCGGTCAGGCGTGCTTCGATCAGGGCGCGGCGAAGAACACCTACGGCACCGGCTGCTTCGCCCTCGTCAACACGGGCGCGCGCCGCGTAGATTCGTCGTCCGGCCTTCTTACCACCCTCGGTTGGTCGTTCGGAGGGGAGACAGTCTATGCGCTTGAAGGCAGCGTATTCTCCGCCGGCTCAGTGGTCCAGTGGTTGCGCGACGGGTTGGGGATCATCGGAACGTCCGCGGAGTCCGAGTCGCTGGCTTCGCAGGCGCCCGACAATGGCGGCGTCTATCTGGTTCCCGCCTTTTCGGGGCTTGGCGCGCCCTACTGGGACATGTACGCGCGCGGAGCGATGGTCGGACTGACGCGGGGAACGACGAAAGCTCATATAGCTCGCGCCGCGCTCGAGTCCATCGCCTACCAGTGCCGCGACGTTCTAGAGGCCATGGCGCGAGACACGGGTGAGCCGATCTCGTCTCTGCGCGTTGACGGCGGCGCGACCTCCAACCGGCTGCTTATGCAGTTCCAGGCGGATATGCTGGGCGCGCCGGTGCAGCGATCTGCCATTGCGGAGACGACGGCGCAAGGCGCGGGCTATCTCGCGGGCCTAGGCGTCGGATTCTGGGGCGGCATGAGCGACTTGTCCGGCCTGTGGCGGGCGGACGCGACATTCGAGCCAATGATGGAAGCTGCCGAGAGCGAACGTCTGTACGGCGAGTGGCGTCGGGCGGTCGAGCGGTCAAAGGGCTGGGCCAAGCCCGGCCCGTGACCACAAGCCCCGCGCTCGACTGGAATTGGGAGCGCCGGGTTTCTCTACCCCAGGTCTATGTGCTGAATGTAGCGCTCTGCCGAGCGCGTCACGGCGTCCTTCGCTCCGCTCATTACGTTTCGGCCCCACCAGCCGCCGTAGATGCGGTCGAACTCGTACGGCTCCACTGCCGACAGGATGCCGCGCACCTTCGATTCGGACATCGGTATCAGATTTGGATAGCTGGTCATAAAGCTCACGAACCGGCGGTCAGGCACGACGGTGATGCTGTCTCCGACCAGGAGCGCGCCTTTGCCGTCGGCGCCGTCGCGCCAGTGCAGCACGGCGCTGCCGTCGAAGTGGCCACCACACTGGATGAGTGTCAGTCCCGGGACCAGTTCGAGCGGGTTGCCATCCCAATACTCGATGGCGCGGTACGGGCGCATCACGTGTTCGCGGTCTGCCTCTGGCACGATGATCGGCGCGTCGAAGGCTCGACTGAACTCGACCATGCTGTCGTAGAAGTGCGGATGGGAGAAGCAGATGTAGTCAATTCCGCCGCGTCGCTCAATCTCGGCTGCGGCATCGGTGTCTAGCAGGCTGATGCAATCGTAGAGGACGTTGCCGTTCGGTGTCTGAACGAGCAGCGCGCGCTGCCCGATGGTGAACGAAGGAGTTATGCCTATTCCAAGCAGTCGGGATTCCTCGTCGCGCAGGTCGTTCTTGTAGCCGTCGCGTACGAGGTCGCCCATAGTCGTCCATTGCTGCCCTTCCCAACCCACATACTGGCGCGGATCGAGGCAGATGGGACATTCTGGCGGCGGCTGGTCGGATTCGGCGAATTGGACGCCGCACGTCTTGCAGATATAGTTCAGCATGGAGGTTCCCCCGCTACTCGAAGATTTCTCGGATGGGCATGCGCCAGCCGGGGATGACTCCCGGGACTTCAAGATTGTCGTCTTCATGCAGCGTTGCGACGTCGCTGCCGGGGCGGTGAATCCTCACTGTCCGGCTGCGAGGATTGACGACGATGACGGCGAGAGTCCCGGCTGCGAGCCAGTCTTCTACTTTCTCCTCGACGTCGCCGTATCTGTTGTTGGGCGATATGACTTCGACGGCAATGTCGGGCGGTCCCGGGAAGTAGCCGGGCGTTGCGCCGGGCATTCTCGCTCGCTCAGCTAGGACGAAGCCGACGTACGGCGCGCGAACGTGGTCGGGCGCAAGAAGGAAGCCGTTTGCGGAACTGACTCTGCCCAGCCGATTCCCTTGGACGTGAAGCCTCATGGAGAAGTATATGTTACCGCCAAACAGCTCGTGGTCGTAACCCGGAGGCGGCATCTTCCTTAGGCCTCCTCTTACCAGTTCGTAGCGGAAGCCGTCGTCCGGCATCGCCAGCAGCTCGTCCGCCGTCATGGAGCCGGTTGCCGTTACCATGCGCTCACCTCCGGTCGTAGACCGTCTTGCTTCCATGATACACCAATTCTGCCCGAATCGCCTTGACACTGACACCTCTCGATAATACCTGTACACTGTACGCAGCCAACACAGCTAAGGCGCGAGCCGAGGAGAATATTCAACCATGACGGCCGTTTCACGACCAGATACCATCGGAGACCTTCGAGAATCCGGCTACAAGGTTCTGCCGGTCAAGGCGGAGATTCGCAAGAACCTGATCCGGCGCATCCGCGACAGCGAGACGCTGTTTCCTGGCATCGTGGGGTTCGATGACTCGGTCATTCCCCAGCTCGAGAACGCCATCTTGGCAGGTCAGGACATCATCCTGCTCGGCGAGCGCGGTCAGGCGAAGTCGCGCCTCATCAGGAATATGGTGGACCTGATGGACGAGGCTGTGCCGGCTATCGAGGGCTGCGAGCTAAACTGCAATCCCTTCGATCCCATATGCGCCGAGTGCAAGGGGAAGCTGCGCGACTCCGGCGACGACGTTAGCGTCCGCTGGGTTGGGCGCGACGAGCGCTACGCCGAGAAGTTGGCGACGCCCGACATAACCGTCGCCGACCTGATCGGAGAGATAGACCCCATCAAGATTGCCGAGGGCCGTTATCTGTCGGACGAGCTCGCCATCCACTACGGCCTGATACCGCGCACGAACCGCGGCATCTTCAGCATCAACGAGTTGCCTGACCTGTCCGAGCGCATCCAGGTCAGCCTGTTCAACCTGATGCAGGAGCGCGACGTGCAGATCAAGGGCTACCGCATAATGCTGCCGCTGGACGTCATGCTCATATCCAGCGCTAATCCGGAGGACTACACGAACCGGGGCCGAATCATCACGCCGCTGAAGGACAGGTACGGAGCTCAGATTCGCACCCATTACCCGCGCGACATCTCTCAGGAGATCGAGATAATGGAGCAGGAGCACACCCGCTTCGACGACTCTGCCGACGCGGTGGAAGTGCCGCAGTACATGAAGGAGGTAGTGGCGGAGATCACCAGCCTGGCGCGGCGCAGCCCGGAGATAAACCAGCGCTCCGGCGTCAGCCTGCGCGTATCCATCGCCAACTACGAGACGATTATCGGCAGCGCGTTCAAGCGTAGCCTGCGGCTTGGAGAGTCCGCCAGCCCGCGCGTGAGCGATCTTCCCTCCATCGTCGCGTCCACCAACGGCAAGGTGGAGATGGAGAGCGTCGAAGAGGGCCGTGAATTCAAGGTAGTTGACGGCCTGGTGAAGAAAGCGGTCCAGAACACGTTTAGCCGCTACTTCAGCCCGCGCGAGTTCGACGCCGTCCTGATGCGCTTCGATGAGGGGCTGACCGTCGAGGCCGGCACTGAGACGCCGTCGACGTCCTACGTCGAACGTCTGCCGCAGATGGCGAACATGAACGAGATGGTGACTCGGATAGAGCCGTCCGGCGAGCCGCAGGCGGTGGCGTCGGCCATAGAGTTCATCCTAGAGGGGCTGTACCTGAACCGCCGCCTGAACAGAAACCAGACGGCGGGGCATATAGTGTTTAGCGGGTAGGCGGCGCAGCGCGGTTATCGCCGGGACGCTCCGCTCCTCGTTGCGCGCTTCCTACGCCGCGCCGGCGGCTTTATCTTGCCGGCGGATGGGCAGCCCCAGGCCAGGACGCACTCGTCGCATCTGGGACGTTGGGCTTTGCACACCTGCCGTCCGTGCTGTATCAGATAGACGTGGAAGGCGAACACATCCTCCGGCGGCACCAACGGCTCCAGTATGTCGTGCGCTTTGTCCGCAGAGACTTTCGGGCCGATGAGCCGCAGTCGCTGCGATACGCGGTAGATGTGAGTGTCAACGGGCATGGCGGGCATACCCATCGAGAAGCACAGGATGATGGCGGCGGTCTTGGGACCGACGCCGGGCAGCGCCTTGAGCCACGCCTTTGCCTCGTCCAGCTGCATCTCGCCAAGGAACGACAGGTCGAACGAGCCGATGTCGGCGCGGACGATGTTCAGCACCTCCTTGATGCGGGCAGACTTCTGCTTAGCCAGTCCGCCGGACTTGATGGCGTCCTCTATCTTCTCTACCGGCGCGTCGGCTATCGCGTCCAGCGTGTCGAACGTCCGCATCAGGTTCAGGAATGCGCGCTCTGAGTTGATGTCGGACGTGTGCTGCGAGAGGATGGTATATACCAACTCCTCCGCTGGGTTGTAGCGCGCCTCCCATTCGGCCGGGCCGTACTCGGCGCCCAGTTGCGTCATCACGTCGTCAGCGCGCACGCGCTTTCGGATTGGCATCTTCATCACCCTCACCCCAACCCTCTCCCTGGGGGAGAGGGGGACTGCGCTGCTGGCCGGATACAGATATTATACTTGACACGCCTTCGGGCGCTCTATTACGTTCAATCCCGCAATTGGCCCGCAATTGGCCCGCAATTGGCCCGCGACTTGGAGTGATTCGCCATGACTCTGGAACAGGTGATGGGCGATCTGGGCGACCCTGACGCCCCCATCAGACATACGGACCTCGTGCAGCTCGCGGGGCTGCCGCGCGCTCGCGTCGCCGAAGTTCTGACTTCACTGTCGCGCGCGCCAATCGAGCGGCGGCGGGATCTGCTCGACAGGATGTCTGAGCTTGCGGACCACAACATCGAGTTGGACTTCACCGCCGTCTTCCGCGCCTGTCTGCGCGACCGGGATGCCGATGTGCGCGCAAGGGCGGCGACCGGGCTGTGGGATTCGGAAGACCGCACCATCATCCGCCCGCTAATCGATCTGCTGACCAAGGACGAATCGGCGCAGGTTCGCGCCGCCGCCGCGAGCGCGCTGTCGAAATTCGCGGAGCTTGCCGGAGAGGGCAAGCTGACGCGGCGCGACGGCGCGAGGATCAGCGACGCGCTGCTTGGCGTCATACGCAGCGGCGACGCGGATCTGGAGACCCGGAGACGCGCGATCGAGGCGGTCGCTCCGTTCAACACCGAGCCGGTGCGCTCGATCATCGAGTCGTCATACGCTGATAGCGACATCCTGCTGCGAAGAAGCGCGATATACGCGATGGGCAGAAGCTCAGACGCGCGCTGGTTGCCGACAATTATGAAGGAGATGCGAAACTCGGACGCGGCGATACGCTACGAGGCGGCGACCGCCTGTGGCTACCTGGGCGAAGAGGACACCCTCCCCTACCTGCTTCGACTGCTGAACGACGACGACCACGAGGTGCAGTTGGCCGTAGTTCGCTCGCTCGGCATGATCGGCGGCGACTTGGCGCGGCGCGCGCTGACGCAGGCGATGCGCGTAGGCGACGACTCGATAGAAGAAGCTGCCGAAGAGGCACTGGAGTCCCTGGATTTCGACGATGACCCGCTGGGTCTGCGGTTCGATCCCTGAATCCGCGCCAGATTTCGGCGGTCGGAGCGCGATCTGATTGAGCGCGGCAGATACCATGGCGCGACGGTTTAATCTGCGATGCCCGTCGCCAGTACAGGAGCGTAGCCATCGTGAGTACAGTCGGCATCATAGCCAACCCAGCGGCGGGCAAGGATATAAGGCGCATCGTCGCGCAGGGAAGGTTCGTGCCAAACCACGAGAAGGTGAATATCCTCAAGCGGGTTCTGGCGGGTATGGATGCGGTCGGCGTCAATCGCGCGCTGTTCCTGCCGGACAGCGGCGGACTTGGGCGCAGCGCGCTCGACGGCGCGAAGCTGGGTCTGAACGTCGAGTTCCTGGATATGACCGTATTCCACGCCGAGATAGACTCGACGCGCGCCGGTCGCGCCATGCGAGAGGCCGGTGTGGACTGCATCGTTACGCTCGGCGGCGACGGCACCAACCGGGCGGTGGCGACCGAATGCGGCGACATCCCGCTGCTGCCCATTTCGACAGGCACCAACAATGTCTTTCCGACGATGATAGAGGGCACGATCGCGGGCATGGCAGCCGGAGCCGTCGCCACCGGCGCCGTTGACGCAGACACCGCCACATACCGACACAGCCGCCTGAATGTGTTCGTGGACGGCGAGTACCGAGACATGGCGCTGGTGGACGTAGCGGTGTCGAAAGAGCGATTCGTCGGCGCGCGCGCCATATGGGACATGGCTACGCTGCACCAGCTGTTCCTTACGCGGGCGAACGTTACCAGCATCGGGTTATCCTCCATCGGCGCGCGGCTGCGCCAGGTCGCGCCCGACGCTCATGCGGGGCTGCACCTGCGCTTCGGTCCAGGAGGGGACTCGGCGCTCGCCCCCGTATCTCCCGGCTCGGTGGAGCGCGTGGACGTGGCGGAGTGGTCCGTCATGCGTCCGGGAGACGAAGCTATCCCGGTTGCGCTGCGTCCCGCGACGATCGCCCTGGATGGAGAACGCGCGTTCAGCCTGCCGCCGGAGGCGAGAGTAGGCGTAAGGCTGAGCGCGGACGGCCCGCGTGTGGTGGACGCGGAAAAGGCGCTCGCGCTGGCCAAGTTCTAATTTAACGCAAAGGCGCAAAGGACAAAGTTGAGATAACATCCGGCGCTCGGGTCTTTGCCGAAGGTGAAATGATTGTCTGGAAGTCAGGAAAGGTCATCCTATGCAGCTTCAATCTCGTAGATCGAACCTCCGCGCCACAGGCGGCATGGTCGCCACCACGCAGCCGCTTGCGGCGATGGCGGGCCTGCGCGCGCTGATGCAGGGCGGCAACGCTGTGGACGCAGCCGTTGCCACCGCAGCGACGCTGAACGTCGTCGAGCCGCACTCGACCGGTATGGGCGGAGACTTGTTCGCGCTCGTCTGGATGGCTGACGAGAAGCGTGTTAGGGCGTTGAGCGCGTGCGGGCGGTCGCCCGCCGCCGCGTCGCTCGACGACCTGCGCCGCATCGGGCTGCGCGAAGTCCCGGCGCTGGGACCATACCCGGTAACTGTGCCGGGCGCGGTTAGCGGCTGGGAGACGCTGCTGCGGGACTACGGGCGGATGACGCTTGCCGACGCTCTTAGTCCGGCCATCGGCTACGCTGAGAACGGCTTTCCCGTCTCGGACGTAATCGCAAACCACTGGAGCGTTGGCGCAGAGCGTCTGTCGGCGGGGCCTGCCGCCGGCGAGTTGCTGCTGAACGGCGGGGCGCCCCGCGCGGGCGACATGATGACGATGCCAACGCTCGCGCAGTCGCTCAGAACGGTAGCCGAGGGCGGCGCGGATGCCTTCTATCGAGGCGCGCTCGCCGAGCGCATAGCGTCGTTCGTCCAGTCAGAGGGGGGCTGGCTCACCGTAGAGGACATGGCGGCGCACGAGGCATCGTGGGTCGAGCCGATCACGTCGAGCTATCGCGGGCACGATATCTGGCAGGTCCCGCCGCCGTCGCAGGGTGTGAACGCGCTCATGGCGCTGAACATCGCGGAGGGGTTCGAGCTGGCCGGAATGGGATTCCAGAGGGCCGACGCCTTCCATCATCTGATAGAGTCCATGCGGCTGGCGTTCGCGGACGCTCTGCATTACGTAACGGACCCGTCAGCCATGGGAGTCGCGGTGTCGTCGCTGTTAGCCAAGAGCTACGCCGACGAGAGGCGCGCTCTCATCTCCGGCGAGCGCGCGCTGCCCATGGCGACGCATGGGATTCCGCCCGCGCATCATGATACGGTCTATGTCAGCGCAGTGGACGGCGACGGCAACGCCTGCTCCCTGATCAACAGTCTGTTCATGTCTTTCGGCAGCGGCTTGGTGGCGCCGGGAACGGGAATCGCTCTGCACAATCGAGGCGCGTCGTTCTCTCTGGACCGGTCTCACGCCAACCGTCTGGAGCCGCGCAAGCTGCCCTTCCACACGCTGATACCCGGCATGGCGACGCGGGATGGGGAGCTATTCGCCAGCTATGGCGTAATGGGCGCCATGCAGCAGGCCCAGGGGCATTTGCAGGTACTGGCGAATATGATCGACTTCGGACTGACGCCTCAGCAGGCGCTCGACGCGCCGCGATTCAGCGTCCGCATCGGCGAGGGAATCGCTGTGGAGAGCGCGGCAAGCGCCGACGTGATTCGAGACCTCGCCGCGCGCGGCCACCGCATATTGGTGGGCGAACCGCACGGCATTGGATTCGGTAGCGGGCAGATAATCACCCGCGACGCTGCCACCGGCGCGTTGACGGGCGGCAGCGATCCACGCGCCGACGGCTTCGCGGTGGGGTATTGACGCGGCGATTTGATTTAGCGCAACGGCGCAAAGATGCGAAGACGTGATGTGGTTACTGTTGACGTGGGATTGATTGGCTGCGAAGCTGCGTGAAAAATGTCACCCGCGTCCTCCGGGGGATGGGAGACGCGGGTGTACTGACTGAACCGAGGAGTGTTGACTTGGCCCCTCGCGCTGTATGAATCGTGTTCTAACAATAGAACAGAACGATTGTGCGCGTCAAGGGTATTCGGAACGAATTTTCGGCAAGTTGGATCAGCTTGTAATCTGATACAAGTGAGATGATTCGCGGGGGTTAGTCCACGACGCTTCTTCAGCCTTGCAGCGCCCTCACCCGAGCGTAGTCGTCCTCAGCTTCGCTGCGGCGTCCCAGGGCCCACAGCGCCAGACCTCGCTGCGCGAAGGCGAACCAGAAGTCTGAGTCCAGTTCGGTAGCTCGCGTGAAATCGGCCACCGCGGTTTCCAATTCTCCCAAATCGGCCCGCGCTACGCCACGGTTCGTATAGGCGTCGCGGTACGACGGGTCCAAGGCAATAGCCCGGTCGTAGGCGCGGATGGCGTCTTCGAAGCGCTCCTGATAGCGGAGGGCGAGGCCGAGGTTGTTGTAGATCGCAGTGTCATCCGGCGAGATGACTAGGGCGGCGGCATAGTCGCGTTCCGCCGACGCGAAGTCGCCCGCATCCAAATAGGCATTGCCACGCAGGAAGTGGTTGCGAGCGCGCTCAGGCGAGCCGGTCGGGCTGCGATCTATCTGGTCCGTCAGGTGGAGGGTTATCTGGCTCAGGTAGTCGCGGTCGCTGCTGCCGCTGAGATTAGGGTCGCCTCGCCAAGAGTACATCCCTAGTCGCTCATGCCCAGCTGGAGGATTATCTTCCACTGGAGGTTCGTGACGGGCTGGACGGACAAGCGCGAGTTCTTCACTAGCACCATGTCTTGCAGGTCAGCGCGCGCCTTGATCTCCTGAAGCGTTACGGGCTTTCGGAACTTGGTCTCGGCGCGGATGTCCACCATGTACCAGACCGGGTTATCGGGAACGCTGCGCGGGTCGTAGCCATCGGAGTCCGGGTCCCACGCTGTATCATCCGGGTAACCGGAGCGCACGACGGTCGCGGAGCCGACTACGGCGGTTGGCTTGGCGTTGGAGTGGTAGAACAGCACGCCATCGCCCGCCTGCATCTGGTCGCGCATCGCGTTTCGCGCCGCGTAGTTGCGGACGCCGTCCCACTCTGCGGTCTGGTCTTCTTCATTCATCAAATCGTCGAACGAATAGGCGGACGGCTCGGACTTCATGAGCCAGAATCTTCTCTCTGCCATTCCCTCACCTCACCTTGTGTAATCGTCTCACACGCCGGCTTGCCGCCGTATCCCATTCGCCGACTAGCGTTAGGGCAGGGTTCACCAACTCAGCCTCCCCTCATCGAGGCGGGGAAGCCGCTCTGTGTCCTCCCACACTTTCTCCTCGCACCGCTTTCTCGTCAGGGCGACGCTCAGTCGCTAGGTAGCACGGCTATGTTTATCCAGTAGTCCAGCACACTCCGTATCATTACGTTGAAACGTTTCCGGTCGATTGGTTTATTAACGTAGCTATTCGCCCTCAGCCCGTATGAGTAGAGTAGATCCTGCTGTGCGGTGGACGTGGTAAGCACGACAACCGGAATCATCCCCAGGTCGTCGTCGCTCTTCACTTCGGCGAGCACTTCGCGCCCATCCATGCCCGGAAGGTTCAGATCGAGCAGGATGAGGTCCGGGCGGGGAGCGTCTTCGTACTCACCCTCGTTTTGCAGGAACTCCATGGCCTCCTCGCCGTCTTCTACCCAATGAATGCGGTGCTGGAAGTCCGTCTCGCCTATCGCCTCCTGCGTCAGTCGCGCGTCGGCGGGATTGTCTTCGACCAGCAGAATCTGAACCGGCCTAGTCTCGCTGCCCAGTGTCATGTTAGACCTCCTAAACGGTGGGTATGGTGAAGTGGAAGGTGGATCCCTCGCCTACCTCCGATTCTACCCAGATACTCCCACCGTGTCGTTCTACTATCTTGGAGCACATGGCAAGCCCGATTCCCGTGCCAGGATACTTGCTGCGCTTGTGCGCGCGTTTGAACATCCCGAAGATGCGATCCTGATACCGGGTTCTGATCCCGACGCCATTATCGGCAACCGAGAAGTTCCACGCGGCGCCTTCATGCTGACATGATACGTGAATTTGTGGGGCGACGTCATCCTTGCGGAACTTGATTGCGTTCGCTATGAGGTTTTCGAGCAGCTGCGCTATCTGCACCGGGTCTCCGAACACTTCCTCCGGCAGCGATTCGGACGTAACCCGGGCGTTCGTCTCGCTTATCGACACCTCCAGGTCGGCAAGCGCGTTGGACAGCGCGCCGTTGACGTCCACCGACTCGAACGCGCTGCCGTGCGATTCGAGGCGAGAGTAGTTGAGCAAGTCGTCTATCAGCGTACGCATCCGGTGAACCGCGTCGGTGGTGAATCCGATGAATTCGCGCCCTTCCTCGTCTATTCTGTCTCCATAGCGGTCTTCCAACAGCGTTACGTAGCCGGATATGACGCGCAGCGGCTCTTGGAGGTCGTGCGAGGCGATGTAGGCGAACTGCTCCAGCTCGGCGTTGGAGCGCGTAAGCTCCTCTGCCTGCTCCTGGAGGATCCGGTCCGCCTCCAACGTTTCGGCGTGCAACCGCGAATTGGCGATCGCGCCCGCCACGTGCGCGCCTATCAGTTCTGCCATCTCAACATCGTGCTGGTGGTAAACGTCATGTTCCAGCGAGCGGAAGTTGAGCACGGCTATCACGCGGTCGTTGTAGATGAGCGGCACGCTGAGGAACGAACGCAGCCCAGCGTCGTACTCGTTGCCCAATCCCGGGAACCGACCCAACATCGCCTCCTTGGAACCGGGATGGAACACGAGCGTCTTACGGTCTCGCAACACCTGTTCGGTGAACGTGCCGGCGAGCCGCGTGCTATCGCCGATGGCGCGTCCCTTGACCGGGGCGCCGACGACGTATGCGGTCGTGAAATCGTGTTCGTCGTGGTTAATAAAGTTGATGGAGATGCGGTCGAACGGCACCAGGGCTATCGTCTCCTGGGCGAACAGCGCGTACACCTCCTCGATATCGAGCGACGACGATATGACGCGCCCTATCTCGGCTATCTCGGCGTTCTGCGTCGCCAGCCGTTGGGCTTCTGCGGCTGCAGCTACGTTCTCGGCGTACAGCTGCGAGTTGGCGACGGCCGGAGCGATCTGCGCGGCGACCTTGCGGATCAGGTCCAGGTGATGCTCTACGTAGGCGTTCTCATCCAGAGAGCGCAGGTGAAGCACGCCAATCACTTCGTTCCGGAATATGATGGGCGCTGCGATGACCGATTTCAGCCCGGCCCTCACCATGCGCGGGTACTTCTGCGCCAGTTCGGTTACGTCGCCCTGAAGGATCACGGCGTCCCTCTTTTGTATCGCCTGCTCGAGCATCGTGCCTTCCAGCAGCACGCGGTCGCCGAGCTCGCGTCCTGCGGCGAACACGCCCAGCACGTAGGCGTTCTCGAATGTCTCCGTCTCGAAGTCCACTATGCTGATGGCGATGCGGTCGAACGGCACCAGGCGTTTCACCTCCTGCGCGAACCGCTCGTAAACGTCGTCTATATTGAGCGACGACGTGATGATGCGGCCAATCTCAGCCAGAAGCGCGTTCTCAGTGGCGAGCAGTTCAGCATTGGACGATGTGACTTCGAGCGCGTTCATCGCCGCCTTCTGTCCGGTAACGTCATCGGCGTACACGCTTATCTGCGGGTAGTCGGGCGTCAGCACGACCTTTTGGCTGAACACGCGGTCGCCAACGTCTATCTCGCGCGTCAGCGATTCCAGACCGCCGCGTTTCATACGACTGGCGATGTGCTGCACCCCACTGAGCAGCGGATGGCTGAAGCCGAGCGAATCCAGATCCGGGAACATATCTCGCGCCGCGTGATTGCGATAGGTAACCGTGCCTTCGAACTCGACTTCGACCACCAAACTGGGGTTGTGGTCGGCGAGCGCCGCGAGCCGCGCCAGCACGCTCGTAACCTGCTGGTGTTGCCGTTCCAGGGATTCGAGCTCTTCGATGCGGGCCTCCGCCAGCTCCAGCCGTCGCTCGAGCGACGGGCGGCGCGTGATGAGAGTCGTCACTTCTGTCTCCTTGTCATCTTCATTCTGTTGACACCCCTTCGGCGGGATGGATACACTCAACACGCTTGGGCATACGGACGGGGCGTTGCGCGCCCCGCGCTTCTACGGCATTCACGTATGCTATGCTGATATTATCACCGCAAGTCTAGTATGACGCAAGCGTAACCGGTGTCCGGAACAGAACAAAGTCAGACAGAGACAGCGCGAGGTCTGATCATGGCCGTTATCGTAACAGGTGGACTATCCGGCGGCGGCGGGCGATTCTTGGGACCCGAGCTGTCCCGGCGCATAGACGCGGACTACGTGGACAGGCTCATCCTGTCCAACGTCGCGCGGGAGTTGCAGGCGACCGTGGAGGCGCTCGACCAGCGCGAGCAGAGGCCGGCCACCCGTTCCGAGCGTTTCTCGCGCATCATCCAGCGCATCATGGAGCGCACGGCGTACACCGGCGGCGGGCCGGACCCGTACTTCGGCACGGTCTATCCAGAGTTTCTGATCTCTGAGTACGACGAACTTCCAACTCTCATCACCACGCGCGGCCACGAGATAGACGACAACGCCTACATCACCGCCATTCGCACGGTCATCGAAGATCTGGCCAACGGCGACAACGTCGTCATAGTCGGACGCGGCGCGCACATCATCCTAGAGAACAACCCGAACGTGCTGCGCGTCGGCCTGATCGCCACGTTCGAGGACCGTGTTGAGCGCATCATGGTCCGCGAGCGCATGAGCCAGTCGGACGCGGAAGCCGCGATAGTGGCGCGCGACGCGGCGCGCTCCGAGTACTTCCGGCGATTCTTCAACATCGACGATCCCGACTCGGCGGAGCACTACCACCTGGTCATCAACACCAGCGAGATGAACCTCGACGCAGCGACCGACATCATCATCGAAGCGTCCAAGGAGCTGGAGATGGGCCGGCTGTCGCGCCACGCCTTCCGGGTGGAGCCGTAGGGGGACTGGGGCGCGTCGGTGAACTACTGGACTCAGTTAAGCATTGACTACGCGAACCAGCGTAGCTACCTTGACGACCTCTTCCGAGTCTATCCTACGATACCTGAAGGCATCAGGGATATTGACTCAGAAGTATGGGGGCGAGTAGAGGAGTCCTTCCACGAGCGAAACAACATAGCCCTTATCGAGAACCTGCTGAAGCTAGCTCTATTCCCGATCAAGGATTCCTATGTTGCATACTTGCGGAGAGACCCTACTGCGATTAGACGCAACCCAGCCACCGTCGCTCGCCTGTGTGGGCGCCTCTATGAAATGGGCTTGGACCAGATTTTCGCACGCGCTTCAGAGCCAAAGGAAACCAATCGGCAAATTGGCCCGCTATTCCGCAGGTGGATAAACCAGGGGAGTCTGGGCATACCGGCATTTACCACCGGTGATTTCTTGTCATCGGATGACGATGCCATACTGGATGGAAGTGATGCTGAACTGAAGGCATTTGCCAACGAACACCTTGGATATGACGGCAACAAGGGTTTGGATCTGCTGGTTCGTCTTAGAGGGCGATACATTATTGGCGAGGCAAAATTCCTGACAGATTTCGGCGGACACCAGAACGCGCAATTCAACGACGCCGTATCCATATTTGATCAACCCGGTCTCAGCGCCGTCCCAATTGCGATTCTCGATGGCGTGTTATACATCAAGAGCCGAGGCAAGATGTATAACGACATCACATCAAGAGAAGATGACATCATGAGCAGCTTGGTTCTGCGCGAGTTCTTGTATCAGGTGTAGCGGTCATGTTCCTTAGCTACGATAACAAGAAGAGCGAAATGGATATCCTCTGGGGTACTCATCCAGCAGAATTAGAGTCCATATCTTGCACGGCGCATGTCAACAAGCTAATCTACGGAGATAATCTTCCCGTTCTGAAAAATCTACTGCATGAATATACGGGCAAGGCGGCCCTCATTTACATTGATCCGCCATTCGCAACCAATAGCCGTTTCAGGATTGGATCAGATAGGACCAACACGGTCAGTAGCAGCTACGATGACCAAGTGGCATACTCGGATACTATTGTAGATGCCGAGTTCTTGGAATTTTTGCGCGAGCGTCTAATCTTCCTTCGTGAACTGCTTGCTGAACACGGTTCTATCTATCTGCACATAGATTACAAGATGGGGCACTACGTCAAGATTCTGATGGATGAAGTATTCGGTCGCAGGAACTTCCGCAACGACATTGCCCGTATAAAGTGTAACCCCAAGAACTTCCGCCGTAGAGCTTATGGCAATGTCAAGGATATGATCCTCTTCTACTCGAAGTCCGACAAGCTGACTTGGAACGATCCGCACGTCCCGTTCACTGATCAGGACGTTGACCGGCTGTTCAGGAAGACTGAATCCGACGGGCGGCAGTACACCACGATACCCCTCCACGCACCTGGAGAGACCACCCACGGCAACACTGGCAAGGCGTGGCGGGGGATGATGCCACCCAAGGGACGCCACTGGCGCAGTGAACCCAGCGTCCTCGAGGAGTTGGACAGGCAGGGCCTAATCGAATGGTCTGCGAACGGCGTGCCGCGCAAGAAGATATATGCCGATGAACGGAACGGCAAGCGTATGCAGGACATTTGGGAGTTCAAGGACCCCCAGCATCCCGACTATCCTACTCAGAAGAATCAGGAGTTGCTGAACTTCATTGTGGAAGCGTCGTCGAATGAAGGCGATCTGGTACTGGACTGCTTCTGCGGCTCTGGCGCGACGCTGATTGCGGCGCAATCGCTCAATCGCCGGTGGATAGGGATAGACAATTCGGAGGCGGCGATTAGGGTGACGCGGCAACGTCTGGACGACTTGCCACCCGATCTGTTCAGCGGAGACGCGGGGTACGAGTTCTTGGTCGCGCGCAGCGGCTAGCCGCCAACCACTACCGGCCTGCCTGTCTTCGGATGCTCCATTACCAGCGCGTCGGCGTCGTACACCTCGCGGATTAGCTCCTCGGTCAGCACGTCCCACGGCGCGCCCGCGGCTACGCGCCGTCCCTCGGACAGCAGAACTATCTCGTCGCAGAACTGGGCCGCCAGCGTCAGGTCGTGAACCGCCGCCACTATCGTCCTGCCCCGGGCCGCCAGGTCGCGCATCAGGCGCATTATCGCGGGCTGGTATGCGAGGTCGAGATTCGCCGTAGGCTCGTCCAGCAGCAGGATGGGTGTTTGCTGCGCAAGCGCCATCGAGATCGCCACCCGCTGCCGCTCGCCGCCGGACAGGCGATCAACGGGCCTGTCCGCGAACTCGGCGGCGCCGGTCAGCCGCATCGCGTCGAGGGCTATCTCCACGTCGTCCTCACTCTCCCAAGACAGGAGGCCGAGATGCGGGTTGCGTCCCATGAGCGCGACGTCGAGCGCGGACGCGCCCGGCGGCAGTTCCGGAGACTGCGGGACGACCGCCACCAGGCGGGCGCGCTCCCGCGCCGACAGGCGCGAAACGTCGCGTCCGTCCACGCGGACACTCCCCCGCCGCGGCAAGATCGCGCCCGCTATCAGCTTCAGCAAAGTGGACTTGCCGACGCCATTCGGCCCGGCGATGGCGACGACGCTGCCGGCGTCGACTTCCAGATCGAGGCCGGACAGCACGCTCCGCTCTCCGTATGCGGCCCACACACCGCTTACGGATACCGCGCCGCGCGCCGCCGGCCCCTGTGCGGTCTTGGATTCTCTTTTGACTGTCGTATGGGTCATTTCGCGCTACCGTTACATCGCGCCGGGCCTGCGTCGCAGGAGTATGTACAGGAAGAACGGCGCGCCGCAGAACGCCGTGACTACGCCGACCGGCAGTTCCCCCGGGCTGACGACGGTTCTGGCTATGAGGTCCGCGAGTACCATGAACGTCGCGCCCACAAGCGCGCTCATCGGCAGGATGAACCGGTAGTCCACGCCCCACAGCAGCCGGACGACGTGCGGCGCGACGAGTCCGACGAACCCGATCAGGCCGCTGAACGACACAGCGGCCGCCGTCGCCAGCGTCGCTGCGACTATGAGTATCACCTTCGCCTTTTCGACCTCCACTCCGAGCATGGATGCGTGGTCTTCGCTTAGCTGCATCACGTTCAGGATCCGCGAGAATCCGAGCAGCACCGCCACGCTGGGCGCGAGGTACAGCAGCACAACGCCGCTGTCGCTCCATTCCGCCGCTATGAAGCTGCCCATGAGCCAGCTCAGCACGGGTCTGAGGTCCGGGTCGCTGCGTATCATCAACAGGCTGGTTACCGCGCCGGTGAGCGCGGCGATGGCGACGCCCGCGAGTATGAGCGTGGTGAGCGAAGCGCCCGCCCCCCGCGCGCTCCGCGCTACCGTGTAGGCGATGCCGACGGAGCAGATGCCCCCGCAGAACGCCGCGATCGGCAGCAGCCCGACGCCCGCGATGTATAGCGGGACGCCGGTCAGCAGCACTATCACCGCCGCCAGTCCCGCGCCGGACGCTACGCCGACCAGATACGGGTCTGCCAGCGGATTGCGGAACAGCCCCTGGTACGCCGCGCCAGACATCGCCAGCCCCGCGCCGACGATCAGCGCGAGCGCAACGCGCGGAAGGCGCAGCTGGAACATTATCGCGCTCCACGACGCCGGAAGGTCGGCGTCCGATACGCCGGGCAATTGGGCGGCAAGCAGTTCGACGACGGCTCCGGGCGGGATATAGACCGAACCCTGGCTCGCCGCGACCACCGCCGCGAGCGCGACGACGGCGCAGCCGACCGCCAGACGCCACCACGGGTAGCGTAGCCCGATGACGCGAGCCGCCAGCGACTCGCCGATAACCGAGTCCGCGGCGGTTCGGGATATGTTGCCTGCGCCCTGCTTAGCCATGTCGTCCTACTTGAATATGCCCGGGTACACCAGAGCCGCCATCTCCTCGACGCCGTCCATGAAGCGCGGACTCTGAAGCGCAAGCGCGTCGGATGGGAGCGTCAGCACGTTGCCGTTCAGCACCGCGTTGACGTTCGCGAACGCGGGATCGTCCAGGTAGCCCTGCGGGTTTCCGGTGATGATGAGCGTAGGATCCTTCTCCACGATCTGCTCCGGGCTAATCTGCGCGTAGCCCTGTATCCCGGACGCCGCGTTCTCCAGCTTCAGAAGGTCGAACACCTCCTGCATCATCGTCCCCTGCCCGGGGGTCCAGTATCCGCCGGCGTCCTGGAACACCACCGGCCCCGCGCCGTAGGGCGCCATCGTCTCGCGGACGGCGGCCACGCGCGCCTCGAAGTCCGCCGCCACCCGTTCAGCGGCGTCCGGGTTGCCGACTATCGCGCCCCATATGCGGATGTTGTCGGCTATCCTCTCGAAGTCGTCCGACAGCGACGGGATGACCAACGTCTTCAATCCCACCCTTTCGAGGTCTTGAGTGAAGGCGTCGTAGAACACGAACACCAGGTCAGGCTCGAGCGCGACGACGGCCTCGATGTCCATGTTGAAGGCATCGCCCACGCGCGGGATGTTGGCGACGGCGTCCGGCGGATAGTCCACGTACTGGTGCGTCGCCACGATGCGGTCGCCTTCTCCGATGGCGAACAGGATGTCCACCACCGAGCCGTCGAAGGCGACGATGCGCTCCGGCGGGCTGTCGAACGTAACGTCGTTCCCATTGCCGTCCTGCACCGTTACCGGGAAGACGGCCGGAATGGGCGTTGGCGGAACGGGCGTCGGATTGCGGCGAGGCACTTCGACTCTCCGGACTGTCCCAGGCGCGGCAGAGGCCGTTGGCTCCGGTACCGCCGTTGGAGCCGGAGCCGCAGGGGCCGGATGCGCGGCGTCACCGTGCGGATACACGGACCCTGTGGGCGGCTGCGCCGGGGCGGCCGGCGCCGGCTGCTGTGGCTGTTGCGGCTCGGACGGCCCTTCGGTCGCGCACGCGATCAGCGCGGCGAAAAGCAGGAGCAGCCCGGCTGCGGCTATGAGTTTTCCGGTCATGTTCACGGTATGCCTTTCTAGGCGGGTCGTTGAAACCCGCGACGCGGGGCTTGGCCCACGCCGCGGACAAAAAAGAACCCCGCTTCCGGGGTGGAGCGGGGTTTGCGCTGGCTTAGGGATGCCATGCCCGTACCTTTCCTCGAAGGCCTTGACGTCGATGGGAGTAGTGGACCGGGCTCGCTCCGCGCGTTGCGGAGCCTACCGTTGCGGGACAGCGCTGGACTTCGACCAGCTTCCTCAATTATGCCCAGTGACGGGCGCTCCCACCGTGTATCTTGATTTGCAAGAACGATGGGTAATGATGTACTGGGAGGGGGGCGGGTGTCAAGGGTTGATTTTCAGGAGGTGCCTAGCCCAGATTGGTAGGCGTACATAGGATTGGATACCACGCTTGTCCGCAGCTCCATTCACGCACGGGCGAGAATCCAGAGAGACGCGGGATCACCGGTCCTTCGCCCTAGCCTTGCAGTCTCTATATTATACCATTTTAGTCTGACTACGCCGTGAATTTCTGCGGCAAACTTTGTATCGTTATTCCCGTTTTCGCAGGAATCTATCCAAGCCCAAGCAGTTATAACACGACGATATGACATTACTCCGCATTAGTATTATCTACTGCATCCGGAGTATTTTGTTCTTCACATCAGATTGGACGCCGTGATAAGGTATATGAGAAGCGGCTCTATCTGCTACTTCAAATAATCCAGCTTTAGCGGCAGAGGTAGCCACAAAAGCGAGTGTGTCGGATTTTTGGTTAGCGTAGGGAGTGGCAATGCCCGCTTCGATAGCCACTTCATAATTTCCTTGTTGGATTGCTATTTCCGCAACTATCCGCAATCCTGTGCCTCGCTCTCCATCATAGGGAATGGATTTAGCTGATTTTAATCGAGCAATTAAGTCTGAGTTGGAATCAGGCTTAGTACCCTCCATTTCGGAAGTGATCTTATCACGTTGCAATTGTGGAACAATTTGCATATTTTCACCATTATCTTTTGATGTATTACGCCTCTGTCTAGTGCGGCACCATTGAAATAGCAGTAACCCAAAAAGACCACAAGTAATGCAGGATGCAACGAAACCGATAATCGGCTCGATGCTAAATACAGCTGTCCAAACAGTGTTGAGATCCATAGATTCCCTGCTTATACCATTTCATTCTGACCGAGGTATAAATCTCGGCGACAGTTTGTGGATTGTCATTCCCGCAAAAGTGGAAATCCACTGGAGCCGGCCGAGTGAAAATACCAACGTTACTTTTAATCGGTATTAGAATCCTCTTATTCGATTAAACTCGACAGTCATCCGCCTATTCTCTGCTCAAATTCACTTATCTTCTGTCCATCTTGAATTAGGACTCCTACCTCAACTTCATCCTGGGCTAGCCCATCAGTATTCTGATATGCCCACCTCAGCCTGGAGCGAGTGTTCAGGTAGGAGGGCCAGTACAGGAGTATTCGCTTTTGCTCATTCCACTCATCTTCAGTCAGTTCACCCAAACGATGTAGTTTACTCAGTCGCTCAATACTAGTTAGAATGTTCTCAGCCATCGTAATTTCCCTGTTTAGGGTTCGCATTTCATATTTTCGCCTGAACCATATCCCAACGGGAATCGAAAGCACTACTGACAAGAGTGCCGATGCTATTGCCCAAAATGCAGTGTCCATCATACTATCCTCTGACTGACTTAGCTTGCGATGTGCGTACCGGTATGAATTCAACTAGTCATCATCTGATTTGGTCTTGTTTCCCGTCAGTCCAACAGTTCAGCCATCGCCTCCTCTATACTTGCCGCCGTCTCGGAGGTTGCTTGCCAGTTGTGGCGCAGCACTGTCCGCGCCCTTTGTGAACCCATCGGAGTAGCTTAGTCTTTCGTGATCTTGGAGATTAGCGCGTGTGCCTCGCATTCGGCTGCACGACCGAGTTCTGAAAGCCGATTGTGCAGTACGTCCGGCGTGGCCATATCGGGGAATCGTAAGACCCAGCCTTGTGATGGGTTGTGACTAGCTCGAATGCGTTCCTTTCGGCGTCGGCTTTGGTTAGCTGCATCACCGGACTGTATCCTTTCCGTGTAGAGCGGAGAAGTGGCTAGAATCAGTCTATACCATAATAGTACATTTGTATAAGGCGCGGCCTGTACATGATACTCTTCTAGTCCGGCAAATTCGGTTTCGGGGAATCCGGGTTGGTAGCAACCCAGCCCTCTAGATTCCAGCCTGCGGGGGAATGGTAGTAGAGTGCGGGAGTGCTATCCAATTCTAGGTGCCATGTAAACGGACTCGGCTTTCGGGCGTCGCCCGACGCTTGTCTTTTCCCGCCGAAAATGCTAGAATAAGTGTACTGAACCGCCTTGCGCGGTCTCGCATCTTTCTTAGATTCTGGCCAGGGGTCTTGATCCCCGTGTGTCTGCTGGAAGCATGAGCGCTTCCTGACACGCCCCCCGGGATTCACCCCCTCACACCTGCCGCGTCCGGCGATTAGGAGCAGCTAATGGCAACTATGATCGAGCCTCGAGACGACCAGTACACGGCGACCGATATTCAGGTGCTGGAAGGCATGGAGGCCGTCCGACGGCGGCCCGGCATGTACATCGGCAGCACGGACCAGCGCGGGCTGCATCATCTGATCATCGAGATTGTGGATAACGCTGTGGACGAGTTCATGGCAGGCTTCTGCACTAGCATCGATATCACGCTGAACGAGGACGGCTCGGTGTCGGTGCGCGACGACGGCAGGGGCATCCCGACGGACATACATCCGACGACGGGACTGTCCGGCGTCGAGACGGTGATGACCACGTTGCACGCCGGCGGCAAGTTCGACGGCAAGGCATACGCGGTGTCGGGCGGATTGCACGGCGTGGGCGCGTCCGTCGTCAACGCGCTGTCTGAGGACATGCTGGTGGAGGTGCGACGCGGCGCGCGCGTCTATTACCAGAACTTCTCGCGCGGCATCCGGCAAGGCGACCTGCGCTACCGCAAGGCGCGCGACGACGAACGCGACACGGGCGGCACCGTCGTTACCTTCATGCCGGACAAGCAGATATTCTATGAGTTCGAGTACGAGTTCAACACGCTGACGCAGCGCTTCAAGGAGATGGCATACCTGAACAAGGGTCTGCAGATTCGATTCCGCAGCCTGTACCACGCCGACAGGTGGCCGAACAACGAGGTTACCTACTACTTCGACGGCGGCATTTCCAGCTTCGTGTCGAACCTGAACCAGACGCGCGAGGTGCTGCACACCAAGCCCATCTACGTCGAGAAGCAGCTGGAGGGCGGCACCATCGTCGAGGCGGCGCTTCAGTACAACGACAGCTTCAACGAGTTCGTCTATTCGTTCGCCAACTGCGTCAACACCCGCGACGGCGGCAGCCATATAACGGGCTTCCGCTCCGCGCTGACGCGCGTGATGAACGACTACGGGCGCAAGCAGAACATAATCAAGGAGAACGATCCCAATCTGGCGGGCGAGGAGACGCGCGAGGGTCTGACCGCGGTAATCAGCGTGAAGCTGATGGAGCCGCAGTTCGAAGGACAGACGAAGGACAAGCTCGGCAATCCAGAGGTGCGAACGCAGGTCGAAAGCGTTGTCGCGGAGGCGCTCCAGTACTACCTGGAAGACAACCCGACTGACGCCAAGCGCATCATCGAGAAGTGTCTGACGGCGCAGCGGGCGCGCGAGGCGGCGCGCAAGGCGCGAGACCTGATCATCCGCAAGAACGCGATGGACGGCGGCGGACTGCCCGGCAAGCTGGCGGACTGCTCGGAGAAGAACCCTGAGTTCTGCGAGCTGTACCTGGTGGAGGGAGACTCGGCGGGCGGCACGGCGAAGGGCGGACGCGACCGTCGCACCCAGGCCATCCTGCCGCTGTGGGGCAAGATTCTGAACGTCGAAAAGGCGCGCGCCGACAAGATGCTGAGCCACGACGGCATCCGCTCGATGATTACCGCCATCGGCGCGGGGCTGGACGAGGAGCTGGACGTATCGAAGCTGCGGTACCACCGCATCATCATCATGACGGACGCTGACGTTGACGGCTCGCACATCCGCACGCTCATCCTGACGTTCTTCTTCCGCCACATGCGGGAGCTGGTCGAGCGCGGCCACATCTACATAGCGCAGCCTCCGCTGTACAAGGTAACCGCCGGGCGCGCCGAGCACTACGCATACAGCGAGGGCGAGTTCGAAGGCGTGATGGTGCAGCTAAAGAACCGCCGGAACATCAACGTCCAACGCTACAAGGGGCTGGGTGAGATGAACGCCGAGCAGCTTTGGGAGACGACGATGGACCCGGACAGCCGCACGCTGCTGAGGGTGGAGGTCGAGGATGCCGCGCACGCGGATGAAATCTTCTCGATGCTCATGGGCGATACCGTGCCGCCGCGCCGCCAGTTCATCCAGACCAACGCGCTGGAGGTGAAGAACCTGGACGTCTAGCCCCACATGCCGGTACTGAAATAGCGCTCGCCGATGTCGTTGAATATGGTTACGACGGTTCCGGCGTCCGCCTTCTGAGCCGTCTTGATAGCGCCGAGCATGTACGCGCCCGAGCTCTGGCCCGCAAACAGGCCTTTCGCCGACATCTCGAGCGATACGTCTCGCGCCTCGTCAACGTCAATCGGCATCATCTCGTCGACAACGCTCTGGTCGAAGGTATTGGGGATGATGTGGCCCTCGCCCAGCGGCTTCAGACCCTCGACGCCAGGCCACTCCGGCGGGTTGATGCCGACGATTTGGATGGACGAATCATGCTCCTTGAGCTTGCGCCCTACACCGCTGATGGTGCCGCCGGTGCCGACGCCGGCGACGAAGTGCGTGATGTTGGGGACCTGCTCCAGTATCTCCTCGGCGGTCGTGTCGTAGTGCGCTTGGGGGTTGTTCATGTTCGAGTACTGGTCGCACCAGAAGTAGCGGTCCGGTTCGGCCTCGTAGCGACGCTTGACCTCGTAGAGGGTTTCGTCGTAGCCCAGCATCGGGTCTGTGGCGATGATCTCCGCGCCGTGCGCGATGAGCCGCTTCTTGCGCTCCTCGCTCGCGTTCTCCGGCATCACCAGCGCGACGCGGTAACCCAGCACGGCGCCTATCATGGCGTACGCTATGCCCGCGTTGCCGGAGGTGGCGTCCAGGATCGTCTTGTCGGGCGTCAGGTCGCCGGCGAGTATCGCCTCGACGAGCATCCGAAGTACGGGGCGGTCCTTGATAGATCCGCCCGGGTTCAGCTGCTCGCACTTGGCGAACACCTCGGAGCGACCAGTGTCGCAGTCGAGATCGACACGAACCGTCGGCGTATTGCCGATGGCGGCCAGCGGCGGGTACCGCTCTATGAATTGGAGAAACTCCGCAGATGGAGCCACAGTCTCACCTCGCCCCTTGGGGTTGATGATGGCAGTATATCCAAGTTTGGGAATGGGCGTCTAGTTTGAGGGATTTAACGCAGAGGCGCAGAGGAACCCAGAGTAGCGCAGAGGGGTATGTGTGAGGGGTGTGGTTGTGTAGCAATTCCAGTATGTGAACGCCTAGCGTTTGCGCGGTGGTGGTATTAGATTTTTCTGGAACCTGGTAAAGATTTCGCAAGAGGACGGGCAGTATGACGACAGCGACTATTGGCGCGACCACCGACGCGGCGAGCAGGGCGCGGGAACTCCGCGAGGAGATAAGGCGCCACGACCACCTCTACCACGTCTTGGACGCGCCCGAAATCTCGGACGCCGCGTTCGACAGGCTAATGCGCGAGCTTCGCGCGATAGAGGATGCGCGTCCCGACCTAGTGGCGCCCGACTCGCCTACGCAGCGCGTCGGCGGCGCGCTGGCGGACGGTTTCTCTGAAGTTGCACACCGTCGTCCGATGCTCAGTCTCGGCAACGCCTTCGACGTGGATGAGCTGAAGGCGTGGCACACGCGAACGCTGGAGATGCTCGAAACGGACTCGTTCGATATGGTATGCGAGCTGAAGTACGACGGGCTGGCGGTAGCGCTCACCTACGAGGGCGGGGTATTCACGCGTGGGGCGACGCGCGGCAACGGCTCGGTCGGTGAGGACGTAACCGCCAACCTGCGGACTATCAAGAGCGTTCCGCTGCGGCTTATGGGCGACCCGGCTGACCTGCCGGACGTGTTGGAGGTGCGCGGAGAGGTCTATTTCCCCAAGTCCAAGTTCGAGGAATTCAACGCCGCGCGGTCGGCTGAGGGGCTGCCTACTTACGTCAACCCACGCAACACCGCAGCAGGATCGCTCCGCCAGATAGACCCGGCGATGACGGCGCAGCGTCCGCTTGATATATTCGCCTATTCCGTCGGCTACCACGAGGGCGGCGACCTGCCGGATACGCAGTGGGAGACGCTGAATTACCTGTCTGGCCTGGGCTTCAAGGTCAACACCCAGTACAACAAACACTTCTCCGATCTCGGCGACGTGATCGCCTGGTATGAAGAGTCGTTGGCGATACTTGAATCGTTGGACTACGGCTGCGACGGCCTGGTGGTGAAGGTGGACAGGTTCGACTACCAGCGGCATCTGGGCAACGTGGGCCGGGAGCCGCGCTGGGCGATCGCCTACAAGTTCCCCGCCGAGCAGGCGACGACGCGGCTGCTGGACGTGGGCTTCAACGTCGGGCGCACCGGCACTATCAATCCGTATGCTGTGCTGGAACCCGTCTATGTCGGCGGCGCCAACGTGAAGCAGGCGACGCTGCACAACGAGGACTACATCAGATCCAAGAAACTGCTGAAGGGCGCGAAGGTGATAGTGGAACGCGCGGGTGAGGTGATTCCGCAAGTCGTTCGAGTGGTTGGAGGTCGCACGGGCTGCCACGAGGAAGAGATTCACTTTCCGCATATTTGCCCAAGCTGCGCCGAGCCGGTAACGCGGCGCGAGGGCGAGGCGATGTCGTACTGCACCAACGCATCCTGTCCCGCCCAACTCGTGCGTCGGCTGGAACACTTCGTCAGCCGGGGCGCGATGGACATAGAGGGGCTTGGCATTAAGCAGGTGCAGGCGTTTGTGGACGCGAAACTGCTCAGAGACGTCGCTGACATATACGCCATCCTACCGAACCGCCGCAACAAACTGTTAGCGATGGAGCGGATGGCTGAAAAGAGCGTCTCCAATCTCATCACGGCGATCAACGAGAGTAGGTCGCGTGGGCTGACGCGAGTGCTTGTCGCGCTGGGCATCGAGCTTGTAGGCGTTGAGGTCGCGTCCGCTCTGGCGCGCCGATTCGGCGACATGAGAACGCTAAAGCAAGCGAGCGTGGATGATCTGGTGGCTATCAACGCCATCGGACCGAAGATAGCCGAGTCGGTGCATGGGTTCTTCCAGCAGACGTCAAACAGTAAGATTGTGGACAAGCTCGAGAATACTGGGGTAGTCATGACGGAGGAGACGGAAGACGAAGAGGATGGCGCCACACCCCTGACTGACCCTGAAGGTAAGCCTCTCCGTTTCGTAGTAACCGGACGGCTGGAGAACTACTCTCGCTCTGCCATTCAGGATCGTATTAAGCAGTTGGGCGGCGCGGTATCCGGCTCGCTGAGCAAGCGGACCAACTATCTCATAGCTGGCAAGGGCGGCGGCTCCAAGCGGACGGACGCGGAGAAGCTGGAAGTGGAAGTAGTGGAAGTATCGACGAAGGAGCAGTTCGACGCGGAAATCAAAACTCTGGTGGATAAATGGAACTCCGAGTCCGAGTCCCCAGTGCAGGAAACGTTGACTCAGTCATCGGCAGCCTCGTGAGTGTGCGTCTGCTGCTGAAGTACGCTGTTGACGCCCTCGAGGCGCGCCTGCTCACGTTCTGATTCGCTGATGCGCTGGCTCAGCCGATTGCCCTGATCAACCACCTCGGCGCGCACCTCGCGCACCTCCGCCCGAAGCTCGCGCGTCTCAGCGCGCTGCGCCAAGAGGGCGATCAGGATGGAAATGACTCCGAACGCAAGCCCCACCAGTATGGCAATGTCTCCAGTATCCACGAACATCCCCTTTATGGATGCAAGTATAACAGAAGACGAACAAGAGAGAAGGCGCGGGAGCAGTTGCTTGACGCCCCCGTTGTGGACACCAGGTTACATCACCCGAACTCCGGCGCCACCTCTTCCAGGAAGACGCTAAGCTGTCGCTCTTGGTCGAACGAGGCGAAGCGGACGATCATCGTCTCGGCGCCGGCTGCTTGGTAGCAACGGATTCGTTCTGAAACTAGCTCCGCCGGGCCGTATGGTCCCCAACGGTCTCCCCAGAAGTTCATGCCGTAGTAGAGATTGAGGAAGCGGTCGGCTTCCTCAGACATCGCGGCTGCGTCTGCGCCTATGTTGACGGTCATGTAGAACGTGCGCTCAAGGTCGTTGCGCCCAAGATCGGCGGCGTGATGCTCTACCCTTTCGACGACTCGCGCGTATTCGTCCGGGTAGTCCGAGATGGAGATGACGCCGGCGCCCAGCCGCGCGGCGCGGTGGAACTGGTGGTCGCGTCCGGCGCGCCAGTGCGCGGCGATGAGGAACGGCGTTCCGCCGGGCTGCGGCGAGCGTGGGGCGATGCTCACATCGTCCAACCGGAAGTGATCGCCCTCGAAGCTGACTGGCTCTCCCGTCGTTAGCTCGCGGACCAGGCGGACAACCTCCTCGAACCGCGTCGCGCGTGTTGTGGCGTCAACTCCCGCGTCGCGCCATTCGTTGCGCTGGGCGTCGTTGAACGCACCGCCGACACCCGCGCCCAGAATGAGCCGACCGCCTGAGATGAAATCGAGCGTCGCCGCCTGGTGCGCCAGATGGACGGGATGCCGCAGGGCGGGAAGCAGCACGGCGGTTCCCAGTCGCACGCGCTCGGTATGCTGCGCGACCGCAGAGAGTGTCGTCAGCGGCTCCAGTCGCGGCTTGGCTGTCAGACTGTCGCCTACCCAGACCGAATCGAGTCCCGCTCGCTCGGCCGTCTGCGCCAGATCGATCACTTGCCGGAACGCCTCGGGCGCGCCGCCCTCCATCACCAGCCGGCGCGTCGGAAGCAGGATGCCGAAGTTCATATGATTATCTCCTATTTTTGACGCAGAGGCGCGGAGACACAGAGGGCTATAGATTATCTTCTTTGCGCCTTCGCGTCTTTGAGTTTAGATTTAGTGGGACTTTGGGATTGCGTTTGCGAACGGAGCAAGAGACGACGCGCCGCGCTCGATGCAGTGGCGCAGGTCGTCTATGGTGTCAACGTCGCGCTCGAATGCGGGCGATCGGAACTCGCGCATTTCGACACCCAGCTGTGCGGCAAGCTCGCGGTGGCGCGCATGGCTCCCAACTCCCAACCTCGGAGGGAACGGCTGGCTCGACGGCACGATGAGGCAGTTGGTGCCGCCATCGTGCGCGGGACAGATGGTGAGCGAGCCGAAGTCCTCGGCGGCGGCGAATCTGAGCGCGGCGTCCACGTCATTGGCGGTTACCAAGGGCAGGTCAGCGGGCACGTACATGGCAATCTGGCCGGCGGAGTGCGCCATTGCAATCGCGTCGCCTACGGCTAGGTTCAAGTCGTCGAAACGATCCGCCATCCACTCCGAGTCATGCGCCGCGGCTATAGCCTTTACGCAGTCGTCTCCGCCCACGACTATGGTTCGAGCGACGGCCGAATCCCGCAGCGCGGCGAGCGTCGAATCCAGCATGGCCGCGCTCAGCCGCGCGCGGGCGGTGGGATCGAGATGGTCGCTTAGCCGCGTCTTGGCCTCTGAGAGCGGCTTCATCGGCACGATTGCGGCGACAGACGCCGTTATAGACGCATCAGGTGGTACGCTAACGGACATTGGCGTAGCCCACCGCGTCCAGAACTCCACTCGCAAGCGCGACCTTGTCAGCTTCGTCATTCATGATCGTATCCAAGACTACCGCTTCCATGCCGAGCGCTCTAACTTCGGGGGCCATGTTGCGGTCCACCTCGTCTATAACGAACACGTCGCAGAGCCCGGCGTAGCGGCGAGCGACGCCGACGCACGACACGTCCTCTCCCAGCTCGGCCATCAGCTTTGCGGCCGGGCCGCGAACGGCCTTGCCGCCGACTATGGGGCTGACGGCGACGCGCGCTCCGCTGAAGTCGCGGATGGCGCGCTCCACTCCGGGCACAGCCAGGATAGGCGCAACGCTGAGCATAGGATTAGATGGGCAGTACACCAAGAGGTCGGCAACTTCCAGAGCGATTCTGAAGGCATCGGACATCTTGGCCTGGCGCGCGCCGTCGTAACTTAGCTTGGTTACGGTCGGTTCACAGCGCATCTTGACGAAGTACGTCTGGAACGGCAGCCTACCACTATCCGTTTCGACGACAGTGCGAACGCGGTCGTCGCTCATCGGCGCGATTGGGTGACGAACCCCCAGGGCGTCGCACAGGTGAGCCGTAACCTCAGACAGCGACGCGCCTCCGGCGAGCATCTTGGTCCGCACGATGTGAGTCGCCAGGTCGCGGTCGCCGAGTCCAAACCACGTATCTTCGCCCAGCCTGCCCAGCGATTCGAGCGCGGCGAACGTCTCCCCGACGATGCCCCAGCCCGTTTCCGGGTTGGACAGCCCGGCGAGCGTGTACATAACCGTATCTAGATCGGGCGAGACATGCAGGCCATAGAAGGTCTCATCGTCGCCGGTGTTGACGACGATTGAGAGTTCGTGCGGTTCGAGTATCCGGCTTAGGCCGAGGCACAGCTTCGCGCCGCCGACCCCGCCCGCAAGCGCCAATACGCTCATACGTTACCACCTCCATCGCAAGCAGGTATAATGTAGCATGGGATCGGGTGGATTTTACAGAAGGGGCAGTCTGATCCACGTCCAGCGCCTAAGGCTCACCAACTTTCGCAACTACGCTTCAGCCGAGTTGCGCCTCGACCCGGGGGCTACGCTGATCCAGGGTCCCAACGGCCACGGCAAGTCCAATCTGCTCGAGGCGATCCACATGCTGTCCGTCTCGCGTTCCACACGCGCGTCGGTGGAAGTGGAGCTTGTGAACTCTAAGACGCTCGAAGGTTTCCCCGTCCACGCGCAAGTGGGCGGAACGGTCGCCACTCCGGCAGGCGAGGTACGTCTTCAGATAGACTACGCGGGATCTGGCGCGCTTGCCGCGCCCGGACGGGTCGGGACGCCGGGCGTACACAAGACCCTGCGCGTGAACGGCCTTCGGAGGCGTTCGGCGGACTTCGTGGGGCTGCTCAAAGCGGTGCAGTTCACGCCGGAAGACATGGATCTTTCGAGCGGTCCACCGCAGGTGCGCCGCAGATTCATGGACCTGCTGATAGCCCAGCTTTCGCACCGTTACCTAGCCGACTGGCAGGAGTTCAGCAAAGTAATGAAGCAGCGCAACGCGCTGCTGAGGGCGATACGCGAGGGCAAGTCGAGACCATCGGAGATCGAGTTCTGGAACGTAACATTCGCCGCCAATGCCGGGCGAGTGATGCACGAGCGGATGCGCGCACTGAGCAGGCTGAGCGAGCTTGCGCGTCCCATCCACTTCGAGTTGAGCGGAGCGGCTGAGCCTCTGGCTGTCAGCTACGCGCCGTCGGTTGACGTGGGTCTCGGCGGGCAGATGGGCGAGGACGCTCGCGGACCGGCGAACGCGGTCCTGAACGCGATACGTGAGTTGGGACGACGCGAAGTGGCGGCGGGACACAGTCTCGTCGGTCCGCACCGCGACGATCTCAAGGCAACGATAGGCGACGTTGATGTGGCGAGTTTCGCATCGCGCGGCCAGGCTCGTACCGTGGTGCTGGCGATGAAGCTGGCAGAGGCGCGCCTGATCTCGGAGTCGGTCCGCAGCCAGCCTGTGCTTCTGCTAGACGACGTGATGTCTGAGTTGGACCCGGACCGCCAGCGGCACGTGCTGGACTTCACCTCGCGCTACGAGCAAGTACTGATAACAACGGCTGAGCCGGGTCTGGGCGACGCGCTGGGCATTGGCGGGGAACGGCGGCTCGTAGTGGAGTCGGGGACGGTGGGTAGGAGTTAGGAGATCAGGACCAAGAGAGGTGCGGAGTGAGGAAATCGGGTAGCGTCGAAGGAGCGTTGGATAGAGCGGCGCGGATGATCGCGCAGTCGGATCATCTCGTTGCGCTGGTGGGCGCGGGCATGTCGGCTGAGAGCGGCATCCCCACGTTTCGCGGCGCGGGCGGGCTGTGGACGCGGATGGGGGAGCCAAGCATGAACGGCTACCAGCAATTGCTCCTCGACCCAGTGGCGTGGTGGGAGCATCAGCTAAATCCGGAAGCGGATCCCGCGCGGACGGCGTTCCGTGAAGCGATAGACTCCGCCGAGCCTAACGCGGGCCACCGGGCGCTTGTCGATCTCGAGCGAATGGACATCCTACAAGCAACCATCACCCAGAACGTGGACAACCTGCACGCGCGCGCCGGCTCGACGCGGCTGATCGAGATTCACGGCAATCGAACGAAGGTTAGGTGCATCGGCTGCGAATCCCGTTGGCCCAGAGACGCTTTCGACTACGAGACGCTGCCGCCTCTGTGCGCGGAGTGCGGCGGTCTCGTCAAGGGCGATACGGTAATGTTCGGCGAACCCATCCCGCCGCGCGTCCTAGACGCCTGCTTCGAGGCGATAGACCGATGTGACTGCATCATAGTCTGCGGCACCTCCGCCACCGTCTATCCGGCGGCGGCGTTTCCGCAGACCGTAGCCGAACGGGGCGGGTACGTGATAGAGGCGAACCCTAACGAGACGCCGCTGTCGCGCATTTCGGACGTTGCGCTACGAGGGGCGACGGGGGAACTTCTGCCCCGGTTGGTGGAGAGAGTAAGGGACTTCTGACGCAGAGATTTTAACGCAAAGGCGCCAAGGCTTTAGGTTATCTCCCACACCCTGCACTTGCCGTCCGCGCTGACGGCGGCCACCATGCTGCCGTCGGGCGAGGCGGCTGTGCCGTACATTCCCTTGATGCGCGTGTTGGCCTCTGATACCGTCTCCAACGTCACCGCGTCCAGCAGGCGGACGCCGCCGGCTACGGTGCAGAATAGCAGTCCGCGATCCGGGACGGCTGCTACGGAGTTCGGGCCGCCACCGTCCATCTGCGCCTCGCGAACCGGCTCGTAGTCGCCGGCTGACAGGATTAGCAGGGTTCCTTCGTATGTCCAGCAGAGTAAGTCGCCATTGGGCAGAAACACACATCCCGTCGCCGCCTGGCCGGGCGCTTCGATCTCGCGGACCACTTCGCGGGTTTTGACGTCCCACAGCTTGATGACGTTGCCAAGTCCGGAGGTGGCGAGCGTGTCTCCGTCCGGAGAGAACGTTACGCACCCGACGTTGCGCGGGTGGGAGCGGACCAACTCCAGCGCGCCATGTTCTTGACCGTCTCCGCGCACCCAAAACCCGATGCGCCCGTCGTATGAGGCGGTCGCCGCGATGTCGCCGGACGGAGAGAACGCAGCGCCCGAGACGGTGTTGCGGTGACCGGTGAGGCGCGCTATCTCCTCCCCTGTTTGCCAGTCCCATACGATAGCCGTCCTATCGGTCGAGCCGGTGAGCAGCAGCTTGCCATCGGGCGAGATGGCGGCGGCGTTGGCGCTCTTGTCGTGTCCGGCGAAGGTCCGGCGCGGCTCGAAATCGGACGCCGACCAGACTTTGGCGAGCGCGTCCATGCCGGTAGTGATCAGTTCGCTGCCGTCAGGCGAGAACGCGACGGCTTGCGCGTGGCGCGGGTGAGCGCGAAATTCGGCGATAGGGTGCAGGTTCATGGACACCTCCGAAAGATGGTTACGTTCTGCGTGGGGAAGTCTGCCGTCCAACCGCGCATATCGGCTATCCGGCTCATGGTCCTGCGCGTGTAGAAGCATATGTGGGTAGGGTCTCTCTGATAGTACCATGAAGCGAAGTCTGCGCGGTCTTCCAGCATCCCGGTCATTACGCCGAGCTGCCCGTCTGGGATCAGCAGCGTATCCAGAAGAGCGAACGTCGCAGCCGGGTCGCGCAGGTGCTCTACGGTCTCGGTGCAGGTTATGAAGTCGTAGCGTCTGTCTAGCCGTGAAGCGTCCGGGAAGAAGTACGGGTCGTACAGGGCGACCTCGAACCCGTCCTCGCGCATCATGTGAGCGAGCGCGGGTCCTGGGCCGCAGCCGAAGTCCAAGCCCGACGCGCCCGGACGCAGGCGCGGCGCGAGTTCGTTCCACATGCGCGACAGGAAGTTGCGGTAGCCCTCGTCGTTCGGATCGTTGTCGTGCATCCTGTAACGCTCGACCTCTACGCTCTCCTGCAGGTGATACTCAGCCGGCACGAATGCCAAGTCGCACGCGGCGCACTCATAAAACACGCGAATGCCGTGCCGGTCGTCGGAGCGGTGGATGAATCGGGTGTCGTCGCTGCCACATAGAGGGCACTGAGGGCAAGCCCTAGTACACATCTAGGGTGAACGCCAAACCGTTCGGCGTCTCTTTATAGTCTAGAATCGACGTGGACAACTGCGGGGCAAGCTCTTGCTTGAGCAGCAGCACCTTGGCGCCGCGCAGCGTTACCGCCATGTCATCGGCTTTCTCGTCGTCTATGACGATGCCGAAGTCGCCCGGACCGGGCCACGCGGGAGGAATAGCGAGTCGCAGGCAACGACCGGCTCCGAGCTGGCGATCGTCGAGAATCCGCTTGAGCGCCCGCTTGGCTTTTCCGGTAACGGTGAGCATGGAGCCGCCTCTACGCGCTCTCGGCGTCGCTGGGCCAGAGGGTGTGATAGTTGTCGCCAGTGATGGCAGCGACGAGCTCGGCGCGTTCCATGCGCGTTAGCTCGGCGAGGGCGTTGTCGCACGCTGTCAGCGCTTCCTCATCGCCGGACTCGCCTACCCTGTCCAGAATCTGGTCCCACACGCCGGATTCGACGAGGCTGCCGACGTACCGCTGCCAGGGTATGAGCGTCAGGTTGGAAGGGCGCGGCAAGCTCGGACGCATCCTGCGAATGGACCGCATCCTGTCCTGCGGAGAACGAGCCATCGGCATCATCTGCACCAGCGGGCCTACCTCCTCATTCGAGCGCGTGTCTATGACAAGCGCCCGGCGGAATGTCGGAAAGAACACCGACATCACTTCCGCCTCGGAGATGTTCTGCCTTACCCGGTCTATGTCGAAAAGGAAGTTGCCTTCCATGGACAAACCTCTTTCTGCGATTCTGGGCGGGCGGGACGCTAGCTGTCTCTCAGCTCTCGCACCGTCTCTATGAATGTGGGCAGTATCCTGTTCCAATCGCCCACTACGCCGTATGTGGCGGATTTGAAGATGTTTGCGTCTTCGTCTCGGTTGATGGCGACGATATTCTTGGAGGCTGAACAGCCGGCCATGTGCTGGCTGGCACCGGAGATGCCGACTGTAATGTACAGGTCGGGCGTGATGGTCTTTCCCGTCAGCCCTACCTGGTGGCCGTGGTCTATCCAGCCCGCGTCGCACGCCGCGCGGGACGCGCCAAGCGCGCCGCCTAGAAGCTCGCTCAACGCGCCGAGCGTCTCGAACGGCTCAGGCCCGCCAAGTCCGCGTCCGCCGCTGACTACGACGCTGGCGTCTTCGAGACGGACGCCCTCAGCCTGCTGTGTCTTCGTCTCGATCAGCCGAGCCTTGATGGCGGATTCGTCCAGTTCGGCGGCGAAGCTCTGCACGTCGCCGGTCCGAGAAGGGTCGGGTTCGAGCGCCTCGAAGGTCTTGGGACGCATCACCACCACCTGAACGTCGTCTCCGGTGAACGAGACGCGGGACATGGCGTTGCCGCCGTACACCGGCCTGGTAGCCACTACGCGGCCGGTTCCGGAGTCTATGGCGACTTCCACGCAGTCCTGAGCGACCGCCGCGCCAAGTCGGAACGCCAAGCGCGGGCCTACGTCGCGGCCCATCGGCGTCCTGCCTATCAGGGCGATGGACGGGTCGGTCTGCCTGACGACCTGGGTGAATGCTTCGAGGTGCGCGTCTATCTGCTGCTCTCCGAGGATGGGGTCTTCGACGGTTAGGACAACGTCCGCGCCGAGCGTTATCGCCTCGTTCGCCGCGTCGCCCGCGGAATCGGACTGGAGCGCGACGACCACGTTGTCGCCCGTATCCGCCGCGAGCGAGCGTCCAACGGCGAGAAGCTCGCCCGTAACGCTCGCCAGCCCGTCCGCATCCATCTCTCCGAATACCAGTATTCCAGACATCTTTACGCCCCTAAAGGTGATTTTGGGTATCAAGCAGTGGAACGGAGTCCCAAGACGGCGTTCGCCAATTCCGGATGATCTCGTTCATATCGTATATCTGATGATGGTCTAGATCAGCCGCGCCTCTCGCAGCTTGAGCGCCAGATTGCGCCCCGCGTCAGCCTCGTCCTCGCCCTCTATGAACTCGCACTGCGCGTCGCTGACCGGCACGTATAGGTCTTCGAGCGTCAGCTTGGGCGCGAGCGTCGCTTCGTCCAATCCGAGGTCGTTCGCCGCCCATACGGTTGGACGCTTGCGGCCCGCCATCATGATGCCTCTCAGCGTCGGGTAACGCGGCTCGCCCAGCTCGTTGCTGACGGTAACGAGCGCGGGCAGCGGAGCCTTGACGACCTCGTAGCCGTCGGTCAGCGCGCGTTCGACCGTGATCCCGCCGTCTTCGACTTCTATACTCTGCGCTAAGGTAACGCACGGCAGACCGAGCAGTTCGGCGACGCCCAGCGGCACCATCGCCTGGTCCCAGTCAGACGCCTGCCTCCCGCACAGCACGAGGTCAACGTCGCCCACCTTGCGTATCGCCTCTGCCAGCGCGCGCGCCGTGGCGAACGCGTCGAGCTCGGCGACGGCGGGGTCGTCCACCAGTATCAGCCCGTCCGCGCCCATCGAGAGCGGCTTCTTCATTACGTCCATAACGAAGTCCGACCCGAGGGATATGACGGTTACGGTCGCGCCTACTGATTCCTTTATCTGGAGGGCGGCTTCGACCGCGTTCTCGCAGAAGCCGTTGACCACGGGAGGGATGCCCGCGGCGGGCAGCACTCGCTTGGCATCGGGGTCTATCCTGAAGGCAGACGCCGGGGTTTCGGGATCGACTACTTGCTTCGCGCAGACGACAATGTTGATGGACACCGGGCTGTTACCTCGTGGATGTGGTGAAGTTGATCTTGGCAAAATCCACTAGAATCTTAGCGCTTGCCTTTTTACGCGGTCAAATTAGGCAATCGGCAAAGTCGGCAGGGGAATCCTGCCGCTTAGAGAGGTAGCCAATCCCTACGGCCGCCGCCATCCCCCCGTTCCGATCTTTTGTTGCCAACGTCACAGCCGGCAGGATTCGGCATCAACGGGGACGATTGCGCCACGTTTACGGAAGAGGGAAAATTATAAGAAGTCATAATCGGCATAACCGGAGACCGCTGCTCTATATTTATGGAAGAGGGAAAAATCACAAGAAGTCATAATATATTGGGAAAATAACTTATAAAATAAATATATATGATTATAGCTCTGACAATGTTGCCCGATAACCAGAAATTTGCGCGTATGCACTTTTTCTCGAATGTCTGGATTGAGGGCGGTTGGCGAGGAGTCAAGCGTAGAAGTGGTAATTTTCCAAAAAATATATCAGAAATTGCTTATCTACTACCTTGCAAGCTATAAGGCGACCACTTCTATAATCAATTCACGACTTGGCCGTATCGTCGAATAGCGCCTACCCGGCGGTTATCCGACGAGCGCTCAAAAGCTGTATGCAGCGCGTGTGGAACGAGGGGGTTTCCGATACGTCGGAATTCGTTCCACCCGCAGAGACCTTCGGGTCCAGACCTAACCGCCGGCAGCGCCGGCGATACTGATTGAATACCCATGCCCTTGTACAGGCGCGCCCGCCGATAGCCCGGCGCGGACGGATACGTCCCCGCGAGCGTGATCGGCGAGGCGGACCGCTAGGGCGTGAATCCGAGGATCGAGGAGTGGAACATGGTGATCTCGTCGGCGCCAGCAACCACAACTACTACACCAACCAGACCCAGAGTTCACGAGATGTGCCCGCGCTGCAACGGGCCTCTGTTTATCACCTACTACGAGCCGGAGTGCCTCCAGTGCGGCTTCGCGCACTACCAGTACAAGCCGCCCACGAAGATCGGCAACAAGAGCCTGATGAGTTCGGGCAGGCGTTTCGTCTTCAGGTACGTGGGCGACTCGCCGCTGCTGACCGAGAGGCTTGTGCACACGTGCCTCAAGCGGCTGCGGAACCGTGTCGTGTTCGCCGTTACCTGTCCGTTCTGCGAGGCCGAGATGGAACAGTCTTCGCTGAGCGGCAAGCGGCGCGAGATACGCGAGGAGCGATACAGATGCCCGGACGGGCACCGCATCTCGCTCATTCCCCTCAAAGACGAGAGCATGGGGTGGAAGTAGCGACTAGAGTAGAGCCGAGAATAGCGCGGTGGCCGGTGGCGCGAGTTCGCCGCCGGCCACCTGTATCGTCGCCCGCGAGGCGGTGACATAGCGTGGCTATCCGGGACGGTTCGATCTCCGTAACCGAAGCCGTTCGGAACGCGCGCGCCGGCGCCGTAATCGCTTGCGACGTCTCGCCGCCACGAGGGGACGACCCCGACGCCCTCGCCGATGCCGCCGACATAGCGGCAGACTTCCTTTCGGTCTCGTATAACCCGGGCCAGGCGGTGCGCGCGAACGCGGCGGTGGTGGCCGCTCACATCCAGGATCGGTTTAGCAAGTCGGCTATCTTCAGCCACGCAACGCGGGACATGAACCGCATAGCCGCGCAGAGTCTCCTGCTTGGCGCGCACTGGATGGGCGCGCGCAACGTCGTCATCCTGCGCGGCGACCCGATCAGAGAACGGGACCGCGACAGCGTTCGCGCCGTCAACGACTACACTACGACAGCGTTACTCGCGGACATCGGACGGATGAACGCGGGACGCGACTTTCGAGGCGAACCGCTCGCCGCGCCTACGGCCTTCTGCGCCGGAGCGGTGAGCGACCTGTCTCTTGGCGCCGACGCTGAGATCGCGCTCACGCGGCGCAAGATAGAGGCGGGCGCCGAGTTCATCATCTTCCAAGCAAACTTCGATGCGGCGGCGTTCGACGCCGCTCGGCGGCAAATCGAGGACGCCTTCCCCAAACGACGTCCAGCGCTGCTCGCGGGCGTACAGGTACCCGAGCTTGGCGGCATCGATTTCGGCAATGTGCCGGCATGGGTCTATCGGCAGCTGGAGGAGGGCAGGCCATCTCTGGACATCGCCAAAGAGATGGCCGCGGATCTGTGGGCGCGGGGCGCGCGGGCGTTCATCGTCGTCCCCACCGCGGAGCGCGGCGGACGGCGCGACTACCGGACGGCGGCTGAGCTAGTGGGATACATACGTGGGCTTGCCAATCGTTGACTACCAACAGAGACGTGGCTATAATCGTCTGAATCAATTGAATCAATTATTAACGAGGTATTGACGTGGCTACCGAAACCGGAAAGCGGTATTCCTGCGTGAAGTGCGGAGCGGAGTTCGTCGTAACGCGCGGAACGGAACAGGGCGTGATCTACTGCTGCGGTGTACCGATGATGAAGAAGTAGCCGATTCCTACGAATCGCGCCTTTCTGCATTGGCGCCGCCAGCATACGAATACACAGAGGTGATTCCAAATGGCGAACCAACTTGGACGACGCTACCAGTGCGAGAAATGCGGGACGATGGTGCTTTGCACCAAGCCCGGTCCCGGCGCTATCGAGTGCTGCGATGCCGAGATGCCCGTGCAGCAGCCGAGAAAGCTGCCCTCGTCTGACTAGGGGTTTACCCCATTCCATCCTTCCCCATCCCCACGTTGAGAGGGGATGGGCTTCGTCGCGCCACGGATACGGCCTTCCACCTACGCCGGGACCAAGCGACTCGCCGATGCATGTTGCTCATCCGCGTGGTATGAACTGCGCACCAGCGGACCCGAGGCGACGTGGCTGAAGCCCAGTGATTCGCCGATCTCCCGCAACTCCTCGAACTCGGCCGGCTTGTACCACTTCTCGACGACCGCGTGCCTGGCGTACGGGCGCAGGTACTGGCCTATGGTTAGCAGGTCGCAGTCAACTGAGCGCAGGTCTTCCATGGTCTCGACGATTTCATCCCAAGTCTCGCCAAGTCCCACCATCATGCCGGACTTGGTTACGGCGTCCTCGTCCATCTCTTTCGCGCGTTCCAACAGCTCTAACGACAGATCGTAGTCGCCCTTTGGCCGAACCATCTTGAACACGCGCCGCGCTGTCTCTATGTTGTGATTCAGGGTGTCCGGTCCCACGTCCATTACCTTCTGTAGCGCGTCCCAGTTGCCCTCGAAATCAGGGATCAGCAGTTCGATCTTGCATTCGGGCCGACGCTTGCGTATCTGGCTGACGCACTGAGCGAATATGAAAGCGCCGCCATCCGGCAGGTCGTCTCGATTGACTGCCGTTATGACAGCGTAGCTCAACCCAAGTCGCTCTACGGTTTCTCCCAGCCGGATCGGTTCTTCGAGGTCCAGGCCCACCGGGACGCCGGAGGTTACGGCACAGTAGCGACAGGCGCGCGTGCAAATGTCGCCCAATATCATGAAGGTCGCCGTGCCGCGCTCCCAGCAGTCGCCGATGTTCGGACAGTGAGCTTCTTCGCACACAGTGTGCAGCTGTTCGGCGCGCATCAGGTTTCGCAGGCGCATATAGTTCGGGCCGCCGGGCATCGGCACCTTGAACCACTCAGGCAGACGGCGTTTGACGGTCATGCTGTACCCCCATTTGGTCGGTTAATGATAGCATATTCTCATGGTCTCAACACCCAACACAGCGCGAAAGAATGTCGAAAGCAGCCGCTCGCGCCGTCGCCGGCGTAGAGGCGAGCGCGCCCCGCAAGGCCCGCCTGAGTTCGCTGAGCTGAGGCTTGGCGCCATCGGCGAACTTGGCGACGCGTCCGCCGAGTTCGAGGACGCGACGATCAACGTCGCCGGCGGACTGCCCGGGGAGCGAGTCGTGGCGCGCATCTACCGATACCGACGGCGGCGAAAACCGATGGTGTCCGCCATCGTGGAGCGCGTCATCGAGCCGTCGCCCGACCGCGTCGCCCCGAAGTGCGGATACTGCGGCCCGTGCTCCGGCTGCCAGTGGCAGCACGTCGCCTACGCCGCGCAGCTTGGGATGAAGCGCGGCATGATTACGCGGCAACTCGACCGATACGAGTCGCTGCGCGCCGTATCGGTCGCCGACACGCTGCCCGCGCCATCGGTCTTCTACTATCGAAACCACGCCCGGTTCACCGTGCGCTACGGCGGACAGCTTGGCTTCTCCAACCGCATCACGCGCCGGTTCGTGAGGATTGACCACTGTATGCTCATGTCCCCGAACATAAACGCGGCTGTAACGGAGTTGCAGGACAGATCCGCGGAGACGTCTAATTTATCCGTGCGAGTCGGCGTCAACACGGGCGATAGGCTGATCCAGCCGACGTTCCAGAACCCGGACATCCCTATCGCGTCCGGCCAAAAGCGCTACGTGGAGCGTATGCTCGGACGGAAGTTGCGAATCGCGTCGCCGTCGTTCTTCCAAGTCAACACCGAACAGGCGGAGACACTGATCGAGCTCGCGCGGAACGGCCTGAATCTGCAACCCGACGACGTCTTAGTAGATGCCTACGCGGGGGTGGGCGTGTTCGCAATCCTGCTCGCGCCGTACGTCCGCCGGGCTATCGCGATAGAGGAGTCGGCCTCCGCCATACAGGACGGTAAGCTGAACGCGGAAGGTCTGGGCAACGTGGAGTTCGTGCAAGAGCGAACCGAGCGCGCGTTGGGCGAACTGGAAGACCTGTGCGGCTTGGACGCTCCGCCCGACGCGGTGATACTCGACCCGCCTCGTGTCGGCTGTCACCCGGACGCGCTCGACGCGCTGGCGCGGCTGCGCCCGAGTCGCGTCGCATACGTGTCTTGCGACCCGCCGTCGCTGGCGCGAGACTTGGACATTTTGGTCGGAAGCGGATACGAGGTGGCGAGCGTCCAGCCTGTTGATATGTTCCCGCAAACCTACCACGTCGAGTCCGTAACCACGCTGCGGCTGGGCGCGAGATGATGGGAGATTCGGGCGTTGGGACGCGGATCACATTGCTGTCGGCGTCGGCGCGCCGGCGCGAGATAGTCGGCGCAGCGTTCCCGAACGCGGCTATCGAAAGCTCGCGTGGCGAGGAACCGCGTCCCGAACCGGGCGAGGAGACGAGCGAGTACGTCGTCAGGTCGGCACTGGCAAAGCTGGGCGACCCGTCTGCAATTGTGGACGCGCGTCAGGCTGTCAACGGCGTCCTTCTCAGCGCGGATACGGTGGTGGCGCTCGAGGGCGAGATACTGGGCAAACCCGCGTCCCCGGAGGAGGCGCGGTTGATGCTCGAACGTCTCAGCGATGGATGGCACCAGGTGGTTACCGGAGTCGCCGTGGCGGACGGGGCGACGGGTCGGACGCTCATCGGCGTGGAGACGTCCGACGTGCGGACACGCTCGTTCTCTGACGACGAGATAGAGGCATACGTCGCCAGCGGTGAGCCTTTCGACAAGGCTGGCGGCTATGCTGTGCAGGACGAGAGTTTTCGTCCTGTCGTCCGCGCCGACGGCTGCTATCTCAACATAGTCGGCCTACCGCTGTGTGTTGTGACCGAGCTTCTGCAACGGCTTGGCGCGAAGCCCGAATTGCGAGACTTGGAGAGTGTCCCCTACCATGACGGGTGTAGGGACTGCCGGCTGATCCTGCCGACCGGGTCGAGTGGGACAATCGGGATGGAGGGTTCGACGTGAGTTTCTTGGGCATAGGCGTTCTGGAGATTCTCGTGATCTTGCTGGTCGCTTTCATCTTCCTGGGGCCGGAGCGGATGATGGATGCGGCGCGTTTCCTGGCGAGGGCCGTGCGCGAAGGTCGCAACCTGGCATCCAGCATCCCCCGCGTCGTCGTGGAAGACGATGACGTAAAGATCGTCGAGGGCGGGCGGACGACGAGCTTGACCAAGCAGGATGGCGAGGAGCGTGAGGGCGACGCTGAAGGAGCGCCCGGCGATCCGGCGACGGCGGATGGGAACGGAGCGGCTCCAAGCTCGCGCGCGGACTCCGAAGAATCGGCGGGGAGTTCCGCTTCGGCCACGCCAAGCGCACCCGACGATGGCGGCCCGGTCCCGTTCTCGCGCCGCCGTTCCCCTTCCCCGCCGCCTCCGGCTCCCGGTGACGAGAACTAACGATGAGTCGAGAGTCCGACAAGGAAACGGAGAACGGAGTTCCTCTCCGAACGCACCTGCTGGAACTGCGCCGCAGGGTAACGTATGCCGCCATATCCGTGTTCGTCACCACCGTGATCGCGTTCATCTTCCACGAGCGGATACTGATACTACTCATGGAGCCGGCGCAGCAGTTCGTGAACATTCCGGGCGGCAAGCCGATCTATACCGACCTGACGGAGTTCATCGGCATAGCGGCCAGGACGTCGCTGCTGGTGGGACTGTTCTGCTCGCTGCCCTTCGTGCTGTACCAAGCAGTGATGTTCGTCGCGCCGGGGCTAAATCCAAGTGAGCGGCGCTATCTCTATGCGCTAATACCCGCGAGCGTGTTGGCGTTCATAGCGGGGGCGGCGTTCGGATACTTCGTGCTGTTTCCGCCGATGGTGAATTTCCTGCTGACCTTTGGCTCCGAGGTAGCGACGCCGATGATCCGGATCGGCAGCTACACGAACCTGATGCTGAGGCTGCTGTTCTGGATGGGCATCGTATTCGAGTTGCCGGTGGTCATGTTCTTCCTGGCGCGCATCGGTCTGGTGTCTCCCGACGCGCTGGCGCGCAACCGGCGGTACGCGCTGGTGGTGGCGATAGTGCTGGGCGCGGTAATCACTCCGACCTTCGATCCTATCAACCAGATGATCGTAGCCGCGCCCATCTTCGCGCTCTACGAGGTGAGCATCTGGGTAGCTAAGCTCGCCGCGCGCCGACGCCGCAGATCTGCGGCGTTTAGCGCGGAATAGCGGGGCGTCTTAACGAAAACGGCGGCGCCCCGATTTTCGTTAGTCAGGGCGCCGCCGCGCGGTTGTCTATCGGTAAGATGCCTATTCAGTCTTGTTCTTGTCGGGCGCTTCGACTTGGTTGACAGTTTCGGGCTTGGCATCGGTCGCATCGTCGTTGGACGCCTTGCGGAACTCGCGGATGCCCTTGCCGAGCGCGCCCCCGATGTCGGCGAGCTTGCCGACGCCGAAGATAATCATGACGATTACCAAAATGATAATCAGTTCCATCGGACCGATTCCTCGGAGGATTCCCATGTTCGGACTCCTTCTTGCAGGCTTGCTCGTTGATCACTGTCACCTTACATGATAGCGGCGCATGGCGGCGCGGTCAATTCGGTTGGGTGAATTTTAACCCAAAGACGCAACAACGCGGAGGGGGGATTGGAGATCTTTGTATTAACCTCTTTGCTTGGATGTGTATAATTTGATGAGAGGGGGCGCTATGGATACACATCCTGACAGCGAATCGAAGCCGCAGGCCGAAAAGCCGTCCACGGAGCGGGCGCAGCTCAATGAGCCGTTGTCGGACGTCGAAGCGACTGACGCGCCGCCGTTCGATCCGATACCGTACGATCCGGTACTAGGCAACGCCCCGCATGGGCGGCACGTCGCGCCGCGCGAGAAGCCGGTGGGCCGGATAGGATGGCTCGCCATCATCGGCGCCGCCGTCGCGTTCGGATTCGGGCTTGGGTTGGTGTTCGCGTCGCTGTTCGGGCTCGGACAGGATACGTTGTTCGACGATGGCGTGGTGTCGGAAGTGTTCGACAAGGTCAGCCCGGCGGTAGTCGAGATCGAGATAGCCGGCGTTCGGCGGATCGGCTCACTGGAGATCAGAGGCATCCCGTCGTGGGGTTCGGGATTTCTAATTGATGAGCTCGGACACATCGTAACCAACTACCACGTGGTCGCGGGCGGAGAGGAGTTCACAATACGTCTCTCGGACGGGCGCGAGCTGAGCGCGGAGCGCCTGGGTGTCAGCCAAGCGGACGACTTGGCCGTGCTCAAGGTAGATCCGACGCAGGTTGGAGATATTACCCCGCTGAAGCTGGCGGATTCTTCGGACGTGACGCCGGGACAGTTGGCGATTGCGATAGGCAGCCCGTTCCGGGAGTTCAACTCCATCGTAGTCGGCGTCGTCAGCGGCATAGGACGCGACCAGCGCAGCGTCCTCAACCGTCCGATACCGGACATGATCCAGACCGACGCTCCGCTGAATCAGGGCAACTCAGGCGGCCCGCTGCTCAACGCCGCCGGCGAGGTCATCGGAATCAACTCGTCGGTCAGGGTCAGCAGCGGCGACAGCCGACTCGAAGATTTCCGGATGGGATTCGCCGTGCCGAGCAATACCGCGCTGAGCGTACTGCCGTCGCTCATTGCGGCGATAGATATGCGGCGACCGTGGATCGGCATACAAGGCGCTCCGACGCCGCGTGAAATGGTCGAGCAGCAGGATTATCCCAGGGGAATCTACATAACGGGCGTGTTCGCAGACAGCCCTGCGAGACGCGCGGGGCTGACCGCGTTCCGACGCTTCGGGGCGGGCGCCCAAGGCGACGTGATCACAGCCGTTGACGGCAGGCCGGTCGAGTCGGTAGATGACATGGTGGGGTATCTGAACACGAAGTCGCCGGGCGACTCGGTTACGCTCTCGGTATTCAGCCAAGGCGAGGAGCGTAGCGTGGAAGTTACGCTAGACCCGTGGCCGGATGGGGCCTGATAAAATAGGAGTGATGGAACAGAGGGACGCCGCAGGGACGATACGGGAATCGCCCCTACGGGAATTGGGATGCCGAGTTTCTACTGCAACGGCGAGAAGCCCAGCGGCAGCAGCAGCTTGTTCTCCTGGGTCAGCGGCGCGACGCCTCCGGGCGGTGGCCATACGCCCTTCTGGCGCGTCTCGGCGCGGATCGCGGCGCGCTGGTCGTAGCTTTCGTATGCCCACATGTGGATCCACACGTTGAGGTCGCCGATTTCGGAGTACCACGCGCCTACCAGGGGCGAGTACTCTGTGCGGGCGTCTATGTGTTCGCCCCACTTCTCGACGACTTTGGGGATGTCGCCAGCGTTGTAGGTGTAGATTCGCATTTCGTACACGGGGCCGAGCTTCGCCTCGCCGCGGTTTTCCATGAACGGCGCGGGCAAGAATATCTGAGAGTTCATGTTCTTGACGTACTGGCTCGTGGCGGGCGGCCAAACGCCATCTGCGACCGCCTGCGCGCGGACCTGGTTGCGATGCTCGATGTCGTCGTAGGGCCAGACGTGGACAACCTGATTGAGCGGTCCGGCTTCGGTCTGCCACCAGCCGAACAGCGGCGAGCGATCGAGCCTTCCTTCCTTCAGCTTCTCAGCCACGCCCTTCTCGAAGTCCGGCACGGTACGGGGGTGGAGGTCGTAGGTCCTGAATTCGTAGATCATTTTGGTCTCCTCGATTGGTATGCGCTAATCTTATTCCGCGAACCATATTAGCACATTGAGGGAGATAATCGAATGTCGATCACCGTACTGGTCACCGGCGGCGCAGGGTACATCGGCAGCGCCATATGCTCGGCGCTGGAAGATGCGGGTCATCGCGCCGTGGCGTTCGATTCACTGGTCGGCGCCGGGGATGCGCCGGTCGGCGAGCGCCCGTTCGCGCGGGGCGATATACGCGACGCGGACGCGGTGGCGCAGGTGTTCGACGCGCATCCCGATATATCGTGCGCCATCCACTGCGCCGCGCTCGCAGTCGTGCCGGAATCCGTTGACTCGCCGTTCGACTACTACTCCGCGAACGTAGCAGGATCGCTCTCGCTGTTTCGCGCGCTTGCCGACCGGGGCTGCCGCCGGATAGTGTTCAGTTCGTCGGCGTCCGTGTATGACGCTACGGACGGCTCTATGGTTACGGAGGATTCTCCGGTCGAACCGCTCAGCCCATACGCTCGCACCAAGCTTATGACAGAGATGATTCTGGAGGACATGGCGAATGCCGAGGGACTGAGCGCGCTATCGCTGCGATACTTCAACCCGATTGGAGCGGATCCGCAGATGCGCTCAGGGCAGGTTCAGCGCGTGGCGACGCAGATCCTGAACATCCTGGTGGAGGTGGCGCGCGGAGACCGTCCGGCCTTCCAGGTTACGGGTACGGACTGGCCGACGCGAGACGGCACCGGCATTCGGGACTACGTTCATGTGTGGGATCTCGCGCTCGCGCACGTCGCCGCCGTCGAGCGCATGGACGACATCTTTTCCGACGGGCCAAATGGCGGCGGCTACGAGGTGATCAACCTCGGCACGGGAACGGGCGTAACGGTGCGCGAGATGGTGGCCGCCTTCGAGCGTGTCCACGGCGCGCCGCTGCCCAAAAGAGACGCGCCACCGCGTCCCGGCGACGTGGCTGGGGCGTACACAAACATTGACAAAGCTGCCCGACTGCTGGGCTGGCGACCCACACTGACCCTGGAAGACGGCATCCGCCACGCGCTGGAATGGGCGGCGCGGGATGGATAGGCGACTGGAGGCGTCCTAACGCCAGAGCGATATTCGCATGAACGCCTCGGCCAGACCTCCGCCGATGGCTTTGCCCGTTTCGGCCGCCCGCTCGCGCGAACGCGCCGACGCCTCTTCCTTCGGGCGCGACATCTGGCTGGCGTGGCAGTAGAGCGCGTCCATCTTGACTTGGTGCGTGTCCGTAACGTCAATGTACGTGTCGGGGTTCCCGGAGCGGAACAGCCAGACTTCCTGTACTTTGTACGGCTCCAGCCCTTCGTCCAACAGCTCCGGGAAGGCCAGGTGGTCGCGCGCGTAGGGGAATACCGCGTCGAGCGTTACCCTTCCCGTCATGTAGTGGTCGCGGTGGCGGATGTATGGCCTGTTCGGATCTATGGTAACTACCAAGTCCGGTCTGTGCTTGCGTATCTGCCGGACGAGCGCGAGGCGGAAGGCGCGGCTGTCTTCGAGGTTCTGGTCCGGGAACCGCAGGAAGACCACCTCGGCGATGCCTAGAACCTCGGCGGCGGCGAGTTGTTCCTTCTCCCGTATGTCGGCGAGCCGCGCCGGGCTGATCGAATGATCGCTCGTTCCCTTGTCGCCATTGGTGCATACTACGAGAATGACGCGCTTGCCCTCAACCGCCCACTTCGCTATCGTTCCACCCGCGCCGCCCTCGGCGTCGTCCGGATGCGGCGTTACCACCAGTATCGTTTCGCTGTTGTCTGGCATCGTGTGTGTCGTTCCTCTCCCGATGTTGTATCCTGTCTGTGGCGAGACGCCAATCGGCCCGCGTGAGTCGGACGAGACGGAGTTTCAACCACAATGAATGATATTACCACACCGGAGGGATTCCTTGGCTTCCCCGCCGGCGCCGACAGGAAGCTGGCCGCCTGGCCGGAGATAGTCGGCTACATGGAACTGCTCGACAAGCAGAGCGACAGGGTCGCAGTCCGCGAGATCGGGAGATCTACCGAGGACAACCCCTTCCTGCTGTGTTACATAAGCGCGCCTAACAACCTGTCGCGCCTGGACGAATACCGCGCCATCCAGCAGACGCTCGCCGACCCGCGCGTCCTGGACGACGCCGACGCCGATGGCGCCATCTCCCAAGCTCGCGCCATCGTCGCCATCACTTGCAGCATACACGCGACCGAGGTGGGCGGCACGCAGATGTCGCCTGAGCTAGCCTACCTGCTGGCGTCATCAGACGACGAGCGAATTCGCGCGATTCTGGACAACGTGATCCTGCTTCTCGCGCCGAGTCTGAACCCCGACGGTCTGGTGCGCGTGAAGGACTGGTACGACGCGTCCCTCGACACTCACTTCGAGGGTTCCATCCCGCCATACCTCTACCACAAGTACACGGGCCACGATAACAACCGCGACTGGTTCATGTTCACTCAACGAGAGACGCGACTGGTGGTGGATCACGTTCACAACGCATGGCGTCCGCACATCACTTACGACATTCACCAGACGCGCTCGGACGGTATGCGAATGATACTGCCGCCGCTGATGGATCCGGTCGGCCCGAACGTAGATCCCATTCTTCAGAGCGAGCTGTCCGCGCTTGGCGCGCACATGGCGGCGCAGCTGACCGCCGAGGGCAAGGCTGGCGTAGCCGTGAACGTGGTCTATGACTCTTACAGTCCAAGCCGGTCGTACCCGCACTATCATGGTGGGGTGCGAGTTCTCTCCGAGGCCGCGAGCGTTCGCATCGCTTCGCCCATAACGCTGTCAGAGGCGTCGCTGCGCGACGACCGGGGCGAACTCCCACGCGAACGGACCTGGAACCACCCGCTGCCCTGGTCGGGCGGCGAGTGGACGCTGCGCGACATAGTGGAGTACGATCTGTCGGCGTCGCTGGCGTGCTTGGAACACGCCGCGCGAAACCGCGAGTGGTGGGTCCGCAACTCTTACGAGGCGCTGCGACGCGCGGTGTCGGACAACGGGGACAATGAGGGTGACGGGCAAGACGGCGGCCCCCGCGCGTTCGTAATCCCCGAACGTCAGCACGACCCGGCCGCCGCCGACGAGTTGACGGACCTTCTGCGCTATGCGGACGTCGAGGTGTTCGAGTGCGAGGAATCGGCCCACCGAGACGGCGTGAGCGTAGAGGCGGGCGACAAGCTCATATTCACTAGCCAGCCCTACGGCTCGTTCGCCCAGACGATGCTAGAACGCCAACAGTACCCGGACATGCGCCAGTACCCGGGAGGACCGCCGAAGCGCCCATACGACGCGACCGCGCATAGCCTGCCGCTCAAGATGGGCGTCCACTGCCGCGAGATCGAGGCGCCGCCGCCCGGCCGGCGCAGGCTGCTTATCGGCGAGTTCGGAATCTTGGCCCGAAATGGGCGAGAGCCTCCGGACGCGGACGCCCCGGCGTACACGCTTCCAGCCGAGTCGAACGCGAGCGCTGCGGTCGTCAACCGGCTGCTGTTCCAACAACATCCGGTCCTCAGGGCAATGGCGGCGGTAGAATCGGAAGGCGAGCGGCTGCGTCCCGGGACGTGGGTCGTGCCGGCTTCGGACGCGACGCGCGACGCGCTGGAGTCGGCGCGCGCGCGAATCGATGCGCGCCCACTCTGGCAGAGGCCTTCCGAGGGACTGAAGCTGCTGCGTCCGCCGCGCATCGGACTGTACGCCAGCTACGTGCCGTGCATCGCCGAAGGCTGGACGCGGTTCGTGTTCGACGAGTATGGCTTCGAGTACACGTCTCTCGTGGATGGCGACATGCGCGACGGCGGCCTCGAGTCGCGGTTCGACTGCGTAATAGTTCCGCATCAGCTCGTCCGCCAACTCTACCGAGGGTTCAGCAGTTCCCACTACGCCTCGCGCTTCTCAGGCGGCTTGGGCGACCGGGGCATCGCGGGCATACGCAGATTCGTCGAGCGCGGAGGCACGATCATCGGCTGGGAAGATTCGGCGCGCTTCCTGTCGTACAGGCTGGAGCTGCCGGTGTCGAACCCGCTGGGAAGGCTGACCAACTCGGAGTTCTTCGCGCCCGGAAGCCTTCTGAGAATCGAGGTGGATACATCCCACCCCACAGGCTTCGGGATGCCCGAACGCGCCGCCGCCCTCTACCAGAACGGCCCGGCCTACCGGGTGGACAAGGGCGACGTGATCGCCAACTTCTCGAAAGATGGAACGCTGCTTAGCGGATGGCTCATAGGCGGCAGGCGCATCGGCGGCTTGGGCGGCGTGGTTTCGGCGCCTCTTGGGCTGGGCAGGGTGATTCTGTTTGGATTCAACCCCATCTTCCGGGCGCAGGCGCGCGGGACCTACAAGCTGCTGTTCAACGCGGTATATCATTCCGTCAGATAGGGCTATAATGTGAGGTGATGCTGCAATGACACAAACAATCGTTAGGGGACGCTACGCAGTATGCCGCATCACCGGCAGGGACTCGGCCGAGGTCGTTCGAGATGGCGCGGCGCTAGTGGAGGGCGGCGCGATCATCGAAGTCGGACGCTCCAACGATCTAATCGAGCGACACCCGGACGCGGAGGTTATAGGATCCGACCGCCACGCGCTCATTCCCGGCCTCATAAACGCCCATCACCACGTCGGGCTTACGCCGTTCCAGATGGGCGTTCTGGACGAGCCGCTCGAAACATGGATTCCGGCGCGGTGGGCTATCAGAGACATAGACCCGTACCTCGATACCCTGTGGTGTGCGATCCAGATGATAGAGTCCGGCGTTACGACCGTGCAGCACAACCACATGGCGTCGCGGCTGCCGCCGGAGCTAAGCCTGTACGATGGCGCGTCGCGCGTGGTGGACGCATATGCCGACAGCGGAATGAGGGTCGCGTTCTCGCTGATTCACCGCGAGCGCAACAACTTCGTGTACGAAGACGACGAGCGGTTCTTGGCGACGCTCCCGCCGGAGTTGGCGGAGCGGGCGCGTTCTTACCTATCCGCCAACCCGTTGACCAGCGACGACTACCTGGACGCGGTTGGAGACCTGCACGCGAATCGAAGCGACTCGCGGACCAACATCTTCGTCAGTCCCCACAACGTCCACACCTGCGCCGAGGAGACGATATTAGCCTTCAGCGACTTCGCGCGCCAGCACGGAACCGGACTTCACATCCACCTACAAGAGACGATCTACCAGCGCATGTACGGAACGCGCCACTGGAACGGCACGCCGCTAGCTCACCTGCAAGAGCTTGGCGTTCTGGGGCCGGAGGTGTCGTGCGCGCACGGCGTGTGGCTATCGGAATCCGACTTCGACATTCTGGATGAGACGGGAATCGCCATCTGCTCCAATCCGAGCTCGAACCTGCGCCTAAAGAGCGGCGTCGCGCCCCTGAACCGGCTGCTATCGGGCGGCGCTACCGTCGCGCTCGGCATGGACGAGGCCAGCATCAACGACGACAACGACATCCTGCAAGAGATGAGGCTGGCGCAGAAGTTGCACCGGGAGCCAGGCGTATCGTCGCCCTACCCTACCTCGCACGACATCTTTCACATGGCGACTGTCAACGGCGCGAAGGTTACATTCTTCGACGACGTTGGAACCATAGAACCCGGCAAACGCGCCGACATGGTTCTGATCAACCTGGACCGCATCGAAGACCCCTACCTGCATCCGGACACCGACATCGTGGACGCGCTGGTGTATCGCGGCAAGGGGTTGGACGTGGATACGGTGATGGTGGAAGGCGAGGTACTGCTGCGCGGCGGCGAGTTCCTGAAGGTGGACAAGGCAGAGATACGCGCCCGACTGCGCGAGTCTCTATCCCGCGAGCTTACGGACGGCGAGGCGAGCCGCATAGCCCTGTCCCGCGACCTTCTCCCGCGCGTCCAAAGCTGGTTCGCCGACTGGCCTCTCGAGGAAGGACAGCAGCACTACACGTACAACTTGCGGTAGGGGATTATTTCAGCAAGTCTACGACGCCACAGACTGAGAGAATAATCACAATTCCCAAAACCACGTGCATTACGCCAAACAAAGCGGGTATCCACCTTTCGATGTTCGTCACCGCTCGGTAGGTCTTGCCTTTTCCCTCCTCTGCCAACTGCCACTCGTACTTGTATATCGCCGCCGGAAGACGCTGCTCTAACTCGTGAATGACATTGAACCTCACTCGGTTCAGGTCGGCCAGCACGTTCCCCAGCCGATGTTTGAGGACGACCTGGACATAATCGTCGCGCTCCACGCCGGAGGAGCCGGGTGCGATATCCGAGCCACGCGCCACCTGCCAATCTGCGCCGGCGAGCCACGCGAGGGCAGCGGATTCGACGTCGGTTTCGGTGAGCGTGGTCATTGTGTCCTAACCAGATTCAACCAATGCACAGTCGCAGGCAGCAAAGGTGCGAATATGTCTCAAACTCGAAATACCTCGTCAAATGGCGGATCTATAATTTTCTCCACAACATCCCTAGAACTTGGGAACTCTATTTCTATCCTCACGGGTATCCTCTTAAAGGCTGGTTTAAAAAGATTCTCAGCATGAATCTCGCATTCCAGAACACCAGAAGCTTCGGTCACACCTTTCGCGACAAAAATGTCACCCTCGAAAGATTGACTGCTAGTTTTATGGCGCCACTGTTCGCATTCCAAGCTGAATGTGTCTGAAGGTTCTGTGATTCGTGTTGGCTTGTAGTAGAAGGCATTGGAGTCATGACGCGGCGTACTTGGTACATATAGTGGAGCAGATAAGGATGGTATATTCATAAGAGGAGTTCTATCGAGTGTGTTGAAGCTTCGAAGCATTCGGCTGAGTGATGTATCGGATAGCTGCCACCTTCCTCGAGGCGGTCTAGGTGGAGATGGGACACGTAGGTCCGTCTTCTCAGTTTCTTCTAGTTCATCCTCCTCAAATGGTGGAGGACATATTTTGAAATCACCTTTTGATCTAATGACGATTAGGGTATCTTTGCCCGGTCGAGCCCCCACATTGGTAGCTTCGAACGTGAAGAACGGAAGGCCTTCTTTTCGCTGTAACTCCTCTTGGATACCCCTTAGCCAGTCACGGCAATTATCAAGCCATTCGGGATATTCATTCTCTATATAGTTCCTGATGGTTTCCTCAGAGACAGGTTCAAAGTACCGTCGTTGTCCAAATATAGAGAGCGCCATTGTTGGAGGAGATACAGCGTCCAGATCATTGAATTCAGTTTCAATCGGGAACCTTCGCTCTAGCAGATCCATGCAATGAGACACATCGTCCTCACTTAGCGGAGTATAGATTCTATGAACTAGTTTAAGTTCTTCAATCTTCCCGCCTTCTGTATCGACACACCTTATTTCAAACTGTGGTTCTGATCTCTTAAGTTGAGCCATCTCCTGTTTCAGTCTAGCAATTTCCCGTTCCTTCTCATTATTCTCTGGAGATAGAATCCAATCCTCCCTTATGGGTGAAACCGACAACCCAAGACCTCTAGCAGTCATCATAGGACCGGTAGCATGGGTAAGTAGCCGCACATCAAAGCTTGGATTGTCTTTTGCAAATCTATTCATACATCCAATGATCTCATCATCCGGTCTACTGCAGTCGAGGCTATTAGCCAATTCAGGATCTGGCCTACTGGGTGACTCTAAGAATAGCTTGACTTGTGGCTCAGCATCATTAACTAACTGAAATTTTTTCTCATCTGTGGCTATGGCGCGAAATAGGGACGAGTATGTACTGCGTGCACGTCGACCTACGCGATCGTTCCCACGTGTCTTCTGTCTATCAATCTCTCTCTGGACTGGTAAGGACACAATTAGATGCACTTCAGAGAAGTCTTTCCACTCGGACCAATCGAGCTCAGACAAATCTCTGCACTGAATAAACAGATTAGTATCAACGAAGAGATACAGATTTTCTTTCATCGGCTATCTCCTATTTATGTACTGTCTTATCATGGGGTCCGTATTCTCTCTAACAAAAGTCTGGGCAAAAGCCCATCACGCTGACTAGTGAGATTGTCAGACTCATTCAAATTACCAAGAATACGCTCCATAATCAATTCTACCATTGTCTCGAACGCTAGTGTCAAGTCAATCGGCGCATGTATATTGTCAACCAAAGTGAAGGTCTGGCGGGTGATAGTGTCAAATATCGTGCCATGGGTTCACTGCCGCGATTCGGCCACTGCCATTCTGACATTCCAATAGGTGAAGAAGTCAGGATATCCACTGGCGCCGCGAATTCAGTAACAGGTCAGATTCATAGCCATCGGTACACCAACACATGCGCGTCTTTCAACGGTGCCTCAAGCAGTGATAATCGTCGTTCCCTTCGGAAGGATCTTTGTAGGGCTACTCTCGATTCCAGCGTCCGTTATGGTCAGCCCAGCGTCTATCACAAATATGTCGCTGAGGCTAGGGGTGTCCTTAGGGATGTACCAAGGAATGTCTCCGTTCCAGTATTCGACTACCGATGTTGGGGAAGTTCCTCCACTGAGAACTTCTATGACGTCGTTCAGCGTCCCAACCTCCCACCCGGCCAGTATCTCGCCGAGCTCGGACTCCACCAGCAGATCCTGGAACAGGTCGTAGCGCTCAGCCGGCATACCGGACAGCGACTCGCCGCGACGCGATCGGCCCTCCATCTTTGCGCGCGCTGGCTCGAAATCTACGAACCACGATTTGAAGAGGGCGTGTGCCATCTCCTCCAGCGTCTGGTTCATCCGACGGCCCAGAGCTATCTTGTCGTCCAGCGTTCCGAGGATGTAGGTGATGGCGCGTTGTTCATGGAAAGTCGGGAGTGATAACGGTAACTGTCCCATATCGCTTGTCCTGATGGACGGATACGCCGATACGTCGCTCTCCGCGATTGAATGAAAGTAATTCACGACATGATCCTGCGCCAAGAACCAATCGAGGAGATCAGTATCCGCAACGTCATCCTTAGCCTGCAAGCGCGGGGTGGGTCTCGGTGGTAGAGTACTGGCTCAACCCGTGTTACAATGCTCTCCAGCGCTTGCGCGGAGGTTCGCAATGGCTACCACCAAGATCGATATGGAACTGCTGCCGCCGTTCTACCCACCGGGAGGCCCGGAGATGGCGCCCGATCCCGATTACGAGCTGCCAGACTCTATGCACCAAGGACCGCACATCCACAAGGCCGGGCAATCGGCATGGCGCATCTTCTACGAGCGAACGCGCCCGGACGAGCTCCCTCCGCTGGTCGGGGACACCGACCCCATGTACTATCTTGACGAACATGGCGAGAGAAAGCTGCTCGTGCCGGACCTGTTCTTCGCGTTCAACGTCAACTCCAACGCTATCTACGCGCGCAACGCTTATTTCGTAGATGAAGTCGGCAAAGCGCCGGAAGTGATATTCGAGGTCGCTTCGGTATCCACCTTCCAGAACGACCTGGGCCGAAAACGCGATCGGTATCGCTGGCTGGGGGTGCGCGAGTACTGGGGGTTCGACGCCACGGGGGGCGACTTCTACGGCGCGCCGCTGTTTGGATCGATCCTCGTGGACGGGGAGTACGTCGCGGTGAAGGTGGAGTACGATGAAGCATCCGGCGAGGGCCGCGCGTACAGTCCGATGCTGGACATGTACGTGTGCGTGGAATACGAGCCGGAGCCGAGGACCGAGGAAGACAGGTATCGGATGCGCTTCCAGGACCGCCGCACGGGAGAGTATCTGAGGACGCCTCAGGAGTCCGAGGATGCCTACCTGGAGTCTCAGGCGGCGTTGCGCGAGTCCCAAGAGACCCTGAGCGAGTCCCAACAAGCTCTGAATGAATCCGAAACTGCCCAGGGTTGGCTAGAGTATCAGCTGAGCGCCGAACGCGAGGCGCGCGAGTCTGAACGCGAGGCCGCTGAGGCGCGGATCCGCGAGTTGGAAGATCGGCTAAGGAGGTATGAGCCATGACTGTATCCACCGACATTTCCATAGACGAACTTCAACAGATGGCCGATCGCGCCGGGCTTGGCATGAGCCGGCAAGAAGTGGAAGAACTCAAACCGATCTACGATATGTATGCCTCCTACGCGCTCCAGCTGCACGACATAGACTTCGGCGCGGAGGAGATGGTCGTAGAATTCCATCCCGATTGGCCCGACGAGGAGTAGCTGCCATGACCGCGCGCGAGACCGACCTTCACTTCCTGACTATTCATGAGGCGGGCGAACTGTTCCGCTCCGGGGAGCTTTCGCCCGTCGAGCTTACCCGCGCCTGCCTGGACCGCATCGCGGCGACCGATGATGACCTCCACTCTTTCATCCTGATTCTCGAAGATCGCGCCCTCGAACAGGCGCGCGTCGCCGAGTCTGAGATGCTGCGGGGCGAGTTTCGGGGGATGATGCACGGCATTCCGTTCGCGCTCAAAGACCTGTACGACACAGCCGGCATCCGCACGACGTCCGGTTCGCAGGTTGACATAGACCGCGTTCCCGACGTTGACGCCACGACCACGGCGCGCCTGGAGGGCGCGGGCGGCATCCTGCTGGGCAAGCTGGCGATGCACGAGTTCGCGCTGGGCGGTCCAGACTGGACGACGCCGTTCGAGCCTGCCCGCAATCCGTGGAATCTCGACCACATCACCGGCGGCTCGAGCAGCGGCTCAGGCTCAGCAGTAGCGGGCGGTCAGGCGCTCGGCGCGCTCGGCTCATGCACCGGGGGCTCGATACGCGGTCCCGCGTCGCTCTGCGGCATCGTTGGACTCAAGCCCACCTATGGCCGCGTCAGCCGATTCGGGGTCGTTACCCTAAGCTGGTCGCAAGACCACGCAGGCCCCATGACGCGCACCGTCGAGGACACCGCGTACATGCTCCAAGCCATCGCGGGACACGATCCGAAGGATCCTACGTCTAGCCGCGCTCCCGTGCCGGACTACTCGCTATCGCTCAGAGAAGGCATCCGGGGCGTCAGGGTCGGCCTTCCGCGACACTACTTCTTCGACCCCGATCCGAGCGTCAACCCGGAGGTGGTCGCCGTCGTCGAACGCGCCGTAACCGTTCTGGAAGACCTCGGCGCTCACGTCGAGGAGGTGTCTCTGCCCAGCCTGGAGCGCGTGCGCGCAGCCAACTCGGTGATTATGGTCAGCGAGGCGTATGCCTACCACGAGCCGAACCTGAAGACGCGACCGCAAGAGTTCGGCGAGATAGTGCGCGGACGCTTCCGAGTCGGCGGTCTGCTCAGCGCGGCCGACTACCTGCAAGCCCCGCGGGTTCGCACGGGGGCGCGGCGCGAGTTCGCCGACGTGATGAAGACCGTTGACTTTCTGGTAACTCCGACGATGACCCAGCCCGCCGCCGCGTTCGAGGGCTACGACCCGTCCAGCACGGTTACGGGACGCAGTTTCACGGCGCCGTTCAACGTTACGGGACTGCCCGCCATCTCGGTACCGTGCGGCTTCACGGAGGACGGCCTGCCGATAGGGATGCAGATAGCGGGCAAGCCGTTCGACGAGCCGGGCGTCATCCGGGCCGCCTACGCCTACCAGCAGGCCGCCGGCTGGCGCGATATGCGTCCGGCGGCGATATAGGGTAGGTTCGCGAACCTCCCCTACTCGTCTGTTTCGTCTGGGGTTTGGACGGTTCGGAACATGGCGTACAGCAGCGCGTTGTAGCCCAGCTTTACCGCGCTGCCGATCAGGATGGGCGCTCCCAGCGCCGTCGCCGTCGCCACGTAGCCGCCGAACAGCGGCGCGACCGCCTGCGCGAGAGTTCTGCCGAGGTTCGTCAGCCCCGCCGCAGAGGTGCGCGCGCCGGGCGGCACTATCGCCATCGTGTATGCTTCGCGCGTCGGGATGTCCATGTCGTTGATCAGTTCGCGGATGAGGAAGAACGCTACCGCCAGCGCGGGCGTCCCGGTCAGCGCCATCAGAATCAGCATAGAATTGGCTATACCCTGAGACGCGGCCATCGTCAGGATCAGCCCGATGCGCTGCGCTGTGGGCGCCGCAAGGATGATTGACAGCGTGTTCAGCAGACTCCCAATGAAGAAGATCAAACCGATGGTTCCCGCATCCATCTCGAACCTGTTGGCGAAGAAGTAGGACAGGTAGGCGTTGACCATGAATCCGCCGCCAAGCGAGTCCATCGTGAAGAGCAGCGACAGTCGAACGATGATACTACGTGACTCGCGCGACATCTTCTCAGGCTCGGCGGCATCGCCGTCGCCATCGTCGGCTCGGCGCGTCGCCGGCGGCTCGGCGTTCGGGCTGAGCTTCCAGTAGATAGCCAAGCAGCACAGCGCGAACGCGGCGTAGCCGAAGAACATCAGCTTGTAGGACAGGATGGCGTCCACTCCGAACAGCCACTGGGCCAGCGCGGGCAATCCCACCGCGGCCGAGCCTATCGCCTTAGTTAGCCGTCCGGCGAGGTTGTACAGGCTGAACAGCGCGGTTCGCTGTCGGGCGCGCCCGGACTGCGCGAGTATCGCCATGTCTATCGAGAGGAACGCCGTCCGGTCGCCGCCGGATGAGGTGGTCATGGCGATCAGGGAAATGGCTATCAGCAACGCGGTCTGCTCTGAGATCGGGAACAGGAAGCCACCCAGGCTCATCAGCGCCGCCATGCCGATGAGCATACGTCGCCGTCCGATGGCGTCTCCGCGCCAGCTTGCAACGACGTTCGACAGCGCTCCGCCCGCCATGATCGCGCTGAACACGAACCCCGCTTGCAGCGGGGTGAACTCCAGCAGATCGAGATAGACGCCGAGGAAGACGCTCATGAAGCCGTAGCCGAGCGAGCGCACGGAAGCGGCTGCGATTACGATCTTGCCATCGCGGTTGACCGCGGGCAAGACGTGTCTGAGCGCAGAAGTCAACGGTTAGCGCCGGGCTAAAGCCGCCCTACCCGCTCAGCCTTCCGAGTATTTCAGAAAGCCGCTCGATTCGCGCCTCCGCGCTCGCCAACCGGTCGCGCTCGCGCTCCACCACTTCCTCAGGCGCGCGTTCTACGAAATTCGGATTGGACAGGTTGCGCGATACGCGCTCGCGGTGCTTTCGGAGATCGTCTAACTCGCCGTTCAGCCGCGCCGTCTCCTCGGCCAGATCCACCAGGCCGCCGAGCGACAGCGACAGCGTCCCGCCTTCCAGCACCTGCACCGCCTCGTCAGCCGAGTCGCGATCTCCGATAGCGGCAGGGGCGTCCGACGCGGCGACCTCCAAGTCTATCCGCGCCTGACTGCTGATGAACGGCATAGCGTCCTCGAATACGGACGCGGCGCCGTTGGCACCAGATGTCACCATAAGCTGCGCGTCGAGCCGCTGATTGTTCTGGATGCGGAACTCGGAGCGCAGGTTGCGCGCCGCGCGAACCAGCTCGATCACCGCGCCGACTTCCCTCTCAGCGTCGGCGTCGTACCGAGCCTCTGACGCCTGTGGGTACGGCGCGACGATCGCGGCTTTGGGGGCGGCTTCGGGAACCGATCCTGTGGCGGGAAGCGCGTTCGTCAGCCGATGCCATATCTCCTCGGTAACGAACGGCAGGAACGGGTGCAGCAGCAGCAGCGTCTTCTCCAAGACGTGAGCCAAGACCGGCAGCGGCGACGGCGCCTCGCCGGAGCGCAGCCGAATCTTGGACATCTCGATGTACCAGTCGCAGTACTCGTTCCACAGGAAATCGTGGATGACGCGCTGCGCCTCGCCGAACTGGTACTCGCGCATATGCGAGTCCACCTGCGCCGCCACGCGGTTGAGGCGGCTGACTATCCAGCGGTCTTCCCGGTGGTTCAACTCGCCTAGCGTCTGCCACCCTTCGAGGCCTGACGCCCCATCGAGGTTCGAGATCACGAAGCGCGCGGCGTTCCACAGCTTGTTGGCGAAGTTGCGGCTGGCCTCGAGCTTCTGCTCATTCAGCCGCATGTCGTTGCCCGCGGACGTGCCGGTCGTCAGCGCGAAGCGCACCGCGTCCGCGCCATACATGTCAACTAGCTCCAGCGGGTCCACCACGTTGCCGCGCGTCTTGCTCATCTTCACGCCTTCAGGGTCGCGCACCAGCCCGTGCAGATAGACCGTGTGGAACGGAATCTCGCCAGTGTTCTCGATGCCGAAGAAAATCATGCGCGCCACCCAGAAGAAGAGGATGTCGTGCCCCGTCTCCATGACCGACGTCGGGTAGAAGTAGTCGAAGTCGTCTGAGTCGTCGCTCGGCCAGCCCAGTGTCGAGTGCGTCCACAGGCCGCTGCTGAACCACGTGTCGAGCACGTCGGGGTCGCGTTCAAGGTTGGTCGAGCCGCACTCGCCGCACCCGGTGGGGTCTTCCATCTCTACGATCTGGCACCCCGATTCGCAGTACCAGACCGGGATGCGGTGTCCCCACCACAGCTGGCGGCTGATCGGCCAGTCGCGGATGTTGTCCATCCAGTTCAGATAGACGCGGCTGAACCTATCCGGCACGATGGCGATGTCGCCGTCGGCGACCGCCGCGCGCGCGGGTTCTGCGAGCGGCTTCATCCGCACGTACCACTGGTCGCTGACTATCGGCTCCACCACCTCATCGCACCTGTCGCAGTGGCCTACGGCGTGGGTGAAATCTTCCACCGATTCGAGGATGCCGTCCGCCTCCAGTCGCGCGAGGACCTGACGCCGCGCCTCGTCCACGTCCAGCCCCGCGTACTCGGCCGCGTTCTCGTTGAGCGTGCCGTCCAGATTCAGCACGTTCACTATTTCGAGACCGTGGCGCTGGCCTATCTCGTAGTCCACCGGATCGTGTCCGGGCGTAACCTTCAGCGCGCCGGTGCCGAACTCAAGCTCGACCGCCTCATCGCCGATGATGGGCAGCGACCGGCCTATAATCGGCAGCGTCGCCGTCTGCCCGATGAGATGCGCGTATCGTTCGTCATCCGGGTTGACAGCCACCGCCGTATCGCCAAGCATGGTCTCGGGGCGCGTGGTTGCGATGGTAAGCTCCGCCGATCCGTCCAACAACGGATAGCGAATGTGATACATCCCGGACTTCTCGTCGGCGTACTTCACCTCGAGGTCGGACAGCGCGGTGCGGCAGCGCGGGCACCAGTTGGTTATGCGCGTGCCCTTGTAGATAAGCCCCTTCTTGTAGAGGTTGACGAACGTAGTGCGGACGGCGTGGGCCGGCCCCGCGTCGAGCGTGAACGCGCTCCGCGACCAGTCGCAAGACGCGCCCAGTCGTTCGGTCTGCCGGTAGATGCGGTCTCCATAATCGTCAACCCAGTCCCACACCCTTGCGATGAACTTTTCGCGTCCCAGGTCGTGCCGCGACATCCCATCGGACGCAAGCTGCCGCTCCACCACAACCTGCGTAGCGATGCCCGCGTGATCCGTGCCGGGCAGATACAGCGTCGGCTCGCCGAGCATCCGATGCCAGCGCACCATCAGGTCTTCGACCGCGACGGTCAGCGCGTGGCCTATGTGCAGCTCGCCCGTAACGTTCGGGGGCGGCATGATGACGGTGAACGGCTGTTTGGAGCGGTCGATCGTGGGAGTGAAGAAGCCGCTGTCGTTCCAGAACTTGTATATGGGGCCTTCGACCGACGCGGGGTCGTAGGCCCTGGGCATTTCGCCCGCCTGAGCGGGAGCGGTGGTCATGGCGGTCTCCTGCGGTGTGGGATGGTTTATTGTAATAGCGGACGGTGGCCGGTGGCTAGTGTAGGTTTTCTCACCGCTTGAGCATATGGTACCTGGGCTTCGCCAAGATTCGAGCGATGATGGAGTCTCGCTCTCGGCGGTCGTATGTCGGGTTCTGGTCGGATGGTTCATACAGATACAGATTTTCGGCGATGCGCCTCGGGTCGCTCGCCATCTCGACCATTGGAACCATGAAAGCCCAATCGTTGGCGAGGTCTATCCACTCCCCATCCAGCTTGAGGTCTTCGACGGCTATCGCGTCGAACAGGTACTTTTTGAAGGTGCGGAGATGCTGCCATACGTTGCTGTCCCATGATCTTGGGGCATCGAAATTGACGGGGTATATGGCTTCTTTGTCGGTTCTCAACATAGAGCCTACGGTGAGGTCCGCGCCACCATCGTACTCAGCCCTCAGCCTGTCAAGAACGTTGGGGCCGATGAGCGCGTCGTCAGCGTCCAGCGTGATTATGATGGTCTCAGGATCGGAGCATATCCGGGTGACGGCGCGCCACGTGTTGTACAGAGCGCCGCGCCGTTCGATGTTTCTGATGAGAGTGATTCTGTCTCGATAGTCAGCGATCATCATCTCGGCGTAGTCTCCGAAACCGTTAGTAGATGCGTCGTCCACGATCACCGCGCCCCAATCGGTGCCGCTCTGGTCGGTCAGTGAGTCGAAACAGCGCCTGAATCTGCCAGGATCAACGTTCCGTCCGCAAATTACGAACACGAAGCACTCGCGTCGCTTGGGACCTGCCCAGTCAGTATCCGAGCCTACCATCTCCACGCTTCCTACTTGGACGGGTGGAACGTAGCCACGCTCAACGGCATCTATTATTTCGAACAGCGCGCCGGGGTCTGCCTTGCGGTCATTGGGTACGTGGATTGTGGCGGTTCTCGGATCTCCGCCCCTGTACGAATGATAATCGGTGGAGGAAATGAAGCGGTCGAAGGCGCGATGCCATGCCATTGCGAACCGGCCATTATCCAATTCGTTGGATATTGGCAGAACTGACTCCAGCCGCTTTCTATCGAAGAGGCAGCCGCGCACCTCAACACGCCAATCGCCGGCGGGTCCCTCGGAGGTATATGGCAACGAGACCGGGTTGCAGATGCTGAGGGGTGCGAACAGGGCGTTGGGGTCGTGTGTGAATACGCCCACGACTTCTCTGAGATAGTCGTGGCTTGGGTCTGGACGCCGGATCAGCATATCGCTGTCGATCTGAAGAACATAGTCGCCCGTACACTCCTCGAATTCGAACAGGGTGGCGAACAGCTTCTGACCGCTTGTGGAGCGGGTCTCGTCTGACTCCGCGCCGAACCACCGACGGTACGTGGCGCGCATCGTTTGAGTATCACGCGGAGCATAGATCACGCGGTCAACGACGCCGTCTTCGATGAGGCGCTCCATCGCGGCGCGGTGCGCGTCAGCGTTCGGGCTGTCGTATTGGCGCTTGAATGGTCCCTCGAACGGATCGACGACGATAACCTTCTCCGTAAACCCGCCCGGATATTCCAATTGTTTTACTTGATGGCGGACGAGGCGCTCGATGATTCGCCACTCCATCAGGCAGGTCTTGATTAGCAGGGATACTCGCGGACGGGTGAGCGGCGCGGGGCTTAGCCGGAATACGAGGGTGTCAGATGCGGGACGGAGGTGTCGGGTGTCCGCGCCATCCAACTCCAGGGTTCGCTCGATTCGCAGCCCGGCTTTGGAGAAGGCGCGGGCGTAAGTTTCGAGACTACGGTGAACGTCGCTAAATTCCTCTCCGTCGGGCGCGAGAATCTTGGTATAGCGAGACGTTTTACGATAGTCCCATTCGACCGTCAGTTTCTTCTCAGCAAGTTCCGTAGAAGCGACGGTGGCGTAGAACGGGTTGCATACAGCGACGAAGACTGATCCAGTATCGGACACCATGCGACGCATGTCCTCCAGAACAGCGTCCATCTCAGAATCGTCATCTATGACACACAGAACGCGGCTGCAAACTATGGCGTCGAAAGTGGCATTTTCAGACCTTAGCGTCTCCAGCAGGTCGGAGCCGCCGTACTTGACGGCGCCGCTGTAGCGTCTCCATCTGTCCGGCATCGCTTCATCGGGGTCATACGCCGTAACCGCGACGCCTTGACGCGCCAATTCCTCTGAAATCCAGCCCTTGCCGCAACCGTAGTCCAGCGCGGTACTGGGTTGGCTGTCCACTATGATACGGGTTAGGGGACGGTAGTACAGGTCGTCTATGTGACGCGGGTCCAAGGCATTCTTGAAGTGGGACAAGCCCGTAAGCTCGGGTATATCGACGTCGGTCAGGGACCTTGTCATTAGGCGCTTGAGGTCAGAGCGGTAGTGGAAGCGGTAGCTGAGGAAGGCGCGGCGGAGCATATGCTCGATGTCTAGGCTGGGATTCAGAACCGTGTCGGAGCCGTAATCTATCAGCTTCAGACCGGATGGCGTTACTAGGAGGTTGTCGGGGTGGATGTTGCGGCAGTCCAAGCCGGCGTCTCTGCAATCGCGCAGAAAAGTCAGCATCTCATCGAGATGACCGCCCGCGTACTTGACGCCCTGCACGTATGGATAAACCGCTACAACGTGGTCGCCATCCACCCGGATTTCCTGTATGTCCAGAAGGGTCTTGTAGCCGGACAGGTTGGCGACCAGCGAGCGCATACGCTCGATCTGTCCTTCTCTGTCCCGATTCTTCATGTAATGGAAGTACTTGTAGGCGAGTCGCCCGTCGGTCAAGACAACGCCTTCGTCGCCCACCCCCAGTATGGTGAGAGGGCCTGTGTCGAACTCCGATCGGACGTACTCGGCAGCGGCTTTGCCCAGCGCGTCCTCGGGCAACGGCGTATTGGCGCGATACTCAGACACCGCTTCGGGCAGGTTTCTGAGAAAAAGCTCGATTGGGGCGGTATCTATGTCAGCAAAACTATGTCTGAACTCGTCTAGTCGGGCGTCGGTATAGATAGATGCCAAACGGTTCGCGAAGTCTCGGAGCGCGGCGGCGGGTTCTCCGTAATCAGCGGATTCAAACCACCACGCCGGGGCTTCTCCGGCGGCGTCCACATCGCACAAGGGGCGGAGCGCGGCGATGATGCCGACGCTTCTGATGAAACTCAACTCGAAGGCGAGCGACCGCTCGCGCGCATACTTGACGTAGAGCGCGCTCGCATGTCGAATTTCGCCGCCGTCTAGGTAGAGGAAGTCGCGTCCGTATGGCTGCTTGCCCTTCCGCTGGGATCGCCGCGCTCGCTCCAAGAACACGTCATGCAGCGCGGAGTAGAGAGCATAGCCGTGAATATCTTGGTACAAGGTGTTGAAGTTTGGAGGTTCACCAGTGAGCGCCGTCCTGTCCTGTCGAATAGGGAGAGGCGCCTTGACTATCTTGCATCCTCCAGCGAAACGGCAGAGAAGGCTCCAAATCATGTCGCTGCGTCTGGTATCCTCGCCGTCTATTTCTGGCACGATGTTTGGAAACTCGCGCATGGCGTGGAGATCGAAAACCAGCGTAGAAGGGCCTCTGTTCACCGACGGGAGAAGCTCAGAGATTGAGTCCGCCCAGCGCGGCTGCACTAGAGGCCTGAAGATTTGGATTCCTCTCAGTATATCGGGCAGTCGGGACAACATCTCCTTGAACGCGACTCCGACCGTTGCCTGGCTATCGCTCGGCTCGTACCAGAATGGAGACTCCAGTCTGTCGGTCTCAGACCGGGAGAGGTCGTAGTAGTAGTCGCGCCTGTCCAGCCGGGAGAGTCGGTTTTCGGCGCGGCGGTCGGGATAGCGGGCGTCCGGGCGCAGCGATTGTAGCTGCCTCAGATTGTGGTACAGATCAACAAGCTGAGTGCGTATGCAACTAAGGAATGGGAGTGGCGGTTCGCCGGTGACTTCGCCCAGAATGACGCAGTTTCCCGTTTCCTTGAGACGTTTGATCGCTGATACGTAGTCAACATCCACCGCTTGCGCGGAGCCATCAGGCGCGTATGCCAACCCTTCCAAGATGGCGTCGTCATCGAGAATCCAGACGACCGCGCCGTGACGTGGCTTGGCTTCGAGAAACAGATAGCGCTGAAGCATCGTTCGGCTGAGAGCGATGCTCTTGCGCCCGGACATGCGCTCGCGCGCCGATGGGAACGTGTCCACGTCCGACATCTGCCGTTCGAGCGTGATCAGATCAACGTCCAGCCCGCGTATGGATGCAGATTCTACGGCTTCCGCCAACTCACGCCTTGAATGGCTGTCGTGGCGTCCGTTCTCAAGCAGAAGCAACTTCAGCGTAACGTCGCCACGATTGCCTAGCTTGTTGATTAGGGAGTCCATGAGATTGCGAACTATGCCCACGTCGGGGGATGTGATTGCGCCGGCCACGAGGTCAAGCGGTTCGTCATCCACAGAGGGGGATTCGGCGGCGGCGTTCACTGGTGTTGTGGGTATTGGCGGCATGGGTACGCTATCTGCGATACGGGGATCACAGTCAAACAGGCGCACACTCCGCTCGACGAAGGCGGCGCGTTGGAGTTCGGTCATGCGGCTGCGGTGCTTGCGATAGAAGTAGCGTAGCCCTGCGCGCTTGGCGTCTCCGCCGGGGATGGACAGGCGGGGGCGGTCGAAGTCGGCGTAATGGTGAACCAGGTGGCGACGGACCGAACCGAAGCGAACCGTACCTAGATCCGCGAGCCTTACACAGAGGTCGCGGTCAGTGGAACTGGCGAGCGCCTCGTCGAATCCGCCTGCTTCCAGCAACATCCTGAGTCTAACAAATAGGTTGGATCCCTGAATGTTGGGATTGCCTACAAGAAAGTCGTCAGCGTCGAGACGATCCGGGATGGACGTTGGCTGCCCGTCGTTCGGCGACTCGTAGCGCACAATACCGGCGACGACCATATCCAGATCGTGGTCAAGAGCCGCCCGCTCACAGAGGCGGAGGTAGTCCTGATCCCAAGCGTCATCGTCGTCCAGTATGGCTACGAAGGCGGATGGGGCAATGCGCTGAAGCTCGGAAAGGGCGGCGTTCCACGCGCCGGACGCGCCGGGGGTGCGGGTGTTCTCAAGGTATATGGCGTTGACGCCGGACGCGCGGAAGTCGGATACGACTTCCCTGTTCGCCAGCCTGACATCCGCATCGGAGTCATCAACCACTACCACGTAATCCGGAGGGCGCGTCTGGAGGGCTATGGAGGGTAGAGACCTGTCCGCCAGCAGAGTGGGCCTGTTGTAGGTGGCAACGACCGCCGCTATCGGGTGCATTTTGCAGAGCCTCGCCTCGCTCCTCCCCTACACCAGCCCCGCCAGCACGGCTCCCATGCGCTCGGTGGATACTACTTCGCCGCCGTCGGAGGCTATGTCGGGGGTGCGGTAGCCTTCGGCGAGGACGCCTTCTACAGCGGCTTCGACAGCGCGGGCTTCGTCTTCGAGGCCGAGGGAGTGGCGGAGCATCATCGCCATGCTTAGGACCATGCCTATCGGGTTGGCTATGCCCTGCCCGGCTATGTCGGGCGCGGAGCCGTGGATCGGCTCGTACAAGCTCACGGTGTCGGCGGCTGAACCGGGCATTCCGGCCAACGACGCCGACGGCTGCATCCCCATGGAGCCGGACAGCACGGCGGCCTCGTCGGTCAGGATGTCGCCGAACATATTCTCGGCTACTATGACGTCGTAATGCGCGGGGTTGCGGATCAGCGCCATCGCAGCCGCGTCCACCAGGATGTGCTCGAGCTCGACGTCGGGGTAGTCCTCGTGGACCTCGTCGGCTATCTGGCGCCACAGGCGAGACGATTCCAGGACGTTCGCCTTGTCAACGCTGGTCAGAAGTCCGCCGCGCGACCGCGCTATCTCGAACGCCACGCGCAGGATGCGCTCGATCTCGGACTCGGTGTAGTACAGCGTGTCCACCGCTGCCCTGCCCTCGTCAGTTGCCATGCGCTCCTTCGGCTGGGCGAAGTAGAGGCCGCCCGTCAGCTCGCGCAGGATTATCATGTCCACGCCTTCAAGCAGCGACGGCTTGACGGGGCTGGAGTTCACCAGCGCAGGATACACCTTGACCGGGCGCAGGTTGGCGAACAGTCCGAGACTCTTGCGGATGGCGAGGATGCCGTCCTCAGGGCGAGTGGGCGCCTCTGGGTCGTCCCACTTCGGGCCGCCGACGGCGCCGAACAGGATGGCGTCCGAGCGCTGGCACAACTCGACCGTCTCGTCGGGCAGCGGAGTGCCGAAGTCGTCTATCGCGTTGCCGCCCACCCTGCCGCTCTCGGTGTTGAACGTGTGGCCGAAGCGCCGCCCGACGGCGTATATGACCTTCACGGCTTCGGCGGTAACCTCCGGGCCGATGCCGTCTCCGGGCAGAACAGCTATGTTGTAGTTCATTTGGGGGATGTCTCCTTGTGCGTAGGGGTATGCGGCTTGGTTTTTGGCGTGGGCCTCCGCGGCAATCGCCACGCGCGCTACTCAACGATTTCGTACTGTCCCATCATGCCCAGATCCTCGTGATCGAGAATGTGGCAGTGGAACAAATACGGGATGTTGTCTGTGGCATAAGTATCGAATCGGGCGGCGATGACGACTTCACGGTCATCATTCACCCAAACGGAATCTTCCCAACCTGATTCCTCCGGCGGCGGAGGTTCGCCGTTTATCGCCAATATCTGAAACATGGTCTGGTGGGTGTGGAACACGTGCTCGCCGTCACCGCTGGATAGCGTCCAGCGCTCTGTATCTCCGAATCGCACCGTTTCGTCAATCCTAGTCATGTCGAACTGGACTCCGTTGAATGCCCAGCTTGGGTCGAAGTCCCACCAGTTGCGCGCGTCCGACATATGGAAACTCCGGTCCACCGTGATCTCCGACTCTGATATTCTATCTATATCGGCGAGCTTGTCCGGAAGCGCGCCCGCCCCCACAGTTGATCCGTTCGGGCGAAGCTCCAGCGCCTTGCCCAACTGGCTGTCAACCAAAGAGACGGATTCTCCCTCGACGTTGACGATGATCTCCGCTCGGTCGCCGGGCGCGATCGTGAGTCGCTCGATTGAGACGGGACTTTCCAGATAGCCGCCATCGGAAGCTATCTTGATCATATCCGACCCCTCGACGCTCAGTTGACATATCCGGGCTTGGCTCCCGTTGAGCAGCCGGAGTCGGACCAACCCGGTGGACGTCTCGAAGTACGGGTTGACAGCGCCGTTGACCGTCAGAACGCCATCGAGATTGCCATCGTCGTCTTCGTCTATGGCGAAGTCGAGTTGGCCGTCGTCGGTGAAATCCCGGTCCTGGATGATCACCGGAATATCGTCGACGCCGTAAGTCGAGGGCAATATCTCACCTGCGGGGTTGTCGTCGTCAATGATTATCAAGCCGGCGGCGCCGCGGTAAACGTGCTCGGCTGTCGTCCCGTGCAGATGGGGATGATACCACAAGGTAGCCGCCGGCTGGATGACGTCGAAGTCGGCTACCCACGTCGCGCCCGGCCCAATCGGACTATGGGGGCCGCCGTCGTCCTCGGCGGGAACGTCACCGCCGTGCCAGTGGGTCGTTGTGGTCTCGTCCAACTCGTTCGTTACGTTGATGACCACCGAGTCTCCGGTTCTGAGACGAAGGGTAGGCCCAAGTACAGACATCCCATTGTAGGAGTAGGTGTCAGTCATCGTCGCCTGCTTGTAGTCGTGCTGCGAAGCGCCTATCGTAAGGTCGTAACGCGAGACGCTATTCTCAATCGTCGGCTCGAGTAGCGGGGGTATCGCTAAGGCCGTCGCCGCTGGCGCATCAACCTGTATCCGCTCGACAGCGTTGCTGCAACCGGCAAGCGCGACGACAGTGGCGAGGATGCCGACTGCAACGCTCAGTCTGATCATTCGTACTTCCTTACAAGCGGTTAGACCTACGATTCGAGTAAAGCTATCAACTCTGGAAATCTTGGGTCAAGAGTTTCCGGTGTCGGCGCTGGTTCGGGGGTCTGGATTGGTAGCGGCTCGGCTCTCTGGATTCCGGCGAACGCCGGAATGGGCGTTAGGGGCTAGGATGATGTTAGGGATCTGAGCGCCTACTAATTGGGACAGGTTCCTCTGCGTTTAATCTCTTTGCGTCTTTGTGCCTTTGCGTTAAAATTTGGTGGAGTATCATAGGCTAATCTTGGGGCGAAGCTCTGTGGGAGGCGCGATTATGGCGCGGACGACTGATTGCGTGGTGATAGGCGGCGGCGTGATGGGCGCGAGCATTCTGTACAACCTGGCGGCGCGCGGCGTGTCGGATTCGGTTCTGCTGGAGCGCGACACGCTCGGCTCCGGCTCAACGGGGCGGTCGTCCGGCGCGATCCGGATGCACTACTCCACCGAGGTCAACGCCCGGCTGGCGTGGGAGAGCCTGCACGTCTTCCGCAACTGGGAAGACGAGATAGGCGGCGACGGCGATCCGGGCTTCGTGGAGACCGGCTACATGGTCATCGCGCCGGAACGGGAAGCGGACGGGTTCCGCCACAATATCGCCATGCAGCAGGCGGTCGGCATCGACACGCGCGTCGTCGGCTGGCAGGAGGCCCGCGAGCTGGCGCCGGACTTCCACCTGGGCGAAGATGAGCATTTCGCCTGGGAGTCGCAGTCCGGGCACGGCGACCCGTCCGGCACGATGCTGGCGTACACCATGCGGGCGCGGGAGCTAGGCGCGTCGGTAGTCTTGGAGTCGCCAGCGACGCGGGTGGAGGTCGAGAACGGGCGAGTCGTGGCGGTCCACACAGCGGACGAGGTGTACGCTACGGATACGGCGGTGATCGCTACTGGGCCGTGGTCGTCGCGTTTCCTCGCGCATCTCGGAATCGAGCTGCCGCTCCTGCCGACGCGCCACGAGGTGATACTGATTCGCCGCTCGGAAACGGGTGTGGGCCGGCATCCGGGCGGCGGCGACATGGCGAATCTCATCTACTTCAGGCCGGAAGCGGACAACCTGACGCTGGTGGGCAACGGCAACCACGAGGAGGAGGCGGACCCGGACGCCTACAATCAGCGCGCCGGCTCCGAGTACACGGTGGACGTGTGGTCTCGACTCGCGCGCCGCATCCCAGGCATCGCGGACGGCCAACTGGCGCACGGCTACGCGGGGCTGTACACCACGACGCCTGACCTGCACCCAGTGATGGACCGCGTTGATGGCATCGAGGGACTCTACATCTGCACCGGCTTCAGCGGACACGGCTTCAAGCTGGCGCCCGCCGTCGGGGTGTGCATGGCCGAGCTTATACTGGGAGGCGAATCCAAGCTGGTTGACATATCGCCGCTTCGGATGGGCCGGTTCAGCGACGGATCGCTGAACACGACGCAGTACGAATTCAATGTGATTGCTTAGCGCGCCGGAAATCCTAATTTCGATAATTGGATTTAACGCAAAGGCGCGAAGACGCAAAGGAATGGGATAGAACCGGGTGGGGTAGTCAGCATGAGTCGTCCGAATTTTTTGGTGATAATGTCCGACGAGCATGGGCCTATGTGGTCGTCGGCATATGGGCATCCGTTCGTGCGGACGCCGAACATGGAGCGAATCGCGGCTTCCGGCGCGACGTTCGACGCGGCATACTGCAACTCGCCGCTGTGCGTGCCGTCGCGCCTGTCGTTCATGACGGGGCGCTACGTGTCGCGCTGCGAGGGCTGGGACAACGCCAAGCCGCTGCCGTCGGACGTCCCGACGTGGCCCTACGCGCTGCGCTCGCTCGGTTACGACGTCGCGCTGTCCGGCAAGATGCACCTCATCGGCCCGGACGATCTGCACGGATTCGAGGCGCAGTTGTCCTATGACCCGCACGGCGGCGGGCATCGCCGAGGCCACGATCAGAGCGTTACGACGGGCGGCAGACATGCAATTTACTTGTGGGAGGAAGGCGTGCCTATCGAAGACACGCCCTGGCAGAGCGTCCCGGAGGCGCGCGCCGGAACGGGGCCGATGATAGACGCGGACGATGACGCCGAGGCTGCCGCGCTCGCCTACCTGCGCGACCCGGCACGTCGCGATGCGCCGTGGGCGCTGTGCGTGGGATTCGTCGCGCCGCACTTCCCGTTCATCGTACCGGAGCCGTACTTCTCGATGTACTACCCGGAGCATGGCGACCTGCCCAACAACCCGGAGGGACACCTCGATAGTCTGCCCGCTGCCGCCCGGCGTCTGCGTCAAGCCTTCAACTTCAGCGGCTACACGGACGGGGAGGTTCGCCGCGCCCGCGCCGCCTACTACGGCCTGATCACCTACCTGGACGACAAGATTGGCCGCCTGCTGAACGCGCTCGACGACATGGGCATGGCTGAGAATACCGTTATCGTCCACACGTCGGACCATGGCGAATCGCTGGGCGAGCATGGTCTGTGGCGCAAAATGAACTTCTACGAGCAGTCGGCGCGCGTGCCGCTGCAGATTGCATGGCCAGGAGAAATCGAGGGCGGGCAACGTTTCGGAGGCGCGGTCTCGCTCGTGGACGCGACCGCTACGATACTGGACATCGCCGGTCTCGGAGACGCCGATCGCGCGATGATGAATCTCGACGGCGAATCGCTGCTGCCCCAGATGATGCAGATAACCGGACACGGCACCGAACGGGACGAGGCGTTCTCTGAGCATTTGGCGCACGGCACCGACAGGCCTCGGGCGATGCTCCGTCAGGGACGCTGGAAGCTGGCGTACAGCCACCACGCCGAATCGCCGGACATGGAGCTATACAACCTCGAATCGGACCCTGGCGAGTTCCAAAACCTGGCGGATGATGGGGCGCATACAGCCGTTCAGGAACGGCTGACGAGCCGTATCATGGAGATATGGGACGGCGCCGACGGCGCCGACGCTCTGGACCGCCGCATCAAGGACAGCCAGCGCTCTCGGCTGTTGATACGCGACGTTCTGGGGGATGGGGCGCTGTTCTAGGATTGGTCATATGACTTTTCACGGCGTCGCAGCGCTGCGCCGTGCTACAATGGGCGGAATACGCCCACAGGAGGTGGACATGACCACACGGACGGCCACAGGACCCTCCATAAGCGACCTCGACCTGGAGACGCTACTCGCGCTGTATCCCCCCAAGTTTGAGCCTATGCCCGACGGAACAGATCAATATCCCCACTTCATAAGCATCGGCGACCTCCTGCTCAGGTGGTTCAAGATGGCGGACATCTCCGCAGGCGCCATGGGCGACAACTTCATCTACTACCGCGACGAGAACGGACGGATGCGATCTGTCGCACCGGACGTGTTGGTAGCCTTTGACATAGACCTCGAACTACTGGAGCGGCAGAGATCATACTTCATAGAATACATGGGCAAGCCGCCGGACTTCGTCTTAGAGATAGGCTCGCCAAGCACGGCTCGGAGAGACCTAGACGAAAAGACGCGCATCTACGCTCAAATTGGAATCCCCGAGTACTGGATGATAGACGCCACAGGCGGACGGTGGTATGGCTTCCCTCTGCGCG
>DAOUKV010000004.1:0-205745 GCA_034420955.1 Dehalococcoidia bacterium
GTGTCTCAGTCCCCCTCTGACCGATCGTGCTCTCACACCGGTTACCCGTCTTCGGCTTGGTAGGCTTTTACCCCACCAACTACCATGATAGGCCGCAAGCTCCTCCCAGAGCGTCGGAACGTTTCCTCTCCACACCTCAGCGTGGGGAGCGTACGGGGTATTAGACCGGATTTCTCCGGCTTATCCCCCTCTCCGGGGCAGATCACTTACGTGTTACTCAGCCGTCTGCCACTAGCTAGGGGGCCGAAGCCCCTTCGCTCGTTCGACTTGCATGCATTAGGCGCACCGCCAGCGTTCGTCCTGAGCTAGGATCAAACTCTACGGATTTGTTTAGGGTTATTGGTTCTTTCCACTATCCAGTTGTTAAGGCGCTGGTACTCTTTCGAGTACGGAAATAGATAGTAGCCTACGCCTTCGGCGGCTGTCAAGGGTTTCTGGGCGGAATTTCGGAATTTGGCCAAATTGGGTTGGGGAGATTTTGACGCGGAGGCGCCGGGGGATTGGGTTCGTGAGTTCTCACCCTCACCCCAACCCTCTCCCTGAGGGAGAGGGGGAAGCTGATCTACCCTGTTAGCCGAGCCCTACTCTGCCGCCGGGAGTTTGGCCGTCGGCGAGCATCGCGCGGATATCGTCGGCGTACTTCACCTCGGAATCGTCTTCAGGTTCGTAGCCGAGAGCGGCGCGGGCGGACGCGAGCGACCAGAAGGCGCGGGTGTTGTTACTGATGCCGTACACGACCTGCCAGGGGATGCCATGCTCGTTTTCGATGTTCGGGGCTTCTGAGGCCTTGGCGAACAGCTGGGTGAGGTCTCGCGGGCTGATGTAGGCGCCGAGGTCTCGTTTGTAGTTGGCCGGGTCGCCGCGATAGTTCGCGGGGTCTATGTCTCGCGGGGCGCCGATGCGGACCATGACGACTTCGAGCTTGCGCTGCTGGACCTGGGATGAGCCGGTGTGATCCTGGTCGCCGCCGGCGGTGCGGAAGTCCATCGCGCCGCAGGCGAAGAGGAAGCCCATGTGCTCGTAGGTCGCCTTGGCCCAGCCGTAGAAGTTGTCCGACAGGGGCAACAGGTATGGGTCGAGCGATTCCATTTGGCGGGCGTGGATGAGGTTGTGTTCGTACCAGTCGGCGGCGTGGTTGGAGCTTGCCATGACGACGCGCTTGGAGCCGGCGTCGTATGCAGAGCGGAAGACGTTGTACGCCATCTGGACGTTCTGGTTCTCTTCGGCGAAGTGGTCCAGGGGGTTGGGGGCGGTTCGCCGCTTGTAGCCGAGGTGGACTACGGCGTCCACGCCTTCGAAGAGGTGGGCGTAGGCGGCGCGGTTGGGGTCTATGAGGTCCTGGATGACGATGCCTTCCACCTTCTCGCCACGGCGGTTGGTGTCGGTAACGTCCACGAGGACGGTTTCGTAGCGTTCGCGGAATGTGGGGAGCAGTTGGTCGGCGATGTATCCGGCGGCGCCGGTGATGAGGACTTTGGTCATGGGAATCTCCGCGGGGTTGGTTGCGAGTCGGCGGGGTGTGAGTTCGTTCATGCCGGACAGGGACGAACGTCAATTCGCCCCTGTCCGGCCAGAGTTATGTTGAACGCGCTTATCAGGGCGCGTCGGTTACGGAATTGACCCTCCGGTATTCTCCATCGGAGCCGAGACGTGTAAGGAATACCGAATCGGACCCCTGGTTGTCGTCCGGCCCGAATTGCAGTCGGATTCCGGCCAAGTTGATCGTCCTGGAATTCTGCACCGCATTCAGGAAACATTCCCGGCTTACGCTAGAGCCGCAAAGCTCGAGGCCTGTGATTGCCAGGCGTCCTGCGAGGTAGCCTTCCAGGGAGACGAACCCGGGTTCCGCTTGGGGATCGAGCGCTGCCAGCGCGGCGCGATACCGCGCGACGTCTGAGTTGCTGTCTCCGGGCAAAGGCACGACTTGGGTGACGTAAACGCCTTCTCCGGAAGCGCCAAGTTCATTGGCCAACGCGTTGCTGCCAACGAAAGACACGGCCATGAAGATCGGATCCGGTTCTACCTCGGCGCGGAGCCTTTCGATGGCCCGGGCCGCCGGCCCGTATGCGCCGATGATGATTACCGCTTCGGGGTTCGCTTCCGCGATCCTGAACACTGCAGAATTCACGGCCTGCGTGTTGCGCCGATAGTACCAGGACGCCACCGGTTCCATGTTCCGGCGTTCCAGCGCTTGCCTTACGCCTGTGAGCCCGTCTATGCCGTATGAATCGTTCTGATATAGCACCGCCACGCGGGTAATGCCGGCTTCGGCGAGGCGGGCTACCATCTCTTCCGTTTCCTCATGGTACGAGGCGCGGAAGTTGAGGACGTTGTCCAGCTCAGGCCCGCGCAGGAGCTGAGCGCCGGTGAATGGCCCGATGAATGGCGCCCCGGCGGCGCGCGCCAGCGGCGACGCGGCGCGAGAGGTGGGCGTGCCGACCGAACCGATGAGCGCGAACACGTCATCGACTTCGATGAGCGCCCGGGTCTGCGCGAACGCCAAGTCGGATTCGTAGCGGTCGTCGCGCGTCATGAGCGTCAGCTGGCGGCCGTGAACTCCTCCAGCGTCGTTCGCCTCTTTGAACGCCGCTTGGATTCCGAGCTGCATTCCTTTGCCCAAGGCGCTGGAAGGCCCCGTCAATGCGGCCGATTGCCCGAACCGTATCTCATCGCCGGCAACTCCGGGAGCGGCGGTCGGTTCGTCTAGCATTGCTGCGATGGGGGGAGCATCCATTCCCTGGATCTCAGCGGCCAGAGCGCTTAGGTGAGCCATGAGATAATCCAGGGCTTTAGCGTTGTTCTGTATCAGGGCCTTTTCCGCCACGATCAGTCCGAGCCGTTGTTCCAGGCGGTCGAAGTTCTGGTTTCCGTCGGCGAGCATTTGTCTGGCGAGCGGTATGACTCTCGCATCCAGCCCCGGGTCGCCGTTGCCAGACAGGTAGGCGATGTCTCGTTCTATGCGGCCGGCGACGGAATCGTAAGACTCCCGGCTTCGCGCCACGAAGGTTGGATCTTCGAGACGGCTCGCTACCAACAGGAGCGTATGAGCCAATGCGAGGTTCGAAGACAAGCTGGTAACATGCTCGTATCGAAGGACTTGGTCCTTAGAGACATCGCTTGGCTCCTCGGCCCCACCGTCTTGCGCGTCGGACACCAGGCGATAGAACTGATTGTCCACGCTGGTGACAGCGGCAGGGTACAGCGCCGTACTATTGGTGACGGTTAACTGTTGTATGGTTTGGTCGCCTTGAGCCAGCGCGCGCAACAACTGGGGTCTTCCGTTGTTGATCTGCTCCGCGTTGGATAGCAGCCTATTTACCAGAGCTTCGATGCTGAGAACCCTGTCGTTGTAGATGGCTGCAGTCAGGATTTCCAGTTGATTGTTCAATGCCGCCTTACGGACGGCTACCGCCATCGCGGATTCGCGGAGGTCGTCGGGGGTCATGCCGCGTTGAGTCGAGACAGAGGTGGAGACCAACGCGCTGGCATGTTTGGTAATCTCTAGCGCAGCGGTCAGAACGCTGACGCCATCGACCGGAAGGCCGCCGGCGCCTCGCACATTCAGAAACTGCCACGCCGACCAGATAGGCCTTGTGGCTGGGTCACTCTTGCTGCCCACACCAAATCCGTACTGAACTTCTCCGGCTGTCCGGTTGTCAATCGTCAACGTGTGGGTAGTGGTCTGACCGCCAGCGACGTCAGCGGATTGGATCAGATTCCGCCAATCCTCGCCGGCGCGATGGACCGCCCAAGCCGAGTCATGATGCACCCAGCGAACGCTGTATCCGGACGCGCCGCTCACCGCATCCCAAGACACCACCACTTCGCCGGGACTGTCGCCATTTACCGCTGTCACGTTGGCGGGAGCGGGCAAGTTCGTCTGTGCCAGAGCTGTACCGTCCAATGCCAGCAATATTCCGCCGACAGCTAAAATTGCCACGCCAATGGTTCCGATTGCCCGGAGCAAAAGTCTTACCATTCTCTTGTTCTCTCCTTACAAATGACTTATTTAGCATTCCCTGCACGCGCAGGGAATATTTCCTCAGCTAAGGGCTTGTTTTAAGAAATGTCGAAATGCGCCGTTGTGTGGACGACAGGTTCGATGGCCCGTTGGGTTGGACTCTTGTTCATTACGCCGCCTTTACGGATCGACGGTGATTCTGAGGCGTTTGTTGATGCGGCCTTTGGATTCGTGGCCGACTACGCGGATGCGTCCTACCTCTCGGGTGTTGGCTACGTGGGTGCCGCCGTCTGCCTGCAGGTCGAGTCCCTCGATGTCTATGATGCGGACTTCGGTTATCTGGGGCGGAAGCAGGTTTATCTTGGTGCGGATGAGGTCTGGGATTTGGAAGGCCTCTTCGCGGGGCAGGACGCTGACATGGACGTCGCGCTGAGCGGAGACTTCGGCGTTGATCAGTTCTTCGACGCGCTCGGCGAAGTCGGCGGACATGCTTTCGAGCTCGAAGTCCATGCGGGCGCGGAGGGGGTCCATGTTGCCGCCTGTTACCTGGGCGCCGTAGTCGCGCCAGACGACTCCACAGAGGATGTGGAGGGCGGTGTGGGTCCGCATCAACTGATAGCGGCGGTCCCAGTCTATGGCGCCGCGCAGGCTGGCGCCGGCGCGGGGTCGGGCGTCGCCGTCGAGTTCGTGGACGTACTGGCCGGAGTCCCGGCGGACGCGCTTGACGGTGTATGTGGCTCCGCCTTCGTCAGCTAGCGTTCCGGTGTCTGGGGGCTGGCCGCCGCCTCCGGGATAGAAGGCGGTGCGGTCGAGGACGACGCCGCGCGGGGTTACGTGGGTTGCTGTGGCGTCGAATTGGCGGAGGTAGCTGTCTTCGTAGCAGATGATGTGGGTCATGGGAGTTACTCGCCTTGGCGGTTGGATTCTATTCTAGGCGTGGGGCGGTTCGTTGGTGAAGATCAGGCTGCCGGCGGCCATGAACATTCCGCCGACGCCCTGGCAGAAGGAGGTCTTGACGCCTTCTACCTGGTGGGCGGCTTCTCCGCGAACCTGGCGGACGGACTCCTGCATGGCGAACATTCCGTACATGCCGGTGTGGGTGTAGGATAGTCCGCCGCCGTTGGTGTTGAGGGGCAAGCTGCCGCCGGGGGAGGTGTTGCCTTCTTCGATGAACGCGCCCGCCTCGCCGCGGCCGACGAAGCCGGTGTCCTCCAGGGCGTAGATGGGCAGGTGGACGAAGGCATCGTATATCTGGACGTGGTCTATGTCGTCGTGGGATACGCCGGCCTCTTCGAAGGCTTTGGTCGAGGAGGTCTTGAAGGCGGCCGAGGAGGTCATGTCGTACATCTGGCTGACCATGGGGGTTTCTACGGACTCGCCGGTTCCGAGGATATAGACGGGCTTGGTGGGGAAGTCCCCTACCCTGTCGGCGCTGGTGAGGATGAACGCGCCGCCGCCGTCGGTTACGGGACAGCACATGAAGAGGCGGTAGGGGTAGCAGATCATCCGGCTGTTGAGCACGTCTTCGACGGTTACGAGGTCGCGGAACATGGCGCGGGGGACTTTGTTGGACCACTTGCGCTGGGCGACGGCGACGGATGCAAGCTGCTCGATGGTGGTTCCGGTGTCTTTCATGTAGCGCAGGACACCCATGCCGAACTGGGTGGTTGGGCCGAGGACGCCGTAGATGGACTCGAACTGTCCGGGGTAGGAGGCGTCGTAGGTGGGGCCGGACGGGGCGGACATGGCGCCGATGCGGCCGCCGCCGACTCCGACGCGGCTGCGTCCGCTCTGTCCCATGCAGCAGAGGATTGTGGTCGCCAGACCGGAGGCTATGGCGGCGGCGGCGTGGCGCATATGAATGAGGAAGGAGGTGCCGCCGACGGAGGTGTTGTCCACCCACTTGGGGACGATGCCGAGGTAGTGGGCGAGGGTGGCGGGGTTCATGGTGGCGGATATGCCGTCTATCTGGTCTTTTTCGATGCCGGCGTCGCGCATGGCGTTGATGGCGGCGTCTATGTGCAGCTGGGTCTCGGACATGTCGGGGATGATTCCGAGTTCGGTGGTCTCGGAGGCTCCGACGATGGCGGTCTTGTATCTGAGGGACATTGTGGCAGGCTCCTGACGGTGTGGCTGGAAGTGTCCGGCGGGTTAGGCGGGCGTCCAGTTGGGGATGGCTATGTCGTCTGAGGCGTCGGTGAAGACGACTCTCAGGGGCATGTCGAGGACGAGGTTTTCGGGTGTGTTCTCGATGCCGACGATGTTGCCCATCATGCGGGGGCCTTCTTCCAGCTGGATGATGGCGATGGCGTACGGGGCTTCGGTCTCGAATCCAGGAGCGGGCCGGTAGTTGATCATGTAAGTATGAAGCGTTCCGCGTCCGGACGCTTGGAACCACTCGACCTGGTCGGACATGCAGCCGGGCAGCGGGCACTGGAGCCTGGGATAGAAGAAGGGCTTGGCGCAGTGGACGCAACGCTGGATCCAAAGCTCATGCTGCTTGGCTTTTCGCCAGAAGAATTCGGTTTCGGGTACTGGTACGGGGATTGGCTTGCGGTATTCCGTGGTCATGGGCGTTGGCCTCCGGTTGTGGGTTTGGGGGTATTGTAGGGGAAGGGGGATAGGTGGGCAATGTTTGGGGATTATGAGGATAGGAGGGCTTGGTAGGCGGATCGGGCTTGGACTAGGGTTTGCCGGGGGTTCTGTTCGTATGCGCGCCAGACGCTCTCAGTCAACCGAGATGCGTTGCCGAGACCCAGACCAGGCACGGAAGGATCAAGGGCGTCAAAGTTTCCCTTTCGCATCCATATTGCTGCGGGCGTGCGATTCATGGCACGGGCAAGGCTCGCTATGCGAGGGTCCGATTGCCTCGGGTTCTGAGACCGCAGGTAGAGTACGGCCAGGTCTTGTTCGCGGGTCCATCTGTGGATTGCCATTGATCTCGTCTTTGCGGTTTGGAGTTAGGATAGAGAGGCATGGCGGAGGATGCGCGCCACTTCCTCGTAGTTTAATCATCGGTCAAATCAAGGGGGTGCCATTTACATCTTGGGCGTTCAGGTCGGATCCGGTTGAGACAAGAATCCGGGCGATGACAGAAAGAGACGTGTTGAAAGCTGATCAGCCGTATTATCGATCGCGACTCTCTTGATTGATATACGGCTCCACTATTTCACATCCTGCATAGGTGCCATGATGGTTAGTATGAGAGCTTCTATTGAAATGCAAGCATCGAAATTTCATTTTTTCGGCAGGGACTACATTGTCCCAATTTTCCCAATTTCCTCCTATATCAGGAAACACTTGCGTTTTCTTACTTAGGAAAGTGCCTTCAAAACCCATAACACGCACATCATTTAGTCTCCACTGTGAATCGACACTAACAGGATTTTCTAGTGTCAGTGTGTATTCGGCTAAGGGCGTAGGTGTAGCCGGCAATATTTCCCGGGTTTTGATCACCTGTGTGATCGGAGATTCGCAACCCTTTTCTACTACGGTACTATGGCGGCCGTCTACTACTACTACTACAGACGCGGCATCCAGCGCGGCGTCCAAGTCTTCAACTTCTACTACGGTATTATGCCGACCGCCTATTACTACTCCCCCATCAGCCGAAGTGGCTATTTTCTTGATGTGTGGGGTTGGGCATGACTGTACTGATGTTTCTTGTTTCGCGCACGCCACCAGTATCAGTAGACATGATACTATCAGCAAACGCAATAGGATGGTCCAGTATGACGATATGTATCGCTCCAAGAGCTTCGTGGAGCGGGTTGTCGTGTTGTCTTGGCTCATGGGGCGACTATCTCCAGGTGCAATCTCTGTTGTGCGTATGTCATCTGGGAGACTCCAACTTGAACGGCTCCAGTCTATGGCGCATTGCCCTGTTGAGGTTCTCCGAATTGTAATCGCCGCATTCCAGCCAAGAGCATGTATTCAGCCAATTGGTAGTGTCGCCTACTATCTCAACCAGTGTGTCGTGCGGCAGCAGATAGTGGCATCCTGCGATTGGGAAGCACATATAGAGTCCCATGTTCATTCTGTCGCGCCTTATACGAGTGCGCGGTCTGAGTTCGACCTCGATCGTATATCCACTCTCGTGAGTGGCGGTAAAGCGGAGTCCTCGCAAACCGGAGCAGGTATATCCATTGGCGTTGAGCGCTCTTCGGGCTTCGTCGAATCTTTCTTCACGGGTCATTTCGGGGCGTTGCCTCCAGTTTGGGGTTGCGAGGGTATTGTATGGCAGGCGGCAGGGATGGGCAATGTGGGAGGCGCGGTATGCTATGATTGGGTTGCCGCTTCGGGCGAAGGAGGGTTCCAAATGGCTATGCGGGTCGTCGTGGCAGACGACGTAGAGGCGTACATAGTGAAATTGAGCAAGACGCGCAACGTCTCGTTGGATGAGATCGTCAATGAGATTGTGCGTAAGGAGATGGGTGTGGAGAAGCCGCCCACCAAAGATCCAGGCAAGAGGAAGCCGTTTAAGGTGGTTCCGTTCACTAGCGGATTTAGACCCGGAATCACGGATGAGAACCTGAAGGAGGTTGCCGCCGAGATCGAGCTTGAGGAAATGATAAGGAAGCTCGAACAGTGATCGTGCCGGACATAAACCTGCTGTTGTACGCTCATGACACAAGGGCATCCCGGCATCTAGCCGCCACGCGCTGGTGGGAGAGGCTGATCAATGGAGACGAGGCGATTGGCTTGCCATGGATCGTCTCGACCGGATTCATCCGCATCATCACCAACCCCAGAATTGTCAACGTGCCGTTGCCGCCACTGAAAGCGGTTGACTACGTTCGTCAGTGGCTTGAGGTTCCCCTTGTGTCTGCCATTGACCCTGGCGATGATCATATGCGCTATTTCCGCCAAAATATCGAGGCGGTGGGCAGGGGCGGCAATAATGTAGCGGACGCGCATATCGCGGCTCTGGCTATGGAACGGGATGCGGTGGTTCATACCCACGACCGCGGGTTCCGGAGGTTTTCCGGTCTGAGGTTCCACGACCCGCTCGGCTGACAGGGTATGCAACTGGGTTGGATGTGGGGGACTCACCCCCACCCCAACCTTCCCACGTCAAGGGGGAAGGGACTGCATCACTAGGGCAAGGTTGTTTGCCTACCCCTGTCAGCACGTCAAGGGGGAAGGGGCTGCATCGTTGGGGCGATGTTTTCACCCTCACCCCAACCCTCTCCCTTGGGGAGAGAGGGTTTTATTGGTTGGCGGCTACGCCAGCTCCCAGTCTCTCAGGACGGTGTGGGCGGCGTTGTGGCCGGGGGCGCCGGTTACTTCGCCGCCGGGGTGGGTTCCGGCGCCGCAGAGGTAGAGGTTCTCTATGGGGGTGTGGTAGCCGCTGAGCAGGGCGGAGGGGCGGTTGGACAGCATCTGGGCGGTTGTGATGTCCAGGTGGCGGATGTTGCCGTCGGTTAGGCCTACTCGCTCTTCTAGCTCTTGGGGGGTGAAGAGATCCCAGTCGCGGACGGAGCGGCGGAAGTTGGGGGCGTAGCTGTCTATGATGTCTATTAGCTGTTCGCCCGCCGCTTCTCGGTGATCGTCCCAGCTGCCGCCGTAGGGTCGGACTGGGGCGTACAAGACCCAGATGGACATTACGTGCTTGCCTTCGGGCGTGAGGGTCTTATCGAGGACGGATGGGATTTGGATGTGCATGACGGGGGCGGTGGACGGGCGTCCGGCGCGGGCGTCGTCGGCGCTCTGCTGGAAGTACTCTACGGACGGGCAGATTCGCACCTGGACGAGGAATCGCTCGTCGTAGCGATCGCCGAGGTAGTGCGTGAAGTCGGGCAGCTCGTCGAGGGCGGCGTGGAACTTGAGGTAGGAGACGTCGGTCTTGAGACGACGGATCTGGCCGACGAGCGGCGGGGGTAGCTGGCTTTCGTCCATGAGGGTCAGGAAGGTGCGCTTGGGGTCGGCGTTGGACAGCACGACGTCTGCGGCTATCTCCTCGCCGTCCGACAAGCGGACGCCGACGGCGCGTCCGTCGCGGGTCAGTATGCGTTCGACGGGCGCGTTGACGCGGATTTCGGCGCCGTGCGATTCGGCGGCGCGCGCCATGGACTGGGTGATTCCTCCCATGCCGCCGTGCGGGATGCCGAAGTTGCGGTCTTCGGAGAACTGGTCGGTGTCGTTGTAGGCGACGGCGGCTATGGAGCCGGGCGCGCGGGGGTCCTGGGCGTCTTCGGCGTCTATGAAGACGGCGCGGACTTCGGGGGACTCGAAATGCTCTTCCACAAGATCGCGGATGTTGCCTGTGAGCATCCTATCCCATACCGGTTCGTCGGCGGTGCCGCGCACGTCGGCGGATACTTGCGCGAGGGTGGGCGGGCTTTCGAGGAAGTAACGGTGGAGGATGGCGGATGCCCTGGACATGAACGCCTGGAAGCGGTTGTAGCCGTCGAGGTCGTTGGGGGACAGGCGGGCTATCTCGTCGGCGTTGCGGCGGTCGTCGTGCCAGCGCAGCATATACTTGCCATTGGGGAAGGGCTGGAAGCGGTACGGATCCACGGGGTGGATTTCGAGGCCGTGCTTTCGGAGTTCGAGGTCGTCTATCACCTTGTCCTGGAGCATGTGGCATATGTAGGAGCATGAGGAGACTCGAAAGTCTGGGAACAGCTCTTCGGTGATGCAGGCGCCGCCTACGAATGGGCGGCGTTCCAAGACGAGGACACTCGCGCCGGAGCGGGCGAGGTAGTTGGCGGCGACGAGTCCGTTGTGTCCGGCGCCGACGATGATGGCGGAGTATGGCATGGGTGGTTCCTTCCTTTGCAACTTGGTTAGGGACGGGGATTTCACCCCCATCCCAGCCTTCCCCCATCGAGGGGGAAGGGGTCGCGTCATGAGGGCAAGGATTGTTCTCAATGCGCGATTTTCTTGCGAGCAGATTGGACATTAGTGTAACCGATTTTCGTGTGCTACAATCCAGCGAAACGTACCGGTACAAGGCGGCCTTCGAGGGGCCAGGGCGGTAGGCGGAACTATGAACTCGTCGAATTACGACATCGCGATCATTGGGGGCGGAATCATCGGGCTGGCTACGGCTATGCGGCTGACGCAGGAGCATCCTGATCAGCGGGTTGCGGTGGTGGAGAAGGAGCCGGTGATAGCGCAGCATCAGACGGGGCACAACTCCGGGGTGATACACGCGGGCATTTACTACGCGCCCGGCTCTCAGAAGGCCAACTTCTGCTCCACGGGCGGGCGTCTGCTACGCGATTTCTGCGACGAGCGGGGCATCGAGTACGACATGTGCGGCAAGCTGATTGTGGCGATAGACGATTCGCAGGTTCCGGGCCTGGAAGAGTTGTTCAGGCGCGGCACGGAGAACGGGGCGGAGGGTCTGGAGCTCATCGGGCCGGAGGAACTGCGGGAGCACGAGCCGCACGTTGTGGGCGTGAAGGCTATCTGGTCTCCAAACACGGGCATCATTGACTTTACGCGAGTTTCGGAGGCGTACTCGACGGAGATGCGCGAGGGAGGCGGCGATCTGATTACGGACGCGGAAGTAAAGTCCATCTCGCGCTCGAACGGGCGGGTGCACCTGGAGACGACGGCGGGGGACATAACCGCGAAGAGCGTAATCAACTGCGCGGGGCTTCACGCCGACAGCGTGGCTCGGATGATGGGGGTGGACATCGGGGTGCGGATCATTCCGTTCAGGGGCGAGTACTATTCGATCACGCCGGAGAGGTCGCACCTCGTGAAAGGGCTCATCTATCCGGTGCCGGACCCTGCCCTGCCCTTCCTGGGCGTCCACTTCACGAAGCGTATCAATGGTTCGGTTGAGGCGGGTCCGAACGCGGTGATGGCGCTGAAACGGGAAGGCTACCGCAAGACCAGCTTCTCGGCGGGGGACACGTTCGGGACGCTGACGTATCCGGGCTTCTGGCGGATGACGGGCAAGTGGTGGAAGACGGGCCTGAGCGAGCAGTACCGTTCAATGAGGAAGTCTGTGTTCGTCAAGTCGCTCCAGACGCTGGTGCCTGAGATTACGAGCGACGATCTGTACGCTCCGGGCGCGGGAGTCCGGGCGCAGGCGGTGGACAGGGCCGGCGGACTGCTGCAGGATTTCAGCATCGCGGAGACGGAGGGGGCGATTCACGTTCTGAACGCTCCGTCGCCGGGGGCGACTTCGTCGCTGTCCATAAGCAGGTACATAGTGGATATGGCGCGGGAGTCGTTCGGGTTGGATGGGTGATTCGGGTTCGATGTTACAAGTGAGATTAATAGAGGTGTACAGATGAAGTTTTGCTACGCATTCAGGCGCGGCACGTTCTACCCGTTCATGGCGGGGGCCGCGTGGAACATTCCGGAAGACCCGAAGACTCGTACGGAGTATCTGGGCAAGGTAAACGACATGGGCTTCGACGGCATCGAGCTGGGCCTCGAGGCTTTCGGAGGGGACGAGACTACGAAGGAACGCGCCAAGGAGTTCCAGTCGGTACTCGCGGACGCGGGGACGCCGTGCGTGGCGATACGCGCAGGCGGCGGGCTGTCGCAGCCGAATGTGGCGGCGCAGAATCGCAAGCGGCTGGAGAAGGCGGTCGAGATCGCGGGATGGATCGGCGCGGGCGTGGTGAACACGGCGCTGGGCACGCCGCCGCGCGATGCGACGCTGGATACGGGACCGTCGGGGGAGCCATCTTCGCACGGGTCTAGCGCGCTGGCTACGGCCGACGACTTCGTTCGCACCGCCGCGACGCTGCGCGAGGTCGGCGAGATGGCGGGCGCGGTTGGCGCGGACATCACTATCGAGGTTCACCAACACTCGATAGCGGACAACTCGTGGTCAACGCTGCACCTGCTGGAGTTGACGGACAGCGAGCATGTATTCGCCAACCCGGACCTGGGCAACGTGCTGTGGACGTACGAGGAACCGGAGGAATCTACGGAGGAGTGCATCGTCGCGCTGGCCGAGCGCTCCAAGTACTGGCACTGCAAGAGCCTGCAGCGCGTGCACATACCGGAACTGAATCACTCGTACTTCATTCGCACGGCTCTGCCGGACGGCGACATAGACTACCGCTTCGCGCTGTCGGCGATGCACGCGGCGGGGTATGACGGATACTTCGCGCTGGAGGGGACGAACACGGGAGACCAACTGCACAAGGACAAGCGGTCCGTGGACTACGTGCGTGGGATTCTGGCGGAATTGGAGGACTAGGCGGGAAATCTAGCGCAGAGGCGTACAGATCGCAAGGGAAATTTAACGTAGAGGCGCAAAGGAGGAAATGGAATTCTTTGCGCCTCTGCGTTTACATTTGGGGAAAAGAAGTCTCATTTGCAAGCGTGAAACTTGACACAATGTGGGGCCGTTACCTAGAATCTGCTGAATCGCCCGGATGGCTTGCCCGTTTGCGCGGGAGGTTTGAGTATGGAGCTGAACGTTTCGCAGCTGCTGATGGAACCGAGCGGCTCCGGCCGTGAGTATGAATTGGACGACCCGCTGCTTCTGGACGGGAGCTATGGGAATATAACGGTGCGTGGGGCGGTGAGCCTCCTTCGGACGAACAAGAGCGTATGGGTAAGCGCGAGGTTGCGCTCTGCCCTAGACAGCGAGTGCGGGCGGTGCTTGGCGCGGTACAGCCATCCGATACAGTTCGAGCTTGAAGAGGAGTACTTCCCTACCCTGAATCCGCTGACCGGCGGGCGCGCCGAACCTCCAGATGAAGACGGCGACTACTACCTGATAGACGAACGCCACACTCTGGACCTTACCGAGCCGGTTAGGGAGTGCGTAATGATGTCGGAGCCGATGAAGCCTCTGTGCCGCCAGGATTGCGCGGGTCTGTGCGCGCGATGCGGAGCCGACCTGAACAAGATGCGGTGCAGCTGCGAACCCCTTAGAGACGCGCGCTGGGGTCCGCTGTTGGAGATGATAGGCGCCGCCGATAACGATTGATTGAGCCGAAAGCGGCCTATACGGATAGGCGCGCGAGCAACGAGGTTGGAAGATGCCACCCCTACCGAAGAAGAAGCATTCAAGAAAGAGAAAGGGCGGACGAGGCGCCCATTTCGGAATCAGAGGCCCAAGTTTGTCCAGATGTCCACACTGCCCGCGGATGAAACTGCCCCACCGGGTATGCCCGCACTGCAATTACTACAATGGCCGCGAGGTGGTTGCATCTGAAACGGACATCGATATCAGCTAGAAGCCGGAAGACGTACATTGGCAAGAATCATAGAGCGGGCGCAAGATCCCCATCTGGAGTTTTTACCATGACGCTGACATTCAAGACCGAAGCTTACGGCCCTGACACGGCGTTCCTGTTCCCAGGACAGGGCGCTCAGGCCGTGGGCATGGGCAAAGAGCTGTACAAGACTTCGCGCGCGGCGCGGGATGTATTCGACCAGATTGACGACGCGCTCGGGCGCTCTCTGACCGGAGTGATGTTCGACGGCCCGGAAGACGATCTCAAAGAGACGATCAACGCGCAGCCCGGAATCATGGCGATGAGCTTGGCGTGCGTGAAGGCGATGGAGGAGGAGCTGGGCGATGATGATATGCCCCGGCCGGTAGTAATGGCGGGCCACAGCCTGGGCGAGTACACCGCTCTGGCCGTTGGCGGAGCGCTGTCGGTCGAGGATGCGGCGCTGCTGGTGCAGGAGCGCGGACGGCTGATGCAGGAGGCGTGCGATCAGAACCCTGGCACGATGGCGGCGATCATTGGGCTAGACCAAGTGGCGCTCCAGGAAGTCGCGCGGGAGACCGGCGTGTGGATATCCAACGTCAACACCGGGGAGCAAGTAGTCATTAGCGGCGAGCGCATGGCTATCGCGCGGGCGATGGACCTCTGCGCCGCGCGCGGCGCGAAGAAGGCGATAGCGCTGCGGGTCGGCGGGGCGTTCCACTCCGGGCTGATGGAGCCGGCGCGGGCCGGACTGTTGCGGGCTATCGAGGATGTGGAGTTCAACGACTCGATGGTGCCGATCGTCGCCAACTGCACGGGCAGGCCGATGACGGATTCGGCAGACATCAAGCAGGAACTGCTGTCTCAGGTGTGCGGCACGGTGCAGTGGAAAGACACGATCGAGTACATGGTGGGTTCCGGCGTGGACAGGTTCCTGGAGATCGGCCCGGGACGCGCGCTAAGCGGCATGGTCAAGCGCATCAATCGCCGCGCGAAGATATCGAACGTTGCGGACTTAAGTTCGATCCACAGTCTGCTCAGGAACTAGAAGCGATTTCGTAGGCATGGCGGCCGGTCTCATCCCATAGAGCTTGAGCTGGCCGCCGTTTCATTGGAGATATACAAGCGATGCCCACCAACGGCTTACTCACTTCCAGACGCAGGACGCGCGTCGCCGCTCTCCAGGCGCTGTGTGAAATGGACTGCGTGAGTCGCCACATTGACGACGCGCTGGAGTACCAGCACGAAATGCACCCGTTCTCGCGACAGGCGTCGGAGTTTCTGGTTACGCTGACGAATGGCGTCCTCGACAACCACCGGCGCATAGACAAGTTGATAGCTGAGTACGCTCCGAGCTGGCCCATCTCGCAGATGGCGATGATAGACCGCAATCTGCTGAGGATGGCGATATACGAAATGGCGCTGTGGGGCGAGACGCCGCCGAAGGTGGCGATAAACGAGGCGGTGGAGATCGCCAAGGCGTTCGGCACCGAAAGTTCTCCCAGGTTCGTCAACGGCGTCTTGGGGTCTATCATGGAAATTACAATGTCGAAGAAGCAATCCCCCAACTGACCGGAGGTACCGAATTGGCAACTCTAATGGAGCGAGTGCAGGAAGTAGTGGCCGAGAAGCTGAGCGTAGATGAATCCGAGGTGGTGGCGGACGCGTCTTTCACCGAGGATCTGAACGCGGATTCTCTGGACCTGGTGGAGCTTATCATGGCGTTCGAGGAGGAGTTCTCTACGGGCGACGTGGAGCTGGAGATCTCGGACGAGGACGCCGAGGGCATCCAGACGGTTCAGCAGGCGGTGGACTATCTGCTCTCGAAGGGCGTGGAGTAGAGATAAACACACAGTCCGCGCCCAGCGGCGGGGCGCATCCGGAGTTCGTTCTGAGTACGGGCAATATCTTCATTACCGGATTTTCTGGCACGGGCAAGACAACGACCGGGCTGGAAGTCGCTCGTCTGCTAGGATGGCGGTTCGTTGACACTGACGATCTGGTCGTCGAGTCGGAGGGCGTATCCATCGAGCGCATATTCGCCGAACGCGGCGAGGACGAGTTCCGGCGAATCGAGCGTGAGACGCTAGCGCGAGTAGCGGCGGATGACCGGCAGGTGGTGTCCACCGGCGGCGGTCTGCCGATGGACGCCCGTAACCGCGATGTCATGGAACGGTCCGGCGTTGTGGCGCTGCTGGAGGCGCGGCCCGATACTCTGCTGCGCCGACTCGAAATTCAGCGCGCCGAGGAGGGCGACGACCTGGTTGAGCGCCCGATGCTGGACGCCGCTGACCTGTTCGAACGCATCCAATCCTTGAAGGCCGAACGACAATATAACTACACTCTGGCGCATTGGACGGTACACACAGACCTGCTCACGCCCGCCCAGGCGGCTGAGGAGGTCGTTAGGGGTTTTCGCATGGTCAACAACGCGGCCGGCTCACGAGGGGCTACTGAGGCTTTGGGGGAGGCGACCGGAGGATCTGCCGTCTTGGACGCGCCGGAGCGCCCGGCTCCGGTTGAAGGCGACTCCGAACTGGCCGCCGAGGTGCGAACGTCGCAGGGCGACTACCCGCTATGGGTGGGCTGGAGCGCGATTGACGAGGTAGGCGAGCGCGTTGGGCGCATGATGCAGCCGGACGCGGCGTACATCATCACGGACGAGGGCGTCTATAATCATGCGCGGCGCGCGCAGAACTCACTGGAACGCGCCGGCATCGCGGCGCACCTGTTCGTCATTCCGCCGGGAGAGCAGAGCAAAACTCTGGCGACGGCGCAGCACATATACACGTGGCTCGTCGAGCTAAAGGCGGAGCGCGGCCACCTGATCCTGGCCGTCGGTGGCGGGGTCGTGGGCGATCTGGCGGGATTCGTGGCGGCGACGTATTTGCGAGGCCTCCCGTTGGCGCAGGTTCCGACTAGCCTGCTGGCGATGATGGACGCGGCCATCGGCGGCAAGACGGCTGTCGATCTGCCGCAGGGCAAGAATCTCGTGGGCGCGTTCTACCAGCCTAAGTTCGTGCTTGCCGACGTTTCGACGCTACGCTCCCTACCCGAACGCGAGCTAAACTCGGGCTGGGCAGAGGCGCTAAAGCACGGGCTGATTCTGGACGAAGGGCTGCTTTCGACCTTCGAGAATCACACGGCCGAGATTCGCGCGCTGGAACCGGAGACGACCACGGACGTGATCCGCCGCAGCATGGTGGTGAAGGCGAACGTGGTGTCGCAGGACGAGCGCGAGACGCTGGGAATCCGCGTGCTGCTGAACTACGGGCACACCATCGGGCATGGCATCGAGCAGGCGACGGGATACGGTCAGTATCTTCACGGCGAGGCGGTGAGCGTGGGCATGATGGGGGCGGCTCGGATTGGGCGCGGGATGGGGCTGATGTCGAATGCTGAGGTCGAGCGACAGCGGGAGGCTCTAGCGGCTTACGGGCTGCCGCTGGCGGCGCCCGGCGTCGACGCCGATGACGTATCGGAGGCTATGCGTTCGGACAAGAAGGTGGCTAGCGGGAATATCCGCTGGGTGCTGCTGGACGGCATAGGCAACGCGACGACTCGGAACGACGTTCCGCCTGAGCTTGTGAGCGAGACGCTGCGCGGTCTAATGGTTTGCAAGCCGAGCGCTTGACCGACAAACGTCCGGCGCGGTTGACCGCTCTCGGAATGGCGGTTGCAAGCCGAGCGCTTGACCGATAAATGTCCGGAGGGGCTGTGGAGTATCTCGAATGGCTGCTCATGGCGCTGGCGGGCGTCGGTTCGGGCGCCTACGGCGTACTCGTGGGCGCGGGCGGCGGCTTCATCCTGAGTCCCATCCTGCTTCTGCTGCCGGACGCTGAGCCGGAGCGGGTCGCCGGAACGGTTCTCGCGGCAATAGCGATCAACAGCGCGCTGGTGGCGTTGACGTACCGAGGCGTGAGGGTGGTTGACTACCGCAGCGGGCTGCTGTTCGCGGGCGCGGCGGCTCCGGGCGCGGTCATAGGGGCTATCGGCGTGGGCGCGGCGCCGCCCGGGTTGTTCAGGACGGCGTTCGGGGTACTGCTCATTCTGCTCGCGGTACAACTGGCAATCCGCCCGTACGTGGTGAGAGCCAGGGGGGATGGCGAACAGAGAAGCTTGGGCCGATTCCGACGACTCCTCGCCATGACGCGCCGCGGCCGTCTCATTCGGACGCGCGACGGGCAAGAGTACAAGTACGAATTCAACGAGGCGTTGGCGACGTCTTTCAATGTCGCGCTCGGCTTCCTATCCGGCTTCTTCGGCATTGGAGGCGGCTTCCTGCGGACGCCGGTACTGGTTCTGGCGTTCGGCTTTCCGGCGCGGGTCGCGGCGGCCACGTCCGTGTTCGCTCTGGCGATATACGGCACGGCGGGCGCGGTGATTCACGGCGTCCAAGGGCACATCGAGTGGTTTCCGATGCTAGTGTTCGCAGGGGTGGGGCTGACGGTGGGAGGTCAGATCGGAGCGCGGATATCGCGGTACGTGCGGGGCATCTGGGTGCTGCGAATGCTGCTTGTTGTGGTTCTTGCGCTGGGGGTTCAACTGGTTTGGAGGGGAGTTTGGGGGTGACTGGGGAGTTGATTTAACGCAGAGACGCAGAGGTTGGGGTTAGCTAGGGGCGATGTTTCCGTTCTCGTCGGCGGAGAGTAGAGCGCGGAAGTCGTAGCCTCGCCGTTTGAGTTCGGCGCTGCCGCCTTCGTTGCGGTCGAGGATGGACAGGACGACGGCGACGGTGTAACCGGCGTCCTCCACAGCGTCTATGGCGTGAAAGAGGCTCGATCCGGTCGTGCAGGTATCATCCACGACGGCGACGGGGGCGCCCGGTGCGAGTTCGGCGATTGGGCCTTCGATCGCGCGTTGGCCGCCGTGTCCCTTCGCCTCTTTGCGGACGATTAGACCGGGCAGCGGGTTCCCGTCCAGGTGGCTCAGCACGGAGACGGCGGCTACGATGGGGTCGGCGCCAAGCGTGGGGCCAGCTATCGCAACCGCTCCGGCGTCCTGAGCCAGAGGGAGAAGCGCCTTCGCCACTTCGTACCCACCTTCTGGATCGAGCGACAGGATGCGTCCGTCGAAATAGTAGCCGCTAGTCCCGCCCGCCGTCAGTCGAAACTCGCCGAACATCAGGGCTTCCCTGTCGAGGGCGATGTCCAATACCTTCTGGGCTTGCGAGTTGGGCATAGGGCTGAACCTCTGTATGCTAATCTGCCAGGGTCTCGTGGGTGTGTGTCTGGTTTTGCAGAACGCTGTTCACGCCGTCTTGTCGGGCTTGAGCTAACTCGACATCGCTGACACGCTGGCTAAGTTCGGCGCGCAAGGCATCTATTCTGGCATCGCTCCGGCTGGTCTGCCAAATCAGAACCACTATTATGGATATGATGCCCAACATTATGGCAATGAGGATGGCTATATCGCCAATATCAATTCCTTCGATTGTCATGTTATCTCCTAGTGGAGGTGGCGACGCATCTTACGGAGCCTTGCGTTAATTTTACATGGGCGCTTGAGATTTTCGCAATCGGGACTGGTTTTTGAGAGAATGCGCTTTGTAACGAAAAGTGAGGGGTCAATGGGAGTGAGATTTATGGCAGAGCGAAAGAAGATCCTGATTACCGGCGCGGCGGGACTGGTCGGCGGCGTTTTGCGCGACGGGCTGATGGGCGACTATGAAGTTTCGGGCGTGGACATTCGTCCGGCGGACGGGTTCGCGGCAAGTACGGTGGCGGACACGACCGACCTGGAAGCGGTTTTGCCGGCCTACGATGGGGTGGATACGGTGATCGACCTGGCGAGCGTGCCGGATCAGGACAGCCCGTGGGACGTGGTGTACGCGAACAATCTGCCCTCGACGTACAACGCGCTGGAGGCGGCGCGGCGCGCGGGCGCGAGGCGGGTGATCTTCGCAAGCTCGAACCACGCGACGGGGAATTACGAAGATGACGAGCCATACGCCTCCATCGTAGCGGGCAGGTACGAGGGGTTGGAGCCGGGGAACTTTCCGCTCGTTACGGTGGATATGCCGATACGTCCGGATGGGCCGTACGGGATAGGCAAGGCGTTCGGAGAGGCGGCGGGCAGATACTACTCGGACCGGCACGGGCTGTCGGTGATCTGCCTGAGAATCGGGACACTGAACCGCGAGGGTCGCCCGCTCGTTCCGCGCCACTTCGCGACTCTGCTGTCGCACCGAGACCTTGTGCAGTTGGTCTGCCGGTGCATCGAGGCGCCGGATGCTGTGAGGTTCGCCATCTTCTACGGCGTGTCAGGCAATACCTGGCGCTTCTGGGACATTTCCAACTCGCGTGAGCTGATCGGGTACGCGCCGGAGGACGACGCGGAGCAGTGGCGCAAGCCGAGCGCTTGACCGGTCGAAGAGTGGGTAGGGCAACCCTTGTGGTCGCCCTACTTGATGCGGGGATGCGCGGACGTGGGGTGAGGGCTATTTGAGTTCGCCGTCTTGATAGATGCGCTCAAGGAATTGGGTGGTGAACGCGGCTTCGACGTCTTGAGATTCGGCGAGGGCGCCGTATTCGATAAGGTAATCGTGAACGGCTTGCCACTGCTGTCCGGCCATCCATCCGAGGCCGTTGGCGTCGGTCAGGGGGGATACGGCGTCGGCAAGCTCGGTGGTGAGCATGAAGCGCATATGCTCGCGGTCTTCGTCCGGGGCGTACTTCATGACTATATCGAGAGTGTCTTCGATGCTGTCGGGGTCGTTGGCGAATTCAACACCCTTCATGACAGCCATGAGAAAGCGCTCTGCGGTTTCAGGACGGTCGTCTATGATTTGCTGGCGGGTTATGTATGTTAGCCCCAGCGTAGGCACGCCGTAGTCGGCGGCATCGAATACGGTTACGTCGAAACCGAGTCCGCGAATGGCGTTGGGTTCGTTGGACTTGAAGACCGCGAGCAAGTCCACCTTGCCTTCGGTGAGGATGCGGGGATCGAAACCTACGCTGACTTCTTCTATCTTGGAGCGGTCAACGCCTTCGGCCTCGATTATCGCCAGATAGTCGGGGGGGATTGTGAACTTGTAGCCGAAGGTGTGTCCCTCCCAGTCCTTCGGGGACTGGAAGCCGGAGTCGGACAGTGAGACGTAGGCCTGCTGTCCGCGCTGTCCGAGCAAGCCGATGGCGACGATGGGCAATCCGGGGTCGGCGCGTTTTTCGAGCAGGTTGTTGGCGTCAACGGTAGTGAAGTCTATGTCGCCGGACATGAGCAGTGGAAGGTGTTCGCCGGTAGTGGTGTGGCGTATCTCGACTTCCAGGCCCTGATCTTCGAAGTATCCATTCTCGGCGGCCACGTAGGCTCCTACGTTCGTGAGGTTCGCCTGGGGTTTGTAGCCCGCCATGTACGTTATCTTTTCCAACTCGGCATCGCCCGATGAGCAGGCGGCAAGGGTAAACGCGGAGGCGAGCGCAAGTATCGTCAGATAAGCGATGATTCGTGCCAAAACAGTATCTTCCTTTCTAATAGCGATGCCAGTACGGTTAGGGCTATGCCCATTGCGGAGAGAACGATTATTGCGGCGAAGAGAGTCGGCATGTCCAGATTGCTGTGCGCGATGAAGATGACGCTGCCGAGTCCCTTGCTGGCGCTGAACCACTCTCCGACGACGGCGCCTATGACGGATAAGGGGATGGCGACTCGGAAAGCGGCGAACAAGTAGGGCATGGAGCTGGGGACGCGGAGGATGAAGAATATCTGCCGACGGGAAGTCCGTAGGGAACGAAGGAAGTCTAGGGCGCCCGGGTCAACCGATCGGAAGCCGGTTACTCCGTTGACCAGAACGGGGAAGAAGGTGATGAGCGCGGCTATCAACACTTTCGGGACGGGGCCGAATCCGAACCAGATGACGAACAGGGGGGCGACCGCCACAACCGGCGTTACCTTGACAAGGATGGCGAGGGGATAGAGGCTGCGTTCGATAAGCCTCGAGTGCGCCATGAGCGTCGCGCCAATGAGGGCGACGGCTGAGCCGAGCGCGAATCCGGCCAGAGCTTCGGCGAGCGTTATGACGCCGTGCATGGCGAAGAAGGGGATATCTCCGAACAGCCGCGCGAACACCACGGAAGGCGCGGGGACGAGATAGACTGGCACGCCGGCGAGGCGCGTCCAGATCTCCCAGCCGATGCACAGCAGCGCGAGCGCGAGCGCGGGCGGCAGAGAGAGCAGAAGCCAGATCAAGGCGGGCGAGCCTCGTCGCCCGGACTCGCCGGGGGACGACCGGCGCCGCGCGCGCGACGAGGCGGCTTGGGGCGATGGCGTGTCAACCGGCTTGTTCATGTCAACTCGCTGGGACGACTCGCGGGGGCGGCTGGCTGGGCGACGTCCGGATGCGCGCCGGAGTGTTGTTCCAACAGATCATGGAGGATCTCGGAGCGTTGAAGAAATTCCGGTTCGCGCTCGACGCGGCGCGAGCGGGGGCGCGGCAGTCCGACGTCCACTACATCGACCACGCGGGCGGGCAGGCGGGACAGTACGACTACCCTGTCGGACAGGGCGAGCGCCTCGGCGATGCTGTGGGTAACGAACACGACGGTCTTCTTGTCGGCCTCCCATATGCGGAGGAGTTCGTAGCGCATGGAGGCGCGCGTTATCTCGTCGAGGGCGCCGAACGGCTCGTCCATCAGCAGCACGGAGGCACCGACGGCGAGGGCGCGGGCGAGGGCGGCGCGCTGGCTCATTCCGCCCGAAAGCTGGTGCGGATAGTAGCCGGCGAAGCGCTCCAAGCCGACTATCTTGAGCAGATCTTCCACGCGGTCGGCGCCCCCCTGCCCGTCCGCCCCGCCAGCGTCGAGCGGGAGGCGGACGTTGGCGGCGACGGAGCGCCAGGGGAGCAAGGCAGGCTCCTGGAAGACGAAGGCGAACTCCCTGTCCGCTTGCGCCAGGCGCGGGGGGCGTCCGTCTATGGCGACGTCGCCGGCGTCCGGCTCGATCAGTCCGCCTATAAGCCTTAGCAGCGTGGTCTTGCCGCAACCGCTTGGTCCCAGCAGCGATATGAACTCGCCGCGCGCGATGTCCAGATCCACGTCGTCTATGACGTGGATGCGCTCTCCACCGGCGCGGTAGCTCTTGCTGAGACGGGATACGCTTAGGTGGCTCTCACCGGAAGTCTTCATTGCGCGGGTATTGTACCACCATCGCATCGGTAAAATCCGCTATCATGTCTGCGGCGATAGGGTCTATCCGCCATCTAAGTTCAAAACTTGGATTTAACGCAGAGACGCAAAGGAATGGATCGAGGATAGGAGAGATACTATGTACCTGGTCAGACGAATCTTCAACACCAAGCCGGGCGAGGCGCGGCGGGTCGCCAGCCTAGTCCACAAGGCGGCGCAGATATACCATGACGCCGGACACCGCAGCGAGTTCAAGGTGTATTTCAACGGCGGCACGGTGCCGGGCGAGAGCAATGTGGTGGTCCTGGAGTGGACGGATGAGGCGTTGATGTCTCCGATGCGCGGGGGCAACGACATACCGCCGGCGGTGTACAACGTAGGGGCGCAGGTGCGTGAGTTTACGGTGGATAACCGTATCGAGTTTATGGAGCTGCTGACGCCGGACAAGATGATGGACGTGTAGGCTGGGGATCACCCTCACCCCAACCCTCTCCCTGAGGGAGAGGGGGCTTTTCACCCCATCGAGGGGGACTCCATGGGACGAGACGGGATAGAATCTAGCCATTGGGCGGCTTGGCGTGGGGAGCGGAATCGGAGGACTCGCAGGTGGGCGTACTCCGGCTGGGCGAGGGCTTCGGTCAGCTGACGCCGGCGTCGCCAGTGCGTCTTGAACTGCCAGAGGAACAGCGAGTCTCCGGTCAGGAAGTGGCGCCAGAGGTCCTCACGGTTCCCGTTCCATAACACGGTTCTGTGGATGCCGCGCGACCAGGTGCGCCGCCACAGCCGCCAGAAGACGACCGGAAACGGGTAGTCGAGCCAGACGATGGCGGTGGCGCGCGGCCATACGATGTCGCGCGCTAGGGAGTAGTTGCCGTCAGCGACCCAGCCTTCGGTGGAGAGCGCCTCTGAGATCTGGGCGCGGAAGACGTTGCTGGGAGTTTCCACCCAGTTGGGGCCGTGCCGGTAGGCGTCGAACTCGACGTGCGGGACGCCGAGCCGCGAGGAGAGGGCGGCGGCGAGCGTGGACTTGCCGGCGCCAGTGGTTCCGACGACGATGATGCGGGCGAGGGGGTTATAGGCTGTAGGGGATCCGGGCATTGGGGCATTGTAGCAGGGATTTTTAGCGCACAGGCGCAAAGGCGCAGGTAGGTGGGGTGGCGCTGTACTGAGTTTGAGAGGAGTTGAGTATGCGGTTGAAGGATAAGGTTGCGCTGGTTACGGGGGCGGGGTCCGGGATAGGGCGCGCGGTGTCGGTTCTTTTTGCGGCTGAGGGGGCGTCTGTGGTGGCGTGTGACGTGAATACGAGCGAGGCGCTGGCGACGGCGGACGCGATTACGGCGGCGGGTGGAAGCGTGTTCTCGCTTACGACGAATGTCGCGGAGCCGATGGAGGCGATGGAGGCTGTGATGTGCGCGGTGGAGAGCTTCGAGCGACTGGACGTTGTGGTGAACAGCGCGGGGATTACGGCTCGGCATCCGTCGCTGGAAGGGGCGACGGCGGATGAGGCGTGGGCGCGGGTGATCGAAGTAAACCTGACGGGGACTTACAATGTGTGCCGTTACGCGGCGCCGGTCATGGAGTTTGGCGGGGGAGGCTCGATCATCAACCTGGCGTCGGTGATGGGACTGGTGGGGCATCCCATGGCGTTCGGCGACGGGTTCAACCCGTATCCGGTATCGAAGGGCGGCGTCGTTCAGTTCACGCGGACGCTGGCGGTTGACAGCGCCCGCAAGGGGATTCGGGTGAACTGCCTGTGCCCGGGGTTCATCGAGACGGATATGACGCGGGGGCTGAGGGAAGACCCGGAGATGCTGGCAAAGCTGAAGGAACTACATCCGATGGGGCGGTTGGGGACGCCGGACGAGGTGGCGAACGTGGCGCTGTACCTGGCTTCGGACGAGTCGAAGTACGTTACGGGGGCGGCGCTGACGGTGGACGGGGGGTACACAGCTTGGTAGGTACGTGGGGGAATTTTAACGCGAAGGCGCGAAGACGCAAAGAGGATTTAACGCAGAGGCTCAGAGACGCAGGGGGGTTATGGTAGAGTCAACGGGTGTAATAGGTAATAAATATTTGCGCCTTTGCGTTGATTTTGGGGTGGGGATGTCGGTTAGTGGAAGGTTACGCGGCTCTTCCAGACTTCGCGGGATATGGACTGGAGGGCGCGTTGGTTGGGGCGGTCGACGCTGAGCAGGCGGGATAGGGTTTTGGGCTTCAGGTCGCGCATTGTGCGGCAGCGCTTGGCGAAGCCGTTGAGGGTGTTGCGCTCGCCGCCGAGCAGCACATAGTCCAGCTCTGTGATGCGTGGCTCGAACAAGGAGCGGGCGACTTCGCACGTCTTGTCGTACAGTTCGCGGATTAGCCGGTCTCTGCTACGCATGAAGCGGCGTTGCGAGCTACCGCCGGCGCGGTGGCGGCTCTTGACGTAGCGCGTGTCTGTCTTGGTCGCCAGGAGTTCATCTCCGCGAAGGACGGCGACGGCATAGCGGCCAAGCCTTAGCAGCACGATGCCGACGACGGGGCGCGAGGCGAGTAGAGCGCGCAAAGGCTCCGGCTCGAAACCGGCGGCGGTCATATCCAAGTCGAGGGGGAACGGCGGACGGATGGCGACGGTCCGGGTGGGCGTCAGGAACAGCGCCAGGCCGGTATCGGATGGCTGACGGGCGGATATGGCGGCGGACAAAGTTTCCGATGCGCGGGCGCGCTCGGGGTCGGCGTCCGGCAGCAGATGGGCGAGGTCGGCAGAGGCGAGCGTCTCCGCCGAGACGCATACGGTGGCGACGCAATCCTCGCCGCCAAGCTCGTCCAGCAGGCGAAGGATGGCGGGGCGAGGCAACTGGCGATGTGTGGGGGAAGGGGTGATTCGTGGCCTCCCTGTGGTATGGGTGTGTCTAGTCTTGTATAGTAACCGAAAGTACAATCCGCTCGATATAGATAGCCGGATAGATGACCGCACGCAACCCAAACATGATAGGAAAGTACCGGCTGAGGCGGTCGCTCGGCGCCGGTTCGCAAGGCTCGGCATACTTGGCATACGATCCCGACCTCCGCCGCGAGGTCGCGCTCAAGGCGCTGCACCCCCACTTGGCAACCGGCGAGGTTCGGAATCGCTTCATGCGCGAGGCGCGCATCCTCGCGCAGATCGACCACCCCAACATCGCCACCGTCTTCGACGTCGGACGCGACCGGCGGTCCGGCCTCTACTACTTCGCCATGGAGTATGTGCCGCACAGCGTCGAACAGGTACTGGAAGTCAGGGGCAGGCTCAGCGCGGACCGCGCGGTTCGCGTAGCGCAAGAGGCGGCGTCGGCGCTCGAAGCCGCCAGGCGCGCGGGCATCACCCACCACGACGTGAAGCCCGAAAACCTGCTGCTCACCTCGCCAGGAGCCAGCGGCGCGGTGAAGCTCATAGACTTCGGGATCGCGCGCGCCGGCGACTCGGGCGGCACGCAGGCAGGCGCGCTGTGGGGCACGCCGTACTACATGGCTCCGGAGCAGTGGCACAGCGTGAGAGGCGATACGCGATCGGACGTGTACTCTCTGGGGGTAACGCTGTACCGGTTGGTGTCGGGGAAGCTGCCGTTCGACTCGGACCTTGAGAATCCGGTCGCCCGCAACACCGAGATTTCCCGTATGCACGCCGAGGAGGAGCTTCCCGGTCTCGACGAGGTTGACGACGCTCTGTGGGAGATAATCGTCAGGTGTTTGATGAAAGACCCGGACGAGCGCTTCCAGACGCCGGGCGACTTGGCCCAGGCTCTCGAACGCTACCGCGCCGGCGAGCCGTCGGGAGCGGTCAGAGTGAGCGGGCGGCGGTCTCGGGATCGCGGATTCCCAAGCCCCAAGGCAGTGTGGATACTCTCCGGGCTGTTAATCGGGACGGTCGCGGTGATAGCCTTGGTCGCCGCAGTGAACGGCAACTTTCTATCTTCGTCCCAGCCGCCGTCAGACTCGAATCCACCCGGTCCCGCGCCCCCGGCGCCAGTCGCCCCCGGGATTCTTTCGCCGGTTCCCGCAGGCGGCGCGCCATTGGCCGCCGCTCTGGAATCCACGCCCACGCCGACACCTACGACGACGCCATCCCCTACCGTTACCGCCACGCCTACTTCCACACCCGCGCCTACAACCACCGCCACGGTCGCGCCGACGGCCACCGCGACGCCAGACCTTCGAGCTACGGTTGTGGCGGAGATAACGGCGACGGCCATCTCGCAACCTGCGGCTACTCCGACGCCCACATTCACGTCCGTACCCACCGCCACGTTCAGTCCGACGCCCGCGCCCACTCTTACACCTACACCCGCCGCCACATACACGCCCACACCCGCGCCTATGGCCACTCCGATGCCGTCGCCGACATACACGCCCACTGCTACGCCCACGCCCTACGAGATCGTCGTTTCAGAAGACCCCTCCGGCTACTACACTCAGGTCATCGAAGCGACCGGCGTAACGGTCAAGGCAAACGAAAAGGTGGATCCAGAGGCGCTCCACACCGCGGCGACCACAATTGATCGTATGCTGGCCCATATTAGGACCGACATCCCGGAGTGTCTTTCTGCGGCCGGGGCGGGTGTGGCGATAATTCCCAAGGACGAATACGTTACCGCGCTACCCGAGTTTGCCTGGCTGGAGGGCGAGACCTCCCCCGACGGCAGAGCATACGACTCGTTCCAAATACGAGCGCAAAGCGGGGTGAGAATACAGCCGGTATCCGCCACCTCAGAAGAGAATCTACTGGGGCTTCCCGGCGATCCTTACGCCTTCGTTGACGTTACCATGCACACGTTCGCCCAAACGATTCAGAACCTTTGCTTCACAGAAGAAGACCACGCGCAGTTGAACGCCCTCTACGACGCGGCCTCGCAAGTGAGACTCCTCCCCGAATCCTACATCGCGGACAGCAGATCGTTCTTCGGGGCATTTACGACTGCCTACTTCGGCGCCATTGACCTGCCAGGCGTAGCGTCCCGCGCCATGGTGTCCGAACTTCTCAAGCAGTTCTTCGCGGATGCTTACGCCTTCATGGAGGGCTTCTACGACGCCGAAGCCGGCTAAGCGGGGCGCCCACGAGGGGGCGCCCCACGGATGGTTGGGTGATTCGGTTGAGGCTAGGCGCTGCCGTTGGTCCAGTAGGCGTAGCGGGTTTCGGCAGACTGCGCTTCGCGTTCTACGTCTTCTTCCAGCAGATAGCGGCCGGCGACCATAGCCTGCGCCGCTTCCCTGACCAATTCCACATAGCCGTCTAGCGACTCGTAGCGCGCTTCGATGGAGGGGCGCGGGTCTCCCGCCGCTTCGCGGTCTTGCTCGGTCTTGTGGAATGGAACGGTCCAACCGGCGAGTCCTCCGGTGATGCCGATTACGAGGTCCGGGTTGCCGTTGTCCGGGTGTCGCAGGTTCCAGCCGGTGTTGGTGGCGAGCGGGACGCTCACGGACGGCAGACGGATGCCTCCCAGCTCGTTGCCGTCGTCGTCCACGTTGGAGACGATTGCGGGGTACTCCTCGCCGCGGACGGCGGGGAGCTTGACGGTGCGGCCCAGATGGGTCTCGTCGCCGTAGTCTAGGCGGTGGGCGCGGGTTACGCGCGGCGGGAAGGTTGCGAAGGGCAGCCGCTCGAACGTCTCGCGCAGGGTGTATGACTCCACGCCGGTGCCGTGGTCGAGGCTGGGATGGAGCGACGGCGGAGGCTCCACGCCGTCGCGCACCCATTCATCGAGCGCGGTCAGCAGGGCGCGCTGTATGGGCGCGTAGTCCACCGCGTTGTAGGGCAACTGCCCTTTCAGTCCGTCCATCACTCGGATGGTCTGGGGCGGGAACGTACCGGAGCCGTGCATCGTGCCGGCGAAGTGGTAGCGGCGCGCGTTCTCGGATTCGTCGGCGTCGCGCATCTCGGCGAAGTTGGTGTGGATGAGCGCCGCGTCGCCGCGCCAGTACTCGGCGGAGGTGTTGGTGAACATAATCTTCGGAACGCTGCCGCGTTCCTCCATCCGGGCGATCAGCGAGCCGGTGTCGCCGGTTACGGGATCGGCAAGCTCGGTGTCGGCGAACGGGAACAGTTCGGGGATGATGTAGCATACGTCTTTGGACGGCTGGCCGAAGCGCAGGTTGAACTCGCCGCGCATCCCCCCGGCGACGTGGGGCATGATGCCGTCGAGCGCCATGCGGCCCTGCTCGTCGTCGTTCATGCCGTAGTAGATGTAGGTGCGGAGGAAGCGTCCGCTCTGGGAGGAGCCAAAAGCGTGGGCGTAGTCTATCGTCCCGGCGACCGGGTTGCCGTCATCCTCGGACTCGTACTTGAGGAACGATACGATGTCGCGGACGGACGCCATGCCTAGACCGACGACCTCACTGCCGGTGGTGGTATAGACGAGTTGATAGACGCGGCCCGGCTCGAACCCGTCGCGCAGATAGACGTGTTCGATGTCCGGCTCGATCTGCTCGTCCTCGACGCGAACGAACTGGAAGCGGTCTCGCGGGACCTCCGTGGATGGTTCGTTGGGATGGTCGCGGACGGTGAGGGATGCGCCGGCTTCGTCGGCGTCGGTCGGTGGGTGCGGGACGTGAGTGCGGTCTGCCAGCAGGAATACGTTGGTCGGCTCGTTGCACTGGAACTGGTGCAGGATGCGGCCGGTGAGCGGCGCGCCGTTTGCATCGAGGGCTTGGGGCGCGTCCATACCCATCAGGTAGGGATCGTCCGGCACGTCGGCCTGCCAGCCACACCAGACGACGGTGTAGCCCTCGCGCATCAGGAAGCCGTTTCCGGGTTCGATGGGGGCACCGGGATCCATGGCGCGGGGGGCGCTGTTGAAGCCGAGAATAGTCTTGCGTCCGCGGTTCACCACGTCGAAGACGATGCTGCGGCGTCCCTTGTCCGGGTCGGTGGGGTGAAGCATCTCGAAGTCGGCAGAGAAGCGGACGCGGCCCTCCGCGTCGCGCGGGGCGAGTTCTACGTCGGTTATCGCCTCGTTGTTGGAATGGAGCGGGTCAACGGAAAAGTGGGCGGTGCCCTTTAGGTGGGTGTAGGCGCCTACGTCTCCGAAGGACTGTCCGCCGGCGAAGGGGGTGGAGCTTGTGATTTCGAGTTTGGTTACTGGCAATGGGGGGATTCCTTTCCTGAGGGTGTGTTGGGATTTTAGCAGGTTGGGCGAGAAATTTTAACGTAGCGGCGCGGATGGGACACAACCCTCTCTGAGTGCATGGTGTTCCAGATGGAACTATACTATGCGGCAACCATCCCCGAGATGATGGGTAGAGAAAGAGGCGGGGAACCCTGATAAGGTGTGAGTGTCTAATCCGCACCACAGGAGGCCCCGCCGACGCCAAGAGTACGATTTACACCCCCCAAGTCAAGACTAGGCCCGATCCTAGACCGTCGAATGTCCTCACTGCATCTGCGGCGTCCTGAACCTACACGGCTCGATCGTCAGGTCTATCAAGGACATCCGCGTTAGCGGATGTCGAGATATACAGACACCGCTGTACTGATTGCCGACGCGCGTTCAGACACTACCTGTAGGATGTGGACAGGAGTGGACAGAGCCAACGGCTCAGGGCGATGGTCGCGCTGCTGTGGCGCTGGAATTGTCGCTGCACTAGATGAGAGAGCACTGAGGGATCAGGGATGCGACGTGTCGAGGATTAAGCGTTTGGCGAGGCGTCCAAGAGGCTGAGGAGAACGCTCGGAGTGCAGAGTTTGGCGGCACGCACGGGTGGGGAAGGACTGCGGGGGCGGACGAGACGTTCGTGAAGATCAAGGACAGCAGATGGCGGTCGGTTTCGTCACCTATACTGCGAGCGGCCAGTTGCTAGGCATGGAAGTTATGACGGAGCTGGGCAGAGATCGACACACCGACGTCCAGCAGGTTCGCATTAGACATGTTGCCAAGTGTAAGCAACGGCTTGACAGTTTGGGCTACGCGTCGGGTGAGTACTTCGATACGGCTGGCTAACCGAGCTATAAGCTCATTGCGCTTAGCACACAAGGCAGCAGATAGGTGTGCCACTCAGACTGGAACGGCACCAAGATTAGCGGTCGATCTGATGTGGCAATTTTGACAATATTTCAGGCGTGATCATCTTTTCACCTTGCCTGAACGGGCTCCAATATCTTTTATCTAATTCGTCTATTGCTTGAAAAAGCCTGACTGCAAATTCGAAACTGACCGCAATTCGCTCATCATCGTTGCCTGCTTCCAGTCTGGTACATAAGGCGAAAGAGTACACTATGCTATTCAACGTAACTGCAGTCAACGCAGCCGGCAAATCTAAACCTATTCCATTTGGACCAACTAAGTATTTGTCGTTGTTTCGCTGAGATTTGTAACTTATGGCATCTGCATGGACATACGAACTGGCCATGGAATAGAGTTTCCGGTATTCCAGTTCCATCCCGACATTCTTGGCTATGTCAAAAATTCCTGAGAGATACCATCCAGAATCTTTCTTGTAACTACTCCCATAAAACTTTAAGTTTTCATTATATGTTTCTTCAAGTGACTGATAATCTGCATCGTCCATTTCTGCTGCGCCTAAGTCACGTAACAACCGTTCCCTTCGATACAGTTTACTTATTCCCCAGTCATTAAACCGCTGAGCCGTGTGGTCATTATTATCTTGAGATAATATCTTCAAATTGAATTCAATCTCTTGCATAGTACGCCAAACGCCAAATGCCGTATCCGCATGTCCATTATACAAGAGGCAGACTATAGCATCGGCAAGCTGGCACGATTTTACCGACATTTTAGTCAGTATATCATTACGCACGGTAATCGACTTGTCATTTCCTGCGACGCACACTGATGTACGGTTTGCGAGTTCGATTACGTGAGCCTGATTGTTCTGTACAATTGATTGTAGTAGTTGTAGCACAGAACCCCACACTTCTGTTATATCAGTTTGGTGTTGAGGTCTCTGCGGATCTAGAATCATTTCTATCTTCTTTCCATCCAGTACTTGACGCCTTTGATAAATCTTGGCATACAGCAATCACACAATATACTCATCAAAGATAGTATATGTCAGTTTGCCGTAGATGGTCTGGGCAATTGCATTTTAGTTATGTACAATACATGGCAAAGCATAGAGTCTAGCCGCGAAGTTGGAGAAATTTGTGAGAAATACTCAGATGTGACCATTACTTGCGCATTTCTCAGTCATCAAAGACTCCAGACTTGTCGTTACTTCCGGCGAGGATGCGAGCAGAGCGAGGATCGTCAACATTTCGTCGTAACTAAGGAATTGTTCGAGCGGATATATGGCATTTCCCTTCTGAGTCTTCATGCAGTTCTACCGTTGCAAACATCAAACGCCTACCCCCATAGATACGGTCTAAGACGAATTCAACGCTTAGTGAGGAATAGTAACGGCTGCCATCTTCACGTTGTTCAGTACTACCATACATCATCTTTTTTCTTTCATATGAATAATAGTTACGAAATAAATCTTTCACAGCGTCGTCCACCTTATCAAAGCGTTCGTGTCTAAACTGTATACTAGATTTTTCATCGGTAATAGTGGGACACTTGGAATCGCAGGCAATCGCTAGGAAAACAGGGAGTATTACGACTGTCAGAGATAGCTTTTTCACAATGAACCCTTTACGGCTTATATGTAAGCTGGGTGCCGCCGTTGCCTGTCCATTTGTAAACCTCATGGGGGCATGGAAATCCTACCCCAAGCCAAGCAGACTCACAAATTGACTATTGCGTCCTTGTGTACAACGGAAACAGTGGTACATTGAGAGAGACTACATGAATCGCATTTCGCCTGTCAATAGCTGATAGAGACGTTCATGAGGCTGTATCGGCGACTTCCGGCTGCGCGCCTGTACCGATCCTCCGATGACTACTCGGTGTACGCTTCCTGCCTGCTGTCGGAGTGACACGTAGTTGGGAAGGGCGGATCGGTGAATTGGAACGAGGGGCTGCACTCTAAGTTGCTGGGCAAGTTGAATCGTCTGGTACACAGAACGACGCGGTGGGCGTTTACAAAATCCCAATCCAGTTCTAGGCCGAGGCCGGGTTTGTCGGTCATATGGATGTGGCCGTTGGCGATCTGGAAGCGGGGGCTGTATAGCTTGGACCATATCTCGTACGGCTCGACGTCGGGGCAGGCGGGTACGATTAGGCCGTTGGGGACGGCGGCGACGAGGTGGCTGCTGAGGTCGGGGTACTGGGCGCCGTGCGGGGCTATCGGGACGTGGTGGGCGTGGGCGAGCGCGGCGAAGCGCATGAGGCCGGTGAAGCCGCCGCCTACGAGGATGTCGGTTTGCAAGAGCTGGAGTCCGCCCTCGGTGATTAGTCTGCGCGCGCCGCCGAGCGTACCGTCGCCCTCTCCGCCGGCGATGATGGAGCTGGTAGCGTCGCGCACCATGCGGTAGAAACGCGGCTCGTCGTCTCCGCGGACGGGTTCTTCGATCCAGTAGAGGTCGTAAGGCTCGAATTTTTGGGCCATCTCGGCGGCGACGTCGCCGCGCCACATCCGGTGGGCGTCTAGCATGATGCGCACGTCGGGACCTACGGATTCCCGGGCGAGGCGCACTTTTTCGAGGGCGGCTGTGTCGTCGTATCCGCTAAGGTGGAACTTGACGTGGTTGTAGCCTTCGCCGGCGTGCTTCTTGACCAAGCGGGCGACGGTGTGGGAATCCTGATCCACGTATCCGATGCCGTCGGCGTACACTTCTACGCGGTCGGTGAAGCCGCCGAGCAGTTTCCAGACGGGCTGGCCGCAGAATTTACCGTAGATGTCCCACAGGGCGACATCGAGGGCGCCGATGGAGGGCATGGCGGCGCGGTCGGGGCCTCGGAAGCGCCAGGCGTGGTCGTACATCTTCTGCCAGAGCATGGCGGTTCGGGTCGGGTCTTGTCCGATTAGAAGGGGGGCTAGTTCGTTCCGGATTATAGACGGGTCGCCGCCTCTGCCGAGTCCGGTGATGCCCTCGTCGGTGTGTATGAGGATTAGGGGCCATTCACGGAGAACGCCGTCTTCGGGCGGGCCCCAAGCGTGTTGGAGGATGATGATTTCGATGTCGGTTATCTTCATGGGGATCTTCCCTTAGTTTTAACGCAAAGGCGCAAAGGCGCGAAGGGTTTTAACGCAGAGGCGCAGAGAGGGCGCGGAGACGCAGAGGAGTTGGGGGGTCTTGGCATCTATGCGTTAAAAATCGGGCGGGACGCATGGGCGCTGGAATATACTTAGGTTGGCTTCATTGAACTTGCCTGTGGGTTGACGCTGTGGGCGCGGGTTTCTACACTGCTGGTGGAAACCATATCACAAGAATGGGGAGTTGCCATCATGCGTGTCGTCATAGGGGCTGATCACGGCGGGTACGCTCTGAAGGATGAGTTGAAGGCGTTCGCGGAGGGTCTGGGGCACGAGGTTTTGGACGTGGGGGCGCACGAGCTGGATCCGGCGGACGACTTCCCGGATTTTACGGCTGCCGTGGCGGCAGCGGTCGCGTCGGGCGAGGCCGCGCGCGGTGTGATGATATGCGGCAGCGGGGTGGGCGCGTCGGTGGCGGCCAACAAGGTCAAGGGCATCCGCGCGAGCGTGTGCCACGACACCTACTCGGCGCATCAAGGGGTGGAACACGACGATATGAACGTGCTGTGCCTGGGCGCGCGGATCGTGGGGGTGGAGCTGGCGCGGGAGCTTGCGAGCGCGTTCCTGTCCGCCGAGTTCGCGCCGGAAGAGCGCTTCCAGCGGCGCCTGGACAAGGTTCTGGAGATGGAAGCGAATTTCGGCAACAAGCCAAACGTTTGACCGGAGTTTGGGGTACGCGGCGCCTTGGTGGGAAGCGAGCCTGTGTCAGATTGGTAGGTAGGGGAGTCACCCTCACCCTAACCCTCTCCCGTCAAGGGAGAGGGGATTGTCGCCCCGCCAGACGCGGGGTTTAGCCGTATTCGGCGCCTAGCAGGCAGGCTACGAGGGTTTGGTCGCGTTCGGCGTGGTCGAAGGCGTCGGAGATTCTTTCGACGTCGTCGTCGGTTTCTACCATGTAGTAGTCTATGCCCCAGGCGTTGAGGATGGGTTCGGTGAAGACGCCGGCGGAGTCGGTCATCTCGCCGTCTTCGCCCATCCAGCCGCGATATCCGACCATCATGACCATCGGGATGCCGAGGTCTATGCCCATGCCGCGGATGGAGTCGCCGGCCTCGAACATACCGGTGTTCTGGATCAGCACGACGGGTTTCTTGCCTCCTATCCAAAGTCCGGCGGCGATGGGCATGGACTCGCCTTCGCGGCAGATTGGCACCAGTTGGAGGTCATCGTCGGCGATGATCTGGTTGTACATGAAGTTGGTCTCGGTATCAGGCAACCAGACGATGTGGGAGACGTCGTTCTTCTTGAACTGGTCTATGATAGCGGCGGGGCTCAGGTTTTCTCTTGCCATGTTGGTACTCCTAATATGGATTCCAAGCTCCTCTTCGCCTTAGATGCCACTCTGTGAAGGTTTGGATTTCCTTAGACGGCGATTGACGGAACTCTTGTAAGGATTCTAGCCAGTTAGCGATCGACCGTTGGCTTTCGCCCGAATTGTCTGTGCCGTCGAGCAAATCTTGGATCCGGGCGTCTTCGTTCAGGTCGGGCCAGTGAATGGTTCCGGCTATACATTCGTAGCGGGCGCGTTCTTCCGGCGTGGCATACCAGAGTCGCGGAAAAGTCTTTTTTGTTAGTGGGTTGATCGCTCGGCGACCATCGGACAACGTGATGATGAATTTATCATCGAGAAAGCTAATCGAAGCTACTTCATTCTGTAAAGAATTCATCCCATGCCTCCATGCAAAGTTGACTATTATTGGCAATGAGCCTCCTTGCCCTCCTTAGATCATGGGATCTCATTCCGTCATTACGCGCCAACGCGATGCTTGAATCAAGCCAGAATTTCGCGGCTGTCCCCGATGAGTGAATCGCGTGTATGTGTGGGGGTTCGCCTCTATCGCTGGAATAGAAACGAAATACAAACTGGCCTTCTCTAAACACCTCTGGCATAGTCAGTTTCTATTTTATGGGCGTGGGCGCAGCGGGTCAACGGGTCGAAAGGCGGCGGACCATGTCGTCGTCAAGCTCTACGCCGAGGCCGGGGGCGTCGGGGACGGCTATGTGGCCGTCCACTACTTGGAGAGGTTCTGCGAGGATGGGCCAGTCGTCGCGGATGGTGATTGGCTCTATGTTGTACTCCTGCTGGTAAGGGACCATTGCGCTTGCGGCGCAGAAGTGGAGGTGGGCGACGGTGCTGAGGATGGGCTGGGTGTTGTGGACGGTTATGGGGACGTTGAAGGCTGACGCGAGGGCGTCTATGCGCTGAAATTCGGTGAAACCGGGAACCTTTACGATGTCGGGCTGGATGATGTCCACCCTACCCTTCAGGATCAGGTCGCGGTATTCGTGGTGGGTGTATATCATCTCGCCGGAGGCTATGGGGATGGTGAGCGCGTCGGCTATCGTCGCCAATCCTTCGAGGTCTTGGGCGGGGCGCGGCTCCTCGAAGTGGAACACTCCGAGCGATTCGAGGGCGGCGCCGATTTCGATGGAGTGGTGGACCGAGAATGCGCCGTTGACGTCGACCAGGATGTCCACGTCGTCGCCGACCGCGGCGCGGACTTCGGTTACGGTGGCTACGGTCTGGTCGGCGGGGTCGTCTATCGCGCCGGGGACGGCGCTATGCAGCTTGTAGCCGCGATAGCCCTGCTCGACGAGGGACGCGGCGCGGCGGCCTTCCTGGAGCGGCGTGAGGTCGCGGCGCATCGAGCTGGCGTACACGGGGATCGAGTCGCGGCGCTTGCCGCCGAGCAGGTTGTGAATCGGGACGCCGAGCGCCTTGCCTTTCAGATCCCACATGGCTATGTCGAGTCCGGCGATGGCGCAGAAGACGGCTCCGCCCATCTCGACGGCCGATCCGGCTCGCATCATATCGTCGAAGCGGCGCGCGGTTTCGAGCGGGTCTTTGCCGACGACGGCGGGGGCGAGCAGGTCGTCCACGAGCGCCTTTATGACGCCGGGCTGACGTCGGAAGCACTCTCCGATGCCGGTGATGCCTTCGTCGGTGTGTATCCATACGAAGGGGTAGTCTCCGTCCAGGATTAGGCAGTCTATGGAGGTTATCTTCATGTGGGCGTTTCCTTGTAGGCAGATTTTAACGCAGAGGCGCAGAGAGCGTAGAAGGTTTGATTTGTCTAGCGGGGGTTTTGTCCCGTACGGGTGTTAGGATAGCATGGTCTGGTACAATTGGGGCGAATTCCAAGCGGTCAGGAGATTTTGGGTATGACGATGGATAATGTTTCGGTCGGGCAAGAGGCGACGCTTGAGGTGGTGGTTACGACGGATCTTACGACGAACCGGATGGGGCGCGAGGGGGCGGACGTGCTCTCGACTCCACACCTGTTAGGGCTGATGGAGGGGGCCTGCATCCAGGCGACGGACAGGCATCTGCCGGATGGATATACGACGGTGGGCTATGCCGTGGACGGGTTGCGACACATCGCGCCAACGAACGTGGGCGAGACGGTTACGGTGCGCGCGGCGCTTACCGAGGTGGACCGCAACCGGCTGACGTATGAGATAGAGGCGTTCGAGGGAGATAAGCAGATCGGGCGGGCGGTGCACAAGCGGGCGGTTATTCCGACCAGTTAACTCGGGCTTAACGCAGAGGCGCGGAGGGGCGCAGAGGCGCAAGGGAATGGAATCGAAGCCAAGATTTATCGCAAGAGTGAGGCGGGGGTTCTATGCCGAATACGGCGCTGGTAGTAGAAGATGAGCCGAATATGCTGTTTGCGCTGGAGTACGCTCTGGAACAGGAGGGGTACGAGACGCTGACGGCTACGGATGGAGACGCGGGACTTAGAATCGCGCGGGAGCGCCGTCCCGATATTGTGATTCTGGACGTGATGCTGCCGCGCCTGGACGGGTTCGAGGTGTGCCGGATTCTGCGGCGCGAGTCGAACGTTCCCATCCTGATGCTGACGGCGCGGGGCGAGGAGGTGGATCGCGTAGTGGGCTTGGAGCTGGGCGCGGATGATTACGTTACAAAGCCGTTCAGCATGAGGGAGCTTCTGGCGCGGGTTCGGAATCTGCTCCGGCGGTCGGCGGCGCAGGCGGCTGACAGCTCTGCGGAGGCCTCCGAGGTGATGAAGTCCGGCGATTTGGAGATCGATCTCGCCAGCCACTCAGCCACGCTGCGCGACGAGCCTCTGGCTATGAAGCCACGCGAGTTCTCGCTGATGGCGCTTCTAATGGCGAACCGGGGAAGGGCGTTCACTCGGGATCAGATTCTCGAGCGGCTGTGGGGGCATGACTACATCGGGGATTCGCGGACTGTTGACGTTCATGTCCGCTGGCTACGCGAGAAGATCGAGCCGGAGCCGTCTCGGCCCCGCAGGATCGTAACGATTCGCGGGGTGGGATACAGGTTCGACGGGTGACAAGCCGAGCGCTTGACCGGAGTCTTGAGAGAGGGGCTAGTTGCCGGGGGAAGGAAGTTGTGAGAGGGGTATGTGAATGGCAAGGGCTAGGATTTTCACCCCCATCCTGACTTTCCCCCGTCGAGGGGGAAGGAAATTCGCTGTTCTGTCGTACGCCGCGCTTGGTCTGCTGTCTTGCGGCGCGGTGGGGCTGTTCGCGGCGGCGGGCGCGGGATGGGATGCTTCGTTGACGCGAGCCGTAGTCGCGGGCTCTGCGTTGTGTGTCGCCGGCGGAGCCGGCGCTGCGTGGTATGCGCTGATAAAGGCGCGGCGGGACGCGGAGTCCATAGATCTAGTCGCGGAGAGCGCGAGGAGGGTCGCTGACGGAGAGTTGGGACACAGAGCGGTTCTCACGTCGTCTTCGTCTCAACATTCCGGGCAACGTCCGGGGCAACATTCGGGGCAGGATCTGGCCGAGGCGTTCAACGCCATGTCGGGCGCGATAGCTGACAGGGTGCGCCGTCTGGAGACTGAGAGATACCAACTGGCCACGGCTATCGACACGATGGCGGACGGCGTGGTGGTCATAGATTCGCACGCCAGGGTTACGCTGATAAACCGCGCAGCCGAGTGGATGCTGGAGGTGAACGCGCAGACTGCGCTGGGCAGGCCGCTGGCGCAGGCTCTGAGGGATCATGAGGCGCTGCGGCTGGCTTCGAGCGCGGCGCAGAGCGGACAGATGCGCGCCGCCGACATAGAACTGCTGCACCAGCGCCGGTTTCTGAACGTCATCGCTACGCCTATGTCGGAACACGGCAGGGAGGACGTTCTGCTGACCCTGCGGGACATTACGAGTTTGAGGCAGCTCGAGACGACGCGGCGCGAGTTCGTCAGCAACGTGTCGCACGAGCTTCGCAGTCCGCTGGCGTCGGCGAACGCGATGGTAGAAGTTCTCGAAGCGGGCGCGATGGACGACCGCGATCTGGCGCGCGAATTTCTGGACCGCATCAGCGACGATATTGCGCGGATGACCGCCCTTGTGGACGAACTGCTGGAGCTTTCGCGGCTGGAGAGCGGGCAGATGCCGATTCACCTGTCGCCGGTGAGCGTGGGAGACGTGATCGCCGGAACGGTCGAGCGATTCAGCTTCGCGGCCGCGTCAATCGGGGTCCAACTCGCGCAGAGCGTTCCGCCGGACTTGCCATACGCGATGGCGGAAGAGGGCAAATTGAGCCAGATTCTGACCAATCTCGTGGAGAACGCGCTGAGGTTCACGTCGGACGGCGGGCGAATCACGCTCTCCGCCGAGCGCGACGCTCAATGGGTTACGGTGTCCATAACGGACACGGGGGTAGGCATACCGCGCGAACACCTTTCGCACATATTCGAGCGTTTCTACAAGGTGGACAGGTCGCGCCGGGATGGGGGCACCGGGCTGGGTCTGGCGATAGTGAAGCACCTGGTCCAAGCGCACGGCGGCGAGGTGAGCGCGACAAGCGTCGAGGGCGAGGGCAGCGAGTTCGTACTGAAGCTGCGGCGGGCTACGTGAGAATCTAACGCAGAGGCGCAAAGGCGCGGAGGAACGCAGAGGGATCTTGGTTTATCTCCTTCGCGCCTCCGCGTCTTTGCGTTTAATGAGGGATGGCTACGGGCTAACGAATCCTTAGCGGGCTCCTAACGTTTCGTTAACCTCCGTTTAATTGCCTGTTGATGTAGTTGCGCTAGAGTCTTGGCGTGGAATTGGCATCTTTGCGCCAGCCACGCGTTGACCAACTACTACAAGCGCTTCCGTGTGCGGGGGCCGCGAACTACATCAAGGGCAAGATAACCTGGAGGTACGAGCAATCATCATGGCGACCATCAAGACTAGGGATATGAGATCCAAGATAGCCGGCATCCCGGCGCCGCTGGCGCTGGGACTTGTTATTGTAGCGCTGACGCTGGCGCTGGCGGCGTGCAGCAGCAGCGAACCCAGCGATCCCACCACGCCACAGCAGCCGGCGCAGCCCGCTCCGGCGCAGCCCGCGACGGGAAACACGACACAGCCCGGAGCGCCCGCGCAGCCCGCCGCGCCTCAGGCGGCGGCGACCTCGCAAGCCGGAACGTCCGGCGCGATGACGACGCCTAGCGTCGCGCCGACGTCGCTCCCCCGCGTAGGCATGACCGGCACGATCGAGATTGACGGCTCTTCGACCGTGTTCCCGATAACAGAGGCGGTGGCAGAAGAGTTCCGCAAGGAAGCGCCCGACGTTCAGGTCAACGTAGGCGTCTCCGGCAGCGGCGGCGGCTTCAAGCGATTCACCGTCGGCGAAACCGACATCTCCGACGCTTCCCGTCCCATCAAAGACAGCGAGGCGGCGATCGCAACGGAGAACGGCATTGAGTACTACGAGTTCCTGGTCGGCGTGGACGGGCTTTCGGTTATGGTCAGCCCTAAGAACGACTTCGTGGACTGTATGACCGTCGAACAGTTGCACGAGCTCTGGAAGCCGGGCAGTTCGGTCAGCAAGTGGTCCGACATCGATCCGTCGTGGCCGGACAGCGACATCAACCTGTACGGTCCTGGCACCGACTCAGGCACGTTCGACTACTTCACCGAAGAGATAAACGGCGAGGCGCAGGCTTCCCGCGCCGACTACACGGCGTCCGAGGACGACAACGTGCTGGTGCAGGGCATCAACGGCGACCGCAACTCGCTGGGATACTTCGGGTTCGCATACTACGCCGAGAACGCCGACAAGATGAAGCTGCTCGGCGTGGACAGCGGCTCCGGCTGCGTGGTTCCGTCGATCGAGACGATAGCGTCCGGCGAGTACAGCCCACTTTCGAGGCCGCTGTTCATATACGTGAGCAAGACGAGCCTGGAGAGGCCGGAGGTTCGGGAGTTCACGCGCTTCTACATGGAGCACGGGCGCGAGCTTACGCGCGAGGTGGGCTACGTACCGCTGACTGAGGCTGAGTACAGGGCGAACTGGGAGTTGCTGAAGTAAGGCGCCCGCTGGCAAGGAATGAAATAGGAGTGAGAGACTCTCTCTCCTGACTTAGGGCTTTGCCCCCCATCCCCCGGTCTTCGGGGGGCAGGCTCTAATCTTCCCCCAGGCTTGGGGAAGACCCCCTTCCCCAAGCCCTTATATTGAGAGGATTTGATCTGCCAACTGTTAGTCGTGGAATCCGGGGCGCTAGGCGCGGCGTTCCGGGTTCCCGGCTTAGGGGATGGAGTTGGCAACGTTCTGTTGAAAATTGTTTGGCGAATCGGCGATTATTGTATCTATGAACGACGGGAGAGAACTTGTGGAGAACACTGCAACAGGCGCGCGCAGCGGCGGGCTGAGTTCACGCGCCGATGAGCGCGAGCGCGTAGAGAGCGGCAGGTTCAGGCGGAGGCGGGGGGAGAGCCTTCAGGCGAGGATTCTCTGGTGGGTGTTCTTCATATGCGCGATGCTATCAGTGGTAACGACGGTGGCTATCGTGTTCAGCCTGCTCAGCCAGGCGATAGGTTTCTTTAGAGAAGTAGGTGTCTTCGAGTTTTTGACCGGCACCAGGTGGACGCCGATTCTGAGGCCGCGCGCTTACGGCGTGCTGCCCCTGGTGAACGGGACGCTGATCGTAGCGGCGATCGCGGCGGTGGTAGCACTTCCAGTGGGGCTGGCGACGGCGATATACTTGGCGGAGTACGCGCCGGACAAGTTGCGCCGCATCGTCAAACCCGCGCTAGAGGTGCTGGCGGGCGTCCCGACGGTCGTTTACGGTTACTTCGCGCTGACGTTCGTGACGCCGCAGCTTCAGCGCATCTTCCCGGACATGATCGTCTTCAACGCGCTGAGCGCGGGGGTGGTCATGGGAGTCATGATAATCCCGATGGTGTCTTCGTTGAGCGAGGACGCGATGATAAGCGTGCCGCGCTCGCTTAGGCAGGCGGCATACGCGCTTGGCGCGACTAAGCTGGAAACGAGCCTGAAGGTAGTAGTGCCGGCGGCGCTTTCGGGGATAGTGGCGTCGTTCATCCTGGCCATATCTCGCGCCATAGGCGAGACGATGCTGGTGACGATAGCGGCAGGCGCGACGCCGCGCATGACGATGAATCCGCTGGACAGCATACAGACCATGACGGCGTACATCGTGCAGTTGGCTCTGGGCGAGGCTCCGCACGGATCGCTCGAATACAACACCATATTCGCGGTGGGACTGCTGCTGTTCATAATGACTCTGGGCATGAACCTGCTCGGGTTCTGGGTAGTGAGACGCTGGAGGCAGGTTTACTAATGGCAAGCGCGGTTAGCGAAAATTTCAGGCCGAGACTGGCTCGGCGGAAGACCATTGGAACGGTCGTCTATTTCGTGTTCCTGGCGGCGGTGATGGTGGGGATATTAAGCCTGATAACGCTGCTGACGCGCATCCTGATAGAGGGGATACCGTGGCTTAGCGTCGGGTTCCTGACGAACTATCCGTCGAGGCATCCGGAGATCGCGGGCATTCGCTCGGCGATGTTCGGGACGATCTGGGTAATGGCTCTAACCGCCATCTTCACCGTTCCGATAGGTGTGGGAGCGGCGATACACCTGGAAGAGTACGCGAGCAGGAACCGGCTGACACAGCTCATCGAGATCAACATATCGAACCTTGCGGGGGTGCCGTCCATAGTCTATGGGCTTTTGGGGTGGGCGCTGTTCGTGCAGCTGATGGGTATGGGGCGCGTAGTGCTCGCGGGCGCGCTCACGCTGTCTTTGCTAGTGCTGCCGATCGTTATCGTGGCGTCGCGCGAGGCGATAAGGGCGGTGCCGAACGAGTACCGGCTGGGCGCCTACGCGCTGGGCGCGGACCAGTGGCAGGTGATCAAGGGAACGGTGCTGCCTTCGGCGATACCGGGCATTCTGACGGGGACGATACTCGCGCTGTCGCGCGCCATCGGCGAGGCCGCGCCGGTCATCGCCATCAGCGCGCTGGTCTATCTGACGTTCGTGCCGACGGACCCGCTGGACCAGTTTACGGTTATGCCGATACAGATATTCAATTGGGTTGGAAGACCGCAGGACGACTTCCAGTCGCTGGCGGCGGCGGGGATCATTGTGCTGCTGGGCATCCTGCTCACCATGAACGCGGTGGCGGTGATACTGCGAAACAAGTACCAGACCAGGTCAGAGGAATAGAATGAACGACTCCGCGCCGATATTCGAGGTCAATAATCTGAGTCTCTACTACGATGACTTCATGGCCCTGCGCGACATCAACATGAAGATACGCCGTTACTCGATAACGGCGCTGATTGGGCCGTCGGGATGCGGCAAGAGCACGCTGCTGCGGTGCTTCAACCGGATGAACGACCTGATACCGGCGGCCAGGATAGAGGGCGAGATTCTGTTCGAGGGAGCGGACCTGTACCACCCAGACGTTGACGCAACGGAGATACGCTCGCGCATCGGCATGGTGTTTCAGCGTCCCAACCCGTTTCCGAAGTCCATCTACGACAACGTGGCGTTCGGTCTGAAGATAAACGGTTATCTGGGGGACATGGACGAGGCGGTGGAGGGATCCCTGCGCCAGGCGGCATTGTGGGACGAGGTGAAGGACCGACTGAACACGAGCGCTCTGGCGCTTTCCGGCGGACAGCAGCAGCGGCTTTGCATTGCGCGGGCGTTGGCGGTGGAGCCGGAGGTCATCCTGATGGATGAGCCGGCGTCGGCCCTGGACCCGATAGCGACGCTCGCAATCGAAGAACTTGTCAGCGCGCTGAGCGAGCATTACACCATCCTGATAGTTACTCACAATATGCAGCAGGCTGCGCGGGTATCCAATGAGACGGCGTTCCTGATGGTGTCAGAGGACCGCGCAGGCTACCTTGTGGAGCACGGGGAGACGAACCAGATATTCACTATGCCGCAGAACTCGCGGACTGAGGATTACATCACGGGTAGATTCAGTTAACAAGCCGGGCGCTTGACCGTTATTTGTCGGGAGTGGTTAGTTGGGAGATAGGGCGACTTAAGGGCGGAGGTTGCTCGGGTTCCCGCCTGCGCGGGGACATGCTTTCGCAGGAATGGGTGAGGGATCGAGGGCGATGATGTGGCGGGGGACGCACTTTAGCAGTTAGGAATACCATCATGCTGAGGACGGAATTTCACAGGGATTTGTCGGCGCTCGAAGACGAGCTGCTGACGCTAGGCGGCATGGTGGAGAAGGCAATCGCCAAGTCGCTGGACGCGCTGAAGAATCGCAATCTCGCGCTCGCCGAGGAGGTCATCCGCGAAGATGACGTGATAGACGAGATGCGGTTCGCGCTGGAGGAGAAGTGCATAGACCTGATCGCGACTCAGCAGCCGCTGGCCGGGGACCTGCGAATACTGATTACGGCGCTGCACGTAGCCGTAGAGCTGGAACGGATGGGCGACTACGCGGAGGGCATCGCGAAGATCACGCTGCTGATGGGCGACGAGCCGCCGTTGAAGCCGCTGATAGACATACCGCGCATGGCGGACAGGGCTATGGACATGCTGCGCCGCAGTCTGGACGCTTTCGTGGACAGGGATACGGCGTCGGCGTACCAGATATGCGATGATGATGACGAGGTGGATGCGCTGTACGAGCAGGTCTATCGGGAGCTGCTAACGTACATGATCACTGACCCGGGCGCGATAAGGCGGGCCACGTTCCTGCTGTGGGTGGCGCATGACCTGGAGCGCATAGCCGACCGCACGACGAACATCGCCGAGAGGGTCATCTTCCTGGTAACAGGAAGGCTGACCGACACGGGCGCTTCTACGTACTAATTTCCTCTCCCCCTACCCCACCACGGGGTTTCGACGCAAAGCCGCAGAGAGCGACTTGAACTCTCTGCGGCTGCGTGTTGACTTTCGTCCAAATGTGACTGTCCTGCCGCGAAGGCGAGGGTGTCACGCGCCGTCGCCGGACATGGTAGAATCAACCTGCGGGGGCTCATCGCCTCCTGAAAACCGGAACCGGGTTGGTCTCGTTCCATATAATGACACTCGGCGCCAGCGTATGCGCGGCTCACGCAGCAGACGAGGGAGTAGGCCATGAACCCTACGGACAAGATCAACGCCCAGTTTAGCTCAGTCTTCAGAGACTTCGAGGATCCGACCCACATAGATTCAGTGATAGACCACGCCCTGGAATATCGCGACAAAGCGAATGAAGGTACCAGAAGCAGGCTGAACGCTGCGATCAGGAATAGCGGCGTCAATCTACCCGGGTTTAGAGACTCTAGCAAGGCGCCAAGCCATCAACTTCGCTCTCTGTTGATATTGGACATCGTGAAAGGGAACGACAGGCTGGCGGGCGCCGTTTTGATAGCATGGATGGAGTCGCGCGAAGCTCTCAAGGAGGTCATAGTCGGACATCTCGCAGATCGGGGCATTCCTACCGACGGCATAGACGCGCGCAAGGGCAGTTTCGATTCGCTCTGGAGTCGGGGCGAGTGGGAGAATGAGCGCGCGACGCTTAGGAAATCTCATGACGACTTCGAAGTGGATGACATCGCCTTGATGCTGTGCTGTGTGTCCGGCAGGCTGCCGGAGCCTCTCATCAGCGATGATCAGAAGATCGAGTCAGAGCTATTCAAGGACTGGATCGAAGATCTGAAGAAGCTGGACTCGGACGCTGACGACTGGCTGGATCTGGACCTGTTCAAGACAGCGCTATCGCAGCTTGGGGAGAGCAAGGCGATCGAGAGAGTCAAGGCGCAGTCGGAGGCTATCGAGGGCGAGCTGGCTGAGATTGTAGATGAGTACTCGGACGAGCTTCGGTACCTAGACATCGAGGTCGGAGCTTGGTCCGGCGATGGAACGCGACACGGCAAGTCCACCTTCACGGAAGCGCGCGAGTTCATCAGCCGACTGAAGGATGATCTGGACGAGTATCGCCCCATCCGCCCGCAGGCGTCCACGAGGGAACAGGAGGCGGAGCGGGTCGTAATCCGCGCGGAGCGCGAGCGGGAGATCCTTGGCGTCGCTGAGCGGTGGGGAGAGTTTATCGCCCGCTTGGGGGACGCTGAGAACGACGATCCGGCCAGATCTGAGGATAGTTCGCCTGACGGCGCTTCCATTGAGAGCGCTGCGCCTGCGGATGAGTACGAGGATCTGAAGGCTGAGAATCAGGCGCTAAAGCTGGAAGTCGAACAGCTATCCACGGAGAGCGCAGAGCGGCGCAGCGTGGGCGGGGCGTCGGCGCGGGAGCGCCAGGCGCTCGAGCGGGACGTCGAATCGCTCACGTCCGAAAACAGGCGGCTGAATGTGGCGAACGAAGGGCTGGAATCGGACAAACGCGAACTCGGCGAGCGGATCAGCAAGCTGAGAGGTCGGCTGTCCAAGAGTCGGCGAATGGAGGAAGTGTGGCGGCGGTCTTACGAAAAGGAGCGAACCAAGCAGACTCAAATTTCCGAACTCGATACATCGGAGCTTGAGAGCGTTACGGACGCTCTGGAGTTGGCGGAGAGAACTTTCCCTGACCAACTGCTGCTGGCCTTGAACTCGAAGTCGGACAAGAACAGCCCTTTCCGGAAACCTGATGAGGTGTTCGCGGCGCTGAAGTGGCTGGCTACCGAGTACCACAGTCTGAAAGCCAATCCAGGCGGCAGCCCGGACTTCAACATGCTGCTCAAGCAGTCATGCTCCGGCTGGTCGTACAAGTCAGGACAGACGGAAGTTACCACACAGCAGTACAGCGAGTGGTACACGACGCAGCATGACGGGAAGACTTACGAGCTCCTGTCGCACCTTGCCAAAGGCACCAGCCACGATCCTCAGAACACCATGCGGATCGCGTTCGAGTGGGATGACGACTTGGGTAAGGTCGTGGTGGGCTTCCTGGGGCTGCACCAGAGGAACCGGCGGTCTGCGTAAGGGTGGTTTTGACGCAGAGGCGCAAAGGCGCAGAGGACATGGAGGGGTTGGGGAGTTTTGCGCCTCCGGCGTTTGTCTAGGTGGCGGAGGTTGGAGGTTGGCCGTGGGTTTTGTAGGCGGCCCGGTACGCTTCGGGGGTGTTGAGGTCTAGCCGGACGGTTGGGTCGTCGAAGTGGACCGGGGTAATCTCGGCGCGGTGGCGTTCGAATACTTCCCGCAAGCCCTGCCCTTGCTCGGAGATCATTTGCAGTTCGGGCATCAGACGCGTGGAGAACATGAGGGGGTGGCCGCCGCGTCCCTCCAAGCGGGGGGACGTTAGCAGGGCGTCGGCGGCGGTGTGGGCTTCGACGACACGGGCTATGACGTGGGGAGCGCGCGGCTGATCGATCCCAAGCAGGAGGACGTGTTCGGCGCCCGGCGATACGGCTGCCAGACCCGCCTTGATCGAAGAAGTTCGCCCGTCTAGGTAACACTCGTTGATCACGCAGCGCGCTCCGGCGCGTTCGGCCAAGGGGGCGACCCGGTCCGCCTCGTAGCCGAGAACGGCGATCACTTCATCCGCGCCGCCATCGAGCAGGGCAGACACTTGGCTTTCGACCAGAGTTACGCCGCGCCACGGCAACATCGGCTTGGGCCGACCCATTCGAGAGCTGAGTCCGGCGGCTGTGAGGATGGCGGTTATCATGAGCGGATCAGCGCGGGGGCATCCCCTCCAGCGCTACCCTAGGTTCCCGCCTTCGGGGGAACGACGATTGGGGGGCCGGGAACGACAAGGTACGGGGCGCCTTCGGGTTAGTCGTCGGCAACGGCGGCTACCGTTTCGCGGCTCTCGGTCTCTACCTTGTTTATTATGCGGTCTATGCGCCACTGATCGAGTTTCATCTCGCGGCCTGTGCCGCCGAGCCGGTACATGAGTATCTCGCCGATGATGCTGACGGCTATCTCCTCGGGCGTGCGCGCGTGGATATCGAGCCCGATGGGCGAGCGTATCTCTCGGAGGCGCTGTTCGTCTATTCCCATTCGCACCAAGTCTTCGTAGATGAGGATGGTCTTGCGGCGGCTGCCCATCAGCCCGACGTAGCGGGCAGGGGTGGCCGCTGCGGCGGCGAGGGCGACGTTGTCGAACCTGTGGCCGCGCGTAGCGACGACGATGAACGTGTTGGGGTTGATGGGAAGTTCTCCGAGCGCGTCTTCGGGCTTCTTGGGGACCACGATGTCGGCCTCGGGGAAGCGTTGGGGATTGGCGAACTCTTCGCGGTCGTCGGTGATGAACAGGCGGAAGCCCAGGGGCTTGGCGTGGGCGGCGAGCGCCTTGGAGACGTGGCCGCCGCCGCATATGACGAGCTGCGGGGGCGTTGTGTATGCCTCTATGAAGTACTCGGCGCCCTCATCGGTGATGACGTACTCGTTGCGTCCCATCGCCATCAGGCCGTGGGCGCGCGTCGTCGCGTCGCGGTCCAGGCGCAGGTCGCCGAGCGTGCCGTGAGTGGAGCCGTCCTCGCGCACGAACAGCTTCGCGCCGATAGCGGGCCGGCCATTGGGGGCGGGCCTGATGAGGCTTGCGAGCGCGACCGCCGGGCCGCCGGCGTATGCGTCGTCTATCTCCTTGGCGTAGTCCAGGTACTGCTCGGGCCGATAAACGGGGTCTATGAGAAAGAACATTGTGCCGCCGCAGACGAGGCCGTCCTCAGCGGCGAGGTCTTCGTTCAGTTCATACTCCCGGTACTGGGCGTCGCCGCCGCGCCGCATGAGCTGGCTCGCGGCGTACCAGATGTCTCCCTCGACACACCCGCCGCCGAGCGTGCCGACACCGGTGCCATCGGATCGCACGAGCAGTTTCGCGCCCGGCTTCTGGGGCGTCGAGCCTTTTGTGCGGATGACGGTAGCCATGACCAGGCGTTCATCTTTTTCGAGCAATTCTACCGCTTCGTGGAATACTTCTTGCATGGTGGTTCACTCGTCCCTATGGCGCCCATGTGGATGATCGCGTCCTGCGCGGCAGGCTTCGCTTCTTAGGATACCACAAAGCGGACGCGCTAGGTGGCGGCGCGTCAGTCGTCGTAGTTGATGCGGTACGTCTCCCTCTTGGAATTGTCGGTCTCGTCGGACTCCTCTATCTCGTCAAGCGGGTCGGCGGTGATGACGAAGGTGTATTCGTAAACGCTGCCTTGCGCCGTGGGGCGCGGCACACCTGTTACGCCGCTGATGGATAGGGTCCTTCCCGAACCTCCATCCAGGCTGTCGAACTGTACGGAAGCGATGCAGGGGTCTCTCGACTCGAACGGACACAGGGGGCCAGTAATCATCTCGACGTCAACCACGAAGGTACCGTTCACCGCGCCCGGCCGTACGCCGTCGTCGTCCAGAGCGTTGAATGCGGTGATCCTCATGTCCAGATAGACGTTGTGGGACCCGGAGATTTCCCTCTCCTCTATCTCGACACTCGCTATTTCCAGGTTCGGGAGTTTGGTGGCGTTGTATGGAACGCTGCGCGCATGTATGGCGTACCTGTCATCGAACTCCCGCCACAACGGGTTGTCGACGTGGGAAAGGAATGCGGCAGGGTAGATTGCGACGACGATCTCATGGACGCCTTTCTGAGCATCCCAACCCGTATGTGAATCTTTCTGTACAGTGTTCCTAGGAGCCATGAGTCTGTTCAGAGCGGACCAGGCGAGGTATTCGCCATCCACGTAGAATGCGACGCTTGCGTTGTAATCGACGCGATCGTCGGCGGTGTTCTTGATGTGCGCCCAGAATGTCGTACGTTCGTCAAACTCCGGCCTCGACGGCGTCCAGGTTATCTTGTCCACCTGGTAGGGCGGGATAGTCGGCAAGACGCTCACCGTGGCGGAAACGTTGTTGCTTTCGTTGGATTCGGGGACGCTGTCTCCCGTGTCCACGACCACGGCGAGAGCGAGCGGCTTCGCCTCAGCGCGCCACATGAGACTGACACGATGCCGATAACTCGGCGGGACCGGTACCGAGATTTCACTCTCGTCCAAGAGCCTGTTTCCATCGTAGAGTCCGACTGTGAAGTCGGTTGCATCTTCCAATCCAATGTTCCTGACGTCCACGGTAAACGTTACTTCATCCCACACGTCCGGATTATCCGGGGTGAAAGACACCTCTTCAACTATCAGATCGGCGCGTAAGGGAATTGGGGTGGGGGTGGACGTTGGCGCCGGCGTTGGCGTGAACGTTGGCGTTGACACAATCACGGGTATCGGGACTTGCGTCGCCGTAGGTGTGGGCGTGGGGGTATTGTGTGGAGTTGGCGTAACCGTAGGCGTGGGCGTGTAGGTAGGCGTTGGTGTAAACGTGGGAACCGGAGTGGGCGTGTAGGTGGGCGTGGGGGTATTCTGGGGTACGGGCGTGTAGGTCTTGGTGGGTGTAGGCGTGAACGTAGCCGTGGGTACGAGTGTAGGCGTGGAGGTATGCGTAGGCGCGGGAGCAGGCGTGACGGTAGGCGTCGGCGCAGGCGTGAGCGTCGCGGTGGGTGTCGGCGTAGGCGTGGCGATGGGATCTATAATGGCGGCAACGATTTCGGCAGGATCAGACGGCAGAAGTCCGGAGTTGACGGACTCCGGGGGTGTAAAGCCGGGTATGTTAGGTATGTTCACGGCTACCGGCGATTCTGGTGGAACCGCGCCGCCCGCTCCTACGAGAACCAGCGCGACGACGGCTATGATCAGCAGAGTGGCGAATACGCCCATCATGAATCTGGAGTTGGCGAATAGCTGCATCGGCCGGCGCAGCGCCCTCCGCCGGCCTGGTCGCAAATATCTTCCGGCCAGCGGTTCGCCCGCGAGGTAGCGTTCGAGAGCCTCGGCCAAGTCGCCCGGCGTCTGGAAGCGCTCGTCCGGGTCTTTCATCATGCACCTGACGATTATCTCCCAAAGAGCGTCGTCAACCTCGTCAATGCCGGGAAGCTCGTCCTCTGCGTGCATAAGGGAGATCTCGGTGTTGCGAGCCGCGGGATTCTCGAGATTCGAGTCGAACGGCAGCCTCCCGGACACCAGCCGGTACAGCGTTACCCCCAGGGAGTACACGTCCGATCGCGTGTCGCCGCGAACGCTGTGCCACTGCTCGGGCGCCATGTAGTACGGCGTGCCCCACATCGCGCCGACCTGGGTGCCGCCCGAGTCACCGGCGCGCGCGATCCCGAAGTCTATGAGCTTCACCGAACCGCTGGCTCCCAAGGAGGTGAGCAGGAGGTTTTCGGGCTTGACGTCGTGGTGGGTGATGCCCGCGCGCCTGGCGGCTTCGAGCGCGGACGCCGTCTCTTTGGCTACGCGGACCGCGCGGTCTGCGCTGAGCCTGCTCCCGCCTCCCAGCGCCTCTTCGACGCTGAAGGGGACGTACTCCATGGCGAAGTAGTAGAGACCGGACTGCCGGTCGCGTCCGACATCGAAGACGGTGGCGATGTTGGGGTGGTCGATCTGGGCGAGGATACGCGCCTCGCGCACGAAGCGTTTGAGCACTTCTCCAGTAGCCAGGTGGGGATGCAGCGCCTTGAGCGCGACCTCGCGGCCGAGGTCAGGGTCGTATGCCAAGTACGCCGCGCCTTGCGAACCGGCGCCGAGCGACCGTCTCACCTGGTACTTTCCGATCGCCACCGGACCCGGAGCGGTCATTTAGGACCTCCCGGGCGTCATGGTGACGGCGGCCCCTTCCTCCTCGGACGGTATTGCTGAAGCAGAAACGGCATCGTCGGATGGCAAAAGCCGGTTTATCCGGGCAATGACGATGCCGATGTTGTCGGGTCCGCCAAGCCTGTTCGCCATAGATACTAGCTGATCGCAGGATTTTTGCGCGGTCTCTCGGGTGAGGACATTCACGATGTCGGCTTCAGGAACCACTCCGTGAAGCCCGTCGGAACACAACATCAACACGTCGCCCTCGCGCATCTTCTCGGAGCCGATATGTGCATTCACTCGTCTGTCAATGCCAAGCGCTCGCGTCAGCACATTGCGACGTGGGTGAGTAGCCGCCTGCTCCCGTGTCAGCAAGCCTTTGGCTACCATCTCCATAACCCAACTGTGGTCCGGCGTGATCTGGTTCAGAACGCCGTCTCTCATGACGTAGGCACGGCTGTCGCCGATGTGTCCCACCACAAGCGTCGAACCGGTGAGGGCGCAGACGGTGAGGGTCGCGCCCATTCCCTGCTGTCCCGGTTCGAGTGAAGCGATATGGACGGCGAGATTTACGTCCACTACAAGACTTCTCATGGTGTCCGGAGAGGATAGGAACTGCGCGCCGGTGAGGGAGAGCAGGCGCTCTCTTACGCCATCCACCGCCATCTGCGCGGCGACCTCGCCCGCCGCATGGCCTCCCATACCGTCAGACACTACGAACACGCCGACGATATCCGCAGGCGCGGCGTCTCCAATGACTGCCAACACACGGTCCTGGTTGACCTGTCGAACGGAGCCTATATCGCATACCGCGCCAACATCAACCGGAGGGATGGACTCCGGTCGAGTCTCTGATCCAGGATATATCCCGGAGCCATGGATGAGTTTGCTCAAGAACCCTGCCAAGTCTTACACCCCTGGCCCTGTGAGAACAAGTTCGGACTGCCCCATGAAGACGTGATCGCCCAGATTCAGTTTCGTCTCTTCAAGATTTCGTCCGTTGATAGTGGTGCCGTAGGAGCTACCCATGTCGGACACGGCGACACGCCCGTCTGTGACGGTAACGACGGCGTGGCGGCGACTGACCTGCTGATCGGACAACTGCACATCCGCGTCCGTGTCGCGTCCAACGATGTTCGCGCCCTGGCGCAGTTGGAAGACCTTTCCGGAGTCTGGGCCTGACTGCGCGACGAGCGCCATCCCCACGCCGGGGGGCGCTCCTACCATCGTCTCGCCACCGCCGCCACCTGCCGGCGGCGTCGCCGTTCCCTGCATGAACAACAGCGTCATAGAGCTTTGACCCAAGGTCATGGTCTCGCCGAGACCCAGAGCATGCCCCTCGACCTGTCGGTTGCCGACGCGGGTTCCGCCCCTGCTTCCCAAGTCCACCAGGAACGTTTGGCCGTCGTCGACACGGAACATCGCATGGACGCGGCTGACCATGGGATCATTGAGGAACAGCGCGCTGTCAGGCGACCTGCCCAGCACATTGTTGCCCTCCTGGAGATCGTAGGATCGGCCTGCGGCGGGGCCTGCGACCACGTCCAAGTGCAACAGAGTGCCGGGCGGCTGCGAGCCGCCGGGAGCCATCGTCGCGTCCGCCGGCGCGGCTGATCCACCAACGCCCGCCGGACCAGCGGCGCCTTGAATGAGCGTTCCCTCCTGCGAACCGGCGGCGGGCGAGGGCCCGGGAGCGGCGGCGGGACGGCTTTGAATGAGCGTTCCTTCCTGTGAACCGGCGGCGGGCGAAGAGCCGACGCTTGGGTTGGACCGGCCAATGGTCGTAACATCCGCGCCGAGGTTTGGCGGCGGCGCGCCTCGTTGTGGGCTCATGCCCTGGGTAACTTGGGGACGCCCGCCCGCTGCGGATCTCCCACGGCGCGCCCCGCTATCCCGGTTGGCCCGCCTGGGGCTTCTCCCGAACCTTAGCCACGCCACGTCCATCATTATTCCGGCGGCCAAAGCCGCCAAAATCGAGCCCGCCAAGCTGGCGAAAGCGAATAGTATCACCCTATTCGCAGACGGTATGTTCGATTCGTGATAGTTCAGCAGCTGCCCTGCGAACAGGACATACCATATTGACAGGGAAACAACGCCGGTAACCACCATGACGACGCTGAGCATGGCGTCTTTGTCGTCCCACTCCGCGCGTCTGAGGGCGACGGCGCAGAACAAGACGACGGCCAAGGACGCCAGCAGGGATATGACGATTAGCGACATTCCCATAAGGGTGAAGTGGCTCCACTCGTAGGCTCCCTCTGAGGCCAGTTCTACGAAAAGGCCCATTCCCATTACACGTACCTCCTACTATCTGCCAGTTGTTTTCGCCCTATACCGGATTGGGCGGTAAACCGACAATGGCGGCCAAACCGCCGCCTGACAAATCCATGATACAAGAAAAAGCGCGGGCGATACTATTGCTTTATGGTTGTCGTAGCCGGAGATGCCCGGCTACGACCGCTCCGCTCCTACATTGGTGGGTATTGGGGCGCGGGGATTGGGCGCGATAACGCTTGCGTACGAGATTCCAATCCAATCCCCCCACCTTATGCAGGAGATAGGCTCCAGCCTTCGCCCACCACGGGGTGAATGGCCTTTCGCAACCACTCCGAGAATTGGCTACCCCTGTCCGCCAATAACGCGAGCCGGTTCAGGCGCGGCCTACCCCACGCGTTCGAAGATGGTTGCGACGCCCTGTCCTCCACCTACGCACATTGTGACCAACCCCATGCTTTCGTCGCGCAGGTCTATCTCTTCCAACAGCTTGACGGTCATCACGGCGCCGGTCGCGCCGACGGGATGACCGAGACTTATGCCGCTGCCGTTCACGTTGGTCTTGTCGAGATCCATATCCAACTCTCGGATACAGTATAGCGCCTGCGCGGCGAACGCCTCGTTGAGTTCGATCAGGTCTATGTCGCTTAGCTCCATACCCGCCTTGCCGAGAGCTCTTCGGACCGCGGGAACGGGGCCGATGCCCATGACCGCCGGTTCGACGCCAGCGACGCCGCGCGCGGTCCAGCGCAGTTTGGGGGTTATGCCGAGTTCGGCGGCTTTGCTTTCGGACATGATCACGACCGCCGCGGCGCCGTCGTTGATGCTGCTGGCGTTGCCCGCGGTTACGGTGCCGTCGCGCTTGAACACGGGACGCAGAGCCGCCAAGCGCTCCAGGCTGGTGTCAGCGCGCGGTCCCTCATCTGCGTCCACCGCGACGGGGTCGCCGCGCCGCTGCGGGACGGACACGGGCGTTATCTGGCCGTCGAACCGTCCGTTTTGGATGGCGGAGACGGCGCGTTGGTGGCTGATCAGCGCCAGTTCATCCTGCGACTCCCGGCTCACTTCGTAGCGCTCGGCCACGTTTTCGGCTGTGACGCCCATGTGGTAGCGGTTGACCGGACAGCCAAGCCCTTCTACCAGGCCGTCGCGCAGCGTGCTGTCGCCCATGCGCAGTCCGTCGAACCGGACGGACGAGTCGAGCATGAAGGGCGCCTGCGTCATGTTTTCGGCGCCGCCGGCGACGGCGATGTCCACCTCGCCGGCGCGGATTAGCTGCGCGGCCATATTGATGGCCTCGAGGCCGGACGAGCACTGCCTATTGACGGCGATGGTCGGCGTTTCATGCGGAATTCCGGCGTTCAGCGACGCCAGCCGGGCGGCGTAGCCCGCCTCCTGCGCCTGGAGAGCGTTGCCGATGACCACCTCTTCCACCATTTCGGGCGAAACTCCGGCGCGTTCGAGAGCGGCTTTGATCGCCGTCGCGCCCAGGTCCGGCGCCGCCACGTCTTTGAACGCCCCACCGAACCTGCCCATGGGCGTCCTGGCTCCGCTGACGATGACTGCGTTCTCCATGTAAGTCTCCTTGAGTGGGTTGGGGTGATTGTAGCACAGGAGGAGATTTTAACGCAGAGAGCGCAGAGATTCTATGTTTGGATTTAACGCAAAGACGCAAAGGTGGTATAAGGGTTATGGGGGCTTTGAGGGTTGCGCTGTTGGGTTGTGGTGCGATATAAATTGCGCGGCTTTGTCGCCACCCGCCCGGCTCAATTGACTACTGAAAGGGAACGATATGAAAGCAGCGAGGATCAGCGCCCCCAAGACTTGGGAAATCATGGAAGCGGAGACGCCGACGATCGAGGACGGCCAGTGTCTAATCAGACTGGAACGATGGTCGGTCTGCGGCAGCGACATAAGACACGGGTACGGCCCGGTCTATCCTGAAGAGCAGTATCCGATGCGTGTCGGCGGTCCATGCCATGAGTGCGCGGGCGTCATCGTGGAGAGCCGCAACGACCAGTTCCGCGAGGGGCAGCGCGTCATCGTCCTGCCTTCCCAGGACGGCACGGGCGGCTTGGTGGAGTACATGCCGAGTACGCCGGACCGCATGGTGGCGCTTCCGGACGACGGCGACCTTTCGGAATGGATCATGTGTCAGCCGTCCGGCACAGTGCTGTACTCGTGCCAGCAGATGGAGACGATACTGGGCAAGCGGGTCCTGATATTCGGCCAGGGCAGCATCGGGCTGTCTTTCACGGCGATAACGGCGCGATCAGGCGCGCGGCAAGTGATAGCGGTGGACATCGAGGACTACCGCCTCGAGTACGCCAAGCGGTTCGGGGCGACGCACACGATCAACCCGACGCGGGACAATCTGGACGAGGCGATAGCGGAGATAACCGGTGGGCGCGGCGCTGAGATTTCGGTGGAGGCGGCGGGTTACCCGGATACGTTCAACAATACGTTCAAGTACGTATCGAAGTTTGGGCGGTGCATCATATTCGGGCTGGTTGGGGGTACGGAGGACATGACTCCCCTGCACTACCGTCAGTTCATCGGCAACATGCCGACCGTCGTCCCGACGCTTGGCGCGGCAAGCGGCGACGCGGTGAGCCACATCGAGCGCATGGTCGAGCTCAAAGAGCGCGGCTGGTGGGACCCGGGTGAGATGGTAACCCACCAGATGGGCTTCGACGACGTGAAGGCCGCCTACGACATGTACGAGAACCGCGAGGATGAAGTGGTGAAGGTGGTGATGGGGGCATAGGTGGATTTCGACGCGGAGGCGCAGGGGAATTAACGTAGAGACGCGGAGTGACGATTGGGAAGTGGTTCGGAAACACCGCATTACGACTGAAATCTGAAAGGGACGACGATAATGAGAGCAGCGAGAATCAGCGCTCCCAAGACGTGGGAGATAATGGACATCGAGACGCCCGCCGTATCGGACGGCCAGTGCCTCATCCAGCTCGAACGGTGGTCGGTCTGCGGCAGCGACATCCGGCACGGGTACGGCCCTATACTGCCGGAGGAGGAGTACCCGATGCGAACGGGGGCGCCGTGCCACGAGTGCGCCGGAACGGTGGTCGAGAGCCGCACGGACGAGTTCAAGGTGGGCGACCGCGTGATCGTCCTTCCGGGACGCGAGGGCACCGGCGGCCTGGTGGAGTACCTGCCAGGCTCTCCGGACCGCATGGCGCTGGTGCCAGACGATGGCGACCTCGCCGAGTGGGTCATGTGCCAGCCGTCCGGCACCGTGCTGTACTCGTGCCAGAAGATGGGCACGATACTGGGCAAGAGCGTCTTGATTTTCGGACAGGGCAGCATCGGGCTGTCGTTCACGGCGATAACGGCGCGGGCGGGCGCGCGCCGCGTAATCGCGGTTGACTTCGAGGACAATCGGCTGGACCTCGCCCGACGGTTCGGGGCGACGCATACGATCAATCCGACGCGCGACGATCTGGACGAGGCGATCGCAGAGCTGACGGGCGGCCAGGGCGCGGACATATCGGTCGAGGCCGCCGGCTACCCGGACGCGCTCAACAATGCGATGCAGCACGCCAATTCGGACGGGGGCAAGGTCATCATCTTCGGCATCCAGGCCGGAGGCGGCGACGGCACGGTACCGCTGAATTTCCGGGCAATGTTCCAGGAGGGCATCACGGTAATCCCAACGCAGGGCGCCGCCAGCCCCGACGCGATAGACCACATTCGCACGATGGTGGAGCTAAAACAGCGCGGCTGGTGGGATCCGGGCGAGATGGTAACGCACCGCAAGACCTTCGACGAGGTGAAAGCCGCGTACGATATGTACGAGAACGTAGAGGACGACGTAGTAAAGGTGGTACTGAGTCCGTAACCGGGATGAGTTGGAGGCGTGACGATGGGGGCTTTCGACGGCAAGGTCGTGATAGTTACGGGCGGAGCGCTCGGAATTGGGCGGGCCACCGCGCTGGAGTTCGCCCGGGAAGGGGCGCGCGTCGCCATCGCGGACGTTAATGAAGAGGCGGGCCGCTCTCTCCAAGCCGAAATCGGGAGCGCGAGCCTGCTTGTGGCGGCGGACGTGGCGCGCATGGACGAGTGCCGTCGCGTGGTATCGGAGACGGTCGCCGCATTTGGCGGCGTGGACGTTCTGTTCAACAACGTCGGCATCCAGCCTCCGGATTCGTACCGGAACGTGGAGGACACGCCGGAGGAGATGTGGGACCGGATTCTGGACGTGAATCTGAAGAGCTACTACATGATGTCCAAGTTCGCCATTCCGGAGATGCGAAAGCGCGGGGGCGGGGCGATCATCAACACGGCGAGCGTGCAAGGGCTTCAGTCGCAAAATCTAGTTCCGGCGTACGCGGCAAGCAAGGGCGGGGTACTGTCGCTGACTCGGCAGATGGCATTGGACTACGCCGCCGAGAACATCCGCGTATTGGCGGTCAACCCCGGCACTATCGATACGGAGATGGTGCGAACGGTGGCGCGCATGGAGGCGGGCGATCCTGACGAGACGATCGAGGGGTGGGGCAAGGGACATCCGATTGGGCGCGTGGGCCAGGGTGTGGACATCGCCAACGCGGTACTGTTTCTGGCGAGCGACAAGGCGAGTTTCATGATGGGCGAGTACGTGAACGTGGACGGCGGATACATGGCGCTGGGCGGATGGGCGTCGGGGGCGGGTTCGGCGGCGCTGGAGTAGAGAGCCGGGCGCTTGGGGGTTGGTCAATCGCAATCGGTGGGAGGGATGGCTGTGACGCATTACCAGAACGAGCGCAACTACGGGTGCCGGGTGTCGGACGCCTGGACTTTCAGGGGGCTGAAGACCGCGGTTATCGAGAATGAGACGTTGAGGGTGGTGGTTCTGGTGGACAAGGGGGCGGACATCTACCAGTTCGTACACAAGCCGACGGACACGGACTTTCTGTGGCGTTCGCCGTGGGGGGTCCGGGACCCGCGCGCGCGGATTCCGACGACCGGTTCGGGCGAGGGCGCATGGCTCGACGTTTACGAGGGCGGTTGGCAGACAGTTCTGCCGGGCGGGGGATTTCCGACGCAATACTTGGGCGCGGATTTGGGGCTGCACGGCGAGTTGAACACGGTTCCGTGGGACGCGGCGATTGTGGAGGACAGCCCGGAGGTTGTCTCGATGCGGTTCTGGGCGCGGGCGGCGCGAACGCCCTTCTTCTTCGAGAAGACGCTTACGCTGCGGTCGGGTTCGGCGGCGCTGGAGATCGAGGCGGCGCTGACCAATGAGGGCGAGGAGCCGATTCACTGCGTTTGGGGGGAGCATATCGCGCTGGGTCCGCCGTTTCTGAGCGAGGATTGCGTGATCGATCTGCCGGGCGGGACGGTTATCAACGAGGAGGGGTACGACTGGCATCCGAACATCAAGCTGAAGGCGGGTCTGAGAAGCGCCTGGCCGATGTCTGAGCTGCGGGATGGGACGCCGCGCGACATGAGCAGGATTCCACCGAAGAGCTTCCGGGCTTACGATATGTCGTATGTGGCGGATATGCCGGACGGCTGGTACGCGATCACAAATACGCGGAGCGGCGTGGGATTCGGATTTCGCTATCCGAAGGATATATTCAAGTATCTTTGGCACTGGCAGTCGTTCGGGGGCGGGTTCGGCTATCCGTGGTATGGGAGGACTTACAACGTGGGGTTGGAGCCGTTCACGAGTTTCGGAAACGGCGGGCTTGCGCGGGCTGTGGAGAACGGGACGGCGCTGCTCCTGGAACCGGGCGAGCGGGTGGAGGCGTCGCAGTTGGCGGTAGCGTACGAGGGCGCGGAAAGAGTGAGTGGGATTTCGGCGGACGGGGAGGTACTCCGGGGGTAGGCGGTCTGGTAGAATTAGGGTGCGCCGCCGGTTGGGTTTGTTTGTCGAGGGCTTTGCCATGTCTGCCGCCAGTTCCATATCATCGAAGCCAGCCGGGTTCAGCGAGTGGCTGGGTGACGACGGATGCCCGCGCGAGCGCTACGCGCGGCTTGCCGAGACCGTGACGGCGATGGGGCATGAGCGGATGGCGCGGCGATGGGACGACGCGAGGCGGCAGGCGGAACTGGACGCCTTTACGTTCTATCTCGATCCGAACGAGTTTAGGACCACGCCTACGGATTGGATTCCGCGCGTCATTCCGGCCGAGCATTGGGCGACGATCGCCGCTGGAGTGGAACAGCGCGTCAGGGCGATCAATCATTTCTTGATGGATCTTTATGGCGACGGACAAGACGTAGTACCGGATGAGGTGGTGTTCACGTCGCGCTACTTCTACCCGGAGGCGCATGGGTTCAGGCCGCGCGGGGGCGTATTCGTACACATCTACGGGGCGGACCTGGTGCATATGGGTGGCGGACGATACTACCTGCTGGAAGACAACGCGCGGATTCCGTCGGGCATCAGCTACCAGATCAAGAGTTTGGAGATAGTCTCGCGCATTCTCCCGGAGTTCCTGAACGGGTATGACATCGAGCCGTACAACATACGGGACGGGTTTCACGGGCTGTTCCGGTCGCTGTCGGATTCCGACTCGCCGACTGTCGGGCTGCTGACGGACGGGAAGTTCGGATCGGCGTTCTTCGAACATCGCTATCTATCCGACCTGCTGGGAATTCCGCTGGTGGAGGGGTCGGACCTGTACGTAGGGCAAGACGGGCGGGTTTACGCTCGGACGCTGGACAGTCACACGCCGGTTGACGTGATATACCGGCGAGTAGAAGACTTGGATATGTTCGTGCCGGGTCTGCGCGACGCGCATCTGAGCGGCAAGGTGGCTCTGGTGAACGGCTTCGGTGCGGGAGCGGCGGACGACAAGCTGACGTTCGCGTGGGTACCCAAGATGATCGAGCGCTATCTGGGCGAGTCTCCGATTCTGCCGCAGGCGCGAACGTACAATCTGCTGGATATGGGCGACCGGTCGTTCTCAGTCGGTAATCTTGACGACCTGGTGATCAAGTCGCGGCACGGGTATGGCGGCTCCGGGGTGTACGTGATGCCGGATCTGCCGCCGGAGCGCCGGGCGGAAGCGGCGCGGCTGGCGCTCGGCGACCCTGAGTCTTACGTCGTCCAAGAGACGCTAGACTTTTCGAGGCACGTGGTCTTCAATGAGCGAGGAGGGGAACGGGAAGGGGAAGAGAACGGCGCTCTGGATCACCGGCACATAGACCTGCGCGTGTTCGCGGTTCAGGATGGCGACGGCGCGGTAACGGTCTTTCCCGGCGGCCTAACTCGGGTTGCCCGCCCCGGCGGACGCATCACCAACAACTCTTCGGGTGGCTTATGCAAACCGACATGGGTGGTGAAACAGACCTAAAAACCATCACCGCTTCGTACCTGTACGCGGCGCGGTACGGATACTCCGACATCGTTCTGAACAGCGATAACCGGATTAGGCTGTCTCCACGCGCGGGAGAGGGTCAGACGCCACTTCATATGAGCCTGTGGACGCTGCCGAACGGCTTGAGCGTGGAGTATGCGGACCGGTTCGGCAACCGCGTTCACCGCGCGCGCGTGGTCGAGATCCACACCGCGCTGGTGATCGCCACCGCCGGCCAGGTCAGCCTGTCAACGGTGGAGGAGACGCCGGCGGACGTGGAAGTGGACTCGGTCCGCGATCTCGCGGAGGGGTTTGAGTACACGATGCCGTCGCCCCTGGTGGACCCGGCGACGGTGTTCGCGCTCGCGCTGCGCGTCGCGTCCGGCTCGAACTCGCTGCTGCGGGCGACGCGCGCCATCATCGGCTGGGTGTACGAGGAAGTGGAGTATCTGCGCGGCGCGACGGGGGTGGCGACTACGGCTGAGCAAGTGGCGGCGGCGATGGTTGGGGTGTGCCAGGACAAGACACACCTAGCGCTGGGTATGCTGCGCTCACTTGACATCCCGTGCCGGTACGTGAGCGGCCTGCTGACGGGACAGACCGGCGAGACGCACTCGTGGTTGGAGTTTCTGCACCCGGAGGCGGGCTGGGTTGGAGCGGATCCGACGCGAGGCGTCATCGCTCCGCCGGCGCGCGACTACGTGAAGCTGTCGGTGGGGCGAGACTATACAGACGTTTCACCCATCAACGGCTCATTCACGTCGCGTGGCGTGGCGACTGACGTCGCCGCTATCGCGTCGGTGCGTTTCGAGGAGACGGATCCGACGATAGACGACGCGCTGAGGCTGTTGGATAGCGCGTTTGTGGTTGAGAGTCATTAGTGGTTGTTTCTTAGTCGCTGGAAGGATGGATGAACTATGGATCCGCGTACTTACAGTCTGGGGGTTGATCGGTGGCTGACGGATTCCCGGGTGTACAACCTGGTTTGGCTGGGGCGCTGGATCGAGCGGGCGCAGACGATCGCCCGTGTGCTGCTATGGGCCGCCGAGCAAGAGAGCGGACATACAGGCGCGGCGCCGTCGCTGGAGGGGGTGGCGGAGATGGCGGCGTCGGTGCGGGGTGTGAGCGTGCCGCCCGGCGAGTCGGCTCTGGACGCGCTGCTGACACGGGACAGCGGGGCTTCGCTGCGGGGCTGCCTAGCGGCGGCGCGGTACAACGCGACACAGGTCGCGCCGGTGGAGGCGCTGCGCATCATTGGGAGGGCGATTCATGATCTGGACACGCTGGGGCATTCGCCCTCCAATCCGGACGAGGTGATCGAGATCGTGAACCGGACGCTGGCGACGCTCGGTGAACTGCACGATTCGGTGGAGGCGGCGTGGTTCCACGCCGAGCCGGTATCGGAGGAGGAGGTGTACCGGCGGTTCGTGCAGCAGTGAGGGGACGCCAAGTATTTTTAACGCAAAGGCGCAGAGACGCAAAGAGTTCTAATCTGCTAGGACGCGCTCGAATACGTAGCGTCCGAAGTCTCGGTTTTCTTGGAAGGTGAAGTTGTCGAAGTCGCCGTTGTAGCCGTATAGGGGGACGGCTTGCTCGTGGGCGGATGCGTGGGAGCGTAGTCCCCTGCCCGCTCCGGTGTCGTCCCACGAGCCTTCGAGTTCTTTGGGGCCAAAGACGGTTTCGGAGTCCCCGGTTACTACGAGGTCGCCTATGCGGTCGTAGTGGAGACGCAGGTCGCGCGCGGCCTCGTCGCGGGTATAGACGCGCTCAACGCCTTCGGTCGCGCGCAGGATGCCTGCCGCTTCTTCGGCCCGTCCCGCGTCGTCTAGGTAGATGAACATGCAGCCGCCGAGGTTGTTGTGGTGGACGACGTAGCGGTCTTTGATGATGGGGACGGCCTGGGCGCGGACGCCGCCTCGATCCAGGACGTCGGCCAAGTCTATCATGCGTGTCTTGGGACTCATGCCGTGGTCGGCGGTCAGGAGGAGGGTGACGTCGGGGTGGGCGTCGAGAAGCGCGGCTATGGCGTCGTCGAGGACGGTGATGTGGCGCTGGGACTCCGGCTCGTCGGGGCCGTAAGTGTGCATGGCGAAGTCGGTGGTGGATATGTACACGATGTCGGCGGGTTCGAGGGTCATGGCGTGGGTGGCGGCGCGGATGGTCCAGCCGTTGACGTCGAGGGAGTAGATCGGGGGCGGATCGCCGGCGCCTTCGACGGCCCACGCGGGCGGACGCTCGGACGAGATGGCGCGGTCGGCGCCGTCGGACAACAAGGTTCGCAGCTTGTCCTTGGAGGTGGACAAGACTGTGCGGGCGCCCATCTTCTTGGCTCGTTGGAAGAAGGTTTCGGCGAGTATGTACTCTCCAGATTCCATGTATATCTCTTCGCCAGTCTCCCGTATGAGACGGTAGTTGGAGCTGATGCCGTGAACCTCGGGGTACTCGCCGGTAACGATCGAGACGTTGTTGACGTTGGTAACGGACGGCATCATGCAATTGCCAACTCGGTAGAAGCCGCGCTTTGCGATTTCGGCGAGCGTGGGAGCGTGGCAGGCTTCGACGTATTCTGGGTCGAAGCCGTCAACGGTGATGATTACGGTGGTGGATGGCATGACGGTCTCCCAATTCTTCAAGTAGGTGGATTCTAACGCAGAGACGCAAAGATGCAAAGGCGCGAAGGGGGGTCTAACGACGAGGTGCATGGGCGCAGAGGGGATTTGAGCCTATCCCAGATTGGTAGGCGCTGGTTCCGTGAATCACCGTTGGCGGTGGCGCGGCGTACTGGATTCCGGCGTTCGCCGGAATGGGTGTTGAGGGTGGAGACGACATCCGGGTTCTGAGGCCTACTAATCCGGGACAGGTACAGGGGGTTTTGTCCAAATGGGATTGCGCTGTGTATGCTGTTTAGGTGGAATCCAAAGGACAGACTGCTAGACGCTGGCGGATGTTGCCGCGCAGGGCGGCGCTTGGGCTGTTGATGCTGATGCTTGCCGCGTTCGCATCGTCGGACGACCTTCACATTACGCCGGTCGAGCGCATCGCGCAGGCCCACATCTTCTCGATCGCGCAGTGGGAGTTCGAGAATTTCGGGGACAAGTGGTTTCACGCGCTGAGGTACGCGGTTCCGTTCCTAAAACCGTCAAGGGACGAGCGCATCGCCATTCTGGACGAGTATCTCCAGACGGTGCGCGCGGCGAACAAGGAGGAGCGGCGCATCGAGGGAGCGGCGCAGCTGAGGAGCTTCCGCGCGGGCGGGGCGTCGGCGAAGGTCGCTCAGGTGTCGGACGAGTACCTGAATGAACTGCTGGCGCGAGAGCGCGACCTGCGTCCCGAAGCGGAGGAGGCGGTGGAGGCGGAGATTGCGTCCGTCTTCGATGATATCGGGCTAGGCTCGCGTTTTGGAGTGGTCTGGCCGCCGGTGGACGTGCGGTTCGGGGATCTGCCAGCGCTGCTGGTCATCTCGCCGCGCGGCGAGATGAATATGGTGGGAGCGGTGTTCCTAGACCCGGAGATAGAGCCGTTCGAGCGGGACGAGATAGAGCGGCGGGTGTACGACGAAGTGGACTACGCGGCTTACGTGGACGACATCGCGGGTCTGGCGACGTTCCCGAACATGGTGTCGGACAGGCATACGACGCGGACTGTGATCCGCACGGCGGCGCACGAGTGGCTGCACTCGTACTGGTTCTTTCATCCGTTCGGCAGGGCCTATTTCGACTCGGTGGAGATGACGACGATAAACGAGACGGCGGCTACGCTGGCGGGCAACGAGGTTGGCGACATGGCGTTCGAGCGTATGGGCGGCGATCTGTCGGAGAACGCGCGGCGCTATGAGGCGGAGTCGAAGGTGAACCCGGACTTCACAGCCTTCATGCGCGAGACCCGGATCGAGGCGGAGAGGCTACTTGGAGAGGGCAAGGTGGACGAGGCGGAGGAGTACATGCGCAAGCGACAGTGGGAACTGCGGCTGGGAGGGTACTACATCCGCAAGCTGAACCAGGCGTACTTCGCGTTCAGGGGGCGGTATGGGGATAGCGTGGCGTCGGTCAGCCCGGTAGGCGATCAGATGCGGGAGCTGCGGTCTTACATGGGGGATATTGGGGAGTTCATCCGGGTTATATCGGAGGTTTCTACGCCGGCGGAGTTCGAGCGGTTATTGGAGAGGATGCGCAAGCCAAGCGCTTGACCGATAATTGGGTACTGGGATGGCGAACCTGTTTCGGGAAGTCATGGTTAGTTGTTAATGGGCGCTCTGGATTCCGGCGTTCGCCGGAATGGGTGTCTGGGGCGAGGGAGATTGGGAGGGGGGTCAGTGTCGCCTGCATTGTTGTTACATGACTCCTAGCAGGCGGTTTAGGTTGGCGTGGGCGGCCGGGTCCAGGTCGCGGGAGGCGAAGGCGGGGTAATCGGGGGCGTACCGGTGGGCTCGGAAGGTGGAGTTGGACTGGTGGCCATCGCGGTCGGGCTCGAAGAAGGGGTTGATGTACTCCCAAACTATCTGTCCGGTTGGGGTTACTTCGAAGATGCGTCCGTGCGCGCCTTCGCAGATTAGCGTGTTGCCGTTGGGCAGGCGGTCGGCGCCGCTGATGTATGAGCTGAAGAAGGACATGGGCGGGCTGCCTTCGTAGGTCCACTCGATCTCATTCGTTTCGGGGTTGACTTCGATGATGCGAGACGTCGCGCCGTTTCGGACGTGGGCGCCGTTGTCGAAGATCATGACGTTGCCGGAGTCGAGCTCGGTGGCGTTGTGCTGGTGGCCCAGCTCATCGTCGCCCCACTCCCAGGTTACGTCGCCGGTTTCGCGCGATACGCGGATGACCTTGCTGGTGTTGCGGAAGCTGACCAAGAAATCGCCGGACTTGGTTACGTTCAGCGAGTTGGCGTGCGTCCATTCGCGGCGGCCTTCGAGGGGGCAGATGACCTGTCGCTCGATGGACAGCTTCTCCCATATGCGCCACTCGGCGGTGGTTTCGCCATCGCCGTCCACTTGCCGGATCGTGTCGCCGAGCATCAGCACGGGGTCTTCCGAGGTACGCTTGCCGCCGCGCACGCGGGCGGACAAGTCGGCCGGCATCTCCTCCCAGCACAGGTACAGCGTCTCGCCGGTGAGCGCGCGGTGGAAGTCGTGGTGCAGCCAGGGGTCTTCTCGCTCCCACACCTTTACGCCGTCCCAGTCGAGCTCGACTATGGACGAACCGCCGCCGCCGAGTCCCTGCGTCTTCTCGAAGTCGGCGGGCGCCCGCGTTCTGCCGAGCAGGTGGCCGTTGGGCAGCAGTCTGACGTAGGCGAGGCCGCCGCGATGCTCCCAGCGGTGACAGACTCTGCCTTCCATGTCCACAAGGGCGGCGAAGTTGCCGGTGTTGTTGAACAGGAGGGTGTAGCCCTTGTGGGAGTAGGCGGGCGAGTGGTGGATGAGTCCGACGGGGTGATGGATGGACCAGCCCATGTGGGGCCTCCTGGGGGAGATAAGAGATGGGAGGTAAGAGGTAGGAAGGAGGCGCGGCTTCACCCCCATCCAAACCTTCCCCCATCAAGGGGGAAGGGATCGCGTCGTAGTCGGTTACAGTTCCAAGGGGGTGTCTTGGCGGTTTGCCCATTCGCCCATGGAGCCATCGTAGTTGCGGGTCCGGTCGTAGCCGAGAAGCCGCAGGGTGAACACTCCGTGCGCCGCACGGATGCCGCCCTGTCAATAGGTGATGACGTTCTTGTCCGGGGTTACGCCGAGCGCGGTCAGCATCTCGTTTAGCTCGGCGGCGGGCTTGAACAGGCGGTGGCGGTCTTCGGTGATGAGGTTGAGCCACTCGAGGTGGACGGCGCCCGGGATCCGTCCGGCGCGGGCGTTGCCCCGGTCGGTGGAGCCGTCCCATTCGCCGTCGGAGCGGACGTCGAGGAACACGGTGTCGTCATCGCCGACGTGGGCTACGCCGTAATCCAGGGTGCACACGAGCGATTCATCGGCGCTAGGGGTGAAGGTTACGTCGCCGGCATCGGGCGGGCGGTCTATGGATACGGGCCTGCCCTCGTCGAACCACTTCTTCCAGCCGCCGTTCAGCACTTTGACGTTAGTGTGGCCGTAGTAGTTGAGCACCCACCAGAAGCGGGTGGAGTAGAGGCTGCCGGAGTCGTCGTATGCGACGACGAGGGTGTCGTCGCCGATGCCCATCTCTTCCATGAGCGACTTCATCACGTCCGGCTCGGCGACCAGGGGGTACTGCTGCGGCGCTGAGGGGTAGTCGGGGTGCTTGATGTAGTGGTGGACGCGGATGCCGACGGCGTTCTTGATGTGGGCGCGACGGTATGGGTCGAATTCATCGCAGTCAACGATGCGGACGTTGGGATCGTCCAGACGCTCTGCCAGCCATTCAGTGGAGGCGAGCAGTTCGGGGCGCTGGTATGTCATGCGCGGGTCTCCTTAGTATGAGGTTGAGATGGGTGTGATTATACCAGCAAACGGGCGGGGGGATGTGGGGGAGTCAGCGAAGATCACGGGAGCCTCTGTCCGGCTTCGATCTCCCGGAGCATGTCTTCTATGTCAGCAGTTGGGAACTCGTGCATAGAGGCATCGGCGATGACGCGCAGCTTGGCTTCCATAGGCCCGGGCTGGTCGGTCCTTGCTTGGCGGAGGGTATGCCGGACCCACTCCGCAAGGGTCATCCGCTGCCTGTGAGCTATGTTCTGAATTTCCTCGTATTCTTCCTCATCCAAGAGGACTTGTAGGCGCTTGCTCATGGGAATAGTCTATTTGACTTCAACCAGAGTAGGCAATGAGTGGTTCTATGGTATTCTCTCACGCGCTGATCGTAGTGAGATAGCAGCTGGAGAGCCTGGTGGCAGGGTCACACTGAAGCCTTCATCTTCAAGTAGAATGGAGCGCGAGGAGTAAGAAATGAGAATTGTAGATTCCAACGGTCGACGGATATCGAACCTAGATGAGTGGCGAAAGCGATTCTTCAATACGCCGTCGAAGGAGAAGCATTGGAAGAAGGGACGGAGCGCCTATTCCCTTGCCGAGTTCATATTGGACTGCAAGGGCCCTGCATATCTGGAAACGCGCATGTCCACAGCCCTATCGGAGCGTGTAAGGCTAGAGCGGTCCACGCCGGAGTACAGGGCAAAGTTCGACTCCTATCCGGGAAACCCTAGCAATCTGGATCTTGGAATCACCGGCCATGTGGAACTGTCGCCTCGCGCTACAAGTCTGTTCGTAGGGGTGGAAGCCAAGGTAGATGAGACATTTGGGAGTACTGTGACGAGCAGGTACTCATCGGCCATGAAGAGACGGGAGGCGGGGAAGAACACCAATGCGCCGGAGAGGGTGAAGGAGCTGTTGTCGAAGTATTTTTCAGTCCACGATTCGCCGGACTCTTCCCGGTTCGCAGATATTCGCTATCAACTGTTGACGGGAACCGCCGGGACGGTTGCGACGCCGGGCGATGTCTCGATGTTTTACATTCTGGTTTTCAGAACATCAATGTACGATGAGCGGAAGGACTTGTCGAACCTGCGGGCCTATGAGAATTTCATAGAAGTCGCACATGGCAAACCTCTGATGCGGGACGGCAAGGATTTCCGGACCGACGAACTTGAGCTCGCCGGGAAAAGATTAGTCTGTATCTGTGATTGCGTGGACTTCTGATGTCATCCTGTTCCGTTCACACACATTGTCTCGGTGATTTCGCTACGGTTCGGTGGTCTAGCAACTGTCTGCGCTAATTCCTACCGGCGGATACTTCAAGGAACCAGGGACGGTTGGGGCACAGCGCTCTGGATTCCGGCGGACGCCGGAATGGCGGTAGAGGGCGGCGTGAGATTCCACATCGATGATTGTTGGGGCGAGGTGGGGCAGGTTTCAAACCCGCCCTCCGGGTTTCGATGGCACTGCCCACACGCAGATTGTTGGAGCGCGACGAGCTGAGGCATCGCTACAAGCCCTCTATCTCGACGGGATCTATGGTGTCGGCGATGGGGAAGTTGAGGATGCGGGAGTAGAAGTATAGCTCGGCTTCGAGGGCGCGTATGATGTTCTCGGATTTGCGGAAGCCGTGCTGCTCGCCCTCGAAGGGCAGGTAGGCTACGGGCAAGCCCTTGCGACGCAGCGCGTCGAGCATCATCTCGGCCTGGTTGGGCAACACGATCTTGTCTTCCAAGCCTTGAAGCAGGATGATTGGGCAGGACAGCAGATCGGTGTGGTGGATGGGCGAGCGTTCGAGGTAGAGGTCGCGCCGCTCCGGATAGGGACCGACCATGGAATCCATGTAGCGCGACTCGAACTTGTGGGTTTCGAGGGCGAGGGCTTCGAGGTCGCTGACGCCGTAGTAGCTGGCGCCGACCTTGAACACGTCCCGGAACGTGAGGGACGCGAGGGTGGTGTAGCCGCCGGCGCTGCCGCCGCGCACCATGAGCCTGTCGCCGTCCACCTCGCCTTCGCGCGCCAGGTGGAGCGCGGCGTTTATGCAGTCGTCTATGTCCACGATTCCCCACTGGCCGTTCAGACGACGGCGGTACTCCGTGCCGTAGCCGGTACTGCCGCCGTAGTTGACGTCCACGACGGCGACGCCGCGGCTCGTCCAGAACTGGTAGGAGAGGTTGAACGACGTCATGGCCGATCCCGTGGGGCCGCCGTGGCTGATGACGAGGAGCGGGGGGCGCTCGTCGTCGGGGCCGGTGAAGTCGGCGTTGCGGACGGGGTAGTAGTAGGCATGGGCGGTTCTGCCGCCGGTGGTCTCGAACTCGATGGGCTGCGGGTCGGAGAGGTAGCCTTCGTCCACGGGAACGGGTCCGGCTTGACGGATAGGCTCGACCTCTCCGGCGCCGGGGTCGAGCGACAGCAGCGCGTCGGGAAGCGAGGACGACCCGGCCTCGAAGACGACGCGCCCGGCGGACGCCTTTATGTCGCCGCGCGACATTTCGGTGTACGGAGTTTCGATGGGCGTGAACTGCATGGTACGAGTGTCGAGCGTCGCCAGCTTCCAGAAACCGTTTTCGACGTACTGGCAGACGATCCGCTCGGCGGACTCGAAGGCGTAGGTTCTTGAGCCGAGCGCCCACGCGGGAGCGCCGAACTCGGCCATCATCGGCGCCATCGCCTCGATGTGCGAACCACGCTCGCGATAGATGTTCCACCAGCCGGTTCTATCGGAGACGAAGTAGAGGACGCCATCCGGCGACCATTCGGGCTGGAACACGGATTCGCCCGACGCACCGGCGACGGCGCGACGTTCGCCGAGCGAGCCGTCGTCCAGAATGTCGGCTACCCATAGACGGGTATCGTCCCAGGGCATGTTGGGGTGTTCCCAATCCAGCCAAGCGAGCTTGGAACCGTCCGGGCTGACGCTGGGGCTCGAGTAGAAGTCGCTGCCAGACACCAGGACGTCGCCTTCGCCGCCGGCGTCAAGGTCCAGGGCTACGATTGTGTTTACCGCCTCGCGGGACATGTCGCGGTGGTCTTCGCGGACGCAGACGAGACGGTTGCGGCGGCTGTCTATCATGCCGTCGGCGTAGCGAAGGTCGACGCCGCCCGGGGTGATGGGCGCGGGCGCCTCATCAAGAGGTTGCCGATAGACGCGCTGATCGGCGAAGTTGGAGAAATACACGTCGCCGTCGGCTATCCAGAAGCACAGGCCGCCGTATTCGTGGACGCGGGTGCGGACGTTGAAAGGGGCGGGGGTTACGTCTTGGGTCCGGCCGTCGGGCGTTCGGCGGACGATGACGTTGCGGGCGGCTTCCTGTGGGCGCATCTCTGACCAGTACACGTCGTCGCCATCGAGGGCGATGAAGCCGAGCGATACCGAGTCCTGCACTATGAGGTCGGCGGTGACGGGTGATTTCCAGGAGCCGTATGGGGCGGTTGTGGGCATAGGACTGATCTCCAGTTGCAGATTTAGCGTTTATAGGATAAGGCAATCGCGTGGTCGGACGCACTACCTGGCGCTCGCGTTGGGATTTTAACGCAGAGGCGCAAAGGGACGCAGAGGGCTTACCTTCGGTGTATGATACATCTACCTCGCTATCATCCGCTGGAAGCTGTGACCGGAGGAGCTTATGTCCAAACCGCTCGCGACATATACCGTCGAGGACCGTATCGCCTTCATTACGCTGAACAACCCGGCGCGGCGCAATGCGCTGTCTTCGGAGATGATGGGGACGGTGATGCGGGGGCTGGACGCGGCGCGGGATGACCCGGCCGTGAACGTCGTGGTCATCGGCGCGCGGGGGACGGCGTTCAGCTCGGGTCACGATCTGCGCGAGCTTTCGGTCGGCGATCGGGAGGAGCAGGCGATGGTCTTCGCGCAGTGCACGGAGATGATGGAGGCGATTCGGCTGCTACCGAAGCCGGTCATCGCAAGCGTGCAGGGCCTGGCTACCGCCGCCGGATGCCAGTTGGTGGCGACGTGCGATCTGGCGGTGGCGTCTGAGGATGCGGCGTTTGCCACTCCGGGAGTGGATATCGGACTGTTCTGCACTACTCCGGGGGTCGCGGTCGGGCGCGCGGTGCCGGGCAAGGTGGCGATGGAGATGCTGCTGACGGGGGAGCCGATGCCGGCCCGCGCGGCGCTGGACGCGGGGCTTGTGAACCGGGTCGTCTCACCGTCGGAGCTCGACGAGGCTACGATGGAGCTGGCTCGCAAGGTGGCGTCGGCTCCGGCCAGTACGGTCGCCATCGGCAAGCCGGCGTTCTACCAGCAGATGGCGCTGGACAGGCGGTCTGCTTACGAACTGGCGCAACGGGTGATGGTGGAGAATCTACAGCATCCCGACGCGGTTGAGGGGATCGGGGCGTTTTTGGAGAAGCGGGAGGCGAGGTGGAAAGAGTGATGGGTGTAGATGCAGGGTTTTCACCCTCACCCCAACCCTCTCCCTGAGGGAGAGGGGGATGGTCACACCCATCCTAACCTTCCCCATCGAGGGGGAAGGGACTGGATCGCAAGGGTTATGAAAGGAGTAGGTTATGAAGGTAGTGGTTACGGGGCTGTTTGGGGATGGGTTCGAGGAGAGCTTGGTATCGGAGTTTACGGATGTGGATTTCGTGTTCGTCTCGTCCGATGAGGACCAAGCGCGAGAGATCGAGGATGCGGACGCGCTAATGGGAACTCCGAACCGCGAGGTGTTTCGCGCGGCGCGGCGGCTGCGGTGGATGCACTGTCCGGGCACGGGGATCGATAAGCTGACGGCGATACCGGAGGTCGTTGACAGCGATGTTGTACTGACCAACGCTCGCGGGCCGCACGCGGCGCCGATGGCAGATCACGTAATCGGGATGTGCCTGGCGTTCGCGCACCGCACGAACGAGATGGTCCTGGACCAGCGGGCGCGCAGGTGGGATACGTCCAAGTACGACCGCTCCTTCGTCGAGATGGAGGGCAGTTCGATGGGCATAGTGGGTCTAGGCGGCATTGGGTCGGCGGTAGCGCGGCGGGCGGCGGCGTTCGGGATAGAAATCCACGCCGTGGACAAGCATCCGTTCCCGGCGCCTGTGGGCGTGAGCGCGGTGTGGGGGCTGGACAGGCTAGACGACCTGATGGCTATGTCGGACTGGCTGGTGATTACGGCTCCGTACACGCCGGATTCGCGGGGCATGATCGGAGCGGAGCATCTGGCGCTGATGAAGCCAACGGCGCGAGTAATCATCATATCTCGCGGCGGGGTGGTGGATGAGGACGCGCTGTACGACACGCTGTCGAACGGCAGAATCGCGGGCGCGGGCATCGACGCTTTCGAGGTCGAGCCGCTGCCGCCGGACAGCAGATGGTGGGACCTGGACAACGTGATCATTTCGCCGCACGCTTCGGCGCTGACGGTGGAGATGTGGGAGGGACGGCGCGAGATATTCCGCGAGAATCTGCGGCGGTTCCTGGCGAATGAGCCTTTCCTGTACGTGTGCGATAAGACAGCGGGGTTCTGAGGCCCTCGGTTTAACGCAAGGGCGCGAAGTCGCAAAGGGTTTTAACGCAGAGGCGCGGAGGCCGCAGAGGATTTTCATTCACCCCTGCGCGTCTTCGCGTCTTTGCGTTAATTCGATGTGAGCTTAACGGCCTCGGAAGACGGGTTCGCGGCGTTCTTTGAAGGCGCGTATGCCCTCGGCCCTGTCTTCGGTGGCGCCGGTCGCTTGGCTTGCCTGTCCCTCTAGCCATAGTTGGTCTTGCAGGCTGCGCGACATCGCCGAGTACGCCATCTGCTTAGTGAGAGCGTGGGCGACGGACGGGCCGGTGGCGAGCTTGGCGGCGAGGTCCATAGCGCATTCCAGGAGTTCGTCGTCGGGGACGACGCTGCTGACGAGGCCAATGCGCTCGGCCTCGGCGGCGTCTATGATGTCTCCGGTGTACATTAGCTCCAACGCTTTGGACATGCCGACGTGCATGGGCAGCAGTTGGGTGCAGCCGTAGTCGGGAGACAGCGCGCGCTTGGCGAATATGGCGGAGAAGCGGGCGCTCTCGGCGGCGATTCGCATGTCGCATGCGAGGGCGAGTCCGAAGCCCGCGCCTACGGCGGCGCCGTTGACGGCGGCTATGGTGGGACGGGGGAACCGCTGCAACAGCAGCGACGGAAATCCGAGAGGCATCCGTTTCTTCGCCAGCGTCTCAGTACCGGGCGTATGTCCCATGCCGGGCGGCGCGGTCAGGTCGGCGCCGGCGCAGAAGCCGCGTCCGGCTCCAGTCAGCACCAGGGCGCGCACTTCGGAAGCCTCCGCCCATTCGATCGCCGCGTCTATTCCGTCTATCAGGCTGCGGTCTATCGCGTTCAGCTTGTCGGGCCGGTTGAGCGTGACGACGCCCACGTCGCCTACACGCTCGCTAAGTACACTCGATAGGGTCATTGTATCGCCTCCGTTGAGGTGTATCTTACCAGGATGGTTGTGTATCGTCTGAGTCGTTGCGCGTCAGCCGTCTTTGGTTCTCGCCGTTTGGGTCCATAATGAAGATGTCCGCATCGCCATCCAGGTAGCTCACGAATGCGATCTTCCTGCCCAACTTCGACCATGCCGGCTGTTCGTCAACGACGGAGTTGAACGTGAGGCGAGTTACGCCCTCGCCATCGGCGGCAGCTGAGTAGATCTCCGGGTTGCCATGCTCATCGGATACGAACGCGATTTGCTTGCCGTTGGGAGACCAGGCTATGTCGTACTCGACGGATTCGTTCCGTGTCAGGCGTATGGGGTTGTCTCCGCCACCGTCCACCACTTCCATCACATACAGATCCATATGGCCGTCTCTGTCGGAGACGAACGCGATACGGTCGGAGGTAGGCGACCATCGCGGAGTGAAGTCCGCGCTTTTGGTGAGTCGAAACTCGTTCACGCCGTCCGGGTTGCGGAGGTATATGCCGCGTTCGTCGCCTCCTTCATCTTCTCTCAAGGCGAACACGACGAACTCGCCGTCTCTCGACCAGTTGCCCACATCGTCGCCCGGTATGTCGGTTATCGGGGCGTTGCCAGAGCCGTCTCGGTTCGCAACCATGACGCTCTTTGTGTCGCCCCGCTCGCTGAGGAATGCGATGCGCTGACCGTCCGGGCTCCAGTGGTGGTTGGAGATCAACGTGTCGGCGTTGGCGACCTCGAAGCGCCCCTGGCCGTCTGCGCCGATGACTTCCAGCGCGGTCTTGCCCGACCCTCCGGTTAGAAAAGCGACGGACTTGCGGTCGGGTGAAAATTTAGGGGCGAACTCGTCGGCGCCGGATTGGGTGAGGTTCATCTCGTCTTCGCCGGATGTCGAGATGGAGTAGATTTCGAGGTTGCCGTCCCTGTCGGAGATGAACACGATCCTGTCAGCATCGGAGGCGCAAGCGGACGCGGCCAGCGCCAGCGCGACTACGATGGCGAGGATGAGGAGCGCTCGCGCCATTTGGGTATATGGACGAGTGGTCGGCAAGCGTCGTCTCCGCTGTAAGATGGGCGTTGGTTGGAATTAGAGTTGCATCAATGTGTAGAAATTGCAAGGGGCGGGCGCGGAGAGAGAAAACAGGAGCGAGGGAGATGGAGGCGAGCGTCGATGCTAATGCTTCGACCCTATTGAAATGGCGGCTTATCCACCCTCACCCTAGCCCTCTCCCAGAGGGAGAGGGGATAAATCGGAATCTGAATATCCATCACAACTAAGTTGTCGTACTACTAGTCCGCCGCTGTGCCGGCCAAGGCTTCGTGAGGGATGATGCGGCCGTCGGCGAGGATGATGCCGTCTTCGCAGTACGATTCTACCAGGCCGCCGCGGAACTGCTCAGCGTAAAGGCCGGCGTATATGCCTCCGCGAGTGAGCAACTGGGCGTGGCTACCGCGCTCTACGACCTTGCCCTGGGCGACTACGAATATCACATCCGCCGACATGATGGTCGAGAGGCGATGCGCTATGGCTATGGTAGTGCGCCCGCGCATCAGCGGATCGAGGGCCGCCTGCACCTGACGCTCACTGACGGTGTCGAGCGCGGAGGTCGCTTCGTCGAGTATGAGGATGCGCGGGTCGCGCAGGATGACGCGAGCTATGGCGATCCGCTGACGCTCGCCGCCGGATAGCCGGTAGCCGCGCTCCCCGACTATCGTGTCGTAGCCATCGGGCAACGTCTGTATCCAATCATGGACGTGGGCGGCGCGCGCGGCGGATTCTATCTCGTCCTGAGTGGCATCGAGCTTGGCGTAGAGCAGGTTATCGCGTAGGCTGGCGTGGAACAGGTAGCTATCCTGGGTTACGTAGCCGATGGCGCCCGCCAGGGAGTCGAGGCGCATATCGCGCACGTCAATGCCGTCTATCTTCACGGCGCCCTCGCTGGGGTCGTAGAGGCGCGATATGAGGTAGGAGATGCTGGACTTGCCGGCGCCGCTTGGCCCTACGATGGCGGCGAGCCGTCCGGGCCGCACCTCGAAACTCACGTCGTCCAACGCCCAGCGGCGAGCGGGGTCGGCATCGGGGACGGGCGCCTCGTCTTGAACCGTCGGGTCAGTACGAGCGTTTGGGTCGCGGGCATAGGTGAGGCGTACGGAGTCGAAGACGACATGGCCGCGCACAGCGCGCGGTTCCACGGCTACCGCGTTGGGTCTGTCTTCGATGTCCGGTTCGATGTCCAGGTATCGGAAGATGCGCTCGAACATCGCCATGGAGGACTGGATTTCCACGGAGTTCTCCATCAGCGTTACGATGGGGAAGTAGAGGCGGAATTGGAGCGTGACGAAGGCGATGAGGGTACCTGAGGTCATGCCAAGCTCGCCGGAGCCGGTGAGCAGGTAGCCCGCTATGAGATAGACGGCTACAGGGGCGACCGAGAAGAATATCTGCATGACGGTGAAGAACGCCTGTCCGGTCATCTGCCGGCGGACGGCGAGGGTCGCCATGCGCCGATTCTGCTTGTGGAAGCGTTCGATTTCGTGGCCCTGGCGTCCGAACAGCTTGGAAAGCATGATTCCGGAGATGGAGAGCGTTTCCTGAGTGATAGCGGTAACTTCGGCGGCGGCTTCCTGCTCGCGCTCTGTAACGTCGCGGCGGCGCTCGCCTACCCATCGGGACATGACGGCGAATACCGGTATAGCGATAACGGATACGACGGTCAGCTCCCACGACAGTATAGCCATGGCCACGAGGGTGCTAAGGAAGGTTACGGCGTTCGACAGAATGGCGGATAGAGTGTCTGTTACCACGTATCGGACGCCGCCGACATCGTTGGCGATGCGCGACTGTATCTCGCCTGTGCGGGTGGCGGTAAAGAAGCCGAGCGATTGGCGCTGGAGGTGCGCGTAGAGCCTGTCGCGCAAGTCGCGCATGACGCTCTGGCCGACCAGGTTGGTCGCCCAGACCTGCACGATGCCGAGGGCGCCGGCTATGACGGTTACAGCGATCATGACGCCGGACAGAATCCACAGCAGGTTGATGTTCACGCTTCCGCCGGGCGGGAACAGCGCGTCGTCGAACACGGAGCGCAGCAGCACCGGGTTTACTACGCCCAACGCGGCGGTTACGACGATCAGCAGCGCGACGCCGACTACCTGAAGCAAGTACGGGCGGAAGCTGCCGGCGGCGCGCGCGGCTACGCTTCGAGCGGCAGGGCTGTCGCCACGATCTGGCGCTTGGCGGGTCGATGACACGGGGTTTCCTCGATGTATGGGGATATGTGGGGCTGGCGCTGTATCGAATAGGGCGAGCGGCGCGATTGGGAGCGGTATAGCGGCTGAGAGGCTGGGATTGTTAGTATTAATCTTAGCGCCAATCGTTAGGTCTCGCGCTTAGAGTTTCGGGCGAATCTCTACCTTCGCCTCATCCGTACTAAGGGTGGCGCGGATTCGTTACACCGCATGCTGAAATGGAGATGGTACATTGAGATTCATCATCGGTCTCGCGCTCAGGCGGCGCACCGTTACGCTTATGGCGTCGCTTCTGATTCTGGCGGCCGGCGCGTTTACGTATAGCTCGCTTCCGGTAGAACTCTTCCCTGAGATAGAGTTTCCTCTGGTTACGGTTACGGCGTTCTACCCATCGGCGAATCCGGAGGCGGTAGACAGGGAGGTTACGACTCCCATAGAGAATGCCATTTCGGGAATAGACGGGCTGGACACGGTGCAGTCGGTATCCACTGAGAACCGTTCGGTCATCCTGGCGTCGTTCGAGTTCGGCACGGATATGCCGGCTACTGAGGCGGCGATTGGCGCGAGTATGCAATCCCTTTCGCTGCCCGCCAGCGTGAGCGCGCCGACGGTTACGAGGATAAGCCCGGACAGGTTCCCCGTGTTTCAACTGAGCGTTACGGGGGAGAGGGACCTCGCGGAGGTTCAGCGTATAACGGACGAGCGGATTCTGCCGAAGCTTTCGGGGATAGACGGCGTTGTTGGGCTGGACGTTTCGGGCGGTGTGAATCAACGGGCGCTGGTGTCGGTTGACGAGGCGAAGATGGCGGAGAAGGGGGTGTCGCTGTTCCAAGTTTCGCAGGCGCTTAGGGAGAACAGCGTAACGCTGCCGGGCGGGGTGGTGCTCGACGGTTCGGCGGCGCTGCCGGTGAAGACGACCAATTCGTTCGAGTCTTTGGACGATCTTCGGGGACTGGTAGTGGGATTCGAGGCGCCCGCCGGGGCGTCGCCGGGGATGCCACCGGGCGTTCCGCAGGGCGTGGGGATGGCGCAGGGGGCGGGGCCGGCGACACCGGTAACGCTTGGAGACGTAGCGGACGTGTCTTTCGGGAATGCCGCGCCGACCAGCATATCGCGCACCAACGGCAAGCGTGGGATCGTAATTGGCGTCATAAAGGAGCCGGACGCGAACACGATAGAGGTTACGGATGCGGTGAACGCGGCTCTCGACAGCCTCGAGGGGCTGCCGTCTGACATCGAGTTTGTGGTCGTTTCCGACGATGGGCCTGCGATACAGGAGCAGATAACGACTTTGGAACGCGAGGCGATTTTGGGGCTGCTGCTTGCGGTGATGGTGGTGTTCTCGTTCTTCCTGACGTTGAGGCCTACGGCGCTGCGTGGGGCGCTGAGCACGTTGCGCCCGACGCTCGTCATCGCGCTTTCGATACCGATGAGCATTCTGATGGGCGTGATTCTGCTGAGCTGGCAGGGGTTTGCGCTGAATTTCATGACGCTGGGCGGGTTGGCTATCTCGGTGGGGCGCGTCGTGGACGACAGCATCGTGGTTTTGGAGAACGTGTACCGGAACATAGAGAGCGGGCGCGAACGGTGGCGCGCGGCTCTGGACGCGACGGTGGAGGTGGGGCCGGCCATTACGGCGGCCACACTTGCCACGATAGCGGTATTTGCGCCGCTTGCCTTCATACAGGGGCTTGTAGGCGAGTTCTTCTTCCCGTTCGCGCTGACGGTGAGCCTTGCGCTGCTGGCGTCTCTGGTGGTGTCGCTGACGGCCGTGCCGGTTCTGGGCGCGTACTTGCTGAGGCAGGGCGATCTGCCGGAGGGCGTCGGAGAGGGGGACGATCCGCCGGATAGGGAGACGTGGATGCAGCGCGTTTACACTCCTATTCTGCGCTGGGCGCTTGGTCATAGGGCTATTACGCTGGCAGCGACGATACTGATAACGGCGGGCAGCCTGGGGCTGTTGGCTTTCATTCCGATAAACCTGTTCCCGTCGGGCGGCGAGCGGTTTGTGACGATAGACATGTCTCTGCCGCCAGGCAGTCCGGTGAGCGAGACACTGGCGCAGGTGGAGGAGATGGAGGCGGCGATCGGCGAGTTTTCCGAGTTCAACGTTACGACAATCGGCAGCCCGGAGACCGCGTTTGGCCCGGGAGCGCTGGTTAGCGGGTTCAACCAGGCCGGCATGTTCGTCAGGCTGAGGGACGATGCGCCGGAGGACGCGGAGGATACGCTGCGTGAGAGGCTGACCGGCGTGGAGGGCAGGCGGGTGAACGTAACGGCGGTTACGAATGGGCCGCCAACGGCAGGTCTGGACGTACTGGTTACGGGGCCTGACTACGACGACATATCGGAGGTTGCGAGGGCGCTGGAGGCGGACTTGAGCGGCGTCGAAGGGGTGGCGAACGTCGTTAGCGACGTGAGCGAGGCGCGAGACGAGATAATCGTGAGCGTAGATCCGGGCAAGGCGGCAGCGCTTGGGCTGAGCGCGCGCCAGGTGGCGTTCCAAGTAAACCAGTTCTTGGTGGTTCAGACGGTTACTCAGGTGAGCGTGGACGGCCGGGCGGTGGACGTGCAGCTTGCAGGCAGGCCGAATGGAGTGGCTGGCGCGGATGGCGTGGGCGCGCTGATGATCGCCGGGCCTGTCGGGGCGGCGCCGCTGTCCGAGATTGCGACGGTGGAGGTGCAGCAGGGGCCTGCGACGATAAGGCGCACGGACGGGGAACGTTCGGCGCGGGTGTCCGGCAGCATCGTCGCGGACGATCAGCAGACGGTGGGCAACGAGATACAGGATAGGATAGACGCGATCGCGCTGCCGCCGGGCGTGGCGGTTGTGAGCGGCGGGGTGTTCGCGCAGACCGCGGAGGGGTTCCAAGACATCTTCCTAGCGATGCTGGTGGGCATTGTGCTGGTATATCTGGTGATGGTAGCGAGCTTGGGTTCGCTGCGGAACCCGGTTGTGATAGTTTCGAGCCTGCCGCTGGCGATTATCGGAGCGCTGATTGCGCTGGCGATTACGGGTCGCTCGCTTGGGCTTGCGGGCATGATGGGCGTGCTGATGCTGATTGGGATTGTGGCTACGAACGCGGTTGTGCTTATCTCGTTCGTGGAGCAGCTGCGTCAGCGTCGAGGGCTTAGCGTTGACGAGGCGCTGATTGTGGGCGGACGGGTTCGGCTGCGCCCGATTCTGATGACGGCGCTGACGACGAGTATCGCGCTGCTGCCACTGGCGGCATTTTCCAGCGATGCGGGCGGCTTTATAAGCGCGGAGCTTGCGACGGTGGTGATAGGCGGCTTGATAAGCTCGACGGTCTTGACGCTGGTTGTGGTGCCGATAGTCTATACGCTGGCGCACCGGAGCATCCCGGAGCTTTTCAGGCGCGTCTTCCGGCGAGGCGCCGGAGCTCCCCAGCCGGAGGCGGGCGTATGAAGCTCTCACGCGGCCGCCTCGTCGTTGAAGCGGACGCGCTAGGCATCCGCTTCAACGACATCGCCCTGTTCGAGCGTGCGCTGGCGCACGAGTCGTTCGTGGCGGAGTTTCCCGGCGCGCTGGCAGAGTCGAACGGGCGGCTGGAGTTTCTCGGCGACGCGGTTCTGGGGTTGATCGTGGCGGAGGCTCTGGTGGAGCGGTTTCCGGACCGGACAGAGGGGTTTCTGACGCAGGTGCGGGCGTCGCTGGTGGACAAGGCGACTCTGGCGCGCGTCGGCAAGAGGCTTGGGCTGGGCGATCTGCTGGCGCTGGGCAAGGGCGAGATCGAGCGTGGCGGCAGAGAGCGGGCGTCTATCTTGGCGGATACGTTCGAGGCTACGCTGGGCGCGCTGTTCCTGGACGGCGGCTACGCGGCTGCGCGCGAGTTCGCGCTGAGGGCGCTGGAGCCGGAAGTCGAGACGGCCGCAAACGCGCCGGACGCGCCCCGCCATCCGAAGTCGCTGCTGCACGAGGCGGCGATGCTCCGCGGCTTCGGGCCGCCGGAGTACGTGACGGTGGAGTCCGATGGACCGGATCACGCGCCGACGTTCACAGTCGAGGCGGTAGTGGGCGGTCGGTCGCTGGGCAGCGGCCGGGGCGGCAGCAAGAAGTCGGCCGGCGCGGAGGCGGCGCTGGCGGCGTTGAACACTATGGGAGTTTAACGCGGAGGCGCAGAGACTTCTCAGGACGGACTTCCAAGTTCACTTTGCGCGTCCCCGTCTTTGCGTTGAATCGAGGGATGGTGAGCAAGTTAGCCGTCCGCGTACTTATGGCCTAGTTCTTCTTCCCAGCGGAGGTAGTTTACCATGTCGGCGTAGTTGCGCTCGGCGCCGGAGGCTATCATGTCGTTAGGCGGGGACATTACGCCTGAGAGGCCGGTTTCGACTTCCAGGCCGGCGGCGCGCCAAGCAGCCATTCCACCGTCCAGAACGGATACGTTGCGGTAGCCAAGCTCGGCGAGGGTACCGGCGGCGAGGGCGGACTGCACACCGTCTTCGCATGTTACGATGAGGGACGCGCTCCTGTCGGGCGCGGCGTCCTCTATCCGCATCTCCAACCAGCCCCTCGGAACCCAGCGCGCGTTGGGGACGTGCGCCCGGGCGAATTCGGCGCTGAGGCCTACGTGGATTATAGTGGCGTCGGACGGGATTGGGGCGGCGGCAGAGCGCTGCATCGCTTGGGATGCGGTATCCCCTACCCGCTCGGCGTCGGATGGCGGGGCGCCGGTCTCGAGGGCGCGTCCAGCGGCTGTCCACGCGGACGTTCCGCCGTGAAGGACGTACACCTCGCCGAATCCCATCTGCCTGTACCAGGATGCTGCAAACGCGGCGCGCGCCCTGCTATCGCAGGCGAAAACGACCGGCGCGTTGCGCACCACCGCCACCTCGTCGGCGCGCTGCACCGCCTGCCCGCCGGGGAACCATCTGAAGCCGGGAATGTGTCCGGCGGCGTACTCGTCTTCGGCGCGGACATCTACGAAGTACACAGACTCTGTCTGCGCGCGCGAGGCGAGCGCGTCGAGGGCGGGGATGTCTATGTAGCCAACGCCGTCTTGTTCGGCGAGCCGGTCGGCGAACGCCTCGGCCTCGGCGATGCCTTCTAAGGTCGGCGCCGGCAGGTCGAGCCTATCCGCGCCGAACTCAAGCTGGTATCCTGCCAGAACCCAGCCGGCGGTGCCGTTCTCGAGGCCGACGACGTTCTCTACGCCCATCCTCTGAAGCAGCCGCGTTCCGATGATGCTGCGGGTGCGTCCGGCGCAGTTGATGACTACGGTTGTGTCGTCTTCTACGCCGGTCAGGATGTCGTTGATATGCAAGCCCAGCTCGCCGTTCGGCACGCTGCGGCCTCCGGGGATGCAGTTGCGTTGGTACTCCTCCGGGGTGCGTGTGTCCAGAATGACCATCTTATCGCCGCGGTCCATGCGGCTCTTTAGCTCGACAGCGTCTATCTCGGGCACGCCGTGTTGGACTTGCACCTTTTCGCCGAAGTCTTTGCTTGGGACGTTGACGCCCCATTCGGTCGGGCGACGTTCGGTTACCCAGCGGTTCATGCCGCCATCCAGGGCGGAGGCGTTGGAGTATCCCATCCTACGCAGGGTTTCGGCGGCTAGCGCGGCGCGTCGTCCGTCGTCGTCGCAGACGATGATAGGCGTCTGGGAGAACGGCACGGAGTCGGGGATGCAGAGTTCGAGCTCGCGGCGCGGGATGAGGCTCGCGCCGACTATGTGCGAGGCGTTATATTCGCCGACTTCGCGGACGTCTATGAGCGCGAACTGGCTGTCGCCGTCGAGTAGGGCGGCAAGGGCGGCGCAGGAGGTGGTGGGCATGGGGATTTCCTTTTGGGAGATAAGAGAGGGGCATTCCTGCGGGGATTCCACCCTCACCCCAGCCCCCTCCCCCGTATCAAGTACGGGGCAGGCTCTGAGGGAGGGGGGAAAGCCGGGATGGGGACGGTTGTTAGCAGTTGTCGAAGCGGGTGGTGGCGAAGTGCTTGACCTGGCGAGTTTCGAGGTTGAAGCTGCTGCGCTGCAGTCCGCGCAGGTCGTTGCCGTACACGTGGATTTCGACGGTGGGCCGATCCGAGTAGTTGTCCATCTGGTGGATTTCGTCCACTTGGGGGACGAGCAGGCTGACGTCGCCCGGTCGGACCAGCGTCTCGCGGTCTCTTTCGAGGATAGCGTAGTCGTCGCGCGAGCGGTCGTCGTGTCGGGTGAATCGGGTTTCGGTGATGCCGTTGTCCATGACGCCGATCATGCCCCAGGTGCAGTGGTCGTGCGGGCCGATGTGGTCGCCCGGTCCCCAGACGACGGTGGTTACGAGCAGACCGTTGTCGCCGTAGTGAAGCAGGTAGGAGCCGTGGTTGCGTCCGGGCGCGGGCATCCGGAAGCGCTCGGGCACGGCTTCGGGGTTCACAACCAGCCGCTCCAGGTATGAGGAGCCGATGTCGAACAGGCGCTCCTGGTCGGGCTGCTCGTCAACGAGCGCGCTCATGTCGTGGATGAATTCGGCGAGTTCGTACTTTACGGCTGTGGTCATGTTGTTCTCCTTTCGGGATTGTTGCCGATATGTGGTTGATTAGGGCGGAGGTTTCACCCTCACCCCAACCCTCTCCCTGAGGGAGAGGGAGTTTCACCCCCATCCCCGTATCAAGTGCGGGGCAGGGATTTTCGTTGTCCCATCTGGGGACACTCAGGATTCGAGTATCTCCTTCAGTCTTTGGGCGACTATCTCTTCTTCGCCGTCGGCGAGGCAGACGGGGATTACGTTGATGGGCATGTCTATGAGCGGCCGGGTGAGGACGCGGACGCTTGGGTTGCCGTCTATGAGCATCTGGATAACGTCGTCTTCGGGCGGGCCGGCGTAGTCGGCGGCCAAGCTGATCTGAGCGCGCGGGGCGGTGGACAAGATGTCTTCGGACTGGGGATCGGCTTCGATGATCTCAGCGCGGACGCCCGGGACGTCGCCAACAGCGTCGGCGACGTGTTGGGCCTTGGCGCGCCAGTTGGCCTGCACAGCGTCGAAGTCGGTATCGGCGAACAGTTCCAGCGCCGTTACCAATCCGGCTATCTCTTCTTTGCACACCTTGGCCGCCCTGCCAATGCCCTCGGCGTTGGGCTGGCCGTTAGCGTAGGCGGCTTCTATCAGGTCTGCCCTACCCGCCAGGATGCCGGTGGATTGCGGTCCCAGCACGCCCTTGCCGCCGCTGAAGCTGACCATATCGGCGCCCATGGAGATGAACCGCGTCAGGTTTTCGGGCGGCGGGAGCATCCCGGCGGCGTCCACGATGACGGGAACTCCGCGTTCGTGTGCGATGTCTATAACCGTCTGAAGCGGCAAGGCGACGCCGGAGCGGGGGCCGAATATGTAAGCTACGGCAGCCGTATCTTCGCCTATGGCGGCTTCGAGCTCCCACTCGCGCGTGGCGACGGAGTCGCCTATCTCGACGAACTTGGCTCCGGCGGCTCGGAAGCTGTGGTCATAGCCGACGCGGTGGGCGCGGTGGATGACGATTTCGTTCTTCATGCCGGTTGTGTCGGGAAGCTGCCAGACGCGGGCGGGGTCGGAGCCGGCGATGCACGCCGCCGCTTCGAGCAGCATCCCGGACGATCCGCCCGCCGTTACCAGCCCGGCTTCGGCGCCGGTCAGCCGGGCTATTACGTCGCCCGCTTTGCGATTCAACTCGTGCATATCCACGAACCAGCGCGACGCCTCCGCCATCGCGTCAACTACGGCGGGCGGCATGACGCTGCCGCCGTACACGGTGATCCAACTCGACGCGTTGATGACCCGGCGGACGCCGAGGCGGTCGTAGAATCGATTCGTATGGTTGGACATTGGGGGCATTTGGTTTCCTTATGATGAGCCGGATGCGGGGCAGCGCCAAGCCGCCATCATGCGTATTCGCATAGTAGCACAAAACGAACGCGCGCGGCGCGTTGACAACTAATGCTGTTGCGCCTACCCACACGCTGCATTACAATTTCGGCTGAAGCGGATATTAGTCCGCCGTGATCAATGAGTTTGGTCCATAAATGTGGAGGCTACAGTTATGTTCAAGAACCGAACATATATACTTGTGTTGCTTGCGACAGTGGCGCTGTTCGCCGCCGCATGTGGGCCTGATGTCATCGAAGTTCCGGGCGAGACGATCGTGAGTGAGGTCATCAAGGAGGTGGAGGTTCCGATCGTCAAGGAAGTCATCAAGGAGGTGAGCGTTCCGGGCGAGACGATCATCAAGGAAGTCGTCAAGGTGGTGGAGGTGCCGGGCGAGACGGTGGTCAAGGAATTGGTCCAGATGGTGGAAGTTCCGGGCGAGACGGTGGTCAAGGAAGTCATCAAGGAGGTAGAGGTTCCGGGCGAGACGGTGGTGATCAAGGAGGTGGAACTGGTGGAGGTGCCGACGATCGTAGAGGTGCCGATGAAACAGCTCGATCCCCTGATCGTCGGCAACCTCAACAGCTTCACCGGCGCGCTTTCCGATTTCGCTACCCCGCTGCGCAACTCCGTGGCGCTCGCCGCCGACCACGTCAACCGGGCCGGCGGCGTTCAGGGCGCGTCCATGGTCATCGTGAGCCGCGACACCGCCGTGAATCCGGTTCAGGGCGTTGACTCGGCGCGCGCGCTGGTGGACGTCGAGAACGCGGTCGCCATCGTCGGCGCGCTCTCCAGCGGCGTAACCATCGCCGTAGCCAACTCGGTTACCGTACCGCAGGAGCGGTTGTTGATCTCCGGCGCGTCAACGGCGCCCGCCATCACAGTGATCGAAGATGGCGACTTCCTGTTCAGGACGGCGCCATCAGACGCCGCGCAGGGCGTGGTGCTCGCCAACCTCGCCATGGAGGAGGGCTACGAAACCGCCGGCATCATCTACATCAACAATGCATACGGCGAGGGTCTCGCTGTTCAGTTCGAGAAGACCTTCACCGAACTGGGGGGAACGGTAACGGCGAAGGTTCCACACGAAGACGCTCAGCCCACATACGCCTCCGAACTGCAGAAGGCAACGGAGGGCGACCCCGACGCGCTGGTAACTATGAGTTACCCGGGCCAGGCGGAGATATATCTTCGAGAGGCGATCGAGGGCGGGTACGCGGACACGTTCCTGTTCGTGGACGGTATGAAGTCGCCCGAGCTGATAGTGAAGTTCAACATGGCGCTGGACGGTACGCTCGGCACCGCTCCGGGCGGGCCAGACCGGCCCGAGAAGGAAGTGTTCGAGACGTCGTACCTGAGCGCGTACGGATACGAGGCGTCGCACCCGTTCATGGCTGAGCACTACGACGCGACGGTTCTGATCGCGCTGGCGGCGGCGAAGGCAGGCAGCACGACGGATTCGGCGGCGATCAGAGACGCGCTTCGAGACGTAGCCAACGCGCCGGGCGTAGTCGTAGGTCCGGGACGCGACGGTATCTTCACGGCGTTCAGCCTGATAGCCCAGGGCAGAGATATCAACTACGAAGGCGCATCCGGAATCGTTGATCTGGACGATAACGGAGACGTGTTCGGCCCGATCGAGATATGGAAGGTCGAAGGCGGCGAGATCGTCTCTACTGGAAGGTTCGAGACGCCGTAAGGTTCCCGCCGGGTTGGCGCGGAAGGCGCAAACGCAAGAGAGCGAGTGAGGAGTCTTCGCGCCTTTGAGTTCAAATTCGGGATTCCGAGAGGGTTCTGTCCAACTCGATTGCCCTAATCTCATTGCGCCAGCATACCAACTACCATTACAATTTTGCTTCGAGTTACAAGTGAATACGGAGGATTACGTAATGCTCACGAATCGATCATATATATATGCGCTGCTTGCGATAGTGGCGCTGTTTGCGCTGTCCGTCGCCGCGTGCGGAACTGAAATCGTCGAAGTGCCGGGCGAGACGGTCATCAAGGAGGTCGTCAAAGAAGTAGAAGTGCCGGGCGAGACGGTGGTGGTGAAGGAAGTCGAGGTGGTGACGGTGCCGGAGATCATAGAGGTGCCGATGGCGCAGCTCGATCCCCTGATCGTCGGCAATCTCAACGGCTTCACGGGCCCGCTTTCCGAGTTCGCCACCCCGTTGCGCAACGCGGTGGCGCTCGCCGCCAGCCACGTCAACCGCGCCGGCGGCGTTCAGGGCGCGTCCATGCTAATCGTCAGTCGAGACACCGCGGTCAATCCCGTACAGGGCGTTGACTCGGCGCGCGCGCTGGTGGACGTCGAGAACGCGGTCGCCATCGTCGGAGCGCTGTCCAGCGGCGTAACCATAGCCGTGGCCAGTTCGGTAACCATACCGCAGGAGCGTGTGCTCATCTCCGGCGCGTCAACGGCGCCGTCCATCACGGTGCTGGAAGACAACGACTTCGTGTTCAGGACGACTCCGTCCGACGCAGCTCAGGGCGTGGTGCTTGCCAACCTTGCCATCGAAGAGGGCCACAAGACCGCCGGCATCATCTACCTGAACAACGCATACGGCGAGGGTCTGGCGGACCAGTTCGAGAAGACATTTACCGAGTTGGGTGGAACGGTAACCGGGAAGTCTCCGCACGAGGACGCTCAGCCCACCTACGTCTCGGAGTTGGGGAAGGCTACCGAGGGCAACCCTGACGCGCTGGTAACCATAAGCTATCCCGGACAGGCGGAGATATATCTGCGAGAGGCGATCGAGGGCGGATACGCTGACACGTTCCTGTTCGTGGACGGGGTGAAGTCGCCTGAGATGGCGGCGAAGTTCGGGTCGGACCTGGACGGCACGTTCGGCACGGCGCCCGGCGGACCGAACAGGCCGGAGAAGACACTGTTCGAGAGCGATTACCTGAATACTTACGGGTACGAAGTAACGCATCCGTTCATGGCGGAACATTACGACGCGACGGTGCTTATCGCGCTGGCGGCCGCCAAGGCAGGCAGCACGACGGACGCAGCCGCCATTCGGGACGCTCTCAGGGACGTATCGAACGCGCCGGGCGCTATCGTGGGGCCTGGGCGCGACGGTATCTTCAAGGCGTTCAGCCTGATAGCCGAGGGCAAGGACGTGAACTACCAAGGCGCGTCCGGCGGCGTTGATCTGGACGAGAACGGGGACGTGTTCGGCCCCATCGAGATCTGGAAGGTGGAAGGCGGCGAGATCGTCTCTACCGGAAGGTTCGAGACGCCGTAGCAGGGGCCGGAGAGTCTTGACGCAAAGGCGCAGAGGCACGGAGGGTTAGACGGGTTCTCCGGGTCTCTGCGTTCAAGGGGCGGCTCGGTTTGTCGAGCCGCCTCTTTTGATTAGGGCGGCGCGACGCTCCTCGCCCAGGATGCCGCCGGGTTTGAGCAGGATTACGGCTACTATCAGCGCTCCGATCATAGTCAGCCGGAATTCGGGAGTGGCAAATATGCCCGGCAGGAACTGCGTGCCCGCCCATATGCCCCAAACGACGAAAGCGCCGAGTATGGCGCCGCGGTTGTTTCCGGAGCCACCTACCATGAGCATCGCCCAAATCACGAATGTCGCCAGCAGCGGGTCGAATGTGATTGGGGACAGGAAGCGGATGTGGTGGGCGTAGAGCGCTCCGCCTATACCCATCACTACGGCGCCCAGCATGAAGGCCTGCAGCTTGAACGCGAACACGTTCTTGCCGCTGGCCTCGGCGGCAACCTCGTCCTCGCGTATGGCGCGCAGCACGCGACCCCAAGGGGACTTGATGGCGCGGTCCACCGCCAGGTACAGGACGATGAGAGCCGCCAGGACGACCACGAGATAGAGGTAGTCGTACCTATCCGGCGATATCCATTCGCCCAGGAACTTGGGGATTCTGTACAGCCCCTTGGAGCCGTTGGCCAACCATTTTTCGTTCAGGAAGAACAGTCGGACCGATTCGGCGATGCCGAGCGTTGCGATCGCCAGGTAGTCGTCGCGCAGTCTGAGCGTCAGGTAGCCAATGAGGAGCGCGACGACGGCGCAGACGGCGGCGGCGGCGGCCATGCCAATGACGAACCAGATATCTATTCCCCAGTCGAGCATCGGTGTCTGAGCGAGGTTGCCGCCGAACGTGAAGTCTTCGAATAGCGAGGGATCAGGGGGTTGCGTCGTCAGCAGCGCAGTGGTGTATGCGCCAAGCGCGAAGAAGCCGGCGATGCCGATGTTGAACAGGCCGGTGAAACCCCAGTGGACGTTGAGGCCAAGCGAGAATACGGCATAGATGCCGGCCATGATGGCGAAGCCGACGCCGTAGTCAATTATGCCTAGAAGTTCCATGATCGCTCGGTTGTTAGTCGTGAGTCGTTAGCTGCTATTGAAGATGCCGCGCGGTCGGGCGAGGAGCATTACGATAAGTATGCCGAACGCGACGACGGGCTTGTAGCTGGGATTGATCCACTGGGTGGACACCTCAGAGGCGACACCGATGATGAACGCGCCTATCAGCGCGCCGTATGGGTTGCCGATGCCTCCGAGCGTTACGGCGGCAAACAGGGGTATTAGGAATCGCCAGCCCATGATCGGCAGGATCTGCGCCTGGTACACGGCGAGCAGTATGCCTGCGATGGCGGCCAGCGCGGCGCCAATGCCCCATGTCCACCAAATCACACGCTGGGTGTCTATACCGCTCACGAGAGCGAGCTGCGAGTTATCCGCGGTGGCGCGCATCGCCTTGCCCATCTTGGTGCGCGTCAGCACGATATAGACGGCGCTGACCAGCGCGACGGCGGCTATGATGACGAATATGGCGTCGGGAGGCACGCGTACGTCCATGGGCAGGTGGAAGACCTTCTTCGATTCACGCGGCAACTGCTGGGAGTCGCCGCTCCACAGTATTTGCGCCAGTCCTCTCAGGGCGATTGCGACGCCCAAAGACGCCATCGAGACCACAACCGGGTTGACGACGCGATCGCGCAGCCTTCGGTACACGACGACGTCCAAGGCGATCGCGCCCGCGACGACGACGGCGACCGCCAGCGGCAACGCGATCAGAACCGGGTATCCGAAGGTGAACGGCCCCAGCCCACCCGCCTCGACACCCAGCGGCGCCAGCACGCTCACCACTACGAACAGGGTGAGGTACGCGCCCATCATCATATAGTCGCCGTGAGCGATGTTGGCGAAGTTCAGGATACCGTATATCAGTGTCAGCCCAATCGCGCCGACGGCGATTATCGAGCCCAGGATCACCCCATTGACCACCAACCCCATCTTGACGAAGGGCAGCAGACCGAGCGCGAAAGCGGCGGCGACGATGACCGCCACAGTGTGCCACGGCGTCCAAGTGAACCTGAGTCTATTCGCTATCGGCATGGTTGTTCTCACGTAGGGGTTGGCAGAATGGCGGGGGAAGTTTCGCATATGCGGTTGGGTAGCGCAATAGCAGGGGTTGTGTCGGATTAGCGGAAGGACGGTTCGGGGATTGTTGGGGCGCAACGCTCCGGATTCCGGCGGACGCCGGAATGGCGATATGGGCGGGCGTTAGGGGGAGCCACCGAGGTACAGCCGGGCCACCTCGGGGTTATCGAGCAGGGCTTGTCCGGCGTCTTCCAAGCGATTTTCACCTGACGACAGCACGTAGCCGCGGTCGGACATTCGCAGGGCCTCGCGGGCGTTCTGCTCGACCAGCAGCAGAGATACGCCCGCGCTGTTGATGTCCTGAATACGCTCGAAGACCAGGCCTACCATCGCGGGCGACAGCCCAGCGGAGGGTTCGTCGAGCAGCAGCAGCGCGGGATCGAGCATCAGCGCGCGGGCTATGGCGAGCATCTGTCGCTGGCCTCCGGACAGGCTGCCGGCCCGCGCCGACGGACGCGCCGCCAAGTCTGGAAACAGATCGAACATCTCGTCCATTCGCCCAGCGTAGTCGTCGTCGCGGACGAACGCGCCCATCTCGAGGTTTTCGCGTATGGAGAGCGACGGGAAGACGTTGGCGGTTTGCGGCACGTAGCAAAGCCCGGTTCGGACGATTCGCTGGGGAGGCATGTCGGAAATATCATCGCCCCTGAAGGATACGAACCCCGAGCGAACGGCTACGAGTCCTACAATCGCTTTCATGAGGGTTGACTTGCCGCAGCCATTGGGTCCGATGATGGTAACGATCTCGCCGTCGCCAACGGCGATGGACACGCCATGCAGTATCTCGGTCTCGCCGTATCCGGCGACGATGTCAGTGGCTTCGAGCAGCGTCATGTTCAGTACCGATGTTGGACCGCTCTTGGAAGGTGGAGCCGAGATAGGCTTCGAGCACCAGGGGGTTGGAGCGGATCTCGTCCGGCGCGCCCTCGGCGATGACGGCGCCGTTCGCCATCACGATGATCGGGTCGCACAGCGTCATTACGACGGGCATATCGTGTTCGATGATGACGAACGTTACGTCGCGCTCTACGCTGGCGCGGAGGATGCTTGCGGACAGGTCGCGCATGAGCGTGCGGTTGACGCCCGCCGCCGGCTCGTCCAGCAACACGAGGCTTGGCTCGGCCATCAGGGTACGCGCCAACTCCAGCAGTTTCTTCTGCCCGGAGGAGAGGTTGCCGGCGTACTCGTCGGCCAGGCTCGCCAGATTGACGAACTCCAGAACCTCCATCGCGCGCTTCTCTACCTCGCGTTCCTGCCGCGCGACGCGCCAAGGCGTAAACCACGACGCCCACAGCCGCTCGCCCGCCTGGCCGGCCGGCACCAGCATCAGGTTTTCGAGAGTCGTCATCCGTTTCATCTCACGCGGTATCTGGAACGTGCGCATCAGGCCCAGGGCGAACGCGCGATGCATCGGCAACCCGTCTATGCGCCGGCCGTCGAATACGATTTCGCCGCTGTTGGGCGATAGCGCGCCGGACACGAGATTGAACAGGGTGGTCTTGCCCGCGCCGTTTGGACCAATCAGCCCGGTTATGGAACCCGGCATGATCGATAGCGAGCAGTGATCCACGGCACGCACGCCGCCGAAGTCGCGGACTACGTTTCGCACTTCCAGAATGGGATTGGCGGCGGTCAAGGCGTCGTCTCTTTCGTTGGGGTAGCTCATGGGAGGTAGCTTATGGGATTGTAGCACGATTTGGCGGGAGTCAGCTTGGTTTGGCGCAGAGACGCAGAGGCGCGGTGGGGCGCAGAGACGCAGAGGTCAACAGGGGTTCTAGCCAAAGTAGGAAAGGAACTTCCGCCTATCAATATGACATAGATTCGGTCTATGACTTGCGGCAGTCGTGGCTACGCTCTAATATGGATAGCAAGATCATGCCAAGCGCCAGAAACGAATTTACCAACGTATCCAAGCTCGCCGCCGAATCGTTCGGACAGCCGGGGCAGAGGACGTTCCGAATCCTCGTGGACAGCGAGAGCAGCACCGCTTCCATCTGGATCGAGAAGGAGCATCTCTTCCAGCTTGCGCTCGCCATTCAACAGATGATGACCGCGCTGGAGGAGGACCCGTCGGCGTCCAATGAGCCGCCGTATGACCGCGAAGCGCCCGGCCTGACGAACCTCGACTTCCGCGTGATGAAGCTGATGCTAGGGCACGACCAACGACGCGGCCTATTCATCATAGACGCGCACGACGTGGATGACGAGGACCGGGCGACGGTGCGCGTGTGGGCGGATCGCCAGCAGTTGCTGGAGTTTGCCGAGGAGGCGCTGCGCGTCTGCGCCGCCGGCAGGCCGCTGTGCCCGCTGTGCGGCAAGCCGATCGATCCGGACGGCCATAATTGCGCCCGCGTCAACGGCCACGCCAAGCTGACGCCGGAAGACCTGGCAGACCTCGAGTGAGCCTCGCGCCTAATTCCCAACCGTAAATTGGCGCGCAGCAGGCAACGGTCCCGACACTATGGCACGCCGCAGCCGACAGTACTACTACGCCGCATTTCCAGAACCGGAGGATGCCACGCCCGTCGTAATGGACGAGGACGACGCGCGCCCGCTGCTGGAGAGCGGCGAGATTACGGGCGGGCACCGGATGCCATGGGGATCGAACTATACCTTCCTGGTGTGGATAGACGCGGGGCCGGGCCGGTATCTTCGCGCTATCTACAAGCCACGCGACGGTGAACGTCCGCTGTGGGACTTCCCGACCGGCACGCTATATCAGCGCGAGCGCGCCGCCTTTCTGCTGAGCAGGCTGCTGGGCTGGCCCAACATCCCGCTGACACTGGAGCGCGACGGTCCATACGGCGTCGGCATGTTCCAACTCTATGTCGAGAGCGACCCGGACGTTACTTACTTCGACATGGTGAAGCGCGACGCGAACTACGATCAGCTCCGCAAGATCATGGTGTTCGATCTGATAACGAACAACGCGGACCGCAAGGCGGGACACTGCCTGGCGGGAGAGGACGAACGCATCTGGAGCATAGATCACGGTCTCACGTTCCACCCCAGCTTCAAGCTGCGAACGGTGATGATGGAGTTCTGGGGACAGGACATCTCGCCGGAGATGGTGGCTGACGTGGGCAGGCTGCACCGGAAGCTGGACACGCGGTCGGACGATACGGCGGAGCTGAGGGATGCGCTGAGCGTACCTGAGCTGAAGGCGCTGATAAAGCGGCTGAGGTTCTTGCTGAGCAATCCGGTGGTTCCGAACCTCGATCCGAATTACAATATCCCCTACCCGTTTGTGTGAGTTCAGATTTCTGATTTGACGCGAAGGCGCGAAGGCGCAAAGGGATGAATGAGTTTGCGGGGCGATGTTCCAAGAATCGGGGTTGGTCGTAGCGTGGCGCTCTGGATTCCGGCGTTCGCCGGAATGGGTGTAGAGGGCGGGAGACGATGACGGCTGTGGGCGATAATGGGGTGTTCAATCTGGAAGCGACCTGCAGCGGGGCGCGCGCGGGTACGCTGAGGACGGCCCGTGGGGACGTCCCGACACCGTTGTTCATGCCGGTGGCTACTCAGGGTTCGGTCAAGGCTGTGGATCCGGCGGATTTGCGGGGCGTGGGCGCGAAAATGTCGCTTAGCAATACGTACCATCTGTATTTGCGGCCCGGCGCCGAACTCGTGCGCCGGCTGGGCGGCATCCACGAGTTCATGCGGTGGGACGGGCCCGTACTGACCGACAGCGGCGGGTTTCAGGGATTCAGTCTGGCCCATCTGCGGAAGGTTGACAAGGACGGGATTCTTTTCAAGTCTCACCTGGACGGCTCGGCGCACAAGTTTACGCCTGAGCTGGTGGTGGAGGCGCAGGAGAGCATCGGCGCGGACGTCATCATGCCGCTGGATATGTGCGTCGCCGCCGACTCGGACTATGCGACAGTCGAGCGGGCGCTGGAGCGCACGACGGAGTGGGAGGAGCGATGCAAGGCGGCGCGACGGCGCGACGATCAGCTGATGTTCGGTATCGTGCAGGGCGGGCTGTTCGAGGAACTGCGAGAACGCTCCGCGAAGGAGATAACGTCAATCGGATTCGAGGGGTACGCGATCGGCGGGCTGAGCGTCGGCGAGTCTAAGCCGGAGATGTACGAGGCGACGGCGTTTACGACGGGGCTGCTTCCTGTCGGGTCGGCGCGCTACCTGATGGGCGTGGGCGCGCCGGAGGACCTGGTAGAGTGCGTGGCTCGGGGGATAGACATGTTCGACTGCGCGCTGCCGACCCGGACGGCGCGAAACGGCGCGCTGTACTCGGCGGCCGGGCGGGTCAACATCTACGCGGCGGCGCACCGCGAGCGGGACGAACCGATAGAGCCGGGATGCGACTGCTACACGTGCGGCGCGTTCTCCGCGGCGTACGTTCACCACCTGTTCCGCGCGAAGGAGTTGCTAGGATACCGTCTGGCGACGATCCACAACCTGCGGTTCATCCTTAGGCTGATGGAGGAGATGCGGGCGGCGATACTGAACGGGATGTTCGAGGAGTACCGGCGCGAATTCCACGCAAGATTCACGCCGCCGAATCAGGCGGTTAGGATGGAGCAGAGGGAGAAGTGGCTGAAGTCGAGGAGGCGCGCCTAGCGCTTCGACGTTATTGAAATAGCGACTTATCCACCCTCACCCCAGCCCTCTCCCTTAGGGAGAGGGGGAACTATCGCCCTCGCAGACATCTCCTACCAATGTGAGACAATCGCCTAGTAGAAGGTGCAGCCGATTCCGCGGTAGCCGATGGTTACTTCGCCATCCTCGACCAGAACGGGCGTTATCTTGTCGCCGCCCGTTAGCTCTTCGACTTCGGGCCAGCGTTCGGGGTGGTCGCCGAGGTCAACTTCCTCGTAGGTCTTGCCCTGTTCGTCCAGCTCCATCTTGACGGATACGCAGATGGTGCATTCCGGGTGGGTGTATATCACCGCGCCTGCCATGCGTTCACCTCTAGCCGTAGCATCCGATGCCGTTGAAGCCGATGGTTACTTCGTCGCCGTCGATCATCACGGGGCTGATGCGCTGTCCATCGGTGTGGGGCAGCACTTCAGGCCACCGCTCGGGGTGGAGCGACAGGTTTACCTCGTCGTACTCGATGCCGTCGCGGTCGAGCTGCTCTTTGAGCATATCGGTGTAGCCGCATCCGAGCGTGGAGTAAACGGTAACGGTCTTGGTGGTGGTCATCGTGTCTCCTCTAAGGGTTTTGCTGAGAGGGGTTGGCAATTATCAATCGCGGGATTTTCACCCTCACCCCAACCCTCTCCCTGAGGGAGAGGGGGAACTGACTGCGCCGCTGCCTTCCCCTATCAGAATGGTTGCTGAGTATGGGCGGGCGGCGCTTAGGATGGGCGCTCTTTGCGTTCGATCTCGCGCTCTTCGGCCTTGTGGCGGAGGACGCGGCCCTTGTCTGGGTGCGGGTCCTTGACCAAACCGTACATCTGCCGACCCTCGTGGTCTTCGGGCAGGTACTCGGTAATCGGCATCCCTTCCTTGTCCACGAACAGCAGGCAGTGGCAGTACTTGTATATCTGCATGTCGTCGCAGGCGCAAATCCAGGTGCGGTGCTTGACCTCTTCCTGCTTGCTCGGGTAGAAGCGGCACGGGCAGAGCGGACGACCGACCTCGTCTATGTTCTCGGCTAAGCCTAGTATTACAGCGTCGGTTACGCCTTCGGCGGGATGGGTGTAGGTGCCGGATTTTTCGGTGAATTTTTCGACGAAAACCCTCATGCGTTGCATTGCGCGTTCGCTGGGTGGCTGCTTTTCTTGCGCCATAGATAGCCTCCTGTTTGGGGGGAGTTGAGGTGATTATACATCATTCTGGGAATGTGTGTCGCGTGGGGGATTTTAACGCAGAGACGCAAAGGAGCGCAGAGAGACGCAAAGGAGCGCAGAGAGACACAGAGGAATTGGGGGGCTTTGAGTCTCCGCGCCTTTGCGCCTTTGCGTTAGATTCGGTTATAGCACCGCTTCGGCCATGCGCTCCAGCTGGGCGGCCATTTCGGCTTCGGTGTCGCATACCTCCGGTCGGACGATTACGCGGTTGGCGCCGGCATTGAAGAAGTCCTGCGCGTTCTGGCGGTCGGCGGGTTGTCCGTACACGGATATGTTGATGGAAGCCGGGTCGCGTCCGCGTTCGGCGGCCAGTTCGTCTAGCTGCCGGCGGCTGTCCTCGATTACGGCGGGAGTGGCGCGATTCGGAAGCCAGCCGTCGCCGACTTCGACAATGCGCTGAAGCACGCGTCGCGCCGCGCCGCCGATGAGGATTGGCGGGTGCGGCTTCTGCGCGGGCTTGGGGTACATCTGGACGGGCGGGAAGTCGTAGTAGTTGCCGTGGAACTCGGCTTCGTCCTTCGTCCACAGCTCCTTTAGGGCTAGGAGCGACTCCTTGGTCTGAGTCCAGCGGCGATCGAAGTCGCCGCCCATGATGGTCGTCTCCTCGCGGTGCCAGCCGGTGCCGATGCCGAGGATGAAGCGTCCGCCGCTGAACAGGTCGAGGGTGGAGACGGCTTTGGCAAGCACCAGGGGGTTGCGCTCAGGTATGAGGGTGATGCCGGTGCCGAGCTTGATGGTACTGGTGGCGCCCGACGCCTGCGCGAGGGCGATGTACGGGTCGGCGAAGTGCGCGTAGGTCCACGGTATCACGCCGTCGGGGGAGCCGGGGAAGGGGCTGTCGGACTCGACGGGCAGGACGGGATGCTCGGCGTACCAGATGGACTCGAAGCCAAGCTCTTCGGCTTTGGATGCCATGAACGCGGCGTTGACTTTGTATGCGGGCAGGGGCGTTGAGATGCCGATGGTCATGGTGGTTCTCCTTGTTGTCGTTCTTGCATAGATGGGCAAGGCAGGGGTTTCACCCTCACCCCAACCCTCTCCCTGAGGGAGAGGGGGATATGTTGCCCCACTGAACCTTTGCATATACTTTATCAGCCTCTATCAGCCATCAGGAGGACAGCCATCAGGAGGAGGAGTTGGTTTACGCAAGGGCGCCCATGGGGTCCCAGGGCGGGAGGGTGACGGGGTCGGTGTCGAGGGCGGCGATTAGGCTGTCGGACAGGTAGGCGCGAGGGGCGGCTATCTCGAACATGTACTCGTCGAACCAGGAGTCGTTCATGAGGAAGAAGCCCTTGTCACCGACCTTATCGCCGTAGCTGTTCTCGACGCGCCAGCGGCGGGGTGCGCCGTCCACCACGTCCACGCCGGTAAAGAGCATGGCGTGGGTCATTTGAGTCTGGCCGTACTCGAGGCGCGTCGCCTTGTCCATGCCGAAGTCGGCGCCGTAAACGGCATCGTAGTCGAACAGGTTGGCGTCCCACAGTCCGAGCGTCCTGTGGTTCTGCTTGCCGGTGTCGCAGCCCATCCAGACGGGGCGACCGTCCTCTATTTGGCGGCGGGTTACGTCCTTCATGATCTCGATTGGGACGTTGAGGTAACGCACCGAGCGGGCGCCGACGACGTTGCCGAGGTATCCGATGGTGTAGGTTTGGAAGTAGGGATGGTCGGGACGCGGATCGTTGACGAGGCAGACCATGTCGCGGTACGCGGTGGAGACGTACTTGTCGGCGAAGCCCAGCGGTGTAAGCTCGCCGTCGCGGTGGAAGGCTCCATTGCGGTCTCGCCACTGCCAATCTACGGTGGTAGGCGGGTCGCCGAGGTGGATGCACAGGATGCGATAGATGGCTTTGAGGGTATCCATCTTGGCGGCGCGTATGGCGTCGAGTCCGGCCTCGTCCTGATATAGGCCGCGTATCTTGGCGGCGCCCTGTCGCACCTGGTAGTAGAGCGCCTGGTTCATTTGGCGGGTGTTGCCGGAGCTTTCGGTTTCGGGCATCGCTTCTTTGGGGACGACGCCGTACTTGTCCACGATGTTGACGAACATATCCCACTGTCCGGCGTCTTCGACGGGGGCGAGCATGAGATGCTGCACGATGCGGTCGTCAACGGGGCGGTCGGCGGTCTCGATGACGGCTTCCAGTACGTAGTTGGCGCGTTCGATCTTGTCCCAGAACATCATGTAGTTTTGGCTGAACTCGAACTGGCGGACGCCAAGTTCCTGCATCGAGTCCACGCGGAAGAGGTTTAGGCCGCTGAACAGCCAGCACCTGCCGGAGGCGCCCTGATGGGTGGGCTTCCAGCTATCGAGAACGGTTGAGAAGGTGTGGTTGGCGGCGGTTACGATGCGTCGGTCGAGGGCGACTTCGTTTACGTCGCGCTGGGTGACGGTGTTCTGCATGAGGGCGTAGTGGGAGGAGGAGTGGTAGTCGTCGTCGAGGGCGGAGAGATCCCCCGCCGTCAACGACTTTTCGATTTCCTGCATGGTAGTCATGGTCTAGATCATCCTTTTATAAATCCCAAAACCGATTTTGGGCTACGGGATTGGCTCAATGTATTCTCATGATATCCTATGATACCATCCCATGCTACTCCCTACTTAAGATTGCGACGCTTGCTCGTTGAAGCTCGTCACGCCCGCGGACTGAAACAGTCAGAAGTTGCGGGTCAGCTTGGGGTGCCTCAGTCTTTCGTGTCTAAGTACGAGCGTGGGGAACGCCGGCTGGACGTAGTCGAGCTATTGCAGATCCTGAAGGTTCTCGATGTCGATGCGTCCGACGTTCTGGAAAGGGTCAACACGGAAGAGCCTACAACCATTCTCGAACGGTGGAATCTAACACCCAGCACGTTGACGAAGCTAGTTGATGAGAACCCAAGCCTTAGGGGTATGTTGCTTGGCTATGTGGCGGAACACAAACTGCAAGAGATTTGGCTTACCGATGATGCCATAGAGTACCTCGGCAAACCGGATGATCACGACAGAACTAGCGCAGGCGACCACATAGTCAGATATCGCGGTCAACGATTTATCATAGAGAGCAAGTCACTCCAATCTCGGATGGTCGAGAAAGATGGCGATACGTGGCGTGGCCGGGCTCAAGTCGATGCCAGCGATAGGCGCACCATCACACTGGAAGATGGGACTGCGTTCGATACTACGCTACTGACGGTCGGGCAGTTCGACATTCTCGCTGTGAATTGTTTTGCGTTCGAGCAAGAATGGAAGTTCGCTTTTGCCAAGAATACGGACCTGCCGAGAAGTACATTCAGAAGGTATCCTCCTGAAATCCGCAGGCAACTGATCGCTAGCCTTGTAGCCGTATCATGGCCCCCAGAGCCGCCCTTTACCGACGATCTGCGTGAGGTACTAGATCAAGTAATCACTGAGCGTAATTCTGGAAAGTGAGAGGTGAATTTCACCGTTTGCGTGTCGTCTTCACAAACACCAGAAAGTACGAATGATTCTTCCGCGCATGAACCTGCTTCTTCAACCGCGTGATCGAAGGGCGGTTGGAACGGACTACTACGAACAGGTCTTTTGTGTAGAACCCCATCGCCTCGTAGCCGTTGATTATCTCGACGTGAGTTAGCCACTGACGATTCGCGCTCACTTCGTCTTGACACTTGACTATGAGAACGCCGTTAGGTCTGAGGACTCGATACGCTTCGCGCCCCGATTCTCGGTACATGTCCGTTACGGCGGCGTGCCACTTGGCGCGTCCCGGTCGCTCGTCGCCATTCGAGTAGTGTTCGCGGAACGTCTTGTGGCTGCCGCCGCCGGCTTTCTGGCTTCCTTGATTGCGGTAGAAGCCCTCCATGTACGGCGGGTCCAGGACCACGCAATCTATTTCGGCGTCGTGGTAGGGCAGGTCTCGGCAGTCGACGCCCATAGAAATATCGGTTGCGCGGACGTCGTACAGGCCGTCTTCCACCTTTTGCCAGAAGACCCCTTTGCCCCACGTCACATCTGCGACGATGGCGCCGGGCGGGACGTGCAGTTTTAGAATCTGCGGGAACACGTCGGCGTTACCGGCGATGTGGGCGGATCTGATGACATCGCTGGTGGATACGCCACCTTGCACGCGGCGCTTGCGGTTGCCTTCGGGCGTGATACCCATTCGCAACTGGCTGCCGGATTCGGTTGTTCTGTCTGTCGTACTCACGGTTGTTTGAGCCTGTTTTGTTGTGGGCAGTTACGGGGTGGATTTCTTGGGGGTTCCGGGTTGGCTGGGGCTGAGCGCTCTGGATTCCGGCGTTCGCCGGAATGGGGGGTTGGGGAGGTCGTTTTCACCCTCACCCCAACCCTCTCCCTGAGGGAGAGGGGGCAAGCCACACGGTTGACCGGGATCTCACCCCCACCATCCCCGTATCAAGTACGGGGCAGGCTCTACCCTTCCCCCATCAAGAGGGAAGGGATATACATGCCCACGTTAGCCCACCGAGGGAAGGGTTTGTTGTAGTTGTCCGCGCTACGGTTGCTTGACGAGCTTTTGCATTGAGCGGAGCTCGCGGGGCGGGTCCATCTTGGAGCCGTAGTCGCTCCAGGAGACTTCAGCTACGTAGATGTCGCCGCGCGAATCGACAGCTATGCCGTGGGGGGAGTAGAAGCGTCCGCTCTGGGCACCGTAGCTGTTGCGTCCGACACGGGCGAGGACGTTGCCGCTCGTATCCATGATGGTTACGCGGGGGCCGAGGTCGGTTCCGGTGTCGTTGGTGCCGATGCCGGCGAAGTACTCTCCGATATAGACCAGCTCGCGGCCGGAGCCTGCGTCTATGCAGATGGCGGCGGCGCGGGAGAGGTTGACCCACTGGGTTTCGAACTTGCCGTCCGGGTTGAATATCTGGATGCGGTGATTCTCGCGGTCGGCGACGTACACCATGCCCTCGGAGTCGGTGGTGATGTTGTGGACGATGTTGAACTGGCCCTCGCCGGTGCCAGACTCGCCCCAACTGAACAGGTAGTCGCCGTCGGGCGTGTACTTGTGGACGCGGGCGTTGGAGTAGCCGTCGGCGACGTAGAATTCGCCGGTGCGGTCGTCTATGGCCACGTGCGCGGGGACACTGAACGGCTTGCCGCTCATCTTGGGCGCGGGCTTGTGGGCCACGCCGAGCGTCATCAGCAGCTTGCCGTCGGCGGTGAACTTGCGGACTGTGCTGTCGCCGTTGTCCACGCAGAAGACGGCGTCGTCGGGCGCGATGGTTACGGCGTGCGGGTTGGCGAATACGCCTTCGCCCCAAGTGTCTATGACGTTGCCTTCGGTGTCGAAGACGATCATGGGACAGGTGCCGCGGTTGAATACGTAAATCTGGTCTTTGGAGTTTATGTCAACAGAGGTGGCTTCTTTGTAGGTCCAGCCGTCGGGGATGCTGCCCCAGTCTTCGCCGGATACTACGTAGCGGAAGTCGCCGTCGCCGAGGGTGACGGGGCCTTCGCCGCCGCCTTCGTGTCCCTCGTCGCGTAAGCCGTATTCCCAATTTTCATCGTGCGGGGTAGTGGTCATTGCGGTTCTCCTTATCCCTTCGGATCTACGAATGTGAGTATTCGCGCGGGGTTGTGTACGAGTATGTTGTCTATGGATTCTTCAGTGAAGCCTCGGCGGCGCATCATTGGGACGATTTGAGCGAGGATGTAGAAGTAGCCGTGTCCGCCGTATTTTAGGAGGCGGTGGCGCGAGCAGATGTCGTGCGCTATTACGATGCGCTCGCCATAGCCCTCGGAGATTAGCCACGCGATGTCGGCGAGCTTGGTGGCGTCGTTGGGATGGTCTATATTCGGGTTGAGCCGATAGTGGGCGCCCTCGCTGCCGAACAGGTCCCACTCGAAGTAGCAACCCGCCTCGCCGATGGCCGCCAGCGTCTCGCGCTCGAAGACGGTGCGGTCGAGGTGGCCTATGATCACGCGGCTGAGGTCGGCGCCGTCGGCGTCGAGCGCCTCGATGATGCGGAGCGGGGACTGCTCGTCGCGTCCGGGGTGGATCAGGATGGGGGCGCCGGTCGCCCGCTGCGCGATGGCGGCGGCGGTCAGCACCTTGCGCTCGCTGTCGGTCAGGGGCCAGGAGCAGCCGACTTCGCCGATGATGCCGGAGCGTATGCCTGTTTCGTCCACGCCCTCGGTTACGTCACGGACTATTCGCTCGGCAAGCTGTTCGGCGGAGCGCTCCGCAACGTAAGGCGGATGGGCGTCGTTGACGTAGAACGCCGCGCCCATGATGACGTTGACGCCCGTCGCGCGGGATATGCGCGCCAGCCCCAGCGGGTCGCGGGCGATACCGATGCTGGTCGCGTCCACCAGCGATACACCGCCGAACTGCTTGTACAGGTTCGCTTCTTCTATCGCGGTCTGCACGTCCAGCAGGCGCGAGTTGTCGCGGTTGGGCGCGTTGTGATATCGGATGTAGCCCAGTATTTCCGACGACTCGGGCGTCAGCGGCGCTTCGTAGAGGTCGCGGGCGACCGACTCCGTCGGCGGCGAGAACACCGGCGCCAAGTCTATCAACAGATGCTCGTGCGTCAGCGTTGTGCCCAGCGTGTCCGGCTCGATAGGGCCGAGTACGGTCTGAATCTTGCCGATTGTGCTTGTAGATGGGTCTAGGGATGGCATGGGAGGTGGCTCCGGGGCTGGTTGGGTAGCGTACATCGGTTGTACAACATTGATAGCGGCAGGTCAAACGATGTGGTAGGGTTGGGGGTGTAGAGGGAGTCACCCTCACCCTAGCCCTCTCCCTGAGGGAGAGGGGACTATGCTCTTCTCTGGGGACGCCTACTAAACTTGGGGGATTCACGATGCGGGTATTGCTGGTAGCGACCAATCAGGCCGACAGGTTTATGGACAGGATGGTCGTCCGTCCCGTTCCGATTGGGCTGGCGTACATTGCCGCCGCTGTGGACGAGAACCGCCACGAGCTGAAGGTTCTGGACCTGATGTTTTCGGACGACGGCGCGGGGGACGTGGAGGGCGCGGTCCGGAAGTTCGAGCCGGACTTGGTGGGGTTGTCCATCCGCAATCTGGACAACCAGAGCTACTTCAACCCGGTGTCGAACCTGCCGGGCGTCCGCGACATAGTGGAGCGCATCCGCTCGGTCAGCGACGCGACGATACTGTGCGGCGGGCCGGCGTTCGGCATCCTGCCAGCCGAGTGCCTGGAGTACGTAGGCGCCGATCTGGGCATCGCCGGCGACGCGGGCGAGGCGTTCTCCACGCTGCTGGACCGGCTCGAATCGGGCGCGGACTATGCAGATATTCCCGGCATGGTCTATCGGCGCGACGGCGAGGTGACGATTAGCGAAGGGCGCTTCACTTCGTACTTCCACAACGCGCCTCGCCTAGATCTGCTGGATATGCAGCGGTACAACGGCTCAGGCTTCGGCGTGGGCGTGGTGACGAAGCTGGCGCAGGCGTACTATCCGACGTCCGGCAACGGCGGGGGCGATGGCGAGGCGTCCGGGGGCGCCGGCGTCGCATTCGGAGGGTTCGACGGCAGCGACTGGCGCATCCGCGATCCGGGCGAGGTGGTGGACGAGGTTCGCGCGCTGAACGAGGATTACGGCATCAACAAGATATTCTTCATAGATTCGGGCTTCAACATTCCGCCCGAACACGCCAAGTCCATATGTCGCGCCGTAATCGCATCCGAGGTAAAGATACGATGGAACAGCTACGTGCGTCCCGGCTACGGGGACGACGAGCTGCTGCGGCTGATGAAGGAGTCGGGCTGCTCGCTGGCGCTGCTCGCCGAGTCCGGCAGGGGCGGCGGCGATCTCGCCGAGCGACTGGACCGCCTCGGCGTGATAGGCCACATGATGCAAGAAGCCGGACTGCCGTTCGCGCTCAACATGAGCTTCGGCGAACCGGGCGAGACGGAAGACAGCGTCGAGAGGAAGCTGAGCTTGATGAAGCAGGTAGAGCCGTCGTTCGTCGCGGTGCGTGCCGGCGTCCGGGCGCTGCCCGGTACACCGGTGGCGGCCGCGGCTGTGGATGAGGGAATGATCTGCAGCGAGTCTGATCTGATCGAGCCGGTGTTCTACATGGATGAGGCGGTGCGAGACTGGCTACCCGATCGGCTCCGGGCTGAGGCGGAGGAGAGGCCGCGCTGGAATCTTAGCTAGGGCGATTGGTTTTAACGCGGAAGCGCAAGGGCGCAGAGGAGAAATGACTCTCTGGCCTCTGCGCCAGAATACGGCCGTTGGCTACATCGCTGAGCCTGTCCCAGACCAGATCGGTAGGCACCGGTTCTGGGAATCGCCGTTGGCGGTGGCGCGGCGTACTGGATTCCGGCGTTCGCCGGAATGGGAGTTGAGGGCTGAGACGGCATCCAGATTCTGAGCACATACTAATCTGGGACAGGTACTATATCACTTCAACCCTTCCGTCGCAGCGTGGGCTGTGCTTCAATTTAAGTAAGAGACGCAGCCAACGAACCCTACGGGAGAGCCAGCGATGTCAACGACGCATATCGTTACGGGCGCGACGGGATATACCGGCAAGTACATGACACGGCGTCTGCTGGATGCGGGTTGCGAGGTGCGCTCGCTGACGTGGCATCTGGACAGGCCGAGCGAGTTCGGCGACCGAGTGATGATGATGCCCTACGAGTTCGACGACGTGGACGCGCTGGCGCGCAGCCTGGAGGGCGCGGATACGCTGTTCAACACCTACTGGATAAGGGTTGCGTACAAGGAGAGGACGCACGAGCGTACGGTGGGGCATCTGCGGACGCTGTTCTCGGCAGCCAAGTCCGCCGGGATCCGTCGGGTGGTCCACGTCAGCATCACGAACGCGACGGCGAATTCTCCGCTGCCGTATTTCCGGGGCAAGGCGCAGGTGGAGGATGCTCTACGGGCTTCGGGCCTGTCGTACGCTATGCTGAGGCCGACGGTCATCTTCGGGCTGGAGGATATTCTGCTGAACAACATCGCGTGGATGTTGAGGAAGTTTCCGGTCTTCCCGATACCGGGCAGGGGCGACTACCGGCTCCAGCCGATCTACGTGGAGGATATGGCGGATCTCGCGGTGGAGATGGCGTCGCGCGACGATGACGTGGTGGTGGACGCGGTGGGGCCGGACGTGTTCGCATATGACGAACTGGTGCGGCTGATCGGACTCAAGACGGGGACATCGGCGCGGCTGATGCGGATGCCGGCCTGGGCGGCGTTGGGGGCTGCGAATCTGCTGGGACTGCTGGTTAGGGACATTGTGCTGAGCAGGGATGAGATCGAGGGGCTGGCGGGGGATCTTCTGGTGTCGAAGTCGGGCGAGCCACCGCCGGGGAAGACTCGATTGGCGGACTGGCTGGATGAGAATGGGGATCGGCTGGGGAGGTCGTATTCGTCTGAGCTGGACCGGCATTACAGGTAGCAAGCCACACGCTTGACCGGTATTTGGATGGCGTGGATTTCACCCTCACCCCAACCCCCTCCCTGAGGGAGAGGGAGATTTCCCACCCCCATCCTAGCCTTCCCCCCGTCAAGGGGGAAGCGATTTGGCTGGGTTACAGGTGAAAGTCTCCGAGGGTGGGGGAGATTCGCAGGGTTGGTTCGGTGATGGCCTGGACGTCGGCGGCGGTCCAGCCGGGGGCGACTTCGATGAGGGTAAGGCCGTCTTCGCCGACTTCGATTACGGCGACGTCGGTTACGATGAGGCTTACGCACTCGGGCGCGGTCAGCGGGAAGTCGCACTCGCGGACTATCTTGGGGTTGCCGGCGCGGTCGGTATGCTCCATGGCCACGATGATCCGGCGCGCTCCAGCGGCGAGATCCATGGCGCCGCCGACGTTGCCGATGCCGCGCGACGGGAGCATCCAGTTTGCGAGGTCTCCGCGTTCGGATACCTGCATCGCTCCGAGAACGGCGACGTCTATGTGTCCGCCACGTATCATGGCGAAGCCCTCGACGGAGTTGAAGAACGACATGCCGGGGTTCATCGCCAAGAACTGTCCGCCGGCGTTGATGAGATCAACGTCTTCCTCGCCAGGCTCGGCCATGGGGCCGTAGCCGAGCACTCCGCTCTCGCTGTGATAGACGACGCTGCGTCCCTCGGGGATGAATTGTGAGCAAAGGGTAGGGATGCCGATGCCGAGGTTGACTACGTCGCCATCCTGAAGCTCGCGGGCGACGCGCATGGCGACTATCTCGCGGGGGAATTTTTCTTTTTCCATTGTAAGTATCTCCGACTGAGCGTCACGGTGTTTTGACGAGCCTGCAATGATTTTGTGTAGAGAGGCTATCACCCTCACCCTAGCCCTCTCCCTGAGGGAGAGGGGATTACCACTCTAACGGCATCAGCCTACAATTCCTATTTCGACTATGCGATCCACGTACAGGCCGGGGGTGTGGACGGCGCCCGGGTCTATGTCGCCGGGTTGGACTATCTCGTCCACTTCCATAACGACGACGTTGGCGGACGTCGCCATGACGCCGTTGAAGTTGCGCGACGTGCCTCGATACTCGGTGTTTCCGAGCGTGTCCGCGCGGTGGGCGCGCAGTAGCGCGAAATCGGCGGTGAGCGCGGTTTCGAGCAGGTATTCGCGCCCGTCGAACACGCGCGTTTCCTTGCCGTCGGCCATTAGCGTGCCGGCTCCGGTTGGGGTGTAGAACGCGGGTATGCCCGCGCCGCCGGCCCTGATGCGCTCGGCGAGCGTCCCCTGCGGCACGACCTCCAAACCGACCTTGCCTTCTAGGTACGCGCGCTCGAACGCTGTTGGACGCGACGGGGACGGCGATACGGGGAAGGATGCGATGATCTTTTCCACCTGATCGTTCTCGACCAGCACGCCGATGTCGGTTGGCGTGTCTCCCGGAATGGTTCCGAAGCCGATGACGGAGGCGAGTCCGGCGGTGTTGGAGATGATGGTCAAGCATCGCGCGCCGTGGTCGCGCAGGGCGCGAATGAGGTTCTGCGGGGTGCCTCCCGGTCCGGCGAAGCCGTCTATCATCAGGGTCGCGCCGTCGGGGATGTCGGAGACCGCTTCGGCGAATGTGGGGGTTATCTTGTTCATGGTGGGGGTGTTCACCTACTTGTTACTGTGCGGGGCAGTTGCAACCGTCCTCCGCCGCGCCGGGCGAGTACTCTTCGAGCGCGTTCAAGAGTTCCCGTGCCGTCCAGACTGCCATTTCCATTGCCTGATGCGGTTGATACTCTGCCCCTCCGAGTACAATATTCTGAGATAGTCGGTAGTCACATTCAGCACGCAATAGTTCCAGACTCCGCAGGAGTCTGGCTACGTTTGCGGATACGCGATCCGTCGGGTCGTTGAACATACGTCTAAGATACGTATGTCTGCTGCCACGCCGAAGGGGATCGGCTGACGGGTTGACGCGGAAGAATCTGCAGCAAGCTTCGTGGTGCAAGCCGTAGTACAGCCGGTTTACGACGGTGCGATGTCTGGCTTCAGTGTTAGCAGCTTCCGCAAGCTCGATCCCAAGCTGATAGAAGTCCAGTGGTTTCATGGGCTGACTGACATCAGGTTGAAGTATATGTGCATGCGGAAGTACTCGATTTCGTCGGCAGTCCATGTCTTGGCGAACTCGGCTATCCGATCATGTATTTGGTTGCCTATCTGTCTGATGTCCGTCCAACTTTCATCGAATGTCATAGACAAGTCGAATGTTAGCGAGTCGTCCTCATCGGGATGATCCCAGACTGAAACCGTCGCGGATTTCAAGCTGCCTCCGGAAACATCCAGCGCCGCCCGATATATGTCGTTGAATACCTCCTGTCTGAATGACTTGAATTGAGACGACGTCGTCCTAACCTCAATTGGAATGTAGAGACGCGCATTGATCAGATCAGCCCTTGCCATGGAGATGCTTCTTGCGCCTAAGTCATTTAGTCTTCCCTTCCAAGTTGATCTTGGTCTGATCGCCTGCGCTGAGTTAGCCATTGGACGCCTCCCAGCTACCTATTGGAAACGGCTTTGACTAGAGTGCTTGTAAATTGAATGAGTCTTTCTTGATCTTCATCGGTTTTCGCAACCCAGTATATTCCGACGTTATGCTCATTGGCCCGGTCGGTCATTATGATCAAGGTCGCACCCTGAGCGTTAGGAATACCAGGAAGTGCCCCAGCATGAGCTGACACCCGAGTAACCGAATCCAGCGTCTGCATATTCAGTCCACCTGAACGCCGTGTATCATCGCCCTCAACATCTACGAGTAGCCCATCGCCAATTATCGCCACATTACAGTAGCCACCGTTGCCATGCCATTGCGGTTCCATCGTAAAGTAGAACCGTTGGACATCCGAGACGTCCACAGTTTCTTCATAGAGTTCCCAGTACTTGGCAAACGTACCAAAACCGTGTTCCTCGATCGCCTTCTCAACGATCCTGAACAAGTTGTCTCTATTGCTCACAACCCCATCTCCATATCTCTGTGCCGACTAGCCATTACATTGTATATTGATATTGCCCGAAGCGGGCCGCGAATTCAATTGGGCGTCGGGTTATGCCACCACCCCGTCCGCTCGCAGGGATACTATCTCTGATTCGTCGTAGCCGAGTTCGCGGAGGGCCTCGTTTGTGTGCTGGCCGAGCGTGGGCGCGGGTCGCCGAACGGTTCCGGGGGTGTCGGACAGCTTGACGGGTATGCCGATGCCGCTGACGCGGCCGGCGATGGGGTGGTCGGTCTCGACGCGCATCTCGCGCGCTTGAACTTGTGGGTCGGCGTACACGGCTTCGATGTCGTAGATGGGGCCAGCGGGAACGCCGGCGGCGTCGAGGGCGGTGAGCCATTCGTCAGAAGTCCGCTGAGCGAACGTGTCCTGGAGCGTCGCCACCAGCGCGTCGAGGTTGTCCATCCGCAGGCGGGGTTCGGTGAAGCGGGCGTCGGTCAGCAACTCGTCGCGGCCTATGGCGGCGCACAGCCGCTCCCAAGTCGCCTGGTTCGCCGCGCCGATGTTTATGTGGCCGTCCGTCGTCCTGAACGCTTGGTACGGGGCGTTGAGCTGGTGGGCGCTGCCCTTTGGAGCGGGCGACCGGCCGGTGGCGAAGTAGATGGCGGACTCCCAGAAGGTGTAGGCGACGCCGCCTTCGAGCAGCGACGTGTCCACGTGCTGTCCCCTACCCGTTCGCAGCCGGTTGATGTAGGCGGTCAGGATGCCGATGGCGGCGAAGGAGCCGGCGTTGAGGTCGGTAACGGGCACTCCGACTTTGGTTGGGGGGCCTCCGGGATGGCCGGTAACGCTCATCAGTCCGCTCATGCCCTGCGCTACAAGATCGAAGCCGCCGCGCCGCGCGTAGGGGCCGGTGGCGCCGAAGCCGGATATGGTGCAATAGACGATGGCGGGGTTGATTTCGCTGACCTGCTCGTAGCCGAGCCCCATGCGATCGAGGGCGCCGGGGCGGAAATTTTGCACCAGCACGTCGGACGCGCGCGCCATGCGCCGGGCTATCTCGCGTCCGTCGTCGGAGCGCAGGTCTATGACGATGCTGCGCTTGTTCCGGTTGATGCCCAAGAACGCCGCCGACTCGCCTTCGATGAACGGCGGCCCCATGCGTCGCGTGTCGTCGCCGCCGTTGGGCTTCTCGACCTTCAGCACATCGGCGCCCATGTCGGCGAGCATCATAGTGCAGTATGGGCCTGCCATTATCTGGGTCAGATCCATCACTTTCACGCCGGCGAGGGGCAGGGAGTCGTTAATTGTCATGTAGCGTTGTCTCCCGAGTTTGGGCTGATGTAGTTGGCGAGGGTGGGGTTTTCACCCTCACCCCAACCCTCTCCCTGAGGGAGAGGGGGCTTTTCACTCCCATCCCCGTATCAAGTACGGGGCAGGCTCTAACCTTCCAGGAATTTTTCTCAGCGGCCCTGGAACTTGGGGGCGCGGCGCTCCACGAATGCCGCGCGGCCCTCGTGGAAGTCTTCGCTATCGAAGTTGGTGAACGGCAACCGCTCCTCTTCTTCTGTCAGAGATTCAAGGGCGGGGTTTTCGAGCACGGTCTGGAGGATGCGCTTGTGTCGCGCCTGAGACAGGGGGGCGAGCGGGACCATTTCGCGCGCCAGAGAGTACGCCACCTCGTCCACGTCATCGAGCGTGGTAGTCTGTGTTACCAGTCCGATGCGATGCGCCTCGCCCGCGTCTATGAGGCGCGCCGATAGCAGGATGTACGATGCGTTGCCCGGCCCCACTAGGCGTACCAAGCGTCGCATCTCGCGGTAACCGACGAGGATGCCGAGCCGCGCTACGGGTATTCCGAAGCGGCTGTTGTCGGCGGCGATGCGGATGTCGGTCGCCGTCGAGAGCTCGCAGCCGCCGCCGACGCAGAAGCCCTTGATGAGCGAAACAGTGGGACGCGAAATCGCCTCGATCGCGTCCAGCGCGCCGTCGAACGCCTCGGAATAGAGGAGCGCTTTTTCGGAGTTGTTTCGGTAGTTCTCGAAGTCCTTGATGTCGGCTCCGGCTGAGAATGCGGCGTCGCCCGCGCCGGTGAAGATGACGACTTTGACGTTCGTGTCCGCCTCCAAGTCGAGCACGATGCGGCGCAGCTCCAGCCAGCCGTGGTAGTCGATGGCGTTGCGCTGGCGAGGGCGGTTGAAGGTTACGGTGGCGATGCCGTTCTCTATGACGGTGAGGATGTCTTTGGTCATGTGATCCTAGTCTCGCGATCTGCTGTCAATATCAATTCAGTTGGAAACGACTTTCCGCCGGTCGCGAACGGGGCGCACACCTTCGCCTACCCGCTCAGTCAGTCCGAAGATCGCCCGCCAGTCGTCAGAGCGTCCGCCTCTGACCAGACCGTCCGACATCAGCGACGCCAAGGCGTCGCCAAACTCCCGCTCCGGCAGCCTAGTTGACAAACGAAGCGAGTTGATGGTCAGCCAACTACCACGCTTTTGGGATAGGGCCACCAGTATTCGCCGCTCGTCCTCAGTGAAGTCCTCTGGGTGATTCCTCCAATCCAAGTTCTTTAGGAATTCTGCCACTTTCTTCCTCCCAATCGCTCAATCTATCTCTTCCATTTCAACCTTTACCGATTCTCCCGCGTCGTCGTCGATCACTTCACCAACCCGAGTCACAGGCACGGAGCCGAGGTCTGTCCCATACATCGGCCATACTTGATCCGGAGCGGATCGAGTCAGTATCTCCAACCGTCTCAGGTCATGCGCCTGTTCACCGCTGAGGGTGAGAAATGCAGGGTCGCGCCAATATATTATAAGCAACGCGGTCAACACCATTGCCAGAGCCAGAAGCGCGAAGACGGCGATTAGCGTGGGATTGACGTCTGTTAGACCGGCTATCGCGGCAAGCGCCGTTTCCGCGAATGCCAAGCAAGACCCCAAGAAGATTAGGGTGGTATTTGCGCGTTTCACCTTACGCCGATTCGGGGAGCCATCCCCACGGATGGGGTCCCCACTCGGCGGTGAAGACCTGTCCGGACTTGACGGTGAGGACGGGGGTTAGCGCCTTGTCGCCGGTGAGAGTTCCGCCCTCGGTGTCGTGGAACAGCCAGCTTCCGGTGTGCTCTTCGAGGACGCTGATGTCGGCTTCGCGCCCGACGGCGAGGCTGCCAAGGCTGCCGTCCATGTCGAGCGCGCTAGCGGGGTTGGCCGTCGCCATGCGGATGACCTCGCGCAGGCTGAAGCCGAGCGCGAGGAAGCGCGACAGCATCTCCGTCATGCTGTGCACGGTATTCAGCCTGCCGGGTATGGTCAGGTCGGTGCTGATGGAACGTGGCATAACGCCCTGATCGAGGGCTGCGCGGGCTACATCGAAGCTGAAGTTCTGCCGTCCGTGCGCTGTGTCGAGGAAGACGCCGCGCTCCTGCGCTTCCATGATCTCGGGGACGACCTTGCCGTCGTCGTCGAGTATGCGGCCCGCGTTGCCGCTGAACAGGTGGGTGATGATGTCACCCTCTTCGAGAAGTGGGAGCAGGTCGCGCGTTATGGTAGGGTCGTCGTCGGTTACGCCGCGGTCGCCGATGTGTACCATGAGCCGGACGCCGCCTTCGATGGCGGCTTGCTTTGCCAGCCGCACCATCTCGACGCCCAGAATCGGAACGGCGGGGCCTACGGCGCGAATCTTGACGCCCTGTATGAGCGGCCTGTTGGCGCGGATGACGCGGACTGTCTCATCGAGATCTATGTCGTCGCGTCCGGATATCTCGGGCTGGTAGTTGAGGCCGGCGCGGGAGATGTGCAACATACAGACGATGCGCGTGTGGGCGTTGGGGACGACGTGCTGCGGGAAGCCTCCGAAGGTGTAGCAGCCAGCGCTGCCGGCGTCCACTACTGTGGTTACGCCGGCGTACACTCCCGCCAGGTCGGGGTCCACGCCCGTCTGGTTGACGCCGTGATAGACGTGGGTGTGCAGGTCTATGAGGCCCGGAACGACCAGCTTGTCGCTGACGTTGATGACGCGGCTTTCGGGGTCGGGACGTATGGAGGGGGCTATCTGCGAGATTGCCCCGTCCTGAACTGCGACGTCCATACGCGCGTCTAGGCCCTGCGCGGGATCTATGACCCTACCGCCGGCGAGTATGAGATCAGTCATGGCGCGTCTCTCCTAGATTCTATTGGCTGCGGCGTAGATTGTAGCATGGAGGGGGATGTCGCCGCTTATTGGCACCGCTAATTGGGCCTGGCGCGACGCCTGAACATCCATGCGCACACTACGCCGCCGATCAGCCCCATCAGGTGTCCCTCCCATGAGACGAACGGGTTTGTCGGCAGGATGCCGAATATGAGACCGCCGTACATAACGGCTACGGCTATGGCGACGATGATGGACACGATGCTGCGCTCGTAGAACCCGCGGGCCAGCAGGTATCCGAAGTATCCGAACGCCAAGCCGCTGGCTCCGATGTGGGATGCGTCCCGTCCTATAAGCCAAACGCCGGCGCCCGCGAAGAGGGTGACGAAGACGGATACCAGAAGCAGATTGCGACCGCCGGTGAACGCTATTAGCCCGCCAAGCACAAGGATCGGGCCGGTATTGGAGAGGACGTGCCAAAGTCCGCCGTGTATGAAGACATGGAGTGGAATGCCTATGAGCGACGATGTATCGCGGGGTTGGATGCCGAACCGAGCGAGTTCCAAGTTGGCGGCCCAGTCGGCGAGGGCGACGAGCCACAAAAGGGCGACGAATACGGCGAGGCCGATGAAGGCTTGGACGGGCATGGGGCGTTCAGCCGTCCAATCTGCGCCGGCGCAACGCCTTGCGCGAGGCGCGGACGCCGCCGAAGCGGAGGCGGAGCAAGCCTTTGATGTCTTCGGTGGCGGTGCTGATGATGCGGACGCGGCTGTCTGGGTCGTCCTCCCAGCGGACGGGGACTTCGCGGACGGCGTAGCCGTTCTTCTCGCAGAGGATGAGCAGTTCGCTATCGAAGAACCAGCCCGTGTCCTCTACCAGCGGTAGAACTTCTTCGACCACGCGACGGCTGACCGCCTTGAATCCACACTGCGCGTCCACGAAGCTTGTGAAGAACATGGTTCGGAACATGAGGCTGTAACAGCGCGAGATGATTTCGCGCTTCAGGGAGCGTCCGATGACCTGCGCGCCGCGTGTGAGCCGGGAGCCGGTGGCAACGTCGGCGCCACCTTCGAGGATAGCGCCCACAAGCGCCGGCAGCGCGGACAGGTCTGTCGAGAGGTCCATGTCCATATAGGCCACCACGTCGGCATCGCTCCGCGTCCAAGCGTGTTTGAGGGCGCGGCCACGTCCGCGCTGTTCCAAGCGCAGGTATTCGACGCGCTCGCGCTCGGATGCGAGTCGTCGGCCTATGTCGGGCGTGGCGTCGGTGGAGCCGTTGTCGGCTATGACGATGCGCCAGTCGTACTCCGCCATGTTGGCGGACATGAAGTCGGACAGGGTGGCGACGGTGTTCGCCAGCCCCGCTTCCTCATTCAGGCCTGGGATTACTACGTCCAGTGTGTGTGTCATCTTAGCGCAGGGGTTGGCTCAGTGTCTGAAGTGGCGCGTTCCGGTCAATACCATCGCCACGCCGAGCTTGTTGGCGGCTTCGATGCACTCGTCGTCGCGTATCGAGCCGCCGGGCTGGGCGATGGCGGTTATGCCGCCCGCCGCCGCCATCTCGATATTGTCCGGGAACGGGAAGAAGGCGTCGGACGCGAGCGCTGAGCCTGCCGCCTTGTCTCCGGCGATTCTCAGCGCGAGATGGACGCTGGTAACGCGGTTGGGCTGTCCCGCGCCCATGCCGACGAGGGCGTTGTCCTTGGCAAGAACTATGGCGTTGGACTTGACGTGCTTGCCCGCCTTCCAAGCGAATGCGAGGTCTGCCAACTGTTCGGGATTTGGCGCGAGATCGGTGGCGATAGTCCAAGTGGACGGGTCTTCATCGGCAGCGTCTGGGGTCTGGACCAGCGCGCCGCCGGATACCAGACGCACATCGAGGTCTGCCGCCATGCCGCCGACGGGGGCGATTCGCAGGATGCGCGTGCGTCGGCGCCGGCGCAGCGTCGCCAGAGCGTCTTCCTCGTAGTCCGGCGCGATTATGATGTCGTACAGCACGCCGCGCATGGCTCGGGCGGTCTCGTTGGTCACGGCGCGGTTGAAGGCGACGATGCCGCCGTATGCCGATACCGAGTCGCCCTCGAAGGCGCGGCGGTAGGCGGTGGGCTGGTCGGCATGGATGGCGAGTCCGCACGGGTTTGTGTGTTTGACGACGGCGACGGCGTTCTCAGAGAAGTCGCTGACGATGCGCCACGCGGCGTCGGCGTCGAGGTAGTTGGTGTACGACATTTCGATACCGTGCAGCCGCTCGGCGCGGACAACTCCACCGGTGGCGAGGGCGGATGAGTAGAGTGTAGCCGACTGGTGCGGGTTTTCGCCGTACCGGAGGTCTGCCACGCGGTCGTAGCCGAAGGTTAACTCTGCCTGCGACGCGACGCTATCGGCGGCCTGGTCATCGGCTAAGTATCGGGCTATGGCGGTGTCGTACAGGGCAACGTGCTGGAAGGCCTTGCGGGCGAGTTCGCGCCGCTCGGCAGACGAAAACGCATCAGGGAACGCTTCGGGCGAGACGCCGCGCTCGGCGATTCGTTCCACTATCCAGTCGTAGTCGCTCGGATCCACGACCACGAGTACGGACGGGAAGTTCTTGGCGGCGGCGCGGATCATAGTGGGGCCGCCGATGTCTATGTTTTCGAGGGCGTCCATCAGCGTGGCGTCGGGGTCGCCGACCGCCTCTACGAAGGGGTACAGGTTGCCTACCACGACATCTATGGCGCCGATGCCGCGAGCGTCGAGCTCCGCGCGGTGCGATTCGAGATCTCGTCGCGCCAGGATGCCGGCGTGGACGGTAGGATGCAGGGTCTTGACGCGGCCATCCAGTATTTCGGGCGAGCCAGTCAGGTCGGCGACTTGGGTTACGTCGAGTCCGGCGTCGGCTATGGCTTGCGCGGTGCCGCCGGTGGATATGAGGTCGCATCCGGCGCCGGACAGGGCGCGGGCGAGAGGGAGGAGGTCGGTCTTGTCGTAAACGCTTAGGAGGGCTTTCATGGATGCCTTTCCCGGATGCTTGTAAGTCTTCGAAGGATGAAAGCGGTCAGGTTGCGGGCCGTATGGTAGTTGCGGCGCTATGCGGATGAACGCTGCGGGATCGAATGCATCTGGCGTTACAACCATTCGACAAACTCCGCGACGTGGTCTCTGAGGAGGTCCTTTTGCGTTGCGTTCAACTCCGTGTCGGCAGCCTCGAAGACGGCATTGACCACCGCCTCCCAGTATGGGTATCCGGTGTCATCGTCAGCGTCAACTAGAATCTCGAAGATGACGACATGCCAGTCATATTCTTCCGGCGAGCGGAACAGGCGACTTCTAATCCGCTCGATGGACACGCCTTGGGCATCGGCAATGTCAATCGCCGTCCTTAGCTGGATTTCGCGGATTCGCTTCATGTCGTCGTCCATGAAGGGTTCAACGTCCGGTTCTATAACGATGGCCGGCTTCTGGGATGCCTGGGTCGCCATGCGCGTCCTCCCGCGTGGGCTATGTGGATATGATAACACGCTGAGGGCTGTCGTCGGCGGTTATCTCGCCTACCTGTACGGCGTCGGGGATCAGGCGGATGGTTTCGGCTACACGCTCGGGGGCGACGACCAGCGCCATGCCGAGGCCCATGTTGAAGACGCGGTACATCTCGTCGAGGGATACGCCGCCGTCTTCCTGGATCTGCCAGAAGATTGGGGGGACGGGCCAGGATGAGGGATCGAAACGCGCCGCTACACCGTCCGGGCCGCCGGGCAGCATCCGGGGGACATTTTCTATCAAGCCGCCTCCGGTGATGTGGGCTATGCCCTTGACGATGCCGAAGGCGGGTTCGAGCTGCCGGTAGTAGGGCGGGTGCGGACGCAGCAGCGCGTCGCCAAGCGTCTCGCCAAGCTCGTCGCGGTACTCGGACAGGGGCGACGGGTCGGAGTCCAAGCCATAGATGTGGCGGACTAGCGAGTATCCGTTTGTGTGCAGTCCGTTGGACGGGATGCCGATGAGCGCGTCGCCGAGAGCGATTTGGGAGGTGTCTATCATGGCTTCGCGCTCGACCACGCCGAGCACGAAGCCCGATACGTCGAAGTTGCCGTCGGCGAACACGCCGGGCATCTCCGCCGTCTCGCCGCCTATCAGCGCACAACCCACGGCTTCACAGGCGCGCGCCATGCCTTCGACCAGCGTTTCCACCACGTCGGGACGCAGGACGCTCATGTTGATATAGTCGAGGAACAGGATTGGCTTGGCGCCACAGACTATCACGTCGTTGACGCAGGCGTTTACCAGGTCTTCGCCTATGCCGTCGAAGCGTCCCGTCATCACAGCCAGCTTTAGCTTGGTGCCCACGGGATCGGTGCTTGCGACCAGCACGGGATCGGAGTAGCCGGAGAAGGCGTACATGGCGCCGAACGCGCCGACGCCGGCCAGCACTTCGGGGCCGTGCGTGCGGCTCACGATGTCGCCGATACGCCGTTTGACACGCGCCGACGCATCCAGATCCACGCCTGCCGCTTGGTAAGTTTGCGATGTCATAACGAATCCTGTGATTGAGCTATGCGGTCCAGGTCTATTTCGCCAGTCGCTATGCGCTGGATGGTCTGCGGGTACAGCGAATGTTCGCGTTCCAGCACGCGGGCGGCGAGGGATTCGGGCGAGTCGCCGGGCAGCGCTGGGACGGTCGCCTGCGCGACTATGGGGCCATGGTCGTATCGCTCGTCCACGATGTGTACGGTTACGCCGGATTCGCGTTCACCCGCCGCCAACACGGCCGCATGGACGCGCTCGCCGTACATGCCCCGTCCCCCGAACTTGGGCAGCAGCGCGGGGTGGACGTTGAGGACGCGGTTGCGGTACTCGCAGAGAGCGCGGGGGCCGAGCAGCTTCATGTATCCGGCGAGTATGACTAGAGAGACGCCGCACCGCTTCAGGGTGTCCGTGATGGCGCGGTCCAGGTCGTCGGCGTTCGGGTTCGTAACCGCGCTCAGGTGAACGGCGGGGATGCTCGCGCGACGGGCGCGCTCCAGGGCGAATGCGCGCGAGTTGTTGGAGATGACGACACGGACTTCGGCGTCGAGCGTTCCGGCGCAGCATGCATCTATTATCGCCTGGAGGTTCGTGCCGCCGTGAGAAGCGAGGATGCCTAAGGCAAGGGGCGCGAGAGGGGCGGCGCTGGGTGGTTGGGCGGAGTCGGTATGGTCAGACATCTGGCGAGCGTTCGGCGCGGGGCGGCCGCCTTCAGACGACTTCCATGACCAGCTTGTCCATCTCGAGCTGGACGGGGATGGGGTAGTCGCCGGTGAAACAGCCCATGCAGAAGTTGTCGCCCGAATCTTCGAGGGCGCGGGAGAGGCCTTCGACGCTCAGGTATCCCAGCGAGTCCGAGCCGACGAGCCGCCGTATCTCTTCTACGGACAGGTTGGCGGCTATCAGTTCCTTCTTTGTGGCCATGTCCACGCCAAAATGGCAGGTGGACATGATGGGCGGCGCGGTGATGCGCAGGTGGACTTCGGCCGCGCCGCCTCGACGCAGCAGCTTGACGACGTGGGGCGTAGTGGTGCCGCGCACGATGCTGTCGTCCACGACTACGAGGCGCTTGCCCCCGATGATGCCGGGAAGCGGGTTTAGCTTGCGGCGGACGCCGAGGTCACGGAAGCGCTGGGTCGGCTCGATGAAGGTGCGGCCTACGTAGCGGTTCTTGACCAGTCCTTCGCCGTATGGGATGCCGGATTCTTGCGCGTAGCCGACGGCTGCGGCGGTCGCCGAATCGGGCACACCGATAACCATGTCGGCGTCCACCGGGAACTCGCGGGCGAGTTCGGCGCCCATTCGCATACGGTCTTCGTAAACCAGCCTGCCATCCAGCACGCTGTCGGGGCGCGAGAAGTAGATGTTCTCGAACACGCAGCTTGCGCGCCGGCGAGAGTCGGCGGGGCGCTTGACGGTTCTCATGCCTCGGTCATCTATGAGGACCGCCTCGCCGGGTTCGATGTCTCGGACGTAGGTGGCGCCTACGTGATCCAGGGCGCAGGTCTCGGACGCTATGACCCAGCCGCCGCTGAGCTTGCCGATACAGAGCGGGCGGACGCCAAGCGGGTCGCGAATGCCGAGAAGCTGGCCTTTGGTCAGCACGGTCAGCGAGTAGGCGCCCTGAAGCCGGCGCATGAGGTATGAGATGCGACCCTCCCAGTCTTGAGACGGCGCATTGGCGAGGACGCTGGCTATGATTTCGGTATCGCTGGTGCCTTCGAAGCGGTAGCCTCGGTCTTCCATCTCGTGACGGAGGGCGAGGGCGTTGATGACGTTGCCGTTGTGGGCGAGCGCGAGTTCCAAGTCTGGGCCATGCGCGATGATGGGCTGAGCGTTGACGATGCGGTTCGAGCCGGTGGTCGAGTAGCGAGTGTGGGCTATCGAGATATGTCCGGGCAAATCGAGGAGATGGTCGTCTTTGAACCCCTGCCCGATGAGTCCCATCGAGGTGCGATTGTAGATGCGGGAGCCATCGGCTGAGGCGATGCCGGCGCTCTCCTGTCCGCGGTGCTGGAGGGCGTAGATGCCGAAGAACGCCACGCGGGAGACGTCTTCTCCGCGATGATAAACGCCTACGACACCGCAGGCTTCGCGAGCGGTATCGTCGTAGTCGGCGGCGTAACCCACCGGCGGGGGCTGGCTGTCAGGACTGATGGGACTCTCCCTTCCCTCAAACCTGTCGCCCAACAACGCTCCGGGGCGTATCCGATGCCGGTGGCCGAAGAGCCGACGGACGACGGACGCGCTATCAATACAGTACAGTAGGGATTATAGGGAGTGTGTTAACGGACGGTCAACGGCTAAAGGCCAAATTTGGGGCGTGAGTGGTGGAATCGGCCGGCTATATCCCCTACCCCACTATGGGTCGGGCGATTATCCAGAGGCTGGTGGCGGTGTAGATTATCATGAGGGCGAGCATTGGGATCTGGCCGCGCATGGCGGCTGATGGGGTCGGGGCGCGGCGCAGGGAGATGAGGTGCGCGAGATAGACTGAGATGACGTGGCCGGTGACGATGGCGGCCAAACTGATGAACCAGACTGCCTTCGCGCTGATGATTTCGAGATTTAGCAAGTAGTCCGCCGTACCGAATATGTTCCAGCCGAATCCGAACGGGTCCGAGGCGACGGGGATGATCAGCTGCCCCTGTATCAGCAACAGGGTGATGAAGTGGGCGAGGTTGTACGCGAGGGCTATGGGCATTAGCGAGAATACATAAGCGCGCGCCACTTCCAGGACGCCGCCCCTGTCGATGGATTCTGGGCCGGACAGCGCCTTTACGCCCCACGCGAACGCGAGATAGACGAGCGCGAACACCAGGGGCGCAGCGGCGAGCGCGAGAGTATCCACCACATCTATGCTCGCATACGCGAGCATCGCCGTTCGCAAGTCGGCCCATGTCTTGGTGTCCTGGAAGCCGTCGAAGCTGACGGTCGCGAGCGCGAGGATGACGAAGGCGGCTGTGGCGAGAGGCACGCGCTCCTGAAGCGCGAGGCCGACGGCGGGCGGGCGCAGATTTAGCCGCCGGTCTTGGGGCGCGGCGTATTCGTAGCAGTCGTAGCAATCCACGCACTCGGATTCGAGGCGGCAGGATGAGTCGCAGTCGGCGCAGACGGCGCGGTCGGTTACTCGCGCCTCGGTCGGCGAGAAGCGGGCGAAGAATCCGAACAGGACGGCGAAAGCCTCTCCGCGCCGCAGCCACGTATGCTTGCCGAACGCCGCCATCCCGGCCCACGTCAGGATCGAGTACAGCAGCGCCATGACTGCTAAGGCGCGCGGTTGGTAGGCGGAGGTGAAGACGTTTTCTGCCCACGCGAACAGGAAGAACAGCGCGAGCGCGGGCCACACGTCGAGCCAGTCGGGGTAGTCGAACGGCGGGGCTTCCGGCTCGTTAGCGCGGCCCCCAATGCGACCAATAATGCGGCGATACCACTCGAACGTTATCTTCCAGGGGTTGAGGAACGCCCAGACGTTTCCGAACAGCGCGACTACGTATCCCATGCCCACCCACCAGATTATCCAGATGAAGACGGGGGAGATGTTGTCTATCGCCCTCTCGGTACCGAAGAATCCGGCGAACAGCAGCAGCGCGAACAGCGCGACCGACGCGGCGCGGACGACGGCGCCGGCGATACGGCTGGTCAGGACGGCTCCGAGCGCGGGGACGCGGAGAAGATCCAAGGTGGGATAGTAAATGCGCTCGTGGGCGCCGCGAACGAAGAATCCGAGTACCACGAACGAGAGGGCGACGGTCGCCGCCGCGCCCAAGAGGAAGTAGTTCAGGGGTATGGGCAGGTCGTAGCGCTGGCCGAAGGCGTGAGCGTACGCTGGGACGGCGCCGAGCGCGAGGGCGGCGACAGACAGGGCTATCGCGATCTTGGTCAGGGGGTTGGGCATGGTCTCATTTCAGAGTCTGGATGTAGTTTACGAGGTGCCACATTTCGTCGTCGGTCAGCCTGTCGCCTTGCGCGGCCATGGAAGTTCCGGGCACTCCATCGCGGATGAACTCGAACAGGGCGCGGTCCGGGTGCAGGGGGACGTGAACGATGAGGTCGGCCGGCGGCGGGTCCATGCCAACCGACGCAGGGCCGTCCCCGTGGCCGCGTTCGCCGTGGCAGGTCTGGCAGTTCGCCAGGTATAGGTCGTACCCGGCGGCTACGGACTCTTGGGTTGGCGGCATGGGGTTCCTGACCGGGACGCTATCGCCCGAACCGAGCGCGCCGAACAGTATGACGACTCCGGCGACGACTCCGACGCTCCCAGTTCCCATGGCGGTTAGTCCGGCGCGCGAGTAGCGTCCGCCGAGCGGGATGGCGACAGCAAGCAGAACCAGTCCCACGATGCCGAGCTCGATGCCAAGAAGGTTGCGCGCGACGTCCGGGGCGGGAAGGATGGACAGGCTGCCGCCGCTATCCCCGATCTCGAATCTGAACGCCGTTCTGGCGTCAAACGCGCTCGTGCGCTGAACCACGACTTCGGCCTGCCACGCGCCGGCGATGCCAAGGGTCTGCCGTTCGAGCGCGTACTCGCCCTCGCCGACGTTGGCGGCCGAGTACGCGGTCTCGCCCAGGTCGTCGTCGAGGTACGACAGGCGGAGGCGCACGTCGGTGGCGTCGGTTATCGGGTTGCCGAGCGTGTCTTCGAGAGAGATGCGGACGGTGTTCGGTCCGACGGCGCCCGGCTCGACGCTCAGTTCTATGCGCGCGCCCTCGGCTGTATCTTCGAATCTGAGGTCGCTTTCTACGCCGATGCCCAGCCGAGACGCCATCAGGCGCGCCGGTTCCATGGCGGTCATGTAGCCGACAGCCAGGAGCGCGAGCGCGAGCGCGAGGTACTCAAGCCTCACCAGTCGCCGCAGCCACAGAGCGCTCCACAGGCCTCCCATGATGCGCGGCCTAATCCACAGCAGGTTGGCGGCGGCGAGCGCGAGGGCGACGAGAACCAGCGCGGTCTTGCCCATGAGCGCCAGTCCGTAAGGCAGCGTGATCGCCTCGGGCGTCGTAACCTGCGCCCAGGCGCTGAACAGCCCGGTCATTGCGAGCAAGCCCACGCTTGTGGCCGCGATGGGCGAGAATCGGCGCACAATCCCAACCAACAGCGCGCGGCGCAGGGATCTGTCCGCGAATATGATCATCTCGGACGCGCCGGTCGCCAGCGCCGCCAGTCCGCCTATCCAGACGGATGCGGCGACGAGGTGGACGTAGTCGTTGGCTATCGCCTCCAGGCGGATGCCGGGCGTCGCAGCCGCGTGGCTGGTGAGGCTGACGGTCAGCAGCGCGCCGGCGGCGCAGGCGAGCGCCGCCGCGCAGCTCTTCGAGCTCGAATGGCGGTCTCCCCTATCCGTAATCAGGTAGATGAGCCAGAGGAACGCCGCCATCAGGCCAAGCCGCGCTACCGCCATCCTTCCCCAGAACGTCTCGGTTTGCAACCGCCACACCGGCCCGGTGAGCGTTTCCAAGATGGATGATTCGTAAACGGCGGACGCCTGGAGGACTACCAGCGCGACGGTCGCGCATACGGCGACGAAGACGCTCACTGCGCAGATTATCATGTTGGCGAGGAACAGCAGCTTGCTCAGCCTGCCTTGTATAGAGTCTTCTTCGACGGCAGCCGGGCCGTCGGTGGGAATAGCGGAGTCTATGACGGGCTTCGCCACCAGCAGCCGGTACAAGAGCGCGCCGAACGCCGTTGCCGCGCCGAGTATCATCACCCAGCGCAGAAAGGGATCGATGCCGGACAGGAGGAGGCCGCCAATCTCGGCCTGCGACCTGGCATCGGCGGGCAACGGCTCGCCGACGGAGAATACGAAGGAGCCGCGCGCGAGATGTCCGTCCACTGTCGAGACGTTCTTCCATACAACGGTGTAGGCGCCGTCTTGCAGCGGTTGGAGGGCTGCCCCCATCACATGCGGATCGGTTGACCGAACGACCTGGTCCGTGTCATCTACACGGTTGCCCTGCGAGTCCAGCACACGTATCGAGCTCAGGGACGGCTCGATCGGCTCGGTAAAGCGGATGACGACGCGATCAGGGGCTGTTTCGAGCGTCGAGTTGGCGGGCGGGTCGGACTCTATGTAGTTCGCGTGCGCGTTGACGCTGCCCGGCAGCATAGCCACCAGGATGGCTAGCGCGATCAGCGCCATCTGGGGGAGCAGGACGAGAGCCGCCGCTCCCAGCCTGTTGGCTGCGAGTTTGCCGAGCGCGGATTGGCCGGAGGATACGCGCAAGGGAAATCGCCTATCTGAACAGCCGATCCACCTCAGCCAGAATCTGATCCGGCGTGGGGCGGTCGGTGATGTCTCGGCCAATGTGGACGGCGGCAATCCCGCCGTCGGGGTCTATGATGAACGTTGCGGGCGCCGCCACGCCGTCGCCGTGCAGATCGAATACGCCGTAGTCGCGCGCCGTCTGGGCCTCGGCGTCCACGAGCACGTAGAGGCGGGAGCCTATCATCTCAGCCATTTTGTCGGCATCCTCGATATTGTCGGTACTTATTGCGGCCAGGGATACGTCGAGTTCTTCGAACTGTTGGCTCATCAATGCCAGCTCGCCGAGCTGGTTGCGGCAGATCCCTCAAAACAGGCCCCGATAGAACACAAGCACAGCGGCTTTTCTGCCCTCCAGCAGTTTGGAAAGCGATACCGCGCCGCCGCCTGCCGCGGGCAGGTCAAAGGCAGGCGCAGTCTCTCGCGGGACGGGGGTCGGCGTGGCGATGACGGCGGTTACGATTGGAGCCACGACAGGGGTTCGGGCGGTTGTCGGCGCAGACTCGACCGCCGGCGGCGCGGGGACCGGCGTAGTGGTTGGCGGGGGCGTTCGCACATCGTCGGATGGCGATGCGCAGGCAGCCAGGGCCAGGACGGCGAGCGCGGCGACCAATGCCAGCCCCGCTCGCGCGAGGCGGGACAAGTTTGACGCAGTGGCGCGGAGGCGCAGAGGTTTGGGGGCTGGCATTGTTTCCCTCCCGCGCTACGAGTTGTCGGCGGAGTTTCGGGCGCGAGTCACTATGATTATCGTGGCGGAGAAGGTGGCTATGCCGACCGCGCCGACGATGATTCCGATTATACCGAGCAGCGCGCCCGCGTCGCTATCCGGTTCGGCGGCGGCAAGTTGCGCCGCGAGTTGCGTCGATTGTTGCGCCGCTCGCTGCGCCATATCCTGGGCGCCGCGCACGGCGCTTTCAAGCTCTCGGAGGGACGGACGCGGTTCGGGGAAGTGGAGGCCGGTCTGAGACCGCACGTCGTCGAAGTCGCCGCCGCCCGCCATGGACTCGAACGTCTCGTCTATCTCATTGCCCTCGATGGTTCCGATGAGCCGGAACCGGTAATGGCCCGGCGCGGTTGGTATAAAGTAGGCAACGTAGTGTCCCGGATCGCCGTACACGGCGATTAGATCCATCGTCTTGGAAGTGGACGTCGGGACGTATGTAACTTCGACCTGAAGGGTCTGATCGAGTCCTTCCACGCCGACGGCGTCATCCGAGTGGGACATTCCCGACATCCCCGTCGAGCCGGACATTCCGGCGGAGTCGCCGGCGAGGGTAACGCGGACGCTGGCAGCGTTGACCCCGCCCTCGTAAGCCGGCTCGTTGAAGAAGCCGACTACCAGCTTGTAGTCGCCAACCTCTTCATCGCCGTGCGCGAGCGCGACGGCGGTTGTGGCAATCGCGAGCGCTGTCAGTATCATTATGGTTGTGAGTATCTTCATTAGTAGTAGCCTCCGAAGGGTTCAGAATGCCGTGTCAGTTTGGCAGCCGGTGGATTCACCCTCACCCTAACCCTCTCCCTGAGGGAGAGGGGACTGTTCTGACACAAGCGCAGAGTGACATCATGATTTGCGTCGTCTTCTTTGGCCGCCGCCTCTCTGTTTCAGGAAAGCGCGCATGGACAGGCTGAGTATGGTCAGGAGCGCGAGCAGCGTCGCCAGCGTGATGATGCCCGCTATAGGGCTTGCGCTCTTGACCTCGTAGTCGAACGTCGCCGAGCCGCCGCCGTCCGCGCCGGAGACGTTTATGGTGAACGTCCACGGACCTTCGGCGTCGAGCGTGGCATTCGCCTCGTACAACGTCGGGTCGTATGAGTCGGGTCCGAACGGGATCGTGGGAGCGGGTCCGTCGGAGCTTGCGAGTATCGCGTCGACTTGCGCGTTCAACACTCGCGCGCCGGTGTCGGGGTCGGCGATCTGGAGAATCAGGATGGCCTCGCCGACGATGGGCGGATCCGGAATCGTGCCAAGCAGGAGTTCGTAGGGTCCGGCCACGGCGGGCCGGGTTAGCTGAAATCCGCCGCCGTGCGCGCCGACCGGATCGGCGGACAGCCAAAGCAGCGTTCCCAGACAGGCGACCGCGACCGCCGCGGCGATGATAGCTGTAAGCGCGTACTTCAGCGGGATACCCACACCGAAACCTCCGCCGTACGCCCTGGCGAACGGCGTCCCGAGAGTTAGAGAGACAAGGGCCGCGGGCTACGCGCGAGGAGGTCTTTTGGGAACCGGAACGAGGGCCGATGCCAACGCCGCTTCGGTCGCGGCGCGGATAGCCAGAGGGGAGTCGGCGGCGGCGGTCAGACGGTCGTCGAGGTTCGAGTTCGCCAAGATCGCTATGGACGCCATGGGCGACGATACCTCGAAGCTGTACAGTACCAGCGCGGCGTCTGCGGAGGGGAAGGCTGACGATTCGCCCGTCGCCGGGTCCACGGGGTGGGCGTGGGCGGCGCGATAGTCGTGCCGGTGCGACGAATCCGCTCCCACGTGGGCGTGATAGGGTTGCCGCTCGGCGAAGTGATGGTCGAGCAATGGACCAGCCGCGGGCAGGGCTACCATCAGGACCACAAGCGCCAGGGGCCACACTCTAATTAGTATCGCGTTCATTACATAGGGATTATAGCGCCTGCGGCGGCGCGGCGGTACGGCGAGGCGGGGAAGGCGCGACGACTTTCAATCGTCTAAGTTCAACGCATGGACTCAACGCAAAGGCGCAAAGGAATGAATTAGGATTACTTTCGTTCCTGTGCATTCGCGCTGAATACAATCGAGAGGCCCTAGGGGGAAGAACGAAAACCCTGGCGCGCGAGCCGCGTAAAGCGGTTGTGCATAGTATCGCTGTATCATACACTGAAACGATAGTAAATGATTTTATTGATAGTATATCCGGCGGCGGCGAGACAGGCTCGAAACTGCGGCAAGGGGTTTCCAGGTCAAGGGGCTGCACATGGGAACAAGAACTACGCGCGACGACCACGCGGGGCATGACCACGACGATCACGCGGGGCACGGGCACGACGATCACGCGGGGCATGGGCACGACGACCATGCGGGGCATGGGCACGAAGACCACTCGGGGCATGACCACGACGATCACGCGGGGCACGACCACGACTTCAGCGACACCAGTATGCGGAGCCTCATCATAGCGCTCGCGCTGATTTCGGGGTTCATGGTAGCTGAGGTGGTGGGCGGCATAATTTCGGGCAGCCTGGCGCTGCTGGCGGACGCCGGGCATATGATTACGGACGCCGCCGCGATTGGGCTGGCGCTGTTTGCGCTGGCGGTCTCGCGGCGGAGGGCGTCGGGAGACAGCACTTTCGGCTACCGCCGAGCCGAGGTGCTGGCGACGATGATCAACGTTATTAGCCTGTGGCTCATCGCGGCATGGCTCATGGTAGAGGCGTATCACCGGGTAGTCCATTTGGGCCATGATCACGTAGAGCCGATCAAGGTAGAGTGGATGCTGGGAGTCGGCGGCCTTGGGCTGATCGTGAACATTCTCGCAGCGTGGGTCCTGCACAGTTCGTCGCAGCACAACATGAACGTCGAAGGCGCGATGAAGCACGTGCTTGCGGATATGCTGGGTTCGGTCGGCGTCATTGTATCCGCCGTCGTTATATACTTCACGGGTTGGGACATCATAGATCCTATCCTGACCATAGTGATCGTGGGCATCATCCTGACTAGCGCGTGGCCTCTGGCGCTGAAGGTGGTCCGCGTGCTCATGGCGAACGCGCCGGAGAATATAGACGTGTACAGAATGTGCGATGAGGTGCTGGAGTTGGAAGGCGTCACCATCATCCACGACGTTCACATTTGGTCGCTGGTGAGAGGCTACGACATGGCGACCGCGCACATACTGGTCGATCCGTCTCTGACGACCGCCGAACTGGAAAGATTGCGGTTGGAGATACGGGATATACTGGTCAATAGATACAGCATCTCGCACGCCACAATTCAGTTGGAGCAATCGACGCAGAGTTGCGTGGAAGACCATCACGTAGATAACCTAGTAGTGGTTATGCATAGTGAAAGGGAATCCTTGCGATTTTAGGGGTGGAATGCCCCGAAAGCGCGTCTCATGTTCGTAGTTGGCACAGCGGGACACGTAGATCACGGCAAGTCCACGCTCGTCGAGGCGCTGACGGGGATAGACCCGGACAGACTCGCCGAGGAGAAAGAGCGCGGGCTGACGATAGACTTGGGCTTCGCGTGGTTCCGGCTGCCGTCCGGCGGCGAAGTCAGCATCGTTGACGTGCCGGGTCATGAGCGGTTCGTCAACAATATGCTGGCGGGCGTCGGCGGGATAGACGTCGCGCTGTTGGTAGTGGCGGCGGACGAGTCGGTAATGCCGCAGACGCGGGAGCATCTGGCCATATTGGACCTGCTGAGGATACCGCGCGGCATGGTGGCGCTCACGAAGACGGACCTCGTTGACGACGAGTGGCTGGAGCTGGTGGCGGCGGACGTGGAGGACGCGCTTGGAGGCACCGCGCTGGAAGGGGCGCGGATTCTGCCGGTGTCGGCGCACACGGGCGAGGGACTGCCGGAGCTTATCGGCGCGATAGACGCGATGCTCCAAGACATCCCCGCCAAGCGCGACCTGGCGCGGCCGCGCCTACCCATAGACCGCGCGTTTACGATGACTGGGTTCGGCACGGTGGTTACCGGCACGCTGATAGACGGCCACCTGGAGACCGGACAAGAGGTGGAGCTTGCCGTGGCCGGGCAGAGTACGCGAATCCGCGGTCTGCAGACGCATATGCAGCGGGTGTCGATGGCCGAGCCGGGCACGCGAGTGGCGGCTAACCTGATCGGCGTTTCACAACGCGGCGTGTCTCGCGGCGAGACGCTGACGGTACCGGGCTGGCTGAGGCCCACGACGGCGTTCGACGTTCACCTGCGGGTTCTGCAAGACGCGCCGAATCCGCTGCGCCACAACATGTACGTTACCGTTCACACCGGGTCTAGCGAGACGGTGGCTCGGCTGCGGCTGCTCGAGGATGACCGCGCTCAACCGGGCGATACGACATGGGCGCAGCTGAAGTTGGACGCGCCGGTGGCGGTGGCGAAGGGCGACTACTTCGTAATACGCTCGAACATGACTACTCTGGGCGGCGGCAACATTGTGGATACGCACGCGCCGCGTCCGAGGCGTCGCCACGCGCCGACCATCGAGCGACTGAAGATAATGGAGCGCGGCTCGGACCGCGAGATTCTGCTGAAGACGATCGAGGACATGGAGCCGGCAGAGTTCAGCCAGATCGTCAACCGCGCGAATCTGGACGAACGGACGGCGCGAACCGAGATCGAGGCGATGATCGCGGACGGGGAGGCGGTGGCGCTGGGCGTGGGGGGCGTCCGCCGGGGGGCGCGGTTCTACACCGGCGGCGGCTGGCGCGCGCTGGAAGGCAGCGCGCGGGAGGCGCTGGGCGACTATCACCGGCAGTTTCCGCTTCGCGCCGCAGCGCCGAAAGAGGAGCTGCGCTCGCGGCTGCGTCTGAGTCCGCAGGTGTTCAACGATGTTCTACGATTGCTGAACGAGGGCGGCGTAACCGTGGAGCGAGGTTCCACCGTGCGTTTGCCGGACCACGCGCCTAGCTCTCTGGGCCTGGGCGAGGCGCAGCGGGCGACGGTCGAAGAGTACTTGCGCCGGTTGGAGTCGGAGCCGTACTCCCCGCCGACGGACATGGACATAGACGCGGAGATCGTTAACCTGCTGGACGACGAGGGGAAGGTGGTGAAGACCGGCGGCGGCGTGGTTTTCTCCGCGGCGGCGTACCGGCAGATGGTCGAGAAGGTGTCGGCGCACCTGGAGGAGCACGGGGAGATTACGGTGGGGGACGCGCGGAACCTGTTCGGCACCAGTCGCAAGTACGCGCTGGCGCTGATGGACCATCTCGACCACACGCGGGTTACGCGGCGCGTCGGCGACGCGCGCGTGCTGAGGTGAGCCGTGTCCGGCGACTATTACTCTAATCGCTACGTTGGCGACTTCTGCCTGTTCCTTACGGTAGAGGCGCGCGCGATACACGTATCGTACGTGTCGCGGACGTTGCGTGTACTGCAGGCTGCGGTGCGCGAGGTGGCGCGGGGCGTCGAAGACGCGGGGGAACTGTTCGAGAGCCAGCCGTCGCCGTCGCTGCTTCTGGACGCGGAGACGACGGCGGACGGCGAACTGGTCTTCAGTCTGTACTTCGCGGACCCGTCGGACGACGCGCCGATGCGGGATCTTTCGACGCGGGCGTTCGCGCCGTTCATGTCGGCGTTCGGCGACGCGCTCAAGCGTATGCCGCAGCGCGGTCTGTGGGGACGCATGGCGCGCCAGTCCGGGTCGTCGCGCTTCCAATCCGAAATCGACAGGCGACTGGACGAACTTAGGGTGGAACTGCGCCACTTCCGTGGAGCGACGCTGCGGCACGGCGCGCGGCTGATAACGTTCGACGGGGACCGGGTGGAGATAGAATAACTATCTCATCCCGCCGGCGGTCGGTATCCGAGCAGCAGCGCGTTTACGGGAATGAGCCGTCGCTTGACGGGATCAACGCCCAGACCGAACTGCTCCAGCGTTACCGCTCCCAGTAGAGGGGTTGCGTTCCCTGCTACGAACACGACGGGGGTGGTTCGCGCCCGGTTGTCGTATCGTATCAGGACTTCGCCCATGTCCAAGTGAGCTACGCTGCCGTCAGCCAGTTCGAATGACTGACTGTCAGCGCGTTCCACTCCTACGGATTCCAACAGCGACGCGGGCAGTGCGGTATAGGACGCGCCCGTGTCTACCAACATTTCCACTGTCTCGAATGTCCCGTCGTTCCGGTTGCCAAGCTCGATGGGTACTGAGAATGTGCTCATGAGTCTTCCTCCTAATTCAATCTATCTCAATAGCAGCACTTCCAGAACGGGACCATTTACCAGGTTCTGGGGGAGGCGTCCGTCCAGAACGGCGGCGACTTCGGAGCCGAAGCGTCCGGGGCGCAGGGCCATGGAAAGCTCGGAGTAGTGGGCGGCGTGCGGTGTGAGGACAGTGTTGTTCATGCCGAGCAGGGGGTTGTCGGCGTCGGGCGGCTCCTTCTCAAGGACGTCAAGGCCCACGCCGAGTATCCAGCCCTCCTGGAGCGCGGTTATGAGCGCCTCTTCGTCCACCACGGGGCCGCGCGAGGTGTTTATGAGTATCGCCGTCGGCTTCATCTTTCGCAGCGCGTCTTCGTCGATGAGGTGGTATGTGCCTTCGTCGAGCGGTGTGTGGACGGATACGTAGTCGGATCGGGAGAGCAGTTCGTCGAACGATACCGGCGTCGCGCCCACGGCTTCGAACGCGTCGTCGGAGACGAACGGGTCGTACGCGACTAGCTCGACCTCGAACGCCTTAATGCGCCGCGCGAACGCGCTACCGATGCGGCCCAGCCCGACGACGCCGACGGTCTCGGTGTGCAGGGGGCCGACGGGCGCGGAGATGCGCGGAAGCCAGCGATTCTCGCGAACTCCGCTTTCCTGTTCCAGCAGCTTGCGGTTGGCGGCGAGCAGGAGCATCATAGCCTGGTTCGCCACCTCGCGGGTCCAGAGGTCGGGCACGTTGATTACGGCGATGCCGTTGTCAGTCGCGGCCTGTACGTCTATGCAGTCGAAGCCGACCCCGGTTCTGAGAACCGCCTTGCAATGGTCGAACGATGACAGCACGCGCCGCGTAATGGGGGATTCGGTGACGATGAGCGCGTCGGCGTCGGCGGCCGTCTGCGCGATGATCTCGTCTTCGGAATCGAGCCTTTCCAGCGGCACCAGCCGGGCGCCGACCTTGTCAAGCTCCTCGATTATGTCTGGGTGATCTCCGGCGCCGAGTGAATAGACCGTGAATCTGGTATCCGGCATGATGGAAGGTTCTCCTATTCTTGGAATTTGCGATGGTAATTGTAGCATGGCGAATTGCCCTGTTTCTGCGCCCGTAACCACTTGACACGGCGCTCATATGTTGGTAGAGTGTACGGAGTCGCCCTATGCGCCTAGATTTGACTTTAAATTTTCATCCCCTCCGAACCTCACTACACGTTTGCCCGTCGTCCCTTCCCCATTCCCCAGACGTCCCGTAGGCGTCGCTTCATCTTTGCAGTTCACCCTCAGTCAAGTTAATCGTCGCTTTCTATTTGCAATTCCCAGGAGTGAGAGAGCGTATGACCTCAACCGCAGCAACCGCATCTCAGGTTAGCAACGGCGCTAACGGCACAGTATGGGACAGCGTCCAGGCCAAGCGCACCTACTCGCGGGTGCCTTCGATCATAGACGTGCCCAACCTCATCCAGGTTCAGTTGGATTCATTCGAGCACTTCAAGGCCGAGGGATTGGGGGACCTGTTCAACGAGATTTCTCCGATCGAGGACTTCCCCGGCGGGAGGTTCGAGCTGAGCCTCGGCGACCACTACCTCGACCGCTGGCAGTACGACACGGAAGCAGCGTGGGAGGCGGCGCTAGACAGGGCCGACAGGGACGGTCTTCAGTACTACCACTTCGACCTCCCCAAGTTTTCGGAGGCGGAGTGTCGGGAGCGCGAGTCCACCTACGCGGCCGCGCTGCACGTTACGGTGAAGCTGACGATCAAGGCGTCCGGCCCCGGCCAGGGCGAGATCAAACAGCAGAAGCTGTTCATCGGGGACATCCCTATGATGACTTCTACCGGGACGTTCATCATCAACGGCGCGGAGCGAGTGGTGGTCAGCCAGCTCGTGCGGTCCCCGGGCGTCTATTTTACGGCGACGCCCGACGCGAACACGGGCAGGCCGCTGACGGCCGCGAAGCTCATCCCGTACCGCGGGGCGTGGATGGAGTTCGAGACATCCAACCGCGACTTGCTGTCGGTGAAGGTAGATCGCAAGCGCAAGACGCCGATAAGCACGCTGCTGCGCTGCCTGAGCTACTTCTACCAAGATTCGGAGGACGAAGAGCTTCGCAGCCGGTTCGAGACGGACGCGGGGCTGATGTCTATGTTCGAGGACATAGACACGGACGAAGAGCACAGCTTCATGCGGACGACGATCGAGAAGGACACGGCCAAGACGACCGATGAAGCGCTGCTGGAGTTCTACCGCCGACTGCGCCCGGGCGAGCCGCCCAACGTGGAGAACGCGAAGAACCTGCTGGACAGCCTGTTCTTCAATCCGCGCCGCTACGATCTGGGCAGAGTGGGCCGCTACAAGCTGAACCGCAAGCTGCACCCGGACAGCCCGGAGGAGTTCCAGGAGCTCACGCTGTCTCCGGACGACATCGTGGCGCTCATCCGCCGGATGATACTGATAAACAACGCCGTGGTCGACAAGGACGACATAGACCATCTGGGCAACCGCCGCGTGCGAGCGGTAGGCGAGCTAATCCAGAATCAGGTGCGCGTTGGGCTGCTGAGGATGGAGCGCGTCATCAAGGAGCGCATGACCACTCAGATGGACCCGGCCACCACGACGCCGGCGGCGCTGATGAACATAAGGCCCGTGGTCGCGTCGGTTCGGGAGTTCTTCGGGGGTTCGCAGCTATCGCAGTTCATGGACCAGACGAACCCGCTGGCGGAGCTTACGCACAAGCGCAGGCTATCGGCTCTCGGGCCGGGCGGTCTGTCGCGCGAACGCGCCGGGTTCGACGTGCGCGACGTTCACCACTCGCACTACGGGCGCATCTGCCCCATCGAGACGCCTGAGGGCCCGAACATCGGGCTGCTCGGCTCGCTGGCCACGTACGCGCGCACCAATGAGTATGGCTTCATAGAGACGCCCTACCGCAAGGTTCGCACTACGATTTCCAACAAGGATCCGCGCCTGGAGGGGCGCACGCTGACCGAGGACGTGGTGTCCGACGAGGGCGTTACCATCCTCAAGGCGGGCGGCACACCTACCAGAAGCAACGGCAGGCTGACGCAGATGGCCGCGCTTCCCGAGCGGTGGGTGCAGGTCAAGCCGTTTGTGTCGGACGACCCGGACGACATCGTGTATTTGACGGCGGATGAGGAGGAGGCGGTACACATCGCGCCGCAGGCTGACGACGTGCTGGACGAGCACGGGCAGTTTACCGTGGACCGCGTGGAGACGCGGAGAGGCGAAGACGTGCCGATGGAATCCCCGGACAACGTGGGCTACATGGACGTCGCGCCGATACAGCTGGTGAGCGTATCCACCGCGCTCATCCCGTTCCTGGAACATGACGACGCGAACCGAGCTCTGATGGGTTCGAACATGCAGCGGCAGGCGGTGCCGCTGCTGCGTCCCGATCCGCCGCTGGTGGGCACGGGCATGGAGGAGCGCGTGGCGAAGGACAGCGGCCAGGTGGTGCTTTCCGACGTCGAAGGGGTGGTTACAAGCGTTACAGGCGATTGCATAGTGGTTACCGATTCGGAGCGTGAGAATCACAGGTTCAACCTGATGAAGTTCGTGCGCTCGAACCAGGGGACTTGCGTGAACCAGCGTCCTATCGTGGACCGGGGCGACGTGGTTAAGGTGGGCGACGTGCTCGCCGACAGTTCGTCCACCGGCGGCGGCGAGCTTGCGCTAGGCCAGAACGTGCTGGTCGCGTTCATGAGCTGGGAGGGCTACAACTTCGAGGACGCCATCATAATCAGCCGCAGGCTGCTGAAGGACGACAAGTTCACGTCCATCCACATCGAAAAGCACGAGGTGGAGAGTCGCGACACGAAGTTGGGGCCTGAGGAGATAACGCGGGACATCCCCAACGTGGGCGATGAGAACCTGCGAAACCTGGATGAGGAAGGCATCATCCGCGTTGGCGCGGAGATAGGGCCGGGCGACATTCTCGTCGGCAAGATAACGCCGAAGGGAGAGACGGAGCTTTCGGCCGAAGAGAAGCTGCTGAGGGCGATATTCGGCGAGAAGGCGCGGGACGTGAAGGATACGTCGCTGCGCGTTCCGCACGGACAGCGCGGCAAGATAATAGACGTTCGGGTGCTGAGTCGCGAGAACAAGGACGAACTGCCGCCGGGCGTCAACAAGCTGGTGCGGCTGTGGGTGGCGCAGACGCGCAAGATCACCGAGGGCGACAAGATGGCCGGGCGGCACGGCAACAAGGGCGTCATCGCGCGCATCCTGCCGGAAGAGGACATGCCGTTCCTGCCGGACGGCACGCCGGTTGACATCATCCTGACGCCTTTGGGCGTCCCGTCGCGCATGAACCTGGGACAGGTGCTCGAGACGCATCTGGGCTGGGCGGCCAGCCGTCTGGGGTTCAAGGCGGTTACTCCGGTGTTCGACGGCGCGCGGGATACGGAGATCGAAGACGCGCTCGGCAGGGCGTGGATCGTCGAGAGATCGGGCGCGGTCGATCCGAGGGCCGCGGATAACAACGGCGAGCGGATCATAGACCACGGCCGGGTGCGAGAGTGGCTTGCCGAGCGCGGCTGCGACTACGACGGCCTATTCGGCGCGGACGCCGAGGTGGGCGCGGCGCGCAGGGAAAGCATCAAGATTTGGCTTCAAGAGGAGCGTGGCCTGGACGTGTCGGACATGGCGGAGCAGGACATCCTCTTGGAGTCGGCGCGCCTCAACCGGGACGAGCAAGTCGCGGCGCCAAACATCGGAAAGACGACGCTGTACGATGGCAGAACCGGCGAGCCGTTCGACCAGCCGATCACCGTGGGGCAGATATACATGCTGAAGCTGATACACCTGGTCGAGGACAAGGTGCACGCGCGGTCGACCGGCCCATACTCGCTGATAACGCAGCAGCCGCTGGGCGGCAAGGCGCAGTTCGGCGGCCAGCGCTTCGGCGAGATGGAGGTGTGGGCGCTGGAAGCCTACTCGGCGGCGTACAACCTTCAGGAGATGCTCACGGTCAAGTCTGACGACGTTGTGGGTCGCGTCAAGACCTACGAGGCGATCGTCAAGGGCGAGGACGTGATACAGCCGGGCATACCCGAATCGTTCCACGTTCTGATGAAGGAACTTCAGAGTCTGGGCCTGTCGGTCGAGCTGCTCCATGAGGAGCCTGAGGTGTTCGGAATGGGCGACCTGGACGAAGATATGGCGGAGTTCCCGCCGTTCGAGTTGGTCGGCGAGCTTGGCGAGGACGAATTGGAAGCCGCTCCGATGGCCATGCCGCCAATCGGGGGATCCATCATAGACGCGGAGCCGCGCATAGATTACTTCGGAACCACTGCGGCGCCGGACGAGGCGGTCGAGGAGGCCGGCGCGCCGGCGGACGACGATTAGGCGCAAGCCAAGCGCTTGACCGAAGTTGGGCGGGCGACCACAAGGCTCGCCCTACGGTTGGCGTCGGGCGAGCGCATGATAAATCCGATAGATAGGGGTGAATCACAGAGAATTAGGCTGGCAATCGACAAACTGAAAGCACTTCGTGGAGCGTCAATATGGCCCTAGGCGGCAACGATTTCAACGCAATCCGAATATCTCTGGCATCGCCGGAGCAGATCAGGATATGGTCTTACGGCGAGGTTACGAAGCCGGAGACGATAAACTACCGGACGTTGCGTCCGGAGAAGGACGGTCTGTTCTGTGAGCGCATCTTCGGTCCGACGAAGGACTGGGAGTGCTACTGCGGCAAGTACAAGAAGATTCGCTACAAGGGCGTGATCTGCGACAGGTGCGGCGTGGAAGTGGCTCGCGCCAAGGTGCGTCGCGAGCGCATGGGACACATCGCGCTGGCCGCTCCGGTGGCGCACATCTGGTTCTCGAAAGGCACTCCCAGCCGGCTGGGTCTGCTTCTGGACCTATCTCCGAGGAACTTGGACCGCGTGTTGTACTTCGCGCAGTATCTCGTTACCCACGTGGACGATGAGATGCGGGCGGCGCGGGCGGACCAGATACAGGGAGAGCTCGACAAGGTTCTTGAAGAACTGGAGACCGAGGGCGAGCGGCGGTTGGCCGAGCTCCAGGAGCGGCTCGAAGCGCTTGGCGAGGCGCCGGAGTCGCATGACGACGACGAGGCGGCGGACTCGCCATGGCTGAAGCTGGAAGCCGACATCCACCAGCTTGAGATTCAGATAGAGGACGAAAAGGCTGAGTTCGAGAGCGAGCAGCTGTCGCTGATGGACGAGGTCGAGGACCTGCGTGTCGGACAGCTTCTTACGGAGAGCCGCTACCGCGAGCTCCGCGATCAGCACGCCGGGGTCTTCCAGGCGAGCATGGGCGCGGAGGCGGTGTTGGAGGTGCTGCGCGGCCTGGATCTGGACGCGCTACGCGACGAGCTTCAGGAAGAGATGCAGTCCACATCGGGCCAGCGTCGCAAGAAGGCGATCAAGCGGATGCGGGTGCTGGAGGCGTTCCGCAAGAGCGGCAACCGTCCGGAGTGGATGGTGATGACTACGCTGCCGGTGCTTCCGCCGGAGCTTCGCCCGATGGTGCAGCTGGACGGCGGCAGATTCGCCACGAGCGACCTGAACGACCTGTATCGTCGCGTCATCAACCGGAACAACCGGCTGAAGCGGCTGATTGAGCTCGCGGCGCCGGAGATCATCGTACGAAACGAGAAGCGCATGCTGCAGGAGGCGGTGGACGCGCTGGTGGATAACGGGCGTCGAGGGCGCGCGGTGGCGGGCAGCCACAACCATCGGCTCAAGTCGCTGTCGGACCTGCTGCGGGGCAAGCAGGGGCGGTTCAGGCAGAACCTGCTGGGCAAGCGGGTGGACTACTCCGGCCGCTCGGTCATCATAGCGGGGCCGGAACTGAAGCTGCACCAGTGCGGCCTGCCGCGCCGGATGGCGCTGGAGCTGTTCAAGCCGTTCGTGATGAACCGGCTGGTGATGAAGGGATACGCGCAAAACATCAAGAGCGCGAAGCGGGCGGCGGAGCGTATAGAGCCGAAGGTCTGGGACATTCTGGAAGAGGTGGTCAAGGACAGGCCGGTGCTGCTAAACCGCGCGCCGACGCTGCACAGGCTGGGCATCCAGGCGTTCGAGCCGGTGCTGATAGACGGCAGCGCGATACAGCTGCACCCGCTGGTCTGCACGGCGTTCAACGCGGACTTCGACGGCGACCAGATGGCGGTTCACGTGCCGCTATCGCGCGAGGCGGTGATGGAAGCGCGGCAGATGATGATGAGCACGTTCAACATGCTTTCGCCAAGCTCGGGCGAGCCGATAGTGGCGCCGTCGCTGGACATCGTGCTGGGCACGTACTACATGACGATCATGGACAAGAGCGCCGGCGGCGAGACCCGTCGGCAGTTCAACAGCCGCGAGGACGCGCGGCTGGCGCACGAGCTCGGATCCATCGAGTTGCGCGATCCCATCGAGATTCGGATATACGGCGATGTGACCGAAACGACAAGCGACGGCCAGACGACCACGAGGACGGTTGACGGCGAGATGATCGACACGACCGTCGGCAGGATCATCCTCAACGACGCGCTGCCCGATGGCGTTGCCTTCCGCAACCAAGAGGTCGAGAAGGGCGTTCTCAAAGACATCGTGGCCGACGTGTACGCCATCCTCGGCAACGAGGGGACGGCTGAGGTTCTGGACCAGATCAAGAATCTAGGCTTCAAGTACGCCACCAAGTCGGGCATCACCATCTCGATTAGCGACGTGGCGGTGCCGCGCGAGAAGGAGGAGATCGTCTCCGAAGCCGAGTCCACGGTGCAGGAACTCGAAGAGCAGTACATGGACGGGCTGATCACCGAGGAAGAGCAGTACGTAAACAAGGTGGACATCTGGACGCAGGCGAACGACAAGTTGACGCGCACCATCCAGGAGAGCCTCGAGGACTACGGCGGCATCTACCTGATGGCGAACTCCGGAGCGAAGGGCAACATCGCGCAGATCAAGCAGATGGCGGGTATGCGCGGGCTAATGTCCAATCCTCGCGGACGCATCATAGACCGGCCCATCAAGGCTAACTTCAGAGAGGGTCTGGGTGTGCTGGAGTACTTCATATCCACGCACGGGGCGCGCAAGGGTCTAGCCGACACCGCGCTGAGGACAGCCGATTCGGGCTACCTGACGCGGCGGCTGATAGACGTGTCGCAGGAGATAATCATCCTGCACCCGGACTGTGAGACTTCCGTGGGCATAGTGATTTCCAGCCTCGGACAGGAGGAGGGGACGGCGCCATTCCGGGAGCAGATACGCGCTCGCTACCTAGCCGCGCCGGTCGCGGACCCGAACACCGGCGAGATTCTGATGGACCGCAACGAGGCGCTGGACGACAAGGCGCTGGACAAGCTAGAGGAGGCGGGAGTAGATACCGTATCGGTTCGCTCGCCGATGGTGTGCGAGTCGCCGCGCGGCATCTGCCAGATGTGCTACGGGCTGTCTCTGGCCACGATGCGCGGTTCCATGATGGGCGAGGCGGTGGGCATCATCGCCGCGCAGAGCATCGGCGAGCCAGGCACGCAGTTGACGATGCGAACGTTCCACACAGGCGGCGTCGCGGGCCAGGACATCACCAGCGGTCTGCCGCGCGTCGAGGAGTTGTTCGAGGCTCGCAATCCTAAGGGCGAGGCGGTGCTGTCTGAGATAGACGGCACGGTAGAGGTTACGGAGCTTACCGAGGGACGCAGAATCCAGGTTTCCAGCCTGGAGGAGTACACCGAGGAGTACACCCTGCCCGAGGGCTTCACGCCCATAGTCGAGGAGGGTTCCCTCGTCGCTATCGGCGAAATGCTGGCTCAGCCGGACGATGCGGAGAGCGAGGTGGATGAGGAGTCGCTCGCACTCAACAGCGAGGACGTAATGGCGCGTGTGTCGGGGCGTGTCGTCGAGATGTACGACAACACGCTTTCGATCGCGTGGACCGACGAAGAGCAGCGCGAGTACGTCATACCGGCGGCGGCGAACATAACCGTCCGCTCTGGCGACAGGGTGGAAGCGGGACAGGCGCTAACGTCGGGGCCGAAGAACCCGCAGCAGATACTTCGCATCCAGGGGAAGGAAGCGGTGCAGCGCTACCTCATAGACGAGGTGCAGAAGGTGTATCGTTCCCAGGGCGTGCCTATCCACAACAAGCACGTCGAGCTAATCATCTCGCAGATGCTCCGCAAGGTGCAGATCGACGACCCCGGGGACACGAACCTGCTTCCGGGCGAGTACATGGACAGGCAGGACTACGAGGAGGCTAACGCTGAGACGCTTGCCGAGGGTGGAGAACCCGCGACGGCGACGCCGGTGCTGCTAGGCATCACCCGCGCGTCTCTGAACATGGACAGCTTCCTGGCGGCCGCCTCGTTCCAGGAGACGACGCGGGTTCTGACCGAGTCCGCCGTCAACGGCCAGACCGACCAGCTGCAAGGGCTGAAGGAGAACGTCATCATCGGACGGCTCATCCCGGCCAGGCTGAATCTGAGCGAGGACGGAGTGGAGGGCCTGAGCGCGGAGGAGGCGAGCGCGCCGACGCGCGGCATGGGCATCATGACCACTGGCGCGGGCGGATCCGGCGAGCCGATTCTGATAGGTCCCGAACATGGATTCGGCCCGCCGGACTTCGGCGATGAGCGAATAGAGGAGCCGGGGCCCAGCGTCTTCGACGACTATGCGGCGCCGATTCCATCGGATGACGATTAGGGAGTAGTGAGACAAGAGGAGTGAGGAGCTGGGGTACGCTTCCCGTTTCTCACTCCTCGTTTCTCGCTTGTCTTTCTTGACCGGATTTCGGAATCCTTGTTAGACTTGGATTCGTTACACGGGCGATTAGCTCAGAGGCCTAGAGCGCTGCGTTGACATCGCAGAGGTCACTGGTTCAAATCCAGTATCGCCCACCACCTCTCCCCGTCCCTACCCTATGGGCTGCCTGATGCGCTTCGTTCGTCCACAATGGACGCCCTACGCTACATTTTTATGCCGACGGTGCATGACGCATGACGATATATGAAGGTCTCAGGCTTACCGATGGCGACCGTCTCTACGATATGTTGGAAGCGGGTGTCGTCTTTCGCGATTGCGACTTCGATGACGCCGACTTCGCGAGCATCGAGGCGGATTCGCTAGTGATGGAGGGTTGCTCGCTGAGGCGCGCGAGCCTTGCCAACATCGTGTGCGCGGAACTGCGGATGCGCGACTGCGATGCTGAGGGGGCGTCGCTGAGCCGCATCGAGGCGCATGAGGCCGAGATGACGGGATGCAACTTCACGGCTGCCAAGCTGGGGGACGCCAAGCTGAACCTTTCGCGCATCACGGACTGCGACCTATCCGGCTCTGACCTCGATGGGGCGAACCTGTTTGGAGCGGATCTCAGCGGCTCGCGGCTGAGCGGGGTCGATCTGGCGAGGACGCGGCTGGACGGGGTAAAGATCGAACGCGCGGACTTCAGCATGGCGTCGCTGCGCGGGCACGCGTTCGCGGGGCAGCGAATCGTCGGGGTCAACTTCACTGAGGCCGACTTGAGCGGCTGCGACTTCAGTGGCGTGACATTCGACGGGTGCCGGCTAAACGGCGCCGTCGTAGATGAACTGACGCGGTTCGAGGGCGCTGACATGCGCGGGGCGGTCATCTCCGGCGCTAGCCTGACGCGCGCCAGGCTAAGAGGCGTGGTGATGCTACCGGCGCAGGTCGCCACTCTGGTATATGAGGGTCTGGGGATTGTGGTGTATGAAGGGGATTTTGACGCAGAGGCGCGGAGGATAACTTAGGAGTTCCGCATTTGAAGGGGTATGCCCTCACCCTAACCCTCTCCCCAAAGGGAGAGGGGATAACTTCAACTGCGTAAGTCCTATAATTATTTTTTCTCCGCGCCTTTGCGTTAATTGGGGCAGCGCGTGGGGTCTAGTAGTACACGAAGTTGCCAGCTCCGCCGGTTGCGACTATCAGCTCTCCGGTAACCGCCCAAGCTCTGTCGGACGCCAAGAAGGTGGTTACGTAGGCGACTTCGTCGGCGTCCACCATTCTACCGATGGCGTTTCCGCTCGCGGCGCCGGGCGCGAAGTCTCTCGCTTCCACTTCCTCGGGGGTGATCCCCAACTCGGAGGCTCGCGCGGCGAGCATACCGGGCGTGCGCTCGGTGCGCGTGGTTCCCGGGTGCACGCAGTTGACGGTGATGCCGAACGGGCCGAGCTGGAGCGCGAGTGTCTTGGTGAGGTGAACCATCGAGGTATTGCGCGCGCCGCCGCTTAGGTTGCCGGCGCGCCGCGCGTTGGTGCCGCTGATGTTCACGATGCGCCCCCAACCCTGCGCTTTCAGGTGCGGTATGGCCGCCTTGGCGCAGCGCAGCGCGCCGACGTACTTGGTGTTGAAGTCGTCGAGCAGTTCTTCTTCGTCAACGGTTTCGACGGGGCCTACGGCGTTCGGCGAGCCGCCCGGCAACGAGGCGCTGTTGATCAGGATGTGAAGGCCGCCCAGCCGCTCGGCCGCCTCGTCCACCATTGCGTTGGTCCGGTCGGTGTCGGTCGCGTCGAACACCAGGGGAATGGCGCGTCGTCCGGTCTGTTCGGCTATCTCCGCCGCTGCCTGTTCCAGCGCGTCGGCGCTGCGCGCGGCGATGGCTACGTCCGCGCCCTCGCGGGCGAGATCGAGCGCGATCGCCTTGCCGATGCCGCGACTGCCTCCTGCCACCAACGCGAGTTTGTCTGTGAGTCCGAGATCCATTTGGTCGCCTCCTTTGGGGTTTTGGCAATGGTCTTATATCGTGGGCGTCATAGCAAGCGAGTCGAGGGGTTTTCACCCTCATCCCAACCCTCTCCCTGAGGTAGAGGGGGGTTTTCACCCCCATCCTAGCCTTCCCCCATCGAGGGGGAAGGGATTTAGAGCGTGGGAAAGTTAACATTTTTGCAATACTAATGCAACATAACGTTTACACGGGCGAAAAGATTTGGAAATAATCCCACCCTATCCTCTTCTGTCAAGGGTAATAGCCCCCTATCCGTACAAGCCCCCGGACTCATCGAGGAGGTAATCGAATTGACTAAGATAGGCACTCTAAATCTAACGCCGTTCAGACTCAAGCTGGTGATGATAGCGCTGCTGGGTCTCGGCATCTTCATTGGCGGCGGCGGGATAGCCTACGCGCAGTCTGCCGAAGAGGTAGGCGCGACGCTTGGCGACTTCGTTACGATCGTCGCGGCGACGCTGGTGTTCTTCATGCAGGCGGGGTTCGCGTTCCTAGGCGCGGGGCTGATCCGCTCCAAGAACACCATCAACTACATGACCAAGTCGTTCCTCGACTTCTGCATAGCCTCGCTGGGCTTCTGGGCGTTTGGCTTCGCCCTGATGATGGGCGGCGGCGGTCTGGCCGGCATCATCGGTCTCGAAGGTTTCTTCCTAGTTGACTTCGAGGATGGGGAACTGGTCAGCTGGCTGTTCCAGATGGTGTTCGCGGGCACGGCGGCGACGATCATCGCGGGGGCGATGGCGGAGCGCACCCGCATCAACGCCTACTTCGCGTATAGCTTCATCGTCGGCGCGGTGGTGTACCCGATATACGGGCACTGGGCTTGGAGCGGCGCGGAAGGTACGGGACTGGCCTTCGTAACGAGCGTAGGGGACGATGGAACAGAGAGTTGGGCTGGGTGGCTGTCCCACTTGGGCATGGCGGACTACGCGGGTTCGGCGGTGGTTCACATGATCGGCGGCTTCCTGGCGCTGGCGGGCGCGATAGTAGTCGGGCCGCGCAAGGGCTTCAGGGAAGGCGAGCCGCTAGAGGGCCATAATATGCCCTACGTGGTGATCGGCACGTTCATCCTGTTCTTCGGCTGGTTCGGATTCAACATCAACTCGGACAGCCTGGGACTCAACGCGGTGAACACGCTGTTGGCGGGCGCCGCCGGCGCGACGGCGGCGATGTACGTAACGCTGATCCGCACGGGCAAGGCGAACGTTGAGATGGCTTGCAACGGCTCGCTCGCAGGGCTGGTCGGCATCACCGCCGGCTGCGCCTACGTGGACCCGTGGGGCGCGGTGGTCATCGGCCTAATCGCCGGCGTCATCATGATCTTCGGCGTCTCCTTCGTGAAGAACACGCTGAAGGTTGACGACCCGGTTGGCGCGGTTACGGTACACGGCATCTGCGGCGCGTGGGGAGTTCTGGCGGTAGCCATCTTCGCCGCGGGCAACAACGGCGTGAGCGGCCTGATCGCCGGCGACGCCACTCAGATTCTGCCCCAGATCATCGGCATCGTAGTCGCCATCGCGTGGGGTCTGGGCATCGGCCTGATCCTGTTCAAGGCGCTCGATCTGACGATAGGCCTGCGCGCCTCCGAAGAGGAGGAGGACGAGGGCCTGGACGAGCCGGAGCACGGCGCGCTTGCCTACCCCGAGCAGGCGCGCGGGTAACAAGCCAAGCGCTTGACCGATGTCTGTCCGGCGTTAGCCGGGCAGTCTCTGCAAGCTAGTCCACTCGAACAAACGAATTGCACCTTTTAGTCTAAGGTCCCGGCCGTTCCAAGGGGGCTTGAACGGTCGGGGCCTTTTTGTTTTAGGAGATAAGAGATGAGAGCTAGGAGATAGGCAAGTTGGAGTCTTCGAGCGGCATCCGTGTGAGGCTATCGAGGGGGCGGGGGTCTGCCCGTTTGCTGGGGGACTTTGTGATATGTAACACAAAGTTAACATCTGCGTAACAACTCCGAAACACGGATGCCCAATAATATGTGTACAGAAATTCAGTGATGCCGGGCGTTTCCCGGCGCCATACTCAGGAGCATGCACAGATGGGTATAGAAGCGATTCTCGGCGTAGTGGTATTCGTGGCTCTGTTCGGGCTGTGGGTGATTCTGCCCAGCAGGCTGCGCAAGGACCGGGACTAGCGGCTTCATCTCAAGTCCGAAGAGGAGGCCGGCGTTGACTGTCCACAGGAGCCGGCATACCACAGACCAATAAAACTGATAGAATGTGCCTGTCCGATCATCGGTCAGGCACATTCAGTGTAAGCGAATCATCAGCCCTGACCGAGCGGATAGGGCAAGTAGGGCGGATGGGCTGAGGAAAGCCCCCAGACCAAGAAAAGGAGTAGCGCAATGACCCCGGCAGACGTAATCAAGTTAGCGCAGGACGAGGGCATAGAGATCATAGATCTCAAGTTCACCGACCTGCCCGGCACTCTTCACCACGTCGGCGTTCCGCCGAACGAGTTGACGGAAGACCTGTTCGCGGAAGGCACGGGTTTCGACGGTTCGAGCATACGCGGCTTCCAGACGATCGATGAGAGCGACATGCTGCTGGTGCCGGACGCGAGCACTGCCGTCATCGATCCGGTTTACAACATCAAGACGCTTAGCCTGCTGTGCGACATCCGCGACCCCCTGACGGGCAGCAGCTACACGCGCGACCCCCGGAACGTAGCGCACAAGGCGGAGGCTCATCTCAAGTCCACCGGCATCGGCGACACGAGCTACTGGGGGCCGGAGGCTGAGTTCTTCATCTTCGACTCGGCCACCTTCCACCAAGACGCGAACTCGGCTCACCACAGAGTGGACTCGGACGAGGGCATCTGGAACTCGGGCAACGAGTTTATGCTGGACGGCAAGACGCGGAGCAACGGTTTCAGGCCGCGCCACAAGGGCGGCTACTTCCCCGTGCCTCCGGTGGACACGCTGAGCGACATTCGCTCGGAGATGGTGCTGGAGATGCAGAAGTTCGGCATGAAGATCGAGAAGCAGCACCACGAGGTCGCCACCGCCGGCCAGGGCGAGATCGACATCGTTTACGATACGCTGGTCAAGACCGCCGACAACATCATGATCTACAAGTACCTGGTGAAGAACGTAGCCGCGAAGCATGGCAAGATCGCCACGTTCATGCCCAAGCCGCTGTTCGAGGACAACGGCACGGGAATGCACACGCACCAGAGCATCTGGAACGGCGACACCAACATCTTCTACGGCGACGGCTACGCGCACATGAGCGACACGATGAAGTACTACACCGGCGGTCTGCTCAGGCACGCCGCGGCGATTCTGGCGTTCGCGGCGCCGACGACGAACTCGTACCGCCGCCTGGTGCCGGGCTACGAGGCTCCGGTGAACCTGGCGTACTCGTCGCGCAACCGCAGCGCGTGCTGCCGCATTCCGGCGTACTTCGACACGCCGCCGAGCAAGCGCATCGAGTTCCGCTGCCCGGATCCGACGGCGAACCCGTACCTCGCCTTCGCCGCGATGCTGCTGGCCGGGTTGGACGGCATACAGAATCAGATAGACCCGGGCGATCCGATGGACGTTGACCTGTACGATCTGTCGCCCGAGGAAGCTGCCAACGTGAAGCAGGTTCCCGGCAGCCTGGAAGAGTCGCTCGACGCGCTCGAGGACGACCACGACTTCCTGCTGGCCGGCGACGTGTTCACGTCGGACCTCATCGAGACGTGGCTGGACTACAAGCGTAGCGAGGAAGTGGACGCGATACGCCTGCGCCCACACCCCTACGAGTTCTTCCTGTACTTCGACGCTTAGGGTTCGGTTCCGGATTTTAACGCAAAGGCGCAAAGACGCAAGGGCGCAGAGAGTAGATGAAGTTCTCTGCGTCTTTGCGTCTCTGCGTTAAACGCGTCTGGATGTCTTCGTCGTTTGTGGGCGCCCGCCACCACTGATGTGGTGTTGGTAGGAGCGGTTGGAGTCTGTCACGCATCAACAGGCGGGGGAGTTACCCTCACCCCACCCCTCTCCCTAGGGGAGAGGGGTTTCGCCCCCATCCTACCCTTCCCCTGTCGGGGAAGGGAGTTCCGTCCACGTGAGATTGACACAACTTTCACAAAATTGCTATATTTCGCCAAGATTTCCGGCGCGTTTGCGCGCGTCCGCTTGCGCCTGTATGTTGCTTATGGCAACGGCGCAGCCGACGGATTTCTGAGTTGTCCGCCCACTCTGAACGCTTGGGATATGGGTTAGCCGCATGGTTGACAGAGACGATGCAATCGAATACGCGCTGAAAGAGGCGCGGGACAATGACGTCAAGTTCATCCGCCTGTGGTTCACCGACATTCTGGGCAATCTCAAAGGGTTCGCCATCACTGTCGAGGAGCTCGAATCGGCGCTGACGCGGGGTATGGGCTTCGACGGTTCGGCGATCGAGGGGTTCGCGCGCGCGGAGGAGAAAGACCTGTACGCGCTGCCCGATCCCAATACGTTTGCCATCCTGCCGTGGCGTCCGCGCGAGAACGCGGTCGCGCGGGTATTCTGCGACATCATCAACCCGGACGAGACTCCGTTCGAGGGCGACCCGCGTTTCGTGCTGCGGCGCAACGTCGAGCGGGCGACCAGGAGCGGCTATACGTACTACGTGGGCCCGGAGATTGAGTACTTCTACTTCCCCGACTCTACCAAGCCGGAGCCGATGGACGGCGGAGGTTATTTCGATCAGAATGCGACGGATCTCGCGACGGACCTGCGCCGCGAGAGCGTGCTGATGCTCGAAGAGCTGGGCATTCCGGTGGAGGCGAGTCATCACGAGGTGGCGCCAAGCCAGCACGAGATAGACCTGCGCCACACCGACGCGATGACGATGGCGGATACGGTGATGACGTACAAGCTGGTCGTGAAGGAGACAGCGCAGCGGCACGACTGCTACGCGAGCTTCATGCCGAAGCCGATCGCCAACGTGAACGGCAGCGGGATGCACATTCACCAGTCGCTGTTCAAGGGCGGACGCAACGCCTTCTACGACGCTGAGGATGAGGATCGGCTATCGGACATCGCCCGCCATTTCATCGCCGGTCTGCTGAGGCACGCCCGCGAGATCACCGCCGTCACCAACCAGTGGGTCAACTCGTACAAGCGGCTGGTGCCTAACTACGAGGCGCCCGTCTATGTAACGTGGGCGAACGTCAACCGGTCGGACTTGGTGAGGGTGCCGTCGTTCAAGCCGGGGCGCGAGGAGTCTCGCCGCATCGAGTACCGCTCGCCGGACCCGGCGTGCAACCCGTACCTGGCGTTCAGCGTCATGCTCGCCGCAGGGCTGGAGGGCATCGAGAACGAGTACGAGCTTCCACCGGCGGCTGGCGCGGACGTGTTCGAGATGACCGACGCGGAGCGCCATTCACTGGGCATCGAATCCCTGCCGTCGAATCTGCTGGAGGCGCTGAGGATTACGGAAGACAGCCAACTTGTGCGGGACGCGCTGGGCGAAACTGTGTTCAACAGCTTCGTGGAGAACAAGAAGATAGATTGGGAGCGATACAGGTCGCAGGTTACGGATTACGAGATAGCCCAGTACCTGCCGACGCTGTAAGCCATGCCACACGCGCTCGGACGATGCTCCGGCTTCTATCCGCCTCTCGGCAGGGCCGCGCCCTACCCTGCCTCTGGATTCCCGCTTTCGCGGGAATCGGTGTGGGGGCGGTACAGATACGGTCAACAGTTATGGCGAGGATTATGGATTCCCGTCTGCGCGGGGACGCGCTTTCGTGGGAACGGGTGTAGCGAGAAACCAGGACAGACGCGATGAACAGTTATAGCAAGGAATACACACCCCGCCTATCCTCAGATGGGCTGCATCACCCGTCTTTCGAGCGCGCGGCTTGCGGCGTTGGGCTTGCGGCGAACATCGAGGGCATCAAGTCGCACGGGGTGATCGAACAGGGCATCGAGGTGCTAAACAATCTACGGCACCGCGGCGCCGCGGGGGCGGACCCGGAGACCGGGGACGGCGCGGGCATCACGATTCAGATGCCGCACGAGTTCATCGTCGCGCAGTTCGAAAAGCCGGGCGCCGCAATGCCCAAACGGGGCGACTACGGAATCGGCATGACGTTCCTGCCGCAGGACGCGGACGAGCGAGCGCGCTGCGAGGCTGAGGTCGAGCGCGTCGTCGCGGACGAAGGCCAGCGTTTCCTGGGCTGGCGCGACGTTCCCGTGTCGCCGGACAAGATAGGCACGCTGGCCGCGCGGGTCATGCCCGTCATCCGGCAGTTCATGGTGGGACGCTCGGACGACACCGACGCCGGTCGAGCGTTCGATCTGCGGCTGCTGGTCATACGCAAACAGATAGAGAAGGCCATTCTGGGCGATGATCTGGCGACTCAGAGCGAATTCTACATATGCAGCCTGTCGGCGCGCACGCTGATTTACAAGGGCCTGGTAATGGCGTACCAGCTCGCCGACTTCTATCACGACCTGACCGACGAGAGAATGGTATCGGCGTTCGCGCTGGTGCACTCTCGCTTCTCCACCAACACGCTCGGCTCGTGGAAACTGGCGCATCCGTACCGGTTCATCATTCACAACGGAGAGATCAACACCATCCAGGGAAACATCAACTGGATGACGGCGCGAGAGAAGAACTTCGAGTCTGACATCATCGGCAGCGAGGTGGCGAAGATAACTCCGGTGGTTACGCCGCTTCAGAGCGACACCGCCACGCTGGACAACGCCATAGAGGCGCTTATCGCGTCGGGGCGCTCGCTCGAACACTCTATGATGATGCTGATACCGGAGGCATGGGGCGACCATATTCCCATGGACCAGGCCAAGCGCGACTTCTACGAGTATCACTCTTCCATGATGGAGCCGTGGGACGGCCCGGCGCTGGTCATCGGGACGGACGGGACGAAGGTATGCGCGGTTCTGGACCGCAACGGGCTGCGTCCGTGCCGCTACCTGGTTACGACGGACGGCACGCTGGTGATGGGTTCGGAGACCGGAGTGCTGGACGCGCCGCCTGAAAACATACTGTACAAGGAGCGCATCTATCCGGGCCGCATGTTCATGCTGGATACGGAGCGCGGCGAGATAGTGCAGGATTCGGAACTGAAGGCGAACCTGGCTGGGCGTCAGCCCTACGGCGAGTGGCTGCGGGACAACATGGTGTCGCTGTCGGATCTGCCTGAGCCGGACTCGGTTCACGAGACGGATTTCGACACGCTCACGCGGCGGCAGGCAGCTTTCGGATACACGCTCGAAGACCTGCGCGTGATACTGGAGCCAATGGCGCTGACCGGCGCCGATCCGGTGGGTTCCATGGGGACGGACGTGCCGCTGGCGGTCATGTCCGAACACTCGCCCGCGCTGTTCCACTACTTCAGGCAGCGGTTCGCGCAGGTATCGAATCCGCCGCTCGACTCGATCCGCGAGGAGTTGATCACGTCCACGCGCGCCATGATCGGGCGGGAGAGCAACCTGTTCGCCGAGACGCAGGACCACTGCCGCCAGCTGAGTCTGGACTATCCGTTCATCACTAACGCGGATCTGGAGAAGATACGCGACGTGGACGTCAACGGCATCCGTTCCAAGACGCTTTCGACGCTGTTCGACCCGGAGGCGCGCGGCGGGCTGCGCGAGGCGATGGACCGGCTGCGCGCCGAGACGTCGCGCGCGATCGAGGAAGGCTACTCCATACTCATTCTGTCGGATCGCGGCGTGGACGAGGACAACGCGCCGATACCGAGCCTTCTGGCGACGGCGGGCGTTCACCATCACCTGATACGCGAGGGAACGCGGACGAAGTGCGGCATCGTCGTCGAATCCGGAGAGCCGCGCGACATAGCGCACCTGGCTCTGCTGGTCGGCTACGGCGCGGGGGCCGTCAACCCGTACATGGTCTTCGAGACTATGGCCGGCATGATACGCGACGGCTATTTCATGACGCCGATAGACCTGGAGACGGCGCAGTACAACTTCCTGAAGGCGGCGCACAAGGGCGTAGTCAAGATAATGGCGAAGATGGGCATATCCACCATCCAGAGCTATCGCGGCGCGCAGATATTCGAGGCCGTAGGGCTGAACGCGGAGTTCATAGACGAGTTCTTCGCGTGGACGCCGTCGCGCATTGGCGGCATCGGCATAGACGAGATCGAGGAAGAGTCGCGCGTTCGCCACTCGTTCGCATACGTGGACCTGGTTACGCCGTCCGGCGGCGGCGCGCAGTTGGACGGGGGCGGATTCTACCAGTGGCGCAGGGACGGCGAGTACCATATGTGGAACCCGACCACTATCGCCAAGCTGCAGTACGCCACCAAGTCGAACAGCTGGGAGACTTATGAGGAGTTCGCGCAGTGGGCGAACAACTACGCGGAGCAGATGTGCACCATTCGCGGGCTGCTGGACTTCAAGCGGGCAGACGAGCCGTTGTCGTTGAATGAGGTGGAGTCCGCCAAGGAGATAGTCAAGCGCTTCGCCACGGGCGCCATCTCGCTCGGGTCGATAAGCCGCGAGGCGCATGAGGCGCTCGCGATAGCTATGAACCGGATAGACGCGCGCTCGAACACGGGCGAGGGCGGCGAGGACTGGCGCCGGTACGCGCCGGACGCGAACGGCGACCTTCGCAGCAGCGCGATAAAACAAGTGGCTTCCGGACGCTTCGGCGTTACCATCAACTACCTGGCGAACGCTAAGGATCTGCAGATCAAGATGGCGCAGGGGGCGAAGCCCGGCGAGGGCGGCCAGCTTCCGGGACACAAGGTGGATGAGTACATCGGCTGGGTTCGCAACTCCACGCCGGGCGTCGAGCTGATCTCGCCGCCGCCGCATCACGACATCTACTCCATCGAAGACCTGGGGCAGCTGATACACGACCTGAAGAACTCCAACCCGCGCTCGCGCATCCACGTCAAACTCGTCGCCGAGGCGGGCGTCGGCACGATAGCGGCGGGCGTGTCGAAGGGGCACGGCGACGTTGTGCTGATAAGCGGCGACAGCGGCGGCACCGGCGCGTCGCCCGAGGCGTCCATCAAGTACGCGGGGCTGCCGTGGGAGCTAGGCGTCGCCGAGACGCAGCAGGTGCTGGTCGAGAACGACCTGCGCGGACGGATCGTCGTTCAGACAGACGGTCAGATCAAAACAGGGCGCGACGTGGCGATCGCGTGCCTGCTGGGCGCCGAGGAGTTCGGCATGGCGACCGCGCCGCTGATCGCTATGGGCTGCATCATGCTTCGCAAGTGCCACCTCAACACCTGCTCGGTAGGGGTCGCCACGCAAGATCCTGAGCTGCGCAAGCGGTTCACCGGCGAGCCGGAGCACGTCATCAACTACTTCTTCTTCGTAGCCGAGGAGCTGCGACAGATAATGGCGGAGATGGGCTTCCGCACGATCAACGAGATGGTTGGGCGCATGGACCGGCTGGACACGCGGCAGGCGGTGGCGCACTGGAAGGCGAAGGGACTGGACTTTTCGCAGCTGCTCAATATGCCGGACGTGCCGGGCGACGTCGCCACATACTGCTGCGAGCCGCAGGATCACGGGCTGGACAAGGCGCTGGACAACAAGCTGATCGAGCTTTGCGCCGACGCGCTCGAAAACAAGACGCCCATCGAACTTTCGATGCCCATATCGAACTCGAACCGCACGGTCGGCACGACGCTCAGCTACGAGATCGCCATGCGCTACAGCGAGGAGGGGCTGCCGGAAGATACGATCCAGATCGACTTCGACGGCTCGGCGGGGCAGAGCTTCGCGGCTTTCCTGGCGAAGGGCGTAACCTTCCGCGTGGCGGGAGACGCCAACGACTACTTCGCCAAGGGGCTTTCGGGCGGGCGCGTAGTCATCGCTCCACAGGCGGGGGCGAGCTACGTAGCCGAGGACAACATCATCGTCGGCAACGTGGTGCTGTACGGCGCAACGGGCGGCCAGGCGTTCATTCGCGGCATCGCGGGCGAGCGGTTCGCCGTCCGCAACTCCGGCGCGGAGGCCGTCGTCGAGGGCGTAGGCGACCACGGCTGCGAATACATGACGCGGGGACGCATCGTCGTCCTAGGCCCGACGGGGCGCAACTTCGCCGCCGGCATGAGCGGCGGCGAGGCGTTCGTATTCGACGAGCATGGGCGGTTCGCCGACCTTTGCAACACCGAGATGGTATATCTGGAAGACCTGGAAGACGAGGATGACATCGCCTCGGTCCGTCGTCTGCTGGAAGACCACCTCGCCTACACCGGCAGCGAGAACGCGCGGCGGATACTGGCCGACTGGGACGCGATGCTGCCCAAGTTCGTCAAGGTCATGCCGATAGACTACAAACGAATTCTGGCCGAGCGCGCGGCGCGTGAGCAAGAACTGGTCGGGACGCCGGGCGACTAGCCGGCGATTGGGCGACGCCGGAACAGACCAAAGCAAATATCAACAATCGCGGAACGGGAAACGCAAAGGCGCTATGGGAAAACCCACAGGATTTATGGAGTGGGCGCGAAAGGCCCCGACGACTCAGGACCCTTCGGAGCGCACCAGGCACTGGCAGGAGTTCTACAACGCCTGGCCGGAGTCGGAGGCGCGCGTGCAGGGCGGACGGTGCATGAACTGTTCGGTGCCATTCTGCATGGGCGGCTGCCCGCTGGGGAACATCATCCCCGATTTCAACGACCTGGTGTACCGGGGAATGTGGCGTGAGGCGCTCGATGAGCTGCACGCTACGAACAACTTCCCGGAGTTCACGGGGCGAATCTGCCCGGCGCCGTGCGAGGGTTCGTGCGTGCTGAACATCAACAACGACCCGGTTACGATAGAGTACATCGAAAAGGCGATAGCCGACCGGGGCTGGGATGAGGGCTGGATAGTTCCGCAGCCGCCGTCGGAGCGCACGGGCAAGAGCGTGGCGGTCATCGGCTCCGGGCCGGCCGGCATGGCGGCAGCGGCGCAGCTCAACCGCGCGGGCCACATGGTAACGGTGTACGAGCGCGACGAGTACGTTGGCGGACTGCTGCGGCTCGGCATCCCGGAGTTCAAGCTAGAAAAGCGCGTGGTGCAGCGGCGCGTGGAACAGATGGAGGCTGAGGGCGTAGTCTTCAAGACGGGCGTTTACGTGGGCCGCGACGTGCGCGGCGAAGAGCTGCGCGCGCGGCACGATGCCGTATGCCTCGCCGGAGGCTCGACGGTGGCGCGCGATCTGCCGATTCCGGGGCGCGAGCTTGACGGGGTACACCTGGCGATGGAGTACCTGACGCAGCAAAACCGGGTGAACGCGGGACAGGTCTTCGACTCGGAAGAGCGCATAGTGGCGGAGGGCAAGCGAGTGCTGGTGCTGGGCGGCGGCGACACGGGGTCGGACTGCGTGGGCACGGCGCACCGGCAGGGCGCGGAGGTAGTCTATCAGTTCGAGCTGCTTCCGGAACCGCCTCTAGTCCGCAGCGACAGCAATCCGTGGCCGCAGTGGCCGATGGTTCTGAGAACGTCGTCATCGCATGAAGAGGGCGCGGTGCGGGACTACAACATCCTCACGCAGCGCTTCAGCGGCTCCGGCGGACAGGTACGCAAGATGCACGCGGTCCGCCTGGAGTGGGGCGCGCCGGACGCCAATGGCCGGCCTGAGATGATCCAGATACCGGATTCGGAGTTCGAGCTAGACGTTGACCTGGTGCTGCTGGCGCTGGGCTTCCTGCACCCGGAGCCGGACGGGATGCTGGAGCAGTTGGGAGTGGAGCTGGACGGGCGCGGCAACGTGGTTACGGCGGCGAACAAGATGACCTCGGCGGATGGGGTATTCGCGGCGGGGGACATGGCGCGGGGTCAGTCGCTGGTGGTGTGGGCTCTGGCGGAGGGTCGGGAGGCGGCGCGCGGCATAGACGAGTACCTGATGGGGCAGACGACGCTTCCTCATTCGGTGAGCACGGCGCCGGTGATGTAGGGGGCGGGCGCTCGACGACCGGAAACCGGCATCTATGGACGGGGAACGCGACGGGCATCAGATGCGCTGTCGCGTTCATCATAGATATGGGTTATTCGCCGCTCAGCCTTCGCCGCAACTCGGCCAATTCGGTCTCCGCCGCCTCTGCCCTGTGTTGCGCGGCCTCTGCCCTCCGTTGCGCGGCTTGTTCATCGGCTGCCAACTCGGTGGGGCGTCGAAGTCTCAGACCCGTTGAGGGGTCTATGAGGTGAAGTTCATCGTTCTCGTAGAACAGGGTCAAGCCTAGCGCTTCGCTGTGTCCTTTGACCGCCCCGTTCGGCAGTTCATCCAACTCTATGGGCGCGTACTCACCGTCCACTAGCCGCAGTCCCATCAATGGGAAACCATATATGCTCCCACCCTCGGGGTCGAACAGCCAGTATTCGGCGATGCCGATGTGCGCGTAGATGCTCCGCTTGTCGTCGAGGTCTCTTGACGCCGTGGACGGAGAGCCTATCTCCATTACGAAGTCCGGCGGCTTGCCCACGCGCTCCACGAAGTATGATCTGTCGTCGCCGTGGTCGTCCAAGCTGACGTCTAACGCGATGCAGAGGTCGGGCGCTACGTTGACCCTGGCGCCGTATTCATCAATGTAGTAGATGAAACTGTCGCTGAAGATGATGTAGTCGCGTCCGGCCATATCGAAGTATCTGAGGAGCAACTCCGATATGAATAAGAGTGGGCGAAACTGTTGGAGTCCTTCTGGCATGGGTTCCAAATTCGTGGGATACAGCGCGTTGAGAGCCTCGACGTCCATGCCGCGTATGTCCGGCAGTCCGTAGAGGCACGGGCGCGTGGTAATCGCGATTGTAGCCATATCCGTCTCCTATTGGGATGGTGTGGTGTGAGATTATACAGCATGGGCGAGCATCATGCGTTGGCGTAGGCTGAGTGCCTGACTAGGTTATCGTGTTATTCTAAGCAGCAGTGTGCATATGTGCCTCGATCAATGGCGCTGAGACGCACTAAGCAGTCTTCTGACAACACTTGGGGCTAAGGGACGAATATGGCAAAGATGATTCCATCTCAGATATCCGACGATACGCGCAGTCCGGCGGAGCGGCGGATCTTTCAGAAACTGCGAGACGACCCTAGCACGACGGAGTGGGTCGTACTCCACTCGCTCAATCTGACCCGAACCTCGAAATGGCAGTATGGAGAGATTGACTTTGTAGTGATCGTCCCAGGCAATGGCATCGTCTGTTTGGAGGTCAAGGGGGGAGGCGTGGCCTGCCATTCCGGTCAGTGGTCAAGCATAGACCGGAATGGGAACCGCCACAGTCTTGGCAAGAGTCCGTTCGAACAGGCCCGAGAATCGATGTTCGCGTTGAAGCAGGCAATCCAGAATCATTTCGGCTTCGGAGATGAAGCAAGATGCCCCATCGCATACGGGGTGGTTTTCCCAGATGTGGCATGTCCGCCTATTAGCCCGGAGTTCGAGCGCTGGGAGGTTATAGATCACCACGATCTCGGAGAGCCGATATACAGGCACGTCATGAAGATTGTCCGCAACAGGCTTCGGGAGCTACAACCATACAGGGGCGCAAAGCTGCCCACCGCCAGCCAAGCAAAGTCCATCACAAGTTTTTTGCGCCCGGACTTCGAGATGGTGGTCACCAAGAATGTGATCATAGGTCGCATTGAGGAGAAGCTCATAAGTTTGACTAAGGAGCAATACACCTACCTGGATATGTATGAATACAACCCCCGTTGCCTGTTCAGGGGGGCGGCAGGGACTGGCAAGACGATGCTCGCCGTCGAGTTTGCGCGTCGGGCCGCGCGCGATGGGAAGAAAACGCTGGTGGTCTGCTTCAATCGCCTTCTGGCGGTATGGATACGGGATCAGATCGGTATGGACGGGGTAGTCGCAAATAATTGGCACGATGTGGCAAGACAGTTCATCTTGAAAAGCAGCGTCAGAGACGACTTTCTGGAGGAAGAAGGCGAAACTCTGGGAGGAAACGACGAGGGACGCATCAGCCAATTTTTTAGCGAAAGGTATCACCTTTACGCTGGGGAGGCACTGACAGAACACATCGAACGCGAAGGCGCCCCTTTTGACTATCTGGTAATAGATGAAGCGCAAGACATACTTGGCGATGAAAATACAGTCAAGTTCTTGGATGATTCGCTGAAAGGCGGTCTAGGCGAGGGAGAATGGGCGGTCTTTGGAGATTTCACGCCTCAGCAGGCGCTGTTCGCAATTCCACCGAATCCCAGTAAGATTCTGGGTAACTACGCTGGCAATATCCCTACGCTACCCTTGACGATGAACTGTAGAAACACTCCCCAAATAGCGAATGAAATGTCCAAGGTGTCGGGATTCGACATCAAGTGCAGGATAGGCGCTGAGATGGGTATGGGAGTAAGACGTAAACGCTGGAATACACCCGAGCGTCTCGTGAAATATCTGGATGACGAAATGGAACATCTGATCAAGCGCGACAAACTGCGTATCGAAGACATAGTCGTGCTTTCACCCAACCAATTGAAGAATTCGCCTCTGTCAGAAGCGGGGTACTTGGGCGGATTCCCCATTGCGGACATCACTCAACGGGATATGGAGATCGCGCATCCATCCGTCAGATTTTCCACGATCCAAGCTTTCAAGGGGCTGGAAAGTCCGGTAGTGATACTGGTGTATGACCAGAAGCGCGACGATGACTGGCTGAAGTCGCTCCTGTACGTGGGTATGTCCAGGGCCAAGAGCTTGCTGATACTGATGGCTGGGTAGATGAGGCGATTTCCATAGGTCCAGCCGCCTCCCCACAAGGTGGGCGCTTGGGGGTATAATGGGGGCGCTACACACAATCCAGCCTAGAGGAGGGTTCACGGTGACTTTGAAGATTTCGGTTATATCGGGCAGTGGCGAGGCTGATACGGGGCTTATCGAGGAACAGATCCAGGGGATGGACTACGAGCTGGATAAGTTCGAGGTTACTAGCGACGGCGAGGCTATCGAGGCGATGGCGGGGGCGGATATCGTCATCAACGCGGGGGTGGAGCTGTCGCGCGAGGTGATCGAGGAGACTGAGGGCGTCCAGGCGATCCTGGTCGGCAGCCACGGGTTCAATCATATCGATCACGAGGCGGCTACGGACCAGGGCATCATGGTGGTCAACTCGGCGGGGTTCTGCACGGAGGAGGTGTCGAATCACGCCATTCTGCTCCTGATGTCGTGCGCGAAGAAGCTGACGCAACTGAACGACCTGGTGAAGGCGGGCAAGTGGGGCGCGGAGACTCGCGCGGCGATCATGCCGATGGCGCAGATATACGATCAGACGCTGGGGCTGGTGGCGTTCGGGAATATCGCGCGAGCGGTGGCGCGTAAGGCGCAGGCGTTCGGCATGGACGTTATCGCCTACGATCCTTACTGCCCGCCGTGGATCGCGCGCGAGTACCGCGTGCGGCTGGTCGGCAGTCTGGAAGAGCTGGCGGCCGAATCGGACTTCGTCTCGGTCCATACGCCGCTGAACAACCAGACGCGCGGGCTGCTGGGAGCGGACTTCTTCAGAGCGATGAAGTCGACGGCGTACTTCGTGAACACGTGCAGGGGGCCGGTGGTGGACGAGGCGGCGCTGATCGCGGCGCTTCAGGACGGGGAGATAGCGGGCGCGGGGCTGGACGTGTTCGAGGAGGAGCCAACGTATCCTGAGAATCCTCTGCTGAAGATGGACAACGTGGTTGTTACGCCGCACTCGGCGGGGTCGTCGAACATATCGCGCATCCGCTCCGGCGCGCAGGTTGGGCAGGAGACTTCCCGGCTGCTGCGGGGGACGTTCCCGATGTCGGTGGTGAACCCGGAGGTGCGGCACGCTATCGAGGCGAGGCCGGCGGCGCAGAATGTCTAGGACGCGGTTGAATTAACGCAGAGACGCGGGGACGCAGGGGAGATTGTCATTGGTCCTCGTGTCTCCGCGTCTCTGCGCCGTTAATGTCGCGGGGACAACGAGGGGCTGACGCAAGGGGCGGGTTTTCAAACCCGCCCCTATAAGGATTCGCTTACCCCTACCTGCTTATTGTGGGTCTGGGGGCCATTGGTCGCTGTCCGTTAGCTCGAACTCTATGCCGCCCGTCCAGTTGACTACGATGTTGTAGATGAACGACGTTAGCGCGGTGAAGGCGTAGGCGGCCAGGGCATAGAAAATCGTCCCGAAGACAGTGAATGCCAACGCTCCGGCGATCCATATCCCTACGCTCATTTCGTTGTCCAGCGCTCTGCCGGCGATTAGCGCTATCGGCGTTCCTACAACCAAAATGACGATGCCGATGGCCAAGATGACTATGGCGTACATCGAGGCCACGGTCATGCTCGTACTGTGGACGGATATTCTGGTGATGCGTTTCTTCATCGTTGAGCTCCAGCTGGATGCAGCGGTTGGCAAGGACGGGGAATTCACCCTCACCCAACCCTCTCCCTGAGGGAGAGGGGCTATCGTATGCGATTAGAGGATTTGGGACAGGAAGAGCTTGGTCCGGTCGCTCTGCGGGTTCTCGAAAATCTGCTCCGGGGATCCTTCTTCGACGATTATGCCCTCGTCGAACATCATCAGCCGGTCGGCGACCTCGCGCGCGAAGCCCATCTCGTGCGTTACCACTATCATCGTCATGCCGGAGTCCGCCAGCTCCTTCATCGCGTCCAGCACTTCCTTGATCATCTCCGGGTCAAGCGCGGATGTCGGCTCGTCGAAGAGCATTATGTTTGGCTGCATGGCGAGCGCGCGGGCTATGGCGACTCGCTGCTGCTGGCCGCCGGACAGCTCTGACGGATACTTGTCCGCCTGCTCCGGGATGCCGACGCGGTTAAGCAAGCTCATGGCTATCTCGTCAGCTTCGTCCGAAGGCATGTGGCGGACCTTGATGGGCGCGAGGGTTATGTTCTGCATGACCGACAGGTGAGGAAACAGGTTGAACTGCTGGAAGACCATGCCGACCTCGCGGCGTATAGCGTCTATGTTGCGGACATCGTTGGTCAGTTCGATGCCGTCAACGATTATGTCTCCGCGCTGGTGTTCCTCCAGCCGGTTGATGGTGCGGATGAAGGTAGATTTGCCCGATCCGGAAGGTCCGAATACGACGACGACCTCCCTTCTCTTGACCGTGGTCGTTACGCCTCGCAGCGCGTGGAAGCTGCCGAACCACTTGTGAACGTCTCGGCAGATGATGATGTCTTCCACTTCGGTCTTGTCTTCGGCAAGAGCCATTTTCATCCTCCGCTGTCTTGGCCGCCGTGTTCGCGGCGCCGCTGGCAACCGCGCGTTCGCGCACCCGGTCTCGCTACCGCCTGGCGACTCCGAGATGTTCTTCGATTCTCCTGCTGACATGGGACATTGCGTATGTGAATATCCAGAACACCAGAGCCAAGAATATGAAGAGTTCCTTTGCGCTGGATATGTACTCGGTGTTGCCCTGAATGAACGCCCTGCTTATCTCTACGATGTCCAGCATACCTATGATATACACCAAGCTGGTGTCTTTGAACAGGGCGATGAACTGGCCGACGATGGCGGGTATGACGTTTCGGATGGCTTGCGGCAGCGAGATGAGCATGGTGGTCTGCCAACCCGGCATACCCAGCGCGCGCGCCGCCTCGACTTGTCCCGGATGGAGGGCCTGCAACCCGCCGCGTATGTTCTCCGCCATGTACGCGGAGCTGAACAGGGTGATTACGATGGCGGCTCGCAGCAGTGAGTTGACGGGGAAATTTTCGGGAAACGCCAGAGGCACCAAGACCTGGGACATAAACAGCAGCGTTATGAGCGGCACTCCCCGGAACACTTCTATGAAGACCACGCACAAGAGCTTGACGACGGGCAAGTTGCTGCGGCGTCCGAGCGCGAGAGCGATACCTATGGGAAAGCTTATGGCGATGCCCGCCACCGCGAGCAGCAGATTCAGCATCAACCCGCCCCAGTAGATGACGGAGACGGGTTCGAGACCCGGGACTCCCTCTATTCCGCGCAGAAGGACGAGCGTTAGGATGAACGCGACTACGGCGCTTATCATCACGCCCCGTGGAGAACCCAGCCGAGTGTATCGCGCGATCAGCCAGCCGGCGCCGAGCGCGGGCAGGTTGGCGACCAGCAGCAGCCGGACGTCCATACCCATGCGGTCGAACCCGTAGGGAAGCAGTGCGAAAGCGGCGAGCGCGACGGCGACGCCTATCGCCATGCGCTTCGTCAACCCGCCTCCCGCCAGCGCCCATCCCATGCCAAGCAGGAAGGATACCATTAGCAAGGACGCCTGCGGCCTCCAAAAACAGTTCTGGCTGGGACAAGCCGCCACGATGTTGTACTGGCCTATTATCATCTGGCCGCCCAGAGTGGATATGACGGCCCAGTCGCCGTCGAACAGCACCCAGCCTAAACCGAACCATAGCGACAGTATCGCCACGCCGCCCACTACGACGGTAAGGACGGCATTGGATACGGAGCCGAACAGGTTGGCGCGCGCCCATCCGAGCGCGCCTCGCTCCAAACGCGGCGGAGGCAGAATTCGTCCTCTATCGGTGTTGGCCGTGTTGGCCGTATTGGACGTATCGGCGTTCATCTCAGATTCAGATCCTGTTCGCCTCAGTAGCGCAGCGTGCGGTTGTAGAGGTTGCCCAGCAGCGAGTACGTCAGGCTCATCGCAAGGTAGGCCACCATTATCATTATGTATATTGAAACGGCGGGCGCGGTTTGCGTCATCGTCTTGGCTACGTTGGTGAGGTCAGCGTAGCCTATCGCCCCCGCCAGGCTGCTGTTCTTGGTGAGGTTGAGACACTGGCTGATGAGCGGCGGCACGATGACGCGCAGCGCCTGCGGGAAGGTAACGTGACGCAGCGATTCCATGCCTGTCAGGCCCAGCGCGCGCGCCGCCTCGGTCTGTCCGCGTCCGACTGACTGCACGCCGGCGCGCACTATCTCGGCGATGAACGACGACGTGTATATGACCAGACCGGCGAGCAGGGCCACCAGTCCGCCCGGCACGGTGAACCCTCCGGATATACGCCCGAACGTCCCCTGAGGGGTGGGAATGGATACTTGGAGCGGGGCGGTTCCAGACGCGACGGCGACAATCGCCCATCCCAAGGCGGCGATGAGTACGAACGCGCCGACTCCGCTCAGAAGCGGGTATGAGGCCGCGCCGGTGGAAGTCTCGCGCCAAGTGAGCCACCTGTGAAGCGCGACGCCCACCGCGGCGCCGCCTATCGCCACGATGAACCACACCGCGGCGACGCCATAGCTGACGGGAGCGAGAATCGGGATGGACATGCCGCGATTGTTGATGAACAGCATGTCGGCTATCACGTAGCCTTCGAGTATGGGCGGCAGAGCCAACACTATGTAGAACCAGAAGAAGAGCTGCACTAGGAGGGGCACGTTGCGGAAGAACTCGATGTAGGCCAAGGCTATTCTGGAGACTATCCAGTTGTTCGACATTCGCGCCACGCCCACCACGATACCCAAGGCTATCGCCAAGATAACGCCCATAACCGATACGACCACCGTGTTCGTCGCGCCGACCACGAATGCGTACAGGAAAGAGTCGGAGGACTCATACGGCAGAAAGTGGTGGCCTATGGGAGTTTGGTACTCTCGGTCCAGGAAGGTGAACCCGTGTGGTATCTCCCTGTCCTGCACCGCGGTGACGATGTTGCGGAAGAACCAGTAAACCAGCGTGACGACCAAGATTCCGGACAGAATCTGTATCGTCCACTGGATGACGCGGGCGTGCCGCCAGACCGGTATGCCCTGGTAGGTTAATCTTCTGGTGGTCAATTGCATCGGGTTTCGTGTCACCTGTCAGCAGTTTCGGGGCGATTCTATCCTATGGGGCGGCTGATGGCTAGTGGTTGGAAGCTAATGCGCCACAAACGAAGAGAGGACGGGTCGCATCACGCTCCCCGTCCTCTCTCGATTCGGTTTCGTCTATCGGTTCGTTCGCTCGGCTACTCTTACCTCAGTGGCGCGGAGTAGATCTGGCCGCCCTTGGGGCAGTCCATGCAGGAGGCGTCGGCCCACAAAGCGTTGCGTCCGCCCTCGCGCGGCAGGTCTATGCCGCCGGGGCCGAGGTTGCGGTCGTATATCTCGCCGTAGTTGCCGACGGCCTTGATGACATCCTGCGCGGCGGTCTGGCTGATTCCGAGCGTTTCCTGTCCCCAAGATCCCTCCAGGCCAAACAGCCTGTCCACCTTGGTGTCGCCCGTCTTGGTGGTAGGCACGTTGCCTGAGGTAACACTGAAAGCCTCAGAGTAGATCAGGACGCCCATGACGGACTTGACTATGTCGTACCACTGCTCGTCGCCATGCGGGACGACGGGGCCGAGAGGCTCTTCGGAGATGGTCTCCGGAAGAATCACATGATCGGCGCGGTTCTCGAAGCTGCTGCCGAGCGCGGCGAGCTGGGAGCGGTCGTTGGTGAAGGCGTCGCACTGGCCGCCGGTGTACGCCGCGACCACCGCGTCAGTATCCTCGAACGTCAGCGCCTCTATGTTAAGGTCGTTCTGGTTGGAGAAGTCCTGCAAGTTGAGCTCGGTCGTGGTGCCCTGGGTGACGCACACGGTGGCATCCTTGAGGTCGAGCGCGCTGGATATGCCGAGAGCCTTGTTCACCATGAAGCCCTGTCCGTCGTAGAACATGGTCTGGGTGTAGTTGCCCCAGCCGGCGTCGCGGGAGCTGGTCCAAGTTACGGTTCTCACCAGGACATCTACCTCGCCGGACTGGATCGTGGGACCGCGCTCGGCGGCGGAGATCAGGCGGATCTCGATCTTGGAGGGATCCCCGAGCACTGCGGCGGCTACCGCGCGGCAGAGGTCTATGTCGAAGCCTACGTTGTTTCCGCCGGCGTCCAAGTAGCCGTATCCGGGAACGTCGTTACGGCTGGCGCAGATGACCTTGTCCCTAGACATGACTTCATCGAGACGGGCGCTCATCATCGTGCCCATCTCCATTTCGGACTCCATTACCATGCCCATTTCCGTGGCGCGTTCTTTGATTTGGTCGTCCGTCATCTCCATCATCTCGCCGCTGGCGGCGGGCATCTCCGATTCCATCATCATGCCCATTTCGCGGGCGCGGTCTTCTATCTCGGCGTCCGTCATTTCCTGGGCGCAGGCGACGAGTGCGAGCGCCGCAGCGACGAGCGCCGCGATTATCACGTACATTTTTCCATTGACCATCTTGAAAGTCACTCCTACCGCTGTATGTTTGCTGCAAATCCACTAAGGAAGCAACATGTAATCCATCTATACAAGTGTAGCAAACCGCATATTGGCGGTAAAGCGGTTTTGGAGCCGCGTCTAGCGCACCCGCTCGATGACGCGGCGGGTGGCGTCAACCAGGGTGTCTATCTCGTCGGAGGTGGTCAGGGAGTTCATCGCGCCGGCGGTTGCCGTTTGGAGCAGGACCCCTTCGTTGAGCAGTCCGGTGAACAGGGCGCGGCGCATCGTCTGGTCTCCGCGGACGACGGAGCGGTAGTCTGTGATCTCCTCGGCGGTGAAGTGTATGCCGAAGAGCGAGCCGATGCCCGTAACCTGCGCGTCCACTTCGAATTCGTCGAACACCGCGCTTAGCTTGGCGCGCGTCTCGTCGCCGAGGGCGTTCATGCGGTCGTAAACCTCGGGCGTCAGGTGGTTCATCACCACTTCGCCCGCGGCCATGGTAACCGGGTTGGCGTTGAAGGTGCCCGCGTGCGCGATAGGCGCGCCGCGCGTCGGATCGAACAACTCCATGATGTCGGCTCTGCCGCCGAACGCGCCGACGGGGGTGCCGCCGCCGATTATCTTGCCGAACGAGGTCATATCCGGTATGACGCCCAGCGCCTCCTGCGCGCCGCCGGGGGCGATTCGGAAGCTCTGCACCTCGTCGTAGATCAGCACTATGCCCAGCTCGGCGGTCAACTCGCGCAGCCCACGCAGGAAGTCCACTTCGCCCGGCAGGTAGCCGAAGCTGGACATTACCGGCTCCATGATGAGGCAGGCGATCTCTGAGGCGTTTTGGCGCAGTACGCGCTCGCACCAGTCGAGATCGTTATACGGCAGCACTATCACCTGGTCCAGGATGCTCTGGGGCAGGCCCGGATGTTCGGGAATGGGCGTGGGGCCGGACGGGTCGAGTTTGTCCGCCGGCGGTCTGACGCTTACGGACACGTACTCGTGGGCGCCGTGGTACCCGCCTTCGAACTTGGCCATCTTCTCGCGGCCCGTGAACGCGCGCGCGGCGCGAATCGCCATCATCGTCCCTTCGGTGCCGGAGTTGGTGAAGCGCACCAAGTCCACCGACGGCACGCGGTCGGTCAGCAGCTTGGCCATCCGCACCTGCGGATCGGTGGGGCCGGTGAACGCGGTTCCGCGCGCGGCCTGTTCCTGTATCGCGCGAGTTACGTCGGGGTGGGCATGGCCTAGGATGAGGCTGGTGGCGTTTATCATGAAGTCGAGCAGCTGGTTGCCGTCGGCGTCGTAGAGATAGTGTCCCTCCCCGCGTTCGATGAAGTGCGGGAACGGGTCGAAGTAGGCTGTGCCGCGCGAGCTTCCGCCGGGCAGGTACTTCTCGGCCTCCGCCTGCTTTCGGCGAGATATGGGAGCGCTGGCGATGAAGTCGTCTATCTCGCGCTGCAGTTTCTGTTCGATGGTGGACATTGGGGTGGACATTGGGTTCTCCTTCTTGGAAGCGGGGGGTGGTTGCGGGGAGTTCACCCTCACCCCAACCCTCTCCCTGAGGGAGAGGGGGCTCAGGCTGACCTAGCCTTCCCCCGTCGAGGGGGAAGGGACTTGGGGACGCGCTACTGGGCGGTTACGCCGCCGTCTATGACGAGTTCGCTGCCCGTCATGTACGATGCTTCGTCGGACGCCAGGAACAGGACTCCGTAGGCTACGTCGGCCATCTCGCCGGTTCGGCCTAGCGGGACGGCGGACTGACGGGCCTGCCTTGTCTCCTCGTCGGGATAGACCATATCGAGCATATCGGTCTGTATGGGTCCGGGATGCACGGAGTTGCAGCGTATTCCCTCGGCGGCGCACTGCACGGCGGTTGACTTGGTGAGGATTCGCACGGCGCCCTTGGAGGCGTTGTACGACGTGGCGCCTCGGCTGCCGATGATGCCGGCCACGGAGGATATGTTGACGATGGAGCCGCCGCCCGCTTCGCGCATGGCGGGGATGGCAGCCTTCGTGCCGAGGAACACGCCTTTGGCGTTGATGTCCATTACGCGGTCCCAGTTCTGTTCGCTTTCGGACTCTACGGAGTCTCCGTTCCAGATACCGGCGTTGTTGACGAGGATATCGAGTTTGCCGAAGCGCTCTACGGCGGCGGATACGGCGCGGTTCCAGTCGTTTTCATCGGTAACGTCCAGGGGAACGAACAGCGCCTCGCCGCCGGCCTCGGCTATCTGCGCCTCGGTCTGTCGTCCCTCTTCTTCGAGGACGTCGCCGATGACTACCTTCGCGCCTTCGGAGGCGAACAGTTTCGCTTCGGTCGCTCCCATCCCTCGCGCGCCGCCGCTGATGAGCGCCACCTTGCCATCGAGTCGCATATCTAACCTCCCGCGGTCGTTGATGCCGGTAAGGGGAGGTTATACGGAAATGGGGAGGTTTTGCAATTGGGATCCGGTCTTAACGCGGAGGCGCGGAGGGGGATTGGGGGGTGTTTTCCTTCGAGGGCCGGGCGCGCTTGACACAATAGTTGGTTGGATTGACAATTCGACTATGCCCGAGCGCGATTCGGGCGCAACCCAGAGGCGGGAGGCTGATATGTCCACCATGCTGGTTCAGGCCACATACGGCATAGATGAATCGGACCTGCCGTACCTTGCGCTGGCGGCCAGCGACATGCCGGATATGTTTCGGGATTTCACTCGCGTGCGCGAGGACGAGTTGGACAACGCTCGTATGGCTGAGAACGGCTTCGAGGACGCTTCGGAAGAGCGCTACCGGGAGATCGGGCGCATCAACGGTTTCGTGCGCGAGTTCTGGTCGCCGGACGCGCAGCTGGATATGGACGGCGAGGACGTGATGGCGGGCACGGTGGCGCACCTATTCGAGACGCCGGCGGGAGTGTCTCGTTGGATAAGCGAGGTGTTTCTGGGCGATTTCGCCAACAACGTCGGCTCGCCCGCGGGGGACGGCCAGATACTCGTGGGCATAGACCGCTTCGAGCCGGAGGGCTTCTTCGACGAGGCGGCCGGCATCCGAGCGCGCTACGACAGATACGGACACACTATTTCGGCAACGATCATTGACTTTCGGGTGGGTCGCATCTTGGGGGTCGCCTACATCGCCACGCTGGGCGACTACGAACGGATTGCGGAGGCGAACGAGTTGGGGATGGCAATGGAGCAGGGGATAGTGGCGGAGGTACTGCGTGGGTAACAAGCCAAGCGCTCGACCGCAAGCCCTACGCTTGACCGAAGTTTAGCGGGTATGGTTGATCGCGGGGCGCAACACCGCGGTGGGCGCAAGTTCCTAGCCGTTAGCAGGCGTCGCCCGCCGCCGACCCGTCCGCTAGTATGTAGTGGGCCGCGCGTCCTCTCCCGCGAACTTCGACGATGCCCTCGTCGCGCAGCGAGCGCATGAGAGCTATAACCTGAGCGCGAGAGAAACCCGATATACGCCGGATCTCGGCATTGGTTATGCTGTCGCGCTCAGATAGGATAGCTACGATGCGGAGGCGCACAGCCTCATTGTCCAGCCAAATCTCGTCTTCGGTAGGCTCCCTCTGCATCAATGCCGCGTAGCGGCGAGCCAACCTGTAAATGGTTCCCCGTCCTCGTCCTTCCGCAACCAAGAAGCCTCTGCTACGGAGGGAGATTAGACTCGATGCCGCCTCGTTCTCCGGGAGTTGCAGCATCTCAGCGGCAGACCAACGGTCCACTGATCTGCGGTTCATGAGACTTCGCAGGATCATCAGGTCGTTCAGTTTGAGCCGCTCATCGCGTCGGCGCATTTCATCAACGAACCGCGCAAACCCCTCGTGGGTCTCCGTAGGCAGAATCAGTCGCACATTCGCTTCGTCAGATTCGTATCTTGGCGTGTCTTTCCCTAGCGTGAGCATGATTTCGTAAATGCGGTCCACGCCGAGCCCGGCGCGTTCAACCAATCCAATCGCTTGCATCGCATCCGCAAGTAGAGGATTACGGCGCACGGGGGCGTGGCGCAACACATTCTCAGCCGTAACGCCTCCTATGAACCCGCCCGGACTCGCGATTTCAACGTAGTCGGAGCGGAAATTCAGATGGATTGACTGATTCAGGAAGTAGTCGCGATGAACAATAGCGTTCAGCACCGCCTCGCGAGCGACCCATTGTGTGATGTCCGGCAACTCCAGGACTCGAAACCCCTCTGCGCTAACGGTGGTCAAACGGACGTGGGCTCTGATGAGGCGTAGAGCTCCGTCCAGAACCTCGAGGATCGGACCTCTCATATCCTGGCGCGCATCGTAGGCTGTCTGCCCAGTCCCGCGGGTGAATATCAACTCGTGCTGAGGCGCGAATCTGGCAATCGCGGAGCGACTGCCGACAAGCAGAATAGCCGCCATGGAGACGTCCGTTCCTGAAGTTAGGCCGAGCGCGTCCAGCAGTTCGGAGTCGCCAAGTCCCGCCAATCCCTGACTGCCGCCTTCTTCGGTTGAGACTATCTGCCGGAGTCGGCGTATCTGTTCTGGGTCAAGGTCTTCCCGTCTCGCGCCGCTAACCGGCTGGGCAGTCATATCATACCCGCTTCGGGTAACAAGGATCTGCGTCAACGTCGAGCCGGTGATTGGCTTGCTGTCCTTGCCAATCCGAATCTTGGCTACACCGTCAGTAGTGGTATGCGGAGGCAATCCACGCGGTATGCGAAGAACGATGACCCTGCCCTCGGGCTCATCCAGTTCATCAACGTCGACGAGGATGTGCGGCTCCGTCCCGTCGTATATGTCGCGCCGAAGACTATTCGCGTCGAGGTCGCCCACCCCGTGTATGGCATCAGCTCTGGTTCGTTTCCGGTCGGCGACGCCTAAGACCAGCAACCCGCCGTTGGCATTGGCGAACGCGACGACGGTTTCTCGAAACTCTCGCATCTGCTCCCTGCGAGCGCTCCCACGCGGGTTCCAAGACTTGAACTCGAGCGTTTCAGACTCCAGAGCGTCGGCGGGTTCTCCATCGAGACGATCGAGGGCTAAGCGCAGTTCTTCCAGTGAATACATTTAATGTCTCATTATTTAGAATGTGTTATTAACGATGCTATTGCAATACATTCAATTAGCGCAACCCTTTTTCCTATCAGGTTATGTAGTTATGCTAGCAACCTATCTAAATTGTAATACCTCCAATTAGCATAACCCCTTGTCCTTGCATCCCCATCACTATCCGATTACCATAGCGCCACATTCTTCAATCGTGAGCTTAGGTCATGTCGCTACATCCTGTGATACTCGCGGGCGGTTCGGGCACCCGGCTTTGGCCGCTGTCTCGAGAGTTCTACCCAAAGCCGTTTCTGTCGGTTTCCGGCGGTCGGTCTATGCTTCAGGATACGATCTTGCGGCTGGACGGCATAGGCGATCTGGAAAAGCCTCTGGTGGTGTGCAACGAAGAGCATCGGTTCTTGGTGGCGGAGCACTCGCGACAGATCGGGCGGCTTCCGCGCTCGATTGTGCTGGAGCCGGTGGGCCGCAACACGGCGCCCGCGCTGACGCTGGCCGCGCTTGCGGTGTGCGAGAATACGGACGACGGGCCGGACGGGGTGATACTCGCGCTTCCGGCGGACCACGTCATCGGCGAAGTCGAGGCTTTTCAGGTCGCGGTCGGCGTCGCGGCCAGGCTGGCGGAGAGCGGCGACATCGTTACGTTCGGCATCACGCCGACGTTTCCCAGCACCGGGTACGGCTACATTAGGCGGGGGCGGGAGGTTAGCAGGAAAGAGATTGGGGGACGCGGGAGCGGGAGCTTAGCGTTCGAGCTGGAGGAGTTCGTCGAGAAGCCGGACGAGGAGACGGCGCGGGCGATGCTGGCGACGGAGGAGTTCCTGTGGAACAGCGGGATGTTCGTGATGCGCGCTTCTGCATGGCTGGAGGAGATCGAGCGGTTCAGGCCCGACATCGCCGATGCCTGCCGCGTCGCACACGCCGCCGGCTCTCATGACGGGCTGTTCTTCCGTCCCGAAGAAGAGGCGTTTGCGGCATGTCCGGCCGATACGATCGATTACGCGGTGATGGAGCGGATATCTGGCAACGGACATGGGGGAAGCTCCGGGAAGCGCGGCGCTCTGGTGGCGCCGATAGAAGCGGGATGGTCGGACGTCGGCTCGTGGGCGGCAATCATGGACGTGAACGAAAAGGACGAAGACGGCAACGTGGCGCGGGGCGACGTCTATACTCACGAGATGCGAAACTCGATGATATTCGGACATCACCGGCTGGTTGCCGCGGTCGGCCTGGAGAACGTGATCGTAGTCGAGACGGCGGACGCGGTGCTGGCGGCGGACCGCAGGCGCGTCGAGGACGTGCGCGCGCTGGTCGAGCGTTTGAAGGCCGACGGACGGGCGGAACAGGAGATCCATCGCCGCGTTCACAGGCCCTGGGGCTGGTACGAGACGATTGATTCGGGCGACCGATTCCAGGTCAAGAAGCTAGTCGTCAACCCTGGACAGGCGCTGTCGCTCCAGATGCACCACCACCGCTCGGAGCACTGGGTGGTAGTGAGCGGCACGGCGAAGATCGTCAAGGACGGCGGCGAGTCGCTGCTGTTCGAGAACCAATCGGCCTACGTGAAGGTGGGCGAGACGCACAGGCTCGAGAATCCGGGGACTATTCCGCTTGAGATAATCGAAGTCCAGTCCGGCAGCTACTTGGGCGAGGACGATATAGTGCGTTTCGAGGACCGGTACAATCGCAAGTGATTGCGGTTTTCACCCCTATCCCAACCTTCCCCCGTCAAGGGGGAAGGGATTTTCACCCTCACCCCAACCCTCTCTCCCGGGGAGAGGGGGAAGGGTATTTAATGCGAACAGCGAGGGATTCCAATGACTAACGATGCTACCGCCGCTTCTCCGGTTCCGCCGCGCATACTGTTGGGGCCCGGACCGTCCATGGTCAACACGCGAGTTTTGCAGGCGATGATGCAGAACATGATCGGCTACCTGGACCCGGATTACGTTACGATCATGGACCAAGTATCCGGGCTGCTAGGCGAGGTGTTCCAGACGGGCGACGCGGCGACGATGGCGCTTTCCGGCACCGGATCGTCGGGGATGGAGGCCGGGTTGTCGAGCATTCTGAAGCCGGGCGATACGGTCATAGTGTGCATATGCGGCTTCTTCGGCGAGCGGATGGTGGATATGGCGAACCGGGTGGGAGCCAACGTCGTCGCGCTGCGCTCGGAATGGGGCAAGCCGTTCCCTGAGGAGATGCTGGCAGACGCGCTCGCGGAGTATGGGGACGTCAAGTTGGTCGCCGCCATCCACGCGGAGACGTCCACAGGCATACGGCAGCCTATCGAGAGCATATCGCGCCTCGCCCGCGAGCATGGGGCGCTGCTGATGGTGGACGCGGTAACGTCGCTGGGGGGCAACGAGGTGGCGTTCGACGAATGGGGTATTGACTACTGTTACAGCGCGACGCAGAAGTGCCTGGGCTGTCCGCCGGGTCTGTCGCCGGTGGCGGTGAGCCAGCGCGCGCTGGAGTCCATACGCACCAGAAAGACGCCACCGGCGTCTTGGTATCTGGACCTGAACCTGAACGCGAACTACTGGTACGAGCCGCGCGTTTATCATCACACATCGCCGGTGAGCATGATTCTGGCGCTGCGGGAGGGGCTGCGCGTAGTTCTGGACGAGGGGCTGGACAACCGCTACGCGCGGCACGAGCGCAACGCCGCCGCTCTCAGGGCCGGCCTCGGCGCGCTGGGGCTGGACTTGGTCGCTCCGGAGGGATACCGGCTGGCGCAGGTAACCCCGGTGTGGATACCGGAGGGAGTGGACGACGCGGATGTTCGCGCGATTCTGCTGTCCGAGTACAACATGGAGATAGGCAAAGGGCTGGGGCAGTTCGACGGCAGGGTATGGCGCTTCGGGCTTATGGGCGAGTCGAGTCGTCCCGACTACGTCCTGCTGGCGCTGGCGGCGATGGAATCCGCGCTGACGCGTGCGGGCTACGAGGTGGCGCCGGGCGCGGGGGTAGCGGCGGCGAGCGGGACGCTGGCGGGGGGATGATACGGTCGTTTAGCCCCGCCTGAACTCGGCGCGCATCTGGGCTAGGCCCATTGGGCCGAGTTCGAGGGCGCGAGTGTGCCACGCTTTCAGATCGAAGGCTGCGCCGAGCCGTTGGCGCGATTCTTCGCGCGCCGCCAGCCATTCGCGCTCGCCTACTTTGTAGCTGATGGCCTGTCCGGGGATGCCGAGGTAGCGGCTGACTTCGCTGGCTACGAAGTCGGGCGGGAACAGGCTCTTTTGCTGGATGAACTCCAAGCCAAGCTCAGGCGTCCAGCGCTCGCCGGGATGGAAAGGCTGGCCGGACGGTATCTCAAGCTCCAGGTGCATTCCAATGTCTATGATGACGCGGATCGAACGCAGAGACTGGCCGGCGAGCATCCCCAGGTAGTAGTCGGGGTTTTCCAGGTATCCAAGCTCGCCCATAAGCCGCTCGGCGTAGAGCGCCCAGCCTTCGATCTGGCCGGACGTGCCGCCCAGCAGCCGCTGGAACCGGGAAAGCTGTTCGGACAGATAGACGGTGGTTCCGATGTGGAAGTGGTGGCCCGGCACGCCCTCGTGGTATGCGATGGACACCTCGCTCCAGAGGGGGAAGCGCGTCTTGCCGCCCGTCGGATACCATGTCCGTCCGGGCCTGGAAAAGTCTTCGGACGGGCCGGTGTAGTACATAGCCAGCGCGCCGCCGGGCGGGGCGATGAGCGCCTCTATTTTCTTGACCGGCTCGGCTATGTCGAAGTGTACGCCGTCCAGTTCGCCGATCGTGCGGTCCTGGAGCGACTGCATCCATTCCGCGAAGGCGTCTTCGCCCTCGATGGCGCGCGCCGGATCGGTTTCCAGCAGTTCGCGGGCCGCCATCACCCCCTGTCCGGGCGCGATGCGTTCGGCGGTCTTGTCCATCTCAGACTCGACCCATGCCAGTTGCTCCCACCCCCAGCGGTAGGTATCGAGCAGGTCTAGCTCGATGCCGTTATAGACGCGGGCGGCTAGCGAGTAACGCTCCTCGCCAACGGCGTCGCGCTCGGAAGCGGCGGGGACGTAGGTGTCGCGCAGGAAGCGGGCGATGTCGGACACCGCCTCGTTGGCCGTTCGCGCGGCGGCTTCTAGGTCGGCGCGCAGGCCGGGCGTCGGCTCGTCTGAGGCCACGTAGGCTTCCGCCAAGCCGTCGAAGAACGACGAGCTTCCGTCCGCGGCTCCCGTCCAGACATCGCACTGCTCGGCGGTCTCTCGCGCCTGTCGCTTTGCGACGACCAGGCCGCGCCGCAGTCCCTCTTCCAGCGTGCGGCGGTAGCTGTGCAGCCCCTGCGGTATCCGCCCCATGCGGGAGGCGATGTTCGACCAAGCCTCCTCGCTGTCGCGCGGCATCAGGTCGAATATCTGGCGCACGCTGTGGACGGGGCTGTGGATCATGCTGAGGCTGCGAAAGTGGGAGTCGGCGGCGTAGAGGTCGAGGTCGAGGCGCAGGCTATCGGTCATGGCGTCGCGGGCTATGCGGTCGCGCTCGTTCTCAACAGGCGCGGCCTCCAGCTCGGCGAGGGTGGTTCGGTCGTGGGCCGCCGATTCGTCGCTGGCTTCGGGGGAGAAGTCTTGCATCTCGTGGTCGTGGCCCGGGACGCCCATATAGGTCGCGCTGAACGGGTGCATCTCGGCGATTTTCTCAACGTAGCGGTCTGCGATGTCGAATATCTGGGACATTTGGTGTATGCTCACCTTCGAGTGTTGGGATTACGTAGAGGGAAGAGCGGGGTTCTCACCCTCACCCCAGCCCTCTCCCTGAGGGAGAGGGGGGGTCACCCCCATCCTAACCTTCCCCCATCGAGGGGGAAGGGGGTTTATGAGGAGAGTCTATCATAGCCGCGCGCGTGTTGATGATACAGGGGACCGGCTCGTCGGTCGGCAAGAGTTTTCTGGTTACGGGTCTGTGCAGACTGTTCGCCCAAGATGGGTACGCGGTCGCTCCGTTCAAGGCGCAGAATATGTCGCTGAATTCGGGGGTTACGCCGGACGGGTTGGAGATCGGGCGGGCGCAGGTGGTACAGGCGGAAGCGGCGATGGTAGATCCGCAGGTCGAGATGAATCCGGTGCTGCTGAAGCCGGAGGGGGAGCGTCGCTCGCAACTGGTGGCTATGGGCAAAATGGCGGGCGAGGTCCAGGCGATGGACTTTCTGACGCGGCGCAAGCGGCTTTGGGGGGTCGTCACGGACGCGCTGGACACGCTGCGGGGCCGTTTCGACATCGTAGTCGTAGAGGGCGCCGGCAGTCCGGCGGAGATCAACTTGCGAGCGGGCGACATCGTGAACATGGCGGTGGCGCTGCACGCGGAAGCGCCGGTGCTGCTGGCGGGCGACATAGACAAAGGCGGCGTGTTCGCGTCGCTATACGGCACGCTTGCGCTGGTGGGCGAACGCGAGCGCGAGCTGATCAAGGGGTTCATCATCAACAAGTTCAGGGGCGACATAGAGCTGCTCAAGCCGGGTTTGACCATGTTCGAGGAGATGACAGGAGTTCCGGTAGTCGGCACCCTACCCTACCTGACGGACGTGTACGTGCCGGAAGAAGACTCGCCCCGTATGGCGCGCGTATCTGATCCCTCCGGCGGCCGCGCTCTGGACGTGGCGATAGTGGCGCCGCCGCATCTGGCGAACTTCGACGAGTTCGATCCGCTGGCGCGTCGGAGCGGAGTTAGACTGCGATACGTACGGCGGGTGTCGGAGTTCGGGACGCCGGACCTGGTGATACTGCCGGGATCGAAGACGACGGTTGGCGATCTGGATGCGCTGCGGCGGTCTGGAATCGCGGCGCAGGTTACGCGGCACATCGCCGACGGGCTGCCGACTATCGGCGTGTGCGGCGGGATGCAGATGCTGGGCAAGACGATACGCGATCCGCACGGCGTGGAGTCGAACAGGCCGGTGGTGGAAGGGCTTGGGGCGCTGGACATCGAGACGGAGATGATGCGGGACAAGACGACGACGCGGACGCGCTGCCGCATAACGGGCGACTCGGGACTTTTGGCGGGCGCGGCGGGCCTGGACTTCACGGGATACGAGATACACGTGGGCGTGAGCGACTCAAGGGACTCACGGGGCGCAGCGGCGGTGATGGAGCGGGCCGACGGCGGCGCGCCGATCGCGTTCGTGGACGAGGCGGGGATGGTGGTGGGGAGCTACGTTCACGATATGTTCAAGGACGAGGCGGTTACGTCGGCGATTTTAGCGAACGTCGCGTCGGCGGTAGGCGCGGATGCCGGCGACGACGCGGGCGGGTTCTCGCAGGACGCGGAGTACGACAAGCTGGCGGCGCATCTGCGGGAGAATCTGGATATGGGATTAGTGTACAAGGCTATTGGAATGAGTCGCGCATAAGGGCGGATTTAACGCGGAGGCGCAGAGACGCGGAGGTGTGTAGAGTGAAGTGCGAAGACTGAGGAGCATGTAAGGAAATTGTAGGGTTTAGATTAGTTGGGAGATTGTTATGCTAACTCGCAGGCTGGGTCGGACGGGACATGAAAGCACGGTAGTTACATTCGGGGCGTACTCGGTCGGGTACGTCGATCAGGACGAGGCGGATGAGGCTATCCAACTGGTACTGGATCACGGCGTGAACCATATTGACATCGCGCCGAGCTATGCGCAGTCGATGGAACGGATGGCGCCGTGGATGCCGGAGATCCGGGACAGGGTGTTCCTCGGTTCGAAGACGCGCTTCCGGACGCGAGATGACGCTTGGCGAGATGTTGAGAGCATCATGAAGCGGATGAACGTGGATGATTTCGACCTGTTCCAGCTTCACTCGGTGGTTACTGTGGAGGAACTGGACAAGGCGACGGCTCCGGGCGGAGCGCTGGAGACGCTGGTGGAGATGCGCGAACAGGGGTTGACGCGGTGGCTGGGCATTACGGGACACGGGCCGTATGTACCGGGCGCGATAATGGAGGGGTTGCGGCGGTTCGATTTCGATACAGTGATGTTTCCGCTGAGTCCGGCGATGGCGCGGGACGCGGACTACCGGCGCGACTCGAACGCGTTGCTGGCTGAGTGCGCGGCGCGGGACGTGGGCGTCCAGACTATCAAGATGATTGCCCGGGGTGGATGGGGCGACGGGCCGCGGGACTGCCATACCTGGTACGATCCGCACCGGGAGCAGGCGGACATAGACCGCTCGCTGTGGTGGGTACTGTCGCAGCCGATGCACACGGCGCCGAGTTCGGGCGAGATCGGGCTGCTGCCTCGCGTGCTGGACGCGGCGGAGCGGTTCGAGCCGATGACGGAGGCGGAGCAGGAGGCGGCTGTGACGGCGCAGCGCCCGCCGTTGGCGCACCCGGAGTTGGCGATAGTGGCGGCGGACTAGTGCTTCGACATTATTGAAATGGCGGCTTATCCACCCTCACCCTAGCCCTCTCCCAGAGGGAGAGGGGATAAATCGGAATCTGAATATCCATCACGACTAAGTTGTCGCACTACTAGGACGCTCAGACTACGCCTTCGTCGCGGAGGGCGCCCACTTCGGCGGCGTTCATGCCGAGCAGTTGGGAGAGGACTTCTGCGGTGTGCTGGCCGAGTAGGGGTGGGGGTTGGACAGGGACGTCGTTGCCGGCGAGCTTGATGGGGTTGCCGATGATCTGGTAGTGGCCGCGCTCGGGGTCTTGCATATCTACGACCATCTCGCGGGCGCGGAGGTGAGGGTCGGCAAGGACTTCGGCGGTGTCCTGGACGGCGCCGGCGGGGTAGCCCAGATCGGTCATGGTCCGCATCGCTTCATGCTTGGTTACGGTGAGCGTCCAGGATGAGACGATGGACTCCACCTCGTCGGGGCGTTGGCGGCGCGCCTCGTCGGTGGCGTAGCGGGGGTCTCCGATGAGATCGGCGCGACCGGCGAGCGCGAGGATGCTGTCCCAGCAGTCGCCGGCCAAGATCAGGGCTACGTAGTCGTTAGATCCGTCGGAAGTCTCGGTGGGTTTGCAGGGGTAGATGGCGGATGGATCGCCCCAGGTGCGGTTGCCCTCGCGCGGGACGGGTTTGCCCGTGCCGAAGGTGTCTATCATGCGGATTCGCATGAGGTTGACGATGCCGTCCTGCATCGCAACCTCAACGCGCTGGGGTTCGCCGGTGGCGTCGCGCTGTCTGACGGCCGCGAGCATACCGATGGCGGCGTGCAAGCCCGTGCCGGAGTCGCCGGCTCCGGGGGCGACGAAGGTGGGCGGACCGTCGGGGAATCCCTGCGCGCTCATGGCGCCGCCCATCGCCTGCGCTATGTGCTCGAAGCTCTTGACGGCGGCGTTGGGGCCGTACGAGCCGAAGCCCTTGATGCTGCAATATACGACGCGCGGATTGGCTTCGATGAGCGCTTCGTAGCCAAGACCGAACCGCTCCATCTGGCCGGGGGCGTAGTTCTCTACCACGATGTCGGCGCGGGCGGCGAGATCGAGAAGAATCCGCCGTCCGCGCTCGGACTTCAGGTTCAGCGTAACGCTGCGCTTATTGGCGTTGAATACGATGAAGTAGAAGCTGTCCGTGTCGTCGGCGACCGCGCGCTCGTGGCGTGTGCGGTCGCCGACGCCGGGCTGCTCTATCTTGATCACGTCCGCCCCCAAGAACGCGAGCAACTGGGTGCAAGACGGGCCGGCCTGCACCTGTGTCAGGTCTATGATTCGGATGCCGGAGAGCGGCGCCACGCTAGCGTCCGAACTCGGCGGCGATGCGCTCGCCCACCACTTGCTCCTCGCCATCGTAGAGTCCGAAGACGTGGAGGTCTATGTGCTCCTCGCCATCGCGCACGCGGGTCCAGATTGGCGGGTCGCCCGCCTTGAGGCGGTCAACGAGTTCCTGGGCGGTAAAGCCGGCGACTTCGGGATCTACCTCCAGGTGGACGCCGAAAGGCTGGTGACCGATGATGTTGTCCATCATCTCGGCGCTGAGGCCGGGGATGTTCGCGAGCGGCGCGAGGATGGTCTGGCTGCGCTGCTCAGCGTCGGCGAGGCGGGACTCGTGGTCCATGGTGAACCAGCGCCTGACGGCGGCGACGGCTCCGATCATCTCCTGTCTGTCCACTTTGTGGGGCCTGCCGATGCCGCGGATGCGGCGTCCCTCGTAGCCGACGAACGACTGGTAGCCGAGCTTTCGGATCATGTCTTCGGTGCCTAGCGCGAGGCCGGTTGACTGGGGCGCGCCCATGTACTTGGCGGCGATGCACTGGAAGTCCGCGCCCATGCGGACGTACTTGCCGAAGTTATCCAGCGGGTATATCTGGCCGGCGGCGTCCACCGTTACCATGACTCCGCGCTCGCGCGCTATCTCGATGCAGTCTTCTAGGGGCAGGATGTTGTCGTCCGGCTCCTGCTCGACGGCGTAGAAGTGTACGGCGGCGGTATTGGGTCCGATGGCGTTTTCGAGGTCTTCGCGGGTCGTGCGCTCATCGGAGCCGAACTCGACGAGCTTGGCGCCCGAGGTCTCAAGGCAGCGGTCGTACCAGTAGCGCTGGCGCCGCTGGATGAGGAACTCGTTCTTCATGCCGGTGGTGTCGGGGAGCTGCTGGATGCGGTCGTCGTCGTCGCCCGCCATGACGGCGGCGGCAGCGAGTGTGAGCGCGGATCCGGCGCCGGAGGTGATCCATGCGGCTGGGACGTTCGCCATCTCGGCGACGGCCCTGCCCGCCTTCTCTTCAAGCTCCATGAGCGGGATGTAGGCAACGCCGGCGGCCTCCATCGCCTCCTTGACCTCGGGCGCAGGCGTAGAGCCGCCGAGCATCGTAACGCTGCCGATGGCGTTGATGACGGGCTGCGCATCGATTTCTTTGTAGATGCTTCCCCATTCGGTGTTTGCCATGTTGTTCCTCCTGATCAGATTGGCCTCCTAGCCAGATTGGGGGTGGTTCTGCGATATTCTACTATATTAGAGGTTAGGGCGCTTGTGTGAATCAGGGAGTCAAAGGAGTTGCGATGAGCGGTTCGTGGATGGTGGATAGGCCGGCGATGGCGGCGGGCTATGGGGTGGGAGACCCGAAGTACGGATTCGAGCCTATCGAGTGGGGGTGGGTGGTCGAGCGGTTGACGGCGGCGCGGAGCTACTGGGTCGCTACGACGCGCGCCGACGGCAAGCCGCATCTCAGCCCAGTGTGGGCGGTTTGGACGGATGGCGCGCTGCACTTCTTTACGGACCCGGAATCGCTGAAGGCGCGCTGCTTGAGACGGGATCCGCGCGCCGTGGTTCACCTGGAGAGCGGGGACGAGGTGGTGATTCTGGAGGGCGACCTCAAGCCCGCGCGCGCCACGCCGGAAGTGGTGTACGATTACGAGCGCAAGTATGGCATCGAGCTGGGAGAGGAGCCGGAGGGTATGTTCCGGCTAAGCTTGACGAAGGCGCTTGCGTGGTTGGAGTCTGACTTTCCGCGGACGGCTACGCGGTGGCGGATGGTCTAGGGATTGGGCGTGTGTCCGAACATGTTCTAGATTGGTAGGCAGAGGCTTCACCCTCGCCCCAACCCTCTCCCTGAGGGAGAGGGGAACGAGCATTCCAACAGGCGGCGTCTGCTAATTTGGGGCAGGCTCGGCGCGTCCGTCGTGTTTGCGAGTTGAGATTGGGAAGGTTAGACGATGACGATAAAGGCGACATCCATCACGGAGTTCGTGCCCGGCGACGTACGAATCGCAATCGATCGGATGGGCGAGGGTCCGCCGCTGGTGTTGCTGCACGGCATCGGGGGGAATCGCACCAACTGGGGCGATCAGCTTCCGGTGTTCGCAGAGCGCTTCACGGCGGTGGCGTGGGACGCGCGCGGATATGGGTTGTCGGACGACTATGAGGGAGATCTCGACTTCAAGGATTTCTCGCGCGATCTGCTGCGGGTTCTCGATCATCTGGGCGCGCGTAAGGCCCACCTGCTGGGGCTGTCCATGGGCGGGCGGATCATCCAGGATTTCTACGAGACGTGGCCGGAGCGGGTGGCGTCGCTGACGCTGTGCGACACGCGGAGCGGCGACTTCCACCAGACGCCGGAGGATAGGGCAGAGTTCGTCCGGCTTCGCAAGAAACCCCTCATGGAAGGCAAGACACCGGCGGAGATGGCGCCGGCCGTGGCGGAGACGCTGATCGGGCCGACGTCATCGAGAGGGTCGTTCCAACGGCTCGTGGACAGCATGGCGGCGCTTCACGTGGAGTCGTACATCAAGGCGATAGAGGCGTCGGGGCTTCAGCCGCAGACGCTCGACATATCTACCATCGCGGTTCCGACGTTGATCGTGTGCGGGGAGTACGACCGGCTGACGCCGCCGGAGGTGAGCCGCGAGATGCACCGCGCGATTCAGGGTTCGGAATTGCGCATCATCGAGGACGCTGGGCACCTGTCGAATATCGAGAATCCGCGCAGGTTCAATGAGGTGGTGATGGAGTTTTTGGAGCGACAGGTGGGTTGGTGAGGGAGTAGCACGTTGGCTAGGGTCGAAAGGCCTTGCATCATGAGCCCGGTCTATTGGCCCGAAGACTATTCGAATACGGTGTCCCGATTGCCCGGGATGCCCAGGTTTTGGATGCGCCGGTCTTCCAACGGCGGGGTTTCGGCTAGATCGAACGGGGTATCGGCGAAGAAAGTCGCCAGGTACTCGGCGAGCGCGTCCTGTTCGCCTCCCGGCGCTACGAAATCGGCCAGGCCGGGGTCGGTGTAGGCTGGGCTGTCTATGACTCCGTTGCCGTTCGTGTCGGGGAAATCCGGGTTGGGCGGATTGGGTTGATCCGCCTCCCCCGCGAAGTCTATGCGGCCCGGCGCGGGTGAGGGAAACGGATAACCGTCTCCCCCGTTGGCCACGAAGTTCACAGTGGCCATCTTTATCACGCGATCCGGATCGCCGGTGATTGACCCAAGCTCCACGACGCGATCGGTTATATTTCCGCGATCATCCACGATGGCCAGGGAGCGGACTCGTTGGCCATCGGGCCTGGCGGGATCGAAGCTGAATCGCATACCGGCGATCTGCGGAAAACGTCCCACTGTCGCCTCTCCAACGCCGTCGAATCCGACGGCATGTTCCATTATCTCGACAAGCTGCCGGGCGGTGATCGGGATGATGACCAGCTTGTTGTTGAAGCGAAGAACGCTTTCGACATCGAACTGGGATATGTCCCCTTCCCGCTTGCCCGCATCGGGATTGGCGGGTGGCGGAAGGCGCATCACGTCCGATGGGTCTATCGTTCCGGGAGGCTGGACGACTATGCCGATGTCGTCTCTTATGCCCCCAGCGTTTTTTAGGGAGACCGCCACGTCCGGGTCCAGTCGCCGAGCCATCCACAGATTGGCGTCGGCGATCAAGCTGCCCAAGTTGGTCTCCTGGGTGCGGACGTCTCTTCGGCTGCCTGCAAGATAGACGCTCGTTCTGCCCAGTATGTTGGAGTCGCGACGTTTCAGCGTCTGATTCAGCGCCCGCGCTATGACACTCACTTCGGGAATAGGTCGTCCTGAGAAGCGCTGTCCGCCCTGCCTATCTGTCGCATACACTCCGCTGACGAATGGATTGACGCTCTCGGGCGCCACCACTCCATTTTGGTCGAAGTCTGCTACCAGCCGCCCCAAGTATCTGTAATCGGCGTCGGTATTGACGAGGAGTACGGGATCTCCGGCGGCGGAGACCAGCCGGAGTGGATAAGTGTCGGCGGCTTGGTCTCCGGGGCGTAGGCGGTCATTCTCGTCCGCCAGAATGGTGTTGGAACCGCCTGCCACGATGATGTCTATATGCGATAGGCGGGAAGCCAACGCCTCTTCGATGTCAATCCGCTGCATGTGGGCGAGCAGGATGATCTTGTCGATTCCCTGCCCGACGAGTTGGTCCACCGCTCGCTGTATGATCGAGGCCAATTCGTCCACGTCGGAACCGTCTTCGGGTTCGACGCCAATGCCGCCGACGCCGGTGATCGTCCTCAAGTAGGGGGTGGTCGCTCCTACGACTCCTATGCGTTCGCCGCCGACAGTGATGACCGCGCTCTTGGCAAGTCCGCCTCCGACCAGCATCGCCTCTTGAGCGTCGGGAACTACCAGAGGGCTGAGGTTCTCGTCACCGGCGAATTCCAAGTTGCTGGAAAGGTATGGGAAGGCAGCTCCCAAGTAGATGGCGTCGTCTTCGACCTCGGCGGCAATGGCTGAAGCGAAGGCGGCTGTGCCCAGGTCTAGCTCGTGGTTGCCGAGCGCGGAAGCCTGGAAACCCATAGCGTTGAGAAACGCAATGTCTCCGCGCCCGTCCCCCGCTATCCCCAACACGGCTTCGTTCGCCTCGTCGCCCGCGGCGAAGTACCTGGGACCGGGAATGTAGTTGTCGCCGGAGCTCAGGACGATGGTGTTGTTGGGCATCTGCTTGCGAAAGCCGTCGAGGATGGCGGAGAAGTTCTCGACATTTCCGAGCGCCCCCGCCGCGCCGTCCATGTCGGAGGCATGGAGCAGTTGGAGGGTAAAGGCAGGTTGGGGAGACGGGGTTGGGTCGCCGGTTTCCCGTTCGCTCGTCTCCCGGCTTCCGAGGGCAGATTCGAGGGATGCCACTTCCTGTCTGAGGGCATCCAGGGCGGCTCGAGTCTCCGCCATTTCTTGGGCGTCGTTGCTGTCACAGGCTATCAGGAGGATCGAGGAGACGCAGAGGGCCACAACGAGTGGCCATATGAGGTGGCGAGTGACTGAGTTGATGGGCGCTCCTCCCAATGTCTTTCGATTATCTAAATTCGACGCTTGAGTCTAACGCAAAGGCGCAAAGAAGCAAAGGCACGAAGGAATGAATTTGAAACCTTTGGAGAAGACGCCGGGCGTCGAATCCAAATTATGTTACACTACGGCTGAACTGCCCAGCGATGTAGGTTACCCACACAGGCATATGGTCAGAACACCAATGACGACGATAGAAAAGACTAAGCTGCTGACCGCCGAGGATCTGCTGCGCCTGCACAGCGAGGGCGTGCGCGGCGAGCTGATCAGAGGAGTTCTACACAAGGGCATGGCATCAGGAGTAGAACACGGCGAGTTGGTGATGAACTTGGGCTTCATCGTCAACGGGTTCACGAAGCCCAGACGACTGGGACGAGTGATCGGCTCGGACGTGGGCGTAAGGCTGGAACGAAACCCTGACACGGTGCGGGAACCGGACTTGGCGTTCGTATCGGCGGAGAAACTCCCGCTTGGCGTCCGAAACACCGGATACCTCGAAGCGGCTCCTGATCTGGTGGTCGAGATAGTGTCGCCGAGCGATCGCTTATCCGATGTAGCCGAGAAGGCTCGGATGTGGCTAAGCTACGGTACCGCGTTGGTATGGGTGATTCACCCGGAGACAAGAATGGTGGAAGTGTACCGCGCTGATGCGCCGGCCGAGACGCTGTTCGAAGACGAGGTTCTGGACGGCGCGCCGGCTTTGCCCGGTTTCGCTTGCTCGGTGAGGGACGTATTCGATATTTAGAGACAACCAATGGGAGGATAATCCATGATCAACAAGTTCGATAGCCTGTACGCTGGGCACGTGGATATGGAGAACGTCGGGTACGGAGGCGTGGCGGTCAATGATCGGTGGTTTGGCAACGATCACCTGATTACCGCCTACGACAAGGCTGAGGCGATCGCCAAGACGCTGGACAGGCTGGGCTTCGATACGTTCTGGATGGCGGAGCACCACTTCCAGCCGGAGGGCTACGAGTGCATTCCGAATCTGCTGATGCTGGCGGTTCACCTGGCGCATGTTACGGAGCGCATCAATATTGGTTGCGGCTTCAACATTACTCCCATGTGGCATCCGCTGCGGCTGGCGGAGGACTACGCAACGGCGGACATCCTGACGGGCGGGCGCACTATCTTCGGGGTCGGGCGCGGCTACCATACGCGCGAGGTGGATACGTTCGGCGCGCCGCTGATGGACCAGGAGGCGAACCGCAACCTGTTCGAAGAGCAGGTGGACATCATCTTCAGGTCGTTCAACGAGGAGTCTTTCTCGCACGAGGGCGAATACTACACCATTCCGCCGGAGGTGCCGTATCGAGGCTACACGCTGAAGGAGATTACGCTGGTTCCGCGTCCGGTGAATCTGCCGGTGGAGTGCTGGCAGCCGATCCAGAGCGCGACGCCGCGCGGTCTGGACTTCATGGCGAAGCACGGCATCAAGGGGATGATCGGCGGCGGCGTAGCGGAGGGCGGCAGCACCCACCGCGTGATCGAAGCGTATCGGGACGCCAACGCACGCGCCGGACGCGATCTTGAGATGGGCGAGAACCTTTCCATCGGGTTCCACTTCTACATAGCGGACAGCCAGGAGGAGGCGATAGCCGCCGTCGGCAAGTACTACGAAGAGAACCTCAAGATGTTCGGTCCGCTGCGTCTCGTCCGCGCGCTCAGCGACGAGCAGATAGACGCGATGTCCGACCCGACCCGCGCGCCGACGGCCGACCTGCCGCGTGTCGAAGACGCCGTGCGGAACGGCGGAGTCCTGGCGGGGCCCGCTGACCTGATCATCGAGCAGCTGAAGAAGCTGGAGGAGACGTATCCGGGACTGGAGCGCGTGGGCGTCAGCCACCCGGTCGGCACACCGCAGGCGGTGATTCTGGAGCAGATGGAGCAATTCGCCGAGGAGGTGATGCCGGCGTTTAGGAAGTCCGGCGTGGCGGCAGCCGCGGGGGATTAGAGACTAAAAGTGAAGCGTCCGGCGCGTTGTGGTATCATGGTTGCGAAGGCCCAATGTGTCTCCTTGCGGCGGGTCTCTACGTGGCATGAACGCATCAGTGTGGCTAGGAGTTGCCGCCGTTATGTGTGTGAGGTTCCTCCGTGTCCGGGCGACGGCGACGGGCGCGAAGACGCAAAGACCTCTCCCAGCACTTCCTGCGGAGCCGGACGCTTGCGGCTAGTTTGATCCGCGAGTCTTCGATCTCGCGGCGCGATCTGGTAATAGAGATCGGCCCAGGCAATGGGATACTGACCCGCGAGCTTGCGGAGCGCAGTGGATGCCTCGTGGCTGTCGAGCTGGACGAACGGCTCTTTGATGGCCTTCAGACGGAGTTCGGCGAGTCATCTCACGTCCAATTGGCGTTGGGAGATTTTCTGGATTTTCCGCTTCCCGCCACCCCCTACAAGGTGTTCGCCAACGTTCCATACAGCAGGACGGCCGCAATCATCCGGCGACTGACCGAGGCATCCGTCCCGCCGCAAGACGCTTACTGCATCGTCCAACGCGAAGCCGCTGAGCGCTTCGCCGCAAGTCCTTACGCGCCTGAGACTTTGGTGTCTCTGAGCTTGAAGCCTTGGTGGCATATCGAGATCACCCACCGGCTACGGCGAACCGACTTCGACCCTCCGCCCTCGGTCGAATCCGTAATGCTCTGGATGGCGCGTCGGACTCGTCCTCTCATCGACGCGCCTCAAGGCAGGCTGTACCGGCGCTTCGTCTCGGACTGCTTCGGATGCGGCGGCGGCACGGCGCGACAGTGCCTGAGAGGGGTCTTCACGGGTCGCCAGATCTCTCGTCTCGCTCGCGACTTGAGATTCGATGTCCGCGCTCGACCATCGGACCTGACGTTCGACCAGTGGCTGGGGTTGTTCCGGTACTGGTGGCTGAATAGCGTGTCGGCTACACGGGGTCGGCGTTGATTCTGGATCGGAGGCGAAGTTTGTAGTCTATCCTGGCGATAAGCGGTACAGGATGGCGGGAGTGTAAGGGGATGGGGGGTCTGTCCGGGGGAGGTTGGATAAGCGGTTCAACATTTCTGGAAACCCTTCTTGACACATTTCCATTTACCAAGTTACCATGCAACTGGAAAAGGGGAATATTAACGCACATCGGATAGGAGATCAATATGCCGACTATCAGAATCGACGACGACGTTATGGGGGCGTTGCAGGAACGGGCGGTGAAAGAGGGTTTGGTGTTTGGCAGCCCCAATCAGGTGCTGAGAATCGTCTTGGGACTAGACTCCAACACTGGCGAAATAGAAGTGCCTCGGCAGATTCCGCCATCAATCAATCAGGCACAGCCCCGGAATCGGCCGCAACCACGGAGGAGGCGAATGACCGGCAGAAGCCTTCTGAGGGCGCATCAGGATCTTCAGCAGAGTATGAGAGCGTATTCTGACCGGGCAGGAATATTCTACGAATGGCCTGTAGATTTCCCGGCGATACTATTCGACAACGGAGGCTACATAATCTTTGATACTGAGGAATCGCTGAGACGCGCAGATGGATATCTCACATTATATTCGGATACTCGCAAGATAACTGCACCAGAAACCATTAGCTCAATACCTGAGTATGTTGAATGCAACCATAATCACAGTGAATGGATATTCCCAAGATGACGAAACTGAGGCGACGGTTCAGTTCATAGATACATTGGTCGTAGACAGCGACACAACTGGCTAGCAAATACACTCAATCCAACATGGAGGAATACAATGGGTTACGCATCGTATTCGGAAGACATCATTGACAGATACCATGATAGCAACCTTAGGCCGACGAAATACATCGGCAGATCAGTAGACCAGAGTGCCAAAATCGTGCCGTACAATGTGCTACCAACTCGAACACGTCGAGACATCACAAGTAGGGGTAGAGCTGTAGACTCTCCGGATTTTCGTGCCCGGTCAAGTCTGCCCAGAATCAATAAGCACCTGCAATTAGTGTTCAGGAAGAACCCAGATCTGGATGGTGTGGGTGATACTTGCATGACCGATGCGCAGATCAGACACGCATTCTCGGAGGTCGTTACGGAGGTTCGTTTCGACATGGTCGAAATTGTCCGTACCGGATTCTACAGGAATCGATGCAAAGTTGCGGTAAGGACACTATATGACGATGTCGATCCTGTTGACGCCTGCGTAGGATACAAAGGACACTTAGTGGGCGAGGTGAAAAACTGGCTAAAGAATGAACCAGCCACCCAGGCCATCGATACAATCGAAGTGTTTGAGTGGGACGATAACCCTGTTCGGCTGATTGATAGTGCGCTAGGCAGACAAGTAAGCCTACAAGAAATTAGGGCACTTAACCCTTTGAAGCTCGCGGCGATCACTGTGTCAAACATCCAGATAGGAAAGTTGATAGGGGTAAGGGGAGCAAACATCATAGCAGCTATGCTGGTTACGGGATACGACATCGGAATCACGGGAGTAGATGCCTGAGGCGTCTGAACGCTGAGCCGATCCAATGCCTCGCGTTTCGCTGCTTGGGGCCGGATTTGTGTATCCCACAGCGGATTTCCTAGCTTAGGCAAATGAAGATGGGCAGGAGCGGCGGATCTAGCATTCCTCGCTCCCGCCCCACCCACATCACACTATGAGGTTAACGCGGTCCAGTCGTCCGTTTACGGGGTCTGCGCTGAAGCCTAGCACTTCGAGGGCGGTTACACCCATGATGGGAGGGTCGTCTTCGATGCCGAAGGCGACTGTTACGCCTGCCTCGGCGTCGAGGTAGCGCATGTTGACGGTTCCGATGTCGCGCACCGCGCCGCCGCCGAATCCGTGTAGCCGACGGCTCTGGATTCGGCGGACGTTCAACCGTTCTAGCAACGCCGTCGGAAGGACGCTGATTGTCGCGGCGGTGTCCACGAGCACCGGGACCGGGATGCGCGCGTCCGGGTCTGAGGGGTTGGATACCTCTACTGTTACGTGGATGAATCCCATATCATCTTCTCCTATCAAGGAGGGGCGCCCACCAGGGACGCCCCTCCGGGAGGCGTTGCGCCGTAAGCGCCGCTCCCCTGCCCTACTCAGGGAGGCGGGTGGCGTGCCAAGAGGTCATCCGCCAGTCGCCGTCGGGCTTGACGTACACTACGGTGTACTCGAGGGTGAAGTGGGTGCCGTTGACGTGGACGTGCGCCTGGCCGCGCACGATGGCGGAGTCGCCGTAGGCGCGGATGGCGCGATCGGTGGTGGGAGTGATGGACTCGTAGTTGAGGCGTCCGGTGGCCAGGCCGGAGGTGAGGCTCTCCTTGGTGTCTATGGCGGCGGAGGTGTGGACGTAGCTGAGGTCGTCGGCGAGGATGTTGTCGAGGGCGCCGGTGTCGGCGGCTACCATGGCGGCTAGGCGGCGCTCTTCCAAGTCGGTGATGGCGGATTCTATTGTTGAGGTCATGTCGGTCTCCTATGCTTGCTGACTTTTGCTGTCTGTAACTGTAAACTGGCGGGGCGAGACTGTAAAGGAAGCGCGATAACAAGTGAATCTGTGTCAGATTGTCGGACGCCGGTTCGGAGAATCGGGGGTGGCGGTGGCGCGGCGCTCTGGATTCCGGCGTTCGCCGGAATGGGCGCAGGGCGCGGAGATGCCATCCAATATCTGAGCGCTTAGCAATCTGACACAGCCTCGGAACAAGTTTCAGATGCGAGGTGAACATATGGCTAAGCTGAAGGGCACGGGGCTGCTGATGGTCTGGTGCGAGGTGCCGGACGATGTGGAGGACGAGTTCAACCGGTGGTATAACGAGGAGCATATCGAGGAGCGGCTGTCCATTCCGGGCATCTTGAGCGCGGCTCGATACGAGGCGGTGGTCAGCGGGCCCAAACATCTGGCTGTGTACGAGCTGGAAAATTCGGACGTGATGACTTCCGATGCGTATCTGAAGGTGCGCTCCAATCCGACGGAGTGGTCGAAGCGGATGTCGCCGGAGTACACGGCGACGACCTATGTCCGCAACGTCTATGAGATGATCCACCCATCGTCGCTGACGGATGAGATAGCGTCCAGCCCAATGGCTCCGGCGCTGCAGATCGGGCGGATGGACATTCCGGCCGAGGTGGAGGCGGAGTGGAACGATTGGTACAACAAGGTCTATGTGCCGAACTACGAGACGGTGGACGGGGTGCGGCGCGGGCGTCGGTACACCGCCGTTACGGGGTCTCCGGCGTACCTGACGATGTACGAGTTCGACGACCCGGACGTGTCGAAGGGCGAGGCTTGGCTGGAGCGGCAGACGGCGCACCCGGATAACGCGCGGATGCGGGAGGCTATGATCCACTTGCCGGAGTCGCCGGGGGTGTGGCGCAAGACGTTCGAGCTGGGGCAAGCCTAACGAGTGGACAATGTTCGAAGGGCGCGCGTTCAGGGAATCGGGGTTGGTGGTGGATAGGCGCTCTGGATTCCGGCCCCCGTATCAGGGTACGGGGCATGGTTCGCCGGAATGGGGGTGAATTGAGAAATAACCGCTGGGGCTGAGTAAGGTCTAAGGGGAATGAGAATGGCAGACAAGATCACGGTCGGGAATGTGGAGATAGTGGCTGTGCTGGACATGGTGCCGCCGGCGCGCGACCCCACGGTGTTCATTCGGGACTATCCGCGCGAGGCTTGGGCGCCGTATGAGGATGAGGTCTTGGAGGACGGGTTGCTGCAGCTGTACTACGGCAGCTTCTTCGTCCGCTCGCAGGGCAAGACGGTTCTGGTGGATACGGGCATGGGGCCTGGACCGCACGCGCACCTGGAGAACCGCACCGGCAATCTGCTGGGCGCGTTGCGCGAGGCGGGAACGAGCGCGGACGAGATTGACGTGGTGCTTCACACCCACCTGCATCCGGATCACGTGGGCTGGAACGTCGATGAGTCGGGCGACGGCGCCGCGCCGTACTTCCCGAACGCGCGATATATGGGGCCTCTCAAGGACTGGGAACACTTCATGCAGCCGGAGGTTCTGCCGACGGCGCCGCACATATCGCAGAATGTGATTCCGCTGAACGATCTGGGACTGATCGAGTTCATCGAGGACGGGCACAATGTAACGGACGAGATAACGACGCTGGAAACTCCGGGCCATACGCCGGGGCACCAGGTGATTCTGGTAAGTTCGCAGGGCGAACGCGCCGCGATCATAGGCGATCTTATCCACAACCCGGTTCAGATTCACGAGCCGGACTGGTGCGCCTTCGTGGATACGAACCCGGACGACACGCGCCGCTCGCGCAAGGCGTTCATGGACCGCGCCGAACAGGAAAACATGATAGTGGCGGCGGGACACTTCCATCCAGAGCGGCACATCGGCAGGTTCGCGCGGCTGGAGGGGCGGAGGTACTGGCAGGCAATCTAGGAAGTCCACCAGGGTCTTTATCTAAATTTAACGCAAAGGCGCAGAGAAGCAAAGGCGCAAAGGAATTGGCTGAGATCTCTTGCGTCCCTATGCGCCTTTGCGTTGAATATCATTGGAAGACTGGGGAAGACTGGGGAAGTTCACAATTTATCTGAGATGGCTCTGATAAGATACAGAAACTTGAAACCGGAGGCTCGACCCATGCACCTTCTAGAAGTACTCAACCCTATCGGGCAGCAGCGAGGGCTGATGAACTCTCTGACCATCAGCCAGCGACCAGCGACGCTGGACAACAAGACCATAGGCCTGCTGTGGAGCGGCACGCACGGTGGCGACCTGGCGCTGAATCGCGCGGGCGAGATGCTCCAGGAGCGGTTCGACAACGTAAGCATCAACTTCTACACGGGCGGCAACTATCCGGCGCCCCCGCCGATAGTCCAACAGGCGGCCAGGGAGTGCGACGTCGTCATCGGCGCGACAGCCGATTGAGGGACGTGCGCGTCGTGGATGGTCCACGACATGATCGAGATCGAGAAGACGGGCAAGCCCGCCATCCCGATCGTATCCGGACGGTTCGAGGAGGACGCGGTCGCGAGCTCGCGCGCGTTCGCCATGCCGGACCTGCAGTTCGTCATCGTGCCGCGCATCTATCGCAACCTGGCGCCTGAGCTTTGCGTTAGCCAGACCGAGGCCGTGATCGACGACATCATCGAAGTTCTGACTATCGACCAAGCGCACGGTCGACGCGAGCGCGACACGACCGCCGCCATCGAGCGATTCGAGGGCGAGGACCGATGGGACGCGATTCTGAAGATGAACGAGCAGTGGCTTCTGCGCGACTGGGGCGACTCGCTGATCCTGCATCCGCCGACGCCGGAAGCGGTCAAGGCGCTGGTTGCCGGCACGGGGCTGGATCGGGACGACCTGGTGTGCGATATGCCGCCCGGCTTCGGGCTGGCGACGGTCGAGAAGATAGCGATAAACGCGGCTATGGCGGGCGCGAAGCCGGAGCAGATGCCGGTCATCATCGCGGCGGTCAAGGCGCTGTCCGAGGTAGGCTCGCATGGGGGCAAGTCGCTGCTCATGTCCACCAGTCCACATGCGCCGATGCTCGTGGTCAACGGGCCGATAGCGAAGGAGCTCGGCATCAATCCGCGCTCAGGGCTTGGGCCCGGGCGCGACAACGAGGTTAACATCACCATCGGGCGCGCGTTCTCGCTATGCTTGCGGAATCTGGGCTACTGGTATCCGGGCCAGATGGACATGGATACCATCGGCACAACTCGCAAGTTCGTCCACTGTATCGCGGAGAACGAAGAGATGAGCCCGTGGCAGCCGTTCCACGTTGACCAGGGCTTCGGCGCGGACGAGAGTACCGTCAGCGTGTTCATCACGGACGGCGAGCTGGACGTTCAGGACCAGGGCAACACGTCGGCGGAGGGTCTGCTGAAGACGATTGCCTACGGCAGCACGTTCGGGACGCGGGGACTGGGCGCCAGTCACGGCTCGGAGCGTCTGATCTTCATGCCGCCGGACGTGGCGAGGCCGGTGGGCGGAGAGGGTTTCTCGAAGCAGGAGGCGAAGCAGTTCATTCACTTCCACGCCAACGCGAGCTTGGGGAAGATGATCCAGTACATGCCGATCGACGACGCGCGAGTCGGGGCGCAGTGGCAGTGGCTCAAGGGATTGACGGAACAGGAGCGACTGGACATCACTGTTCCGGCGCTGGAGAGTGTAGATCGCTGGTACATCGTAGTCGTGGGCGCTGACCGCGCGAAGACGCTGGTGATGCCGACGGGCGAGGGCGCGTCCACGGTGGGGGTGGATCAGTATCGGGCGTAGGCATAGGTGACGGTTAGACACATAGAGGGGGATGGCAAGTGACTTGCCATCCCCTTTCGGTGTCATTAAAATTTCAATGGGTTTTCTTTAATGGCGTTGAGCCGAATTAAAGAAAACTGAATTCAGTAGAAGAATTTCAGCGCGAAACTAAAATTTCAATGGGTTTTCTTTAATGGCGTTGAGCCGAATTAAAGAAAACACAGAACCCATAATCTGGATACTGAGAATATGCGCCGGGAAGAGATCGGCAAATACGAAATAGACACATCAAGCGGGGAAACCGTTCGCGCATTCGTGCCTGCGCCGCTTCCGCCTGTTCCACCTCTCGATCTGGGAGGCCAGCGTCAGCAGTTGTTGGAATCCGCAACGCTTGCAATCGGGAGGCTGGACGGCATATCAGCGATGCTTCCGGACATAGACTTGTTCCTGTACGCTTACATACGCAAGGAAGCCCTGCTATCTTCTCAGATCGAGGGAACCCAGTCGTCCTTGTCTGATCTGCTGCTGTACGAAGTGGAAGAGGCGCCGGGCTTTCCGATTGATGACGTTGTGGAAGTCTCCAATCATGTCGCCGCGCTAGAACATGGTCTGACTAGACTGGAGGGCGGCTTCCCACTTTCCAACAGACTGATACGAGAGGTTCACGGTGTACTGCTCTCGCGCGGACGCGGCAGCGCCATGACGCCAGGCGAGTTCCGACATTCTCAAAACTGGATAGGCGGCGCTCGCCCCGGTAACGCCGCCTATGTGCCGCCCCCACATACTGCCGTATTAGACTGTATGGGCGACTTGGAACGTTTTCTCCACGACAGGGATGACGGTCTGCCAATCCTGATTCGCGCCGGACTCGCACACGCGCAGTTCGAGACGATTCATCCGTTTCTGGATGGCAACGGACGTGTCGGCAGACTGCTTATCACGTTGCTTCTGTGCGAAGCCGACGCGCTCAGCGAACCGCTCCTATATTTGAGTCTGTATTTCAAGCATAACAGGAGAGAATACTACGAACTGCTCAATCACACGCGCCTCACTGGCGATTGGGAAGAGTGGATAGAGTTCTTTCTCGAGGGGGTGAAAGTGACCGCGGATGGCGCGGTCGATACCTCACGACGTATCGACCGAATGTTCAGAGCGGACCGAGAGCGGATTCAGAGCGAGGGCCGGCGCCTAGGTTCTACGCTGCGCGTTCATGAAGCGCTGAAAGAGAAACCGCTTCGATCCATACAGGAAGTGGCTGATCAGACTTCACTCTCTTTTCCCACCGTCGCTTCTGCAATGTCATTGCTCACCGAGTTGGGAATTTCAAAAGAGATAACCGGCAGACGCTGGGACAGGCTGTTCGTGTACGACGAGTATCTCAACATACTCAACGAGGGAACGGAGGCTATCTGAAATTAGGGGCGATCAGCCATCGAAACCGCGCTCACTGACCAAGTAACCGACACGGTCGGCTACAAGACAGATGCGGGGACGACCGCCATGGTCGTCTTGGTTCTCCTCCGCCTCGCCCTGCTGGTGGCGGCGATTGCGTCGCCGGTCGGCATCGGCGTCGCCTACGCGCAGGGTTCCGGCAGCGGTTACGATACCGATGGCGACGGGCTGATCGAAATCTCGAATCTGGAGCAGCTGGATGCCATACGCTACGACTCGGACGGCGACGGCAGGGCGGATGAAGCCGACCACACTGACGCCTACGCCGCCGTCTTTCCGGGAACGGTTTGCGGCGGTGGCTGTCAGGGCTACGAACTGGCCCGCTCGCTGGACTTCGACGACGCCGACAGCTACGCATCGGGCGCTGTGAACTCGGAGTGGACCACCGGCGACGGATGGCTGCCGCTCTTCTTCTCGTACTTTCTTCTTGGTTCGGAAATTTCGTTCGAGGCGATACTCGACGGCAATGGGCATACGATCTCCAACCTGTACATCGACCGGGCCGCTGATGGGTCGGGCGAGCCGGTTGGCATGGTGGGGTTGTTCGGGGCAATCGGTTCGTCCGGCGAGGTGAGAAACCTGGGGCTGGTTGACGCCAACGTAACCGGCCTTACCATCGTTGGGGGACTGGTCGGACTCCACCTGGGTTCCATCAGCGACAGTTACACGACCGGTAGAGTATCGGGCGCCGTGTATCTCGGCGGGTTGGCCGGCTGGACCGATTTCTCTTCGACGATCAGCGACAGTCACTCCACGGCAGAAGTAGTCGGCTGGGAAACCGAAGGCGAGTCCGTAGGCGGGTTGGTCGGATACCACGACGGCGCCATCATCTTCTGCTACGCCACCGGCAACGTGTCCGGCGATACAGCCGTGGGCGGGCTGACAGGGAGCAACTACGGCGGAATAATCGCCAGTTACGCTTCTGGCAACTCCAGCGGCAATGTAGCCGTCGGCGGCCTGGCGGGACACACCAATGGCTTCATCAGCGGAAGCTACGCTACGGGGCCGGTATCGGGAAAGTACGCCGTTGGAGGGCTGGCAGGACAGAACAACGTCACCAGAATCGTCGCCAACTACGCTACCGGGAGCGTGTCCGGCGATGAGAATGTCGGCGGGCTTGTGGGGCTGAACAACGGTCGCATCATCGCGAGCTACTCTACCGGTCACGTATCGGGGAACACTTCCGTAGGTGGGCTGGTGGGACAGAACGGCATGATGCACGAGGTCGTCACGAGCTACTCCACCGGGCAGATGTCCGCGAAGGGGAATTCCGGCGGGCTGATCGGAGAGAACTACGGCCAAGCGACGAACAGTCTGTGGGACACCCAAACATCGGGCTCGGATGAGGGAGTTGGCGACGGGGACTCCACGGGCGTCGTCGGCAAGACTACGGTAGAACTGCAGGCGCCTACCGGGTACACGGGCATATACGCCGGCTGGAGGATAGACCTGGACGACGACCCTTCTACCGGGGTGGATGACTTCTGGGACTTTGGCGCGTCCAACGAGTACCCGACTCTGAAAGCATATTGGGATTATGCCGGCGACGTTGTGAACTGGTGGGAGTCAGGCAAACAACCGAGGGCGGCGCGGGCTGCGGCACCAACGCCCACACCGGTTGTTTCGCCTCTGTTGAGCGTGAGATACGATAGCGACAGCGACGGGCTTATCGAAGTGTCGAACCTCGATCAGCTGCACGCCATCCGGTACGACCTCGATGGCGACGGGCTGCCGGCGGATGGATTCGAGGGCGAATACGCCACCGTCTATCCCATTTCCGACGCCGAGGTGGTGTGCGGCAACGACTGTCTGGGCTACGAGCTGAGCCGTTCTCTCGACTTCGCCGATGGCGACAGCTACGCTTCCGGCGAGACAAGCGCATCCTGGACGGAAGGCGTGGGATGGCCGCCGATCGGCGATGGCCGCGACTACGACGGCAGTTTCAACGCCACGTTTGATGGAAACGGGCACACCGTTTCCGACCTGTACGTCAATTTCGCTGAGGCGCACGCTGAGAGCGCGGCGGGCCTCTTTGGTTACGCGGGCAAGACCAGTATCATCCGCAACATCGGCATCGTAAGCGCGGAGGTTTCGGGGGATGACAGCGTGGGAGGACTGGTCGGATGGAATGAGGGCGTCGTCGAGGGCAGCTATGCTACCGGAATCGTGAACGGGGGCGCGGAGGTTGGAGGCTTGGTCGGATCCAACCGAGCCCACACCGCAATCCGCGACAGCTACGCCACCGCCGGCGTGACGGGGAGATTCAACGTAGGTGGACTACTGGGACGGAATGGAGGGGACGTCAGCGGCAGCTACGCTACCGGCAACGTAACCGGAGGGCAGTCCGGCGACTTAGTTGGAGGGCTGGCAGGGGTGAACGGAGGCGCGATTGTAGGTTCCTATGCTACGGGCGACGTATCGGGCAGCCAACATGTAGGCGGGCTGGTTGGAGGGAATGGCGGCGGGAATAGCGGCAGGGGCATTGGCGGCGTCATTCGCGGCAGCTACGCTGAGGGAGACGTATCAGGCTCCTACAAAGTTGGCGGGCTGGTCGGCTCGAACAGCGTCGGGACAATCATGGTGAGCTACGCCACGGGTTCAGTGGACGGATCCGGCAACGAGGTCGGCGGTTTGGCCGGGTCGAACAACTTCGGCAGAATCGTCGCCAGCTACGCCACAGGCTCGGTGAACGGAGGCGAGAACGTTGGCGGACTGGCCGGCGAGAGCCACCATTCCGACATCGTCGCCAGCTACGCCACAGGCAATGTGTCGGACGGCCAACACGTCGGCGGGCTGGTTGGGGCTGAAAGCGGGTCCATCAGGGAATCGGTCAGCTTCTGGGATACCCAGACTTCCGGCCAGGAGACATCAGCAGCCGGAAAAGGCAAGACCACCGCTGAGTTGCAATCGCCCACAGGATACTCCGGCATGTACAGCGGCTGGGATAGGGACTTGGACAACGCAGATGGAGATGACGATTCTTCTACGGGGGTCGATGACTTCTGGGACTTCGGATCGAGCGGCCAGTATCCCGCGCTGAAGTTCGATTTCGACGGAGACGGCAAAGCAACTTGGCAGGAATTCGGCAGTCAAGACAGAGATGCGCCTCCGGCGCCCACGTCCGAAAATGGGGCCACGCCGACCCCGACGGCAACGCCTGAGCCAGTTCCGCTTCCAACGCTCACGCCGACGCCAATCGAGGCGACGGAAACCCCGGAACCGGTTGGGACGGTCGGATCCGAAGCCGTTGCCGCAACAGCTACGCCTACGGCGCAGACCAGCCCGCCCGCCGCAAGTTCCGGCGGCTCATGCAACATCCCGAACGGTAATGCGTCCGCCGGAGCGGGAGCGACCAGCGTGTTGCTGCTGATAGCTCCGTTGGCTATATTCGGCGGGCTGAAGTACCGTCGGAGGCGTGGGCTATATTGGACGGTCAGGAAGCCGGCGGAACGCCCGGATCTACCTCTCCCTCCAGGCCGGCGTCCACTTTGTTGAGGGCTTGGGCCATTAGGCGGGCGTGTTCTGTGGTCATGTTCATGTTGAAGTCGAAGCGCAAGCTGCGTCCCAGTATGTCGAGCGTCTGCGGGCACATGTCTTTGGTGTACTCAACGCTGCCTTTGTAGCTTGGGTCATTCCAGGGGTAGCCGGAAGGGTGGTGTGAACGCTTTTCGAGTATCGAGTCCCAGTAGGTGTAGATGTGCCTGTCGGGGAAGCCGTCGTTATAGACAGTGGCGGCTTCGACACCTTCGGCCTTGAGCGCGTGGGCATATCCGAGCGCGAGTTCCTTGTCGTGAACTATGACGGACGCGGAGACGCCGGTATCGCCGGCGGGGTCGTCCACGCGCTGCATACGGTAGCCTCTAGCCTCTTCCAGCGTTTCGAGGAACGCGCGTTTGAGGGATCTTTGGTGATGCAGGATGTCTTCGAGCTTCGACAATTGTACGCGGGCGATGGTCGCCAGAACTTCGCTGGGACGGTACGTCTGGCGTGGGAACGGCTCGTTGCGCCACTCTACGCCTTCGTCGGCGGACGTCCACATGGGCAGGCCCGGGTCGGCGGCGAAGCAGGCTCGTTCGTAGATGTCGCGGTCGTTCGTGTAAACCAGACCGCCCTCGCCCGATGAGATCGTCTTGTAGTAGTTGAGGCTCCAGGCGCCGGCGTCGCCGTATGTGCCGACGCTCCTGCCCATGTATGAGCCGCCGACGCACTGGCAGCAGTCTTCGACCACCTTGAGGCCATGCTTGCGCGCTATCGCCAAGATGTCGTTCAGGCGCGCGGGGACGCCGCGCATATGAACAGGAACGACGGCGCGGGTGTGCGGGGTGATCTTGCGCTCGAAGTCGGCGGGGTCCAATCCGAGCGATTCGTCTATCTCGGCTATGACCGGCACCGCGCCGGTCGCCAGCACAGCGGCGGCGGTCGAGATGTAGGTGTATCCGGGCACTATCACCTCGTCGCCCGGGCCGACGCCCACGCCGGTAAGGGCGCTGATCAGCGCGCTGGTGCCAGAGTTGACCATCAGCGCGTACCGAGCGTCCAGCCACTCCGCGGCCTCTTCCTCGAATCGCGCGGCCTCGCTCTTGTCTTTCGGATAGCGGAACAGGTTTTGGCTTCTGAGAACGGCGGCGACGGCATCTATCTCCTCGTCGCCAATGACGCTGGGGCCGGATACTCCCGTCGGGAGCGGCTCGGTCATGATCGGCGCGCCGCCGTCTATCGCAAGTCTGCCGTGGTTCATCGCAGCGCCTCCTTTACGTGTGGGGACAGTGTGCCAGATTGTACCATTTCGGCTTGTCGCAAGCATGAAGGATCTGGCGGAAATCTGAGACCGTGGCGCGGGCGCTCAGGTTGCCGAAAACATAGGCGGACCGGTTGGCGGCCAACGCTTCGATGCGGGGGAGGGGGGCGGCACGTCTGTCGGGGGAACGACTCGTTTCACGGTCGCGCTTCGAAGCTGGCCTTCGCGTTGTCAAGGTGAGACGCGTCGTTGAGCTTTACGACCGCCCACCCCCTGCGATCGAATATGAACCTCGATATTGACGTGTTATCTATCGCGACGCGCAACAGCAGGCTGTCCGTGAAGCCCATGATGTAGTGGAACAGGCAACGGGACGCCGTGCCATGTCCGACGACAGCCACAGTGAGATCCCGCGGTTCGGATGTGAGGCTCTCGTTGTAGATGATCTCTCGCTCCAGCCACCCGGAGACGCGCCGCTGCACGGTTCGCAGCGACTCTCCCTGCGGAGGCACGAAGTCCAACTGACCCTTCTCCAACGCATACGCCCTGTTTTCCGGTGTGTCCACTTCTTCGATCGGCACGCCTCGCCAGCCGGGTATCTGCTGCTCGATGATGTCATCCACCTTCGGATAGTCGCGCTCCGGCTCGCCCATCGCGTCCAGCATCAGGCGCGCCGTCCTGACCGCGCGCACGAGACTGGAGCTGTACACGAGGTCGAAACTGATCCCCTCGCTGCGAAGTCGCTCACCTAGCGACGTCGCCTGGGCCGCGCCCAAGTCTGTCAGCGGCGCGTCGAAGTTGGCTCCCGCGGCGAAACCCGGTGTCGCATTCGACTCAGACTCGCCGTGTCTGATGAAGTAGAATTCGCATCTGAAGTCCCTGTGAATCAATGGAGCATACCCCCGCGCTTATTTTGGCGTTGCCAGCCGAACGAAATCTATCACAGTCAGGAGGCGGACAGGTAGGGATGGACTAGCCATTCGTCTCGCAGATGATCGCCGTGATCCTTGACGCTCAGCTGACCGACTCCTATGCTACGCTGCCTATCAGGACATATATCGGGAAACGACCAAGGAAAGAGAGTATCTGAGCATGGAGCTCGGCGCATTTTCCATCAGCCTAGCGGTGAAAGACCTTGAGGCCTCCAGGGACTTCTACGAAAAGTTGGGGTTTGAAGTAGTTGGAGGCGACGCTTCGCAGAACTGGCTGATCCTGAGGAATTCCGGTCATACCGTGGGACTGTTCCAAGGGATGTTCGAGAAGAACATTCTCACGTTCAATCCCGGCTGGGACGCCGAGGCCCAACCTGTCGATTCCTTTACAGACATCCGTGAACTGCAACGCGAACTGAAATCGCGGGGTGTAGAACTGGTCAGCGAGGCGGACGAAGAAAGCAAAGGTCCCGCCAGCTTCGTGGCCGTAGATCCGGATGGCAACCCAATCCTGGTGGATCAGCACGTCTGAGGTCTCGGTTCGCCCTTGGGTTTCCCCACATGGGCGAGGGCAGACTAAACGGGCTGGAATGTCGTAATCAGGGGCGCAAATCCCGTAGCGGCAGAGTAAAACGGGGCTTATGATGGGGAATCGCTGTGAGGGGAGTTTATCTCCTCCTGCGATAGTATCCAGTCCACACAGTCATAGGAGTTAGCCTTGATCAACATATATCTGAACTTTGGCGGCAACTGCCGCGAGGTATTCGAGTACTACCGTTCCGTGTTCGGTGGGGAGTTCGCGATTATGCAGACGTTCCGGGACGGGCCGCCGGATATGGACATGGGCGTGCCGGAAGAGGAACTGGACAACGTTATGCACGTATCGTACCCCATCGGCGACAGCGTTCTGATGGGCAGCGATGTTCCGTCGGGGTTCGGCATGGCCCACGAGCCCGGCAACAATTTCTCGATCAGCCTGAGTCCACAATCTCGCGAGGAGGCGGACTCGCTTTTCGCCAAGCTCTCTGACGGCGGCGCGGTTGGAATGCCGATGGCGGACATGTTCTGGGGGTCATACTTCGGGGCGTGTGTCGATAAGTTCGGCATCCCGTGGCAGATCAACTACGAGCAGCCGCAGGATTAGGGTTGAGCGGCTCAGACGTTTCGCGTTATAATTCATGATACGCTCCGCAGTAGCTCAGTGGTAGAGCGGTCGGCTGTTAACCGATTGGTCGTAGGTTCGAGTCCTACCTGCGGAGCCACTTCTTTGTCTGCGCCGATAGCGGCCGACGAGTAGAGCGCGATGTCTGAAACCACTCCCCGTCAAGACGCATTGGATTCGTCCGGCGCCGACGCGCTGAAGGCGGTCGTCCGCCGGTTTCTAGCTGAGGCGGAGCGCATTCACGAATACCCACGCAGCTACGATATGGGGCATCTGAAGCAGTTGGCCTCGGCTCTGAGGAGGAGATCGGACGCCTGCGTAGGAGCGGCGCGTCTCTACGGGGACGAAGATGCGCAGGCAGCCGCCCAGGAGATACGCAGGACAGCCATCGCCGTCGCTGATGCAGTTCTTCCGATGACGCACGAAAACGCGCGCGGCATCATAGAGATCGCGATTCCCATGGCGCGGGAGCTGTCTGGGCGGGTCGAGAAGCTGTAACTCGACGGCGGGGCGACGTTTTCACCCTCACCCCAACCCTCTCCCTGAGGGAGAGGGGGCAAGTCAAGCGCTTGTAGGGGGGTTCACCCTCATCCCCGTATCAAGTACGGGGAAGGCTCTAGCCTTCCCCCTTGACGGGATAAGGGATTGTTGTAGGCTAGCGGGCGACGCTGTCGGCCTCGAAGCCGGCGGGGCGGTGGGTTCCGTCGCAGAATGGCTTTTCGCTGCTCTGTCCGCAGCGGCAGAGCGCGACTACGTCGCCCTCGACGGTGTACTCGTTGCCCTGAGCGTCCTTGATGGTGAAGTTGCCCTGTATCAGGAATGGTCCGTTTACGCGTGGGGTGATGGATACGTCTGCCATTGCAATCCCTCCAATTGCGAATGTCGTGTCCGGTTCAATGGGGTGATTCTATCACACGCGCGGGTGAGTGGATAGGCAGAGGATCACCCCCATCCTAACCTTCCTCCGTCAAGGGGGAAGGAACTTCACGCGCTAGCCGGAGAGACGGTTGGCGATGGCGTCGGTGAGGACGGGCACGACTTCGCGCCAGTCGGCCAGTATGCCGAAGTCGGCGGCTCGGAATATCTGCGACCGCGCGCTGTTGTTGATGGCGACGACCGTTTCGGAGCGCTGGATTCCGACGGTGTGGTTGAATGGGCCGCGCAGGGCGACGGCTATGTACAGTCGCGGCGCGACGGCCTTGCCGGACAAGCCTATCTGGGACTGGCGCGGCAGCCAGCCGAGATCGGCGACGTCCCGCGTCGAGCCGATGGACGCGCCGAGGACATCGGCAAGCTCGCGAATGGGGCCCAGATGCTCCGGGCCGCCGATGCCCATGCCGACGGCGACGATGCGCGACGCGCGCTCGAGGTCGGCGGCGTCGGACGCCTCGTCGGACACGGAGCGAAGAACGCGAACCGCGGACGTCGAAAGCTCGCCCGCGTCTATGCGGTTCACTCTCGGCTCGACGGACCAATCGGGGGCGCAAGCGGTCAGGATGCCCTGTCGTACAGTCGCCATGTTCGGCAGGGTACGCGACAGGATGGGCGCGACTATGCTGCCGCCGAAGGCGGGCTTAAGCTGGGACAACCTGCCCTCATCGTCTATGTCCAACCCAACGCAGTCTCCCGTCAGGCCGAGGCCGAGCCGTCCGGCGACACGCGCCGCCAGGTCGCGCCCGTTCGCGGTGGACGGGACCAAGACAGCGAACGGCGACTCGGCCTCGATCGCAGCCACGAGCGCGGCGGTGTGCGATTCGGTATCGTAGCGCGATAGGGAGTCGTCGGATACGACGTGAACGGTGTCCGCGCCGTAAGCGGTGAGCGTTCTGATGTGCGACGGGTCGGGGTCGCCTATCAGAACCGCCTCAGCCGTCGCGCCGACCCGCGCCGCGAGTTCTCGCGCCCGTCCCAGCAGTTCCAGCGTTACGGGTCGAATCTCGCCTCCCATGACCTCTGCCAGCGTCCAGATTGCGCCCTGCTGTCCGGGTTCCACGCGCGGGCCGCGAGGACTGGAGGCGTCGCCTAACGCGGCGTGGTCGTCTAGCGCGCCGCGCTCTTCCAAGAAGTCCATCAGTTGCGCTACGGCTTCATCGGTGGGAGTATCGCGGGCTACCGCGCCGAGGCGCGACGATTCGATGGAGAAAATCTCGTCCACCCAAGTCGGCGAACCCTGCAGTCCGAACTGTGAAAGATCGTCCGACAGGTCGGACGCCGACAGCATCTCGATGGGCAGTTCCCGGGCAGCCGCCAGCGCGTCGCGTCGCGGGTATATCTCCTCAGCGGCGCCGTCGGTTACGGTAACCAGCGCGGGCAGCGGACAGGCGAGCTCTTCGTAGCCCTCGTCGGTGAGCCGCGTGGCGAGTATGCCGCTGCCGGCGTCCAGATCCAGCTTGGACACGGCGGTTATCTGCGGGAATCCGAGCATCTCTGCCACTTCCGGGCCGACCTGCCCCGTCTCGGCGTCGGCGCTGTGGCGTCCGCAGATGATCAGGTCCGGCCGCTCGCGTTCGAGTGCGAGGGCGAGGGCGCGGGACGTGGCGAGAGTGTCGGCGCCGGCGAACGCGCGGTCGCTCAGCAGCGCGGCGCGGTCCGCGCCGATGGCAAGCGCCTGCGCCAGCGCCTCGGACGCCTGGGGCGGTCCCATGCTGAGGGCCACGACTTCCGTTGTCTCCGGGCTGCGCTCGTTCTTGAGTCGAACGGCGAGAGACAGCGCCAGAACGTCGTAGGGGTTGACCTCGTTCGGCACGCCTTCGCGCACCACGCGGCGCGTGTCGTTGTCGAAGCGCACCATCGAAGCGACGGGCACTTGCTTTATGCAGACGGCTATCTTCACGATTCAGCTTCCAGCCGCGCGCGGACGCGGTCCGAGAACCCCGTGGGCGCGGGCGTTCGCGCCACCGAGCGCAGCGCGTCAACCGTCGCTTGCAGGGTTCGGACGAACGCCGCGCAAGCGCCGCACCACGCCAGATGCGATTCGATGCGCGAGGATTCGGCGGCGGAAAGGTCGCCGTCCACGTAGTCGGAAGACGCGGCGCGAACCTCTTGGCAGTTCGGCTCGCGCTTCACGCCGATTAATCTTAGCAGTCTGGATAACATTGCGGCAGCCTGTTTCATCGGGGGGGCGACTATACTTTATTCCAAGCGGGTAGAATCGTCAACGACGGGGCGGGGGAAATGGAGGCTTTCACCCTAACCCTCTCCCTGAAGGGAGAAGGGACTTTCGAACAGTCGGAGACTTTCACATTCACCTTGCCTTAGATACAATTGGATGCACGGCGGCGCGGCAAAGATTCAGCAGCCTCAGGCGGGCCGACTATTATGGCAGGACAGACGAAACAGCAGTCCGCGGATGGCGCGGGGCGTCCCGATTTCGAAGAGGTCGTGGAGAGCCACTCGGGCCTGGTGTACAATGTCGCGCTCAAGATGATGGGGAAGCCCGAAGACGCCGAGGAGGTGGCGCAGGACGCCTTCCTGTCGGCCTACCGCGCCTACGACCGCTTCCGGGGCGAGTCGAAGGTTACGACGTGGCTGTATCGCATCACCGTCAACGCCGCGCTCCAGCGGCTGCGGCGCGAGAAGCGGGCGCGGGAGCTGACGCGCACGGGTCTGGACGACGTGGAGATCCCGGACTGGAGCGGGACGCCGGACAGGTCGGCGTCGAACTCGGAGTTGGGGGACAAACTACGCGACGGGATTGCCATGCTGCCGGAGGATTTCAGGACGGCGGTTGTGCTGAGGGACGTGGAAGGTCTGTCGAACGCGGAGGCGGCGGAAGTCGCGGGCGTTACGGTGGCGTCGTTCAAGTCGCGGCTGCACCGCGGCAGGGTATTGCTTAGGAAGCATCTGGAAGAGTACGTCCGCTCGATGCGAGTATGACATGGAGGACGGGCCATGCGCGATATACCGATAGTCTTTCCCATTTCGCTGGCGATCATCTTGGCGATGCTGGTGTTTACGGGAGCGTATGCGATTTCGGCTGACGCGGTCGATGGGGGCGGGGTGTATTCGACGCCGTCCGGCGCGGTGGTGTCGATAGACACGGTGGCGGGCAGCGCGAATGACGCGGCTGGCGGAGAGTACAACTGGTACCAGCAGGCGGCGCTGTTTGTGTGTCCGCTGCACTGACAAGCCGAGCGCTTGACCGCAAGCCGGGCGTTTGACCGTTTCCGGACGCCCGCTAGGGACACCCTACGGTTTGCGGGCGGATACTACGTAAACGGGGTCTGAGTAGGGCGACGACTGGGGGCTGATGTCTCGCGCCGCCAGGTCTTCCCATTCTCCGCTTGCCTGGAAGTAGGCGCCTATGAGTCTCGCGCGGTTGCGGTCGTCCAACGACTGCCAGACGGCGACGGCTTTGGTCGGGAACATCCGGTTGGAGTAGATGACGTGGAAGCGCGCGCCGTCTTTCAGCAGCCGGCGGACGTCCGCGAACACTTCGACGGGCCGCGTCATGTACTGGATAGACACGGTTACTACAACTGCGTCGAATGATGCGGCGTCGAACGGGAGCGTCGGGTTGTCGTTCAGGTCGTGAACGACGTGGCGGGACAGCTGCGGATTCTCGCGCATCTCGACGGCGTTCATGCCCAAGCCTACGACTTCGAGGTCCCTTCCGTCTTCAGGCATATGAGAACGCCACGAACTCATCAGGTCGAGCGCGACTCCGGTTTGTGGCAGAGCGCCGGTCAAGTAGCTCCGTATCGCGGATATGGCGTGGTCGTCTATGTGGACGACGAGGCGCGGCTGGGTGTAGAAGAGCCGGTCGTCGGTCTCGTCCATCCGCCGGAAGGCGTGGGCGGGGAAGTCGGGAGGCGTGGTCATGGGGGTTCCTTGGGGATGATAGCATAGGCGGCGTCTGAGCGGGCCGCAACGGAGATGCGGCGTCGGCATTGGGGTTAGGCGGTTTGCTTAGTTGCAGAACGGCAGGTTGAGTTCGGCGAAGTCGTTCTCCCCTATGTCACTGAGTCCTGTGGGTATGCACCCGCTCAGCCCGTTGCCGCTGAGACTCAGCAACCGTAGATTGGATAGGTTCTCGAGTTCGGGCGGTATCTGGCCGCTCAGCTGGTTGTGGCTTAGCAGCAACCAATCTAGGTTGGAGAGGTTGCCGAGTTCGGACGGTATTTGGCCGCTCAGCTGGTTGTGGCTTAGCAGCAACAAACCTAGGCTGGAGAGGTTGCCGAGTTCGGACGGTATTTGGCCGCTCAACTCGTTGCGGTGGAACCTCAGATCTCTGAGGTTGGAGAGGTTGCCGAGTTCGGGCGGTATCCGTCCGCTCAACTCGTTGCCGGAGAGCCCCATCCATCCCAGGTTGGAGAGGTTGCCGAGTTCGGGCGGTATTGGACCGCTCAACTGGTTGGTGCGGAGATCCAATTCTCGCAGGTTGGAGAGGTTACCGAGTTCCGGCGGTATCCGTCCGCTCAACTCGTTGTGTTGGAGCCTTAGATCGGTAACCCGTCCGTTGGCGTCACTGATAACGCCGTACCACTCGCGGATGGGCCGGTCGCTCAGCCAGTTGGCGCTGTTGGTCCAGTTCGGGCCATTGGTGGAGTTGTAGAGCGCGGCCAGGGCGGCCCGGTCCTCCGGCGAATCCATCGGGGCGCAACTACTGCCTCGGAAATGTGTTCTCTGAATCCATCTCTGGAATCCGTCATTGACCGGGGCGCAGATCCCTGAATTCAGGGAGAGATCAAAGTCCCACAGCATTGTCAAAGCAGTCAAAGTCTGGGGCAGTTCACCACTCAACTCGTTGCTGCTGAGGTACAGATATCTCAGGTTGGAGAGATTGCCGAGTTCGGGCGGTATTTGGCCGCTCAGCTTATTGCCGTTGAGGTACAGCTCGGTCAAGTTGGAGAGGTTGCCGAGTTCGGGCGGTATCGGACCGCTCAACTCGTTGCTTTGGATCCGCAGCGCTTCCAGGTCGGAGAGGTTGCCGAGTTCGGGCGGTATCGGCCCGCTCAACTGATTGCCCCGGAAGTTCAACTCCGTCAGGTT
>DAOUKV010000005.1:0-157882 GCA_034420955.1 Dehalococcoidia bacterium
GTACGGATTGAACGATTCTTCCAATGTGAACCCCGCTGATGGCGTCTGCGCGCCGTTGGGCGCAACGTGGAACACGGCGTCCCGCAAGCATTATCGGGCTGCCGTTAGGCTAACGACCAGGGCAGAGCAGCTTTATGGCGAGGAAGAGTTGGAAGCGGCTGCCGAATTACTCTACTTGGCAGCAAAACGCGCCATCAATGCCGTGGCGAACAGCCGCTCGCGCGATCCAATCAGTACACGCGCCAAGTACCGACAGTTGAAACGCATAGCGCGAACTGAGCCGGAAGGCGAGAATTTGCTGGAATTATGGGATGCGGCGTGGCGTCTCCATTCCTATGCGGACCAGATGCCCGAATTCTCTACGTTAGACAGGGATTGGCGCAGCGCGCTTGAGTTCATAGCTCGGATGCTGGAGCTTCTGCCGACCGGATCGCCGCGCCCGCGGTGACCGGGTTATCACCTCCATCCTAGCCTTCCCCCTTGACGGGGGAAGGACTTTGGCACACATTTTCAGCCCGTCAAAGGGGAGGGGTCTTTAATATCCACCTATCAGCAAGGTTGCGGCGCCCGCGAGTATCAGGCTTGCCGCCCATATGCGGTCGAGGTTGACCCATGAGCGGCGGAGCAGCCGCAAGCCGAGTCTTTCGTACACGATGACGGCGATGGCGGTCATTACCCCGAACATGGCGACGGTGTGGATGCCTACTGCGGTCGCCTGCGCGATGATGGTCCCCGCGGACGGCGCGGCGCCGATGAACATATACTCCGAGTGGGGGATGTCGCGCGCGTCGATGGTCTCGGACGCGACCTCGCCGCCCGGCAGGCTGAACAGCAGGGGCAGCAGCATGAGCCCGGCGCCGTGCGCGGACGCCATGAGGAACGACCACGATGTCAGGTCCCGGAAGCCGACGCGCATCCCCACCCAGCGAAGATGCGAGTTTCGCCAAAGCTTGTACACTCCATAGGCTATCAGCGCGCCGCCGCCCGCCCAGCGCAGCCAATCCAGCGGCGCGACGACGCGCGCGATCAGAACGATGACGATGACGATGAGGACGGAGAGGGCGTGGCCGAGCGCGATGGGCGGTATCGCCAGCAACACTTTGTCCCGGCTGCCCTCCTGAAGTCCGAGCGCTACGGCGAACAGCCAGCCCATGGCGGGGTTGAGGCCGTGATACGCGCCCAGCGCGGCCAGCGCGATCCAAGGCCATAAGTCAGATACTGTCATCAGGGGCCACCGGGGGATGGGCGCGTGTTGGGGGCGTGGATGCGCCACGCCCCCAACCGCCGCCCTAGGTTCCCGCCTTCGCGGGAACGACGAATGGGGGCGCCAAGCCTAGTCCGGGTAGCAGAACGAGTCGGAAGACGAGTCGCCACCTTGCAGGCGAATCTGGTGTGGCCGCTCGTCGCCGAAGTCCATGAAGAAGTCGGAATCTACCTCGATGCCGCCGTCGGCCGCTGCGTCTATCTTCACCGTCCAGCCGCGTATGCCTTCGGGGTAGAACTGCTCGTCCCAAGCGACGTACAGCGAGTTGGTAACGTAGATGCGCCGTCCATCGCGGCTGACCTCGACCATCTGGGGGCCGCCGTTCAGCGCCGCGCCGCTCGGATGCGCCGCCTTGCGGGTGATGCCACCAACATGCACGGAGCCGGTGAACTTCGGATTGAACGGGTCGGATACGTCGTACTGCCGGAACTCTCCGGTTCCCCAGCACGATACGTACAGGTACTTGTCGTCGAGGGACAGGTTGATGTCGGTGATGACCGGAGGAACCGCGCCGAAGCCTTGCAGAAGCGGCGGCAGGTCGGCCGGGTCGGCGGGTTCGGCGTCCACCTCGATAACCTTCGTCGCCGTCCACCCGCCGTTGCCGTCCTCGTGCCAAAGATAGACCCTGCCGGCGAGGTTGGCGGTGTTGGTAACGACGCCAACAAAGCCGTATGCCTTGCGCGGGTCGTGCGCCGGGCGGAGCTCCAGCGCCATCTGGTTCTCGGGACCAAGCTCGATTGCCTGCTTGTGCTTTCGGGTGCGCAGGTCCCAGACGTGGAGTTGGTGTCCGTACTCACCGCCCAGCAACAGTTCCGGCACGACGCCGTTTTCGACCATCTTTGGGGTGCCCCACTCGCTGGTGATCATCGTGTCGTGGTTGATGTGCCACCAGAAGTCGTAGGCGAGATTCTGCGGTCCGCGTTCGGCTTCCCACGCGCCCTTGATCTCGAACGTCTCATGGTCTATGACGAAGATGCCGCCGGGCCCGTCGCCTTCGGGGTTTCCGAGCGCGTTCATGTAGATGCCGTCCGGTCCGCAGTGCACGGTGTGGGGGCGGCTGTAACCCGTCTTCTTCTGGAAATCGGCGGCTTCGATTATCTTGGCGAACTTCGGCGCGCGCGGGTCTTCCTTGGTGTCCACGAAGAAGATGTTGGACGAGCGCAGCCCGCCCAGCACCAGGTAGCGCCGCTCTACGTGCGGGTGCGGCATGTTGGGGCAGAGCGATGCCGAGCAGGCGTTCCAGCCGAAGTGATGCAGCTCATCGCCTGAATCGGGCAGGTCGAGACGTCCGACCAACTGCTGGTAGGTCGGAGAGTCGGGGTTCACGTCTATGACGCCCACCGCATCGGGCTTGCCATCGTCTTTGGGGTTTACGATTGCGACGTACGCCAGCTCTTCATGCGGCGCCTCCATCGCCATCTTGGGCGAGGGGTAGAACGTCGGGTCGGGAGTCCAAGTTGCCATAGGTTCCTCTCTACTCATGCCCTGCCGCGCTTGTATAAGCTCAGCATATCTAGGCATACATTATTGGAAAACAACTATGGGATTGTACCTGAACGCCCAAAACATAGTAAAGGGTTGCCTAGCAAAACAGGTGTGGCCCGGGCCAGAACGACATCGCTTGGAAGCCCCACTAAACTTGATTGTTCTTCAGGTTCAGTATGATATAGTGAATACGCTTATATACTGGATGGTAGGCTCGATTCCTGAGGTTGGAGGTGGATGATCATCATGCAAGCGCTCTCGATAAGATGGCTGACGGCACTGGCCGTCTCTGTGGTTTTTGCGCTGTCGCTGGCGGCGTGTATCAGCGACGACGCGACAGATGACGCGGCTGAAGAGCCGTTCAAGATAGGGGTGATGGAGTCCGTCACCGGCCCTGGCGAGACCTACGGCACCATGGCGGTTAATTCCAAGCAGATGGCCGTGGCCGAGATCAACGCGGCCGGCGGCATAGACGGCCGTATGCTGGAGCTTATCGTCGAAGACGAAAAGTGCAACGCGCAGGACTCGATCACGGCATACAGGAAACTGACGGACGTGGATGGCGTGAAGATAATACTCGGCACGTCTTGCAGCGGCGCGATGCTCGGCGCCGCGCCACTCGCCGAGGCCGACGGCGTCATCATGTTCTCAGGCCTCGCCACCAATCCGGACATCGCCAACGCGGGCGACTACATATTCCGAACCTCCATGAGCGACGCGCAGCTCGGCATAGACACCGGCAACGTTCTGTGGACGGACGGGATTCGCTCCATAGCCACCATTACCGAGTCCACCGACTACGCCGAGGGCGTGAGACGCACTTCGGTAGAGCAGTTCGAGATGCTGGGTGGGCAGGTCGTGGCGGCTGAGGCGTATCCGTCGGACGCGACCGACTTCAGAACCCAGCTGACCAAGCTCATCAACGCCAACCCGGACGCGATCCATCTGGCGGCGCAGTCTGAGTTCACGGGCGGCACCATCATCAAGCAGGCGCGCGAGCTGGGCTACACGGGTCCGATGTACTCCGAGGTCGTGGGCATCGGAACGACAGCGCTCGAGATTGCGGGCGACGCCGCCACCGGTCTCAAGGCCATCACCGGCGACCTGGACCCGAATTACGCGAAGGCGCAGGAGGTTCTCGCCAGCTACAAGCAGCGCTACGGCGTAGTCACGCTCCCCTGGTATCTCGGCTCCGCATACGACACCGTCTATATCACCGCCGAGTGCCTGAAGACTACGGGAGACGATCAGGACGCCGCCGGGTTCCGCGACTGCCTGTACGACATCACATGGAGCGGAACCATAGGCGAGAGTTACAGCTTCGACGAAAATGGCGAGGTGGTCGGACTGTCCAACCTTGTCGTAGAGGTTCTGCCAACTTCCGAGCGGACGGATGACAACAACGGCTACAAGGTGCTTGGCCCCGCGCCGACCCCGTAGGCAAGCCACGCGCTCTCTACCGCAAGCCACGCGCTTGACCGGAAATGGGGGGCGAGAGCCCGGTGGGAAGGCGCTGTTCAGAAAGCAACAAGCAACAGAGAGAAGGGGTGTATGCACACGATGAAGGCGTTGGGACTGGCCGTTCCGCTAATCCTGTCGCTTGCGCTGCTGGGCTGCGGCGGCGACGCCGACACCCCTTTCAGGATAGGCGTGATGGAATCCGTTACAGGTTCGGGGGAGACCTACGGCAACGTGGCCGTTCAGGCAAAGCGGATGGCCATGGACGAGATCAACGCCGGCGGCGGAGTTGACGGCAGACCTCTAGAGCTAATCGTCGAAGATTCCAAGTGCACCGCGCAGGACGCGATCACCGCGTACAGGAAGCTGACCGACGTGGATGGGGTGAAGATAATTCTCGGCACCTCGTGCAGCGGCGCGATGCTCGGCGCCGCGCCACTCGCCGAGGCCGACGGCGTGATCCTGTTCTCCGGGCTGGCGAGCAACCCGGACATCGCCAACGCGGGCGACTACATCTTCAGAACGCAGATCAGCGACGTGGAGGTGGGCATAGCTACGGGCAACGCGCTGTGGACGGACGGCGTTCGCGCGCTCGCCACCATCACGGAGACTACCGACTATGCCGAAGGCGTGAGGCGCACCACGGTCGAACGGTTCGAGTCGCTGGGCGGCGAGGTGGTGGCAGAGGAGCGCTTCGGATCCGACGTTACCGACTTCAGGTCTCAGATGAGCAAGCTGTTCGGCGCGAGTCCGGACGCGCTCCACATCGCGCCTCAGTCCGAGTTCGCCGCCGGCGCAATCATCAAACAGGCGCGGGAACTCGGCTATGAAGGCTCGATCTACGCCGAAACCGTGTCCGTAGGAACGACCGCGCTCGAAATAGCCGGGGACGCCGCCACCGGAATGAAGTCCGTAACCGCAGACCTGGACCCCGCGAACGCCAAGGGCCAAGAGGTTCTCGCCAACTTCATGGAGCGCTACGACTACGTTACCCTGCCCTGGCACATGGGATCGGCATACGACGACGTGTACATAGCCGCCGAGTGCCTAAAGCAAACGGGCGACGACCAGGACGCCGACGGGTTCCGCGACTGCATGTACGGCATCACGTGGAGCGGAGCGATAGGACAGGGTTACAGCTTCGACTCCAACGGTGAGGTCGTCGGCCTGTCCAGGGTCGTCGTCGAAGTCCTGCCGCTGGCCGAGCGGACGGAGGACAACCGGGGCTACAAAGTTCTTGGCCCCGCGCCGAAACCGTAACGGAGGTTGAATTGCTGACGCTACGCGACAATCGGACCGCGCTGCTTGCGGTGGCGCTGACCGCGCTCGCAGCGATCTACGTCGGCTGGAAGGTAATCCTGTGGCCGGAGCAGGCGTTGCAGTTCACCTTCAACGGCCTGTCCGTAGGGGCGGTGTACGCCATTCTCGCCATAGGTTTTACGATAGTGTACAGCACGGTATGGTTCTTCGACCTGTACTATGGCGCGGCGGCGGCGCTGGGCGCGTACGGCGTCTTCTACCTGCGCTCGCAGGACTCGCTCGGCGGGCGCTACGACGTTACTGACCCCATCATCAACGCCATATTCGCGGTCGTGGTCGCGGGTGTCGTAGCCTGGCTGCTCCACGAGACGCTCCTCTCACGACTTCGGAACAGGCTCGGCAGGTCCGGACCCGCCGGGTCGCTCATTGTCGAAGGGGCGCTGGCTGTCGCGGCGGGCGCATACGCTTGGATCGTACTGTCCTTCCCGCAACACCTGCACCTGACGCTTAGCCCAGCGGCGGGCGCGCTCGTGGCCGTCGCCATCGTCTGGGCGACGCATCGCGCATACCGGGGCCTCTTCCCCGACGCCGGCTCCACGCTTCCGCTCGCGGTCGGCGCGGTCGTCGGAGTCGCCCTTGGCGCGTACATCGGCCTGCTGCTTTCAGGCGCGCCGGGCGCCAAGCTCTATCTCAGCTGGGTCGTTTCGTGCCTAGTGGCCGGCGCCGTCGGCCTGGCGCTGTACCGGGGGCTATACACCTATATGCGCGAACAAGCGAGGTCTCCGCTCATCATGCTCGTAGCCTCGCTCGGAATCCTGCTGGCGCTGACCGCGTTCACGACGATCGTGTTTTCCAGCGCGGCGCGTCCGCTGCCGGAGGCGTTCGGCAGCGCTCCCTGGACGATAGGCGGCGCGAACATAAAGGGATTCAACATCTTCACAATCGGCGTGGCGGTGGCCGTTTTCGTCGGTCTGCTTGCCCTGCTGAAGTGGACGGCGTTCGGAAAGGCGGCGCGAGCCATCGGAGACGACGAAGAGGTCGCCAGGGTGGTGGGAATCAACACTACGGTAGTCATCGCCGTCGTATTCTTCATAGGCGCGACGCTCGCCGCGCTCGCCGGCGTGCTGTCCGGACATGACACGGCCATCCAGCCGCGGATGGGCCTGCTGCTTCTGCTCAAGGGCTGGATAGCGTCCGTGGTCGGCGGCATCGGCAACATATACGGCGCAATCGTCGGCGGATTCGCGCTTGGCCTCATAGAGCAGTTCGGCATCTGGGACCTGGCCGGAGAGTGGAAAGACGCCATAGCCTTCTTGCTGCTCATACTGTTCCTATCGTTCTGGCCCCAAGGGATTCTGCCGAGGAAGTAGGCATCCGGAGAGTGGGCCGATGAGCTTGCAGAATTACACAACAGCGATGGGCCAGAGGTTGCGCGCCAGTGGCGTTAGGAGCAACTGGGGCAACGTGGAGCTGTGGGCAAATCTGTTCATCATCGCGTGGGCGGTCGGGTTCATGCTGTGGCAGGGCGTGGGCTTCGCCATAACGGTAGGCACGATCTTCGCGATCTGGGCGATTCTCGCAGTCAGCCTCAACATGGTCGTCGGCTTCACCGGGTTGATTTCGGTCGGACATATCGGCTTCTTCGGCATCGGCGCATACGCCATGGCCATCCTCACCTCGAACCCCGCGTATGAGCAGCTTCGCACTGAGTCCATACCCACGTTCGGCTGGTCGTTCTTCGCCGCGCTCCCGGTGAGCGTCGTTCTCGCCGGTCTGGCCGCCATCCTGGTAGGCGTGGTCTTCAACAGGTTCAGGGACGACATCTACGTGCTTGTCTCGTTCGGGTTCGCGATAATCGCCTTCAACGTCTTTCTCAACTGGCGAGGTCTGACCAGGGGCGCCTTCGGGATCCATGAAATCGCCAGGCCGGAGATCGGCGGCCTGAAGCTGGACGGCGAGCTGGACTTCATGCTCCTGTGCGTCGTCTTCCTGGCGGCGGTAGCGCTCATCGCATGGCTCATAACGACGTCATCATTTGGACGGGTGCTGACCGCCATCCGGGAGGACGAGCAGGCGATAGAGGTCTTCGGATACCGGACCGCGCGCTATAAGCTCGCGGTATGGGTAATATCGGCCATGATGGCCGGGCTCGCCGGCGGCCTGTTCAGCAGCTGGACGAGCTTCATAGACCCATTCTCATTCATCCTGCTGGAATCCATCCTGCTGGTATCCATCGTCATACTCGGCGGGCTTGCGACCATCTGGGGGTCGCTCCTGGGCGCGATGGCGTTCGCGCTGCTCGAAGAGGGGATGCGGTTTCTGCCGTTCGTGCCGCCTGAGCATATTGGGCAGATAAGGCAGGTCGTTCTCGGCGCGCTTCTGGTGCTGCTAATGCTGTTCAGGCCCCAGGGCCTGGTTGGGAGGTACAGGCTGTGAAAGACTCGCGCTCAGGCTCAGAGCCGGCCGGTGGCTTCGCGCTGGAGACTTCCGAGGTCTCCAAGCGATTCGGCGCGGTCAGGGCCGTTGACCGTCTCTCCATATCCATCCCTCGTAGGGGCGCGACGAGTATCGTCGGCCCCAACGGGTCGGGCAAGTCCACGCTCGTCAACCTGCTCAGCGGCGTCCTACCCTTAGACGGCGGCCTGGTGATCATAGACGGCAACGGCCTCAGAGTCGTGAAGGCATACGACTCTCCCGAACACGGGGTAACCCGCACGTTCCAGGATGTGAGGCTGTTCGACCAGATCACCGTCTGGGACAACATCATGGTGGCGCTGACCGAGCGTCGCGTCTTCCACTCGCTGTTCCAGCGCAGGAGCGCCGAGCGCGACGACAAGGCGCGGCGCATCCTTCAGAGCGTCGGCATGTGGGAAAAGCGCGACTCGCTCGCCATGGACCTGTCCTACGGCCAGCGAAAGCTGTTGGAGATTGGCCGCGCCATGTCGCTGGACGTCCGAACGTATCTGTTCGATGAGCCTTTCGCCGGCCTGTTTCCCCAGATGCTGGAGAGCGTCAAGGACATCATGAAGCGATTGCGGGACGAGGGCCACGCCATCGTCTTCATCTCGCACAACATGGACATCGTCCGAGAACTGTCGGACCATATCATAGTGCTGGACAGCGGCAGGCTGCTGACCGAGGGCGAAGTGGAGGAGGCGCTCACCCGGCCCGAAGTGATAGACGCCTATCTGGGGGCTTAGAATGAACAACGACGAGATGCTGCTCGAACTCTCAGGCGTGTCGGTGCGATACGGCGCGGTCGTGGCGCTGAACGAGCTTTCGCTGGGAGTCCGCAAAGGAGAAGTGGTGGCGGTGATGGGACCGAACGGCGCGGGCAAATCCACCGTCCTCAAGGCGGTGATGGGGATAGCGCCGGTGGCCGAGGGCGACGTATTCTGGCGGGGCGAGCCTCTGTCGGCGGCCACACACGAGATAGTCAAACAGGGCATATCATTCGTGCCGCAGGGCAGGCGAGTGTTCACGCACCTGACCATCGAGGAAAATCTGGAGATGGGCTGCCTCTACCTCAGCGACCGGGCAGAGAAGCGCCGGCGGCTCGAATCGGTAATGGAGCTATTCCCGATCCTGCGCCAGAAGCGGCGCGACCTGGCGAGCCAGATGTCCGGCGGCCAACAGCAGATGCTCGCGCTCGGACGCGGGCTGATGGCCGGGCCGGAAGTCCTGCTGCTGGACGAGCCGACACTTGGCCTCGCGCCCATCGTGGTCAGCGAGGTGTTCGAGAAGGTGTCCGAGATCAGTGAGCGGACAGATACCACAATCCTCATCGTGGAACACAACATCAAGGGAGCGCTCGACATAGTGGACCGCGCCTACGTGCTGGACATGGGGCGCGTCGTTCACGACGGCACGCCCCAATCCATCAGAGATACCGACATACTGACACGGGTGTTTCTCGGGAAGGTGGATTCTCCACCCTCACCCCAGCCCTCTCCCTGAGGGAGAGGGGGGTTTCACCCCCATCCTAACCTTCCCCCATCCAGGGGGAAGGGACTTCTGTTGCCTAGAGGGATGTTGCATACTCCTGCCGGCGTCAGCCGGGGCCGGTGAACAGCTCCGTGTCCCTGTACCAGTCGTTCCAGGCGAACCAGAACGAGAGATGCGAGGGCAGCCGCTCGAGGCGCGCGCCGGCAAGCTCGCCCTCCACTGCCAAGCCGCTGAACGCGCTCCAGACTGTGCCGGTCTCGTCATCCACCAGCTTGGTCAGGACTCCGCTAGGCTCGCCATGCAGGCGGAAGTTCAGCTCTCGCCCGTCAACCCTGCGGTCGAACACCAGCGCGGTGCCGGTGGGTCCGTCCATATAGACCAGCGCGGCTTTGCCGCCGACCGTATCGTTCAGCACAGGATGGTCCAGCAGGTCTGCCGTCGGGTACGCCTTCGCCGTTCCGTCGAAGTCCACGCCCACCACAAGCGCCTTGGTAGCCAGCCTGTCGTCCACGTTCTTCTGGCCGATAACGCCGGGCCGGTTGCTCGCGTAGTAGCCATTGTAGTTATCGGTAACTCCCAGCCCGCCGGTGCGCATCATCTTCGTATCGGGGTGAAGCTCCTTCCAGGTCGCCCAAGTCGTCTGGGTCGCCGGGATCACGTCCAGGTCCACGCCTTCTAGCTCGCCTTTCACCCCCTTTCGGAGGAACTGGCTCCATAGCGTCTTGGTCTGGTGGTCGTACATCACCAGCGCGTTCATGATCAGCTTGCCGGATACTCCGAAGGTGTGCTCTTCGCCCTGGATTGAGCGGCTATACACGATAGCCGAGAAGCAGAGCGGTCACCATGTTACGGCGACGGGTTTGCCACCCACCGTGTCATTGACTATCTCGTATGAGCTGAGCGTGGGTATCGAGTAGGCGCGGTTGTCGCCGTCTATGGACAGGCCGATGACCAGGCTTCCCGGGTCGAGCTTCTCGTCCGCTTCGTCCGCCGTTATGAACTCCGGCTGGAGGATAGCCGGTATCGCGTCGTATGGCAGCAGGGTTACGATTTCGAGATCGCGCTCGACAGTTTCCGGCGGTTCGGCGTCGGAAGCGGCGGGCGGTGGCGACGCGGGCGCGGACGTCGCCGTGGGCGCCGCCGTCGAAGTCGCCGTAGCGGGGACGCCGGTCGCCGCCGGCGCGGTTGCGGCTGAGACGGGAGGCGAAGTCGGCGCGGACGCGGCTTGCTGTGTCGCGGCAGGCGAGGGCGGAGCGGGCGGAGCCGAGTCGCCGGGGGTACCGGGAGCGTCCGACGCGCTCGAGCAGGCGGTGGCTGCGAGTATGAGGCAGGCGACTATGGATGCCGCCAGGCGAATGTTGAACATGGTGGGCGCTGCTCCAGTGTTGGTTCATTCGGTTAGATGCGGATTGGGCCGGGCGGGATTCGGGACGATGCGGTCATGTGATGCGTCTGGGTATCGCCCCCCAACGCGCCTCGTGCGCCTCCGCCAAGCGCTGCAACTGAGCGCGGTAGCCGGCGTCAGCAAGGTCCTCGCTCGTCATTATCAGCGCGTCCTCGCGGTTGTCGGAGTAGTAACCCTTGCGCGTGCCGCGCGCGGTGAACCCGTACTTCTTGTAGAGGTTCTGCGCTACGTGGTTGGATACTCGCACTTCGAGAGTGACGACGCGCGCCTCGCGCTCGATCGCCTGCTCTATGGCGGCGATCATCAGCGCCTCGCCGAGTCCAAGCCCTCGATACTCGGAGCGGACGCCAATGGCGACGATATGCGCTTCGTCGGTTATGTACCACAAGCCTACGAATCCGGCGATAAGCTCGCCTCCGGGCTGCCACGCCGGATTGCGCCTTCTCCACACCATGCGACGGGCGCCGGACATGAAGCGTCCGATCGCGCTGGGCGCGCCGTCCGCGTTCGCCGGCGCGACGTTACCGGCGTTTGGGGCGTTTGGGGCATCCGGGGCGCTCGGAAGCGGGGGAAGCCCGGCGCCGTTCTGTCCGGCATGGGCGGGATCGCCGCTACGAGACAGCAACAGGTATCTCGCCATCCTGTTCCGCAATTCGCGCCTGAACGACGTGGGCGGGAACTGCTCCGGGAAGGCGTCCTTCTCCACCTCGCCGACCTGTGCCACGTCCCGCTCCTCCATAGGGCGGATGGCGAATGGACGGGACGGGCGCGGCTGCGCGTTCGGTTGGTTCATCTGGTTCATGGGGGAGTTCATGGGGCGAATTCGAATGGCATCGAGCTCAGGTCTTCTATGCGCTCGTCCTCGGTGAAGCGCCAGACGCCGACGTATCCACGCAACAGATCTCCGTTCTCATCCCAGTCAAGCGTCGTGGCGGCGCCCTCGTAGTCCACTTCGCCGCCCTCTGCGAGAACGCGCAACCCGTCTGCTATGCTTGCGGGATCTGCAGTAATCACTCTGCCGGGCGCGCCGCCGACCGCGCGTAGCTGATCGCGTATCAAAGCTCCATCTACGCCGCCCGCGGCCTGCGCGGCGAGCGCCAGCGCGATCGTGGCGTCATACGCCTCTTTGACGTATGAGTTCGACGTTGGTTCGCCGTACTCGGCGGTGTATGCGGCGCTCCACGCCGCGGACGACTCATTGCCGGGCGCGCTCCCCGGACCGGCGCCGTACATGTCGCCGAGCCGCGCGCCGCCAATCGTTCTGACCAAGTTCAGCCGCTTGGCAGCGTCGCCGAACGTGAAACTATCGTATATGCCGCCGTCTATCGCTTGGCGAACGATGTTCGCCGCATCTGTCTCGAAGGCAATCACGACCAGCGCCTGCGCGCCTCCGCTCGCCGTATCGCGCAGTTCGGACGCGAACTGGGGCTGGCCGCGCTCGAACGCCGCCGAGCGGATTTCCCCTTCCCAAGCGTCCTCGAACGCGCGGGCGAGTCCCTGCCCATAGGCGTCGTTGACGTAGATGAGACCGACGTTGTCGAACCCCCTCTCCCGCGTCAGTCGCGCGAGCGCGGGTCCCTGCGCCTTGTCCGAGAGCGCGGTTCTGAATAGGAAGTCGTTGTCCGCGGCTTCCGTCAGCATCGGCGACGTTGCTGAGAAGCTGACGGTCGGGATGTCCGCCGGCCCGATGACTTCCTCCGCGACAGCGAGGGCGTTCGCGCTGGTGTTGGGGCCGACGATGGCATGAACGCCCTCCTCTTCGACGAGTCGCCGCGCCGCGTCCACGCCGACCCGGGGATCGCTAGTGGTGTCGCCGACAGCCATCTGCGTGGTCAGCCCCAAGACCCCGCCGGCGTCGTTGACATGCTTGACGGCAAGCTCTACGCCGCGCCGCCTGTCTCTCGCCACTTCCGCCGAGCCGTCAGTGAAGTCCATCAGAACCCCTATCTTCAGCGGCTGCGCGTCGTCGGAGTCGCCGCCACTCGTAACGCAAGCGGCAAGCGACGCGAGCGCGGCGAGCAAAGCCAGCGCCAAGACGAAGGCAGCCGGCGCTCGGCGGAGCGTAGAACGCGGCATTAGCGCAGCTCCGGGTGTATGGACAGCCGCGCGGCCTTCAGGGTGTTGCTCAGCAGCATGGCGATGGTCATAGGCCCCACGCCGCCCGGCACGGGGGTTATCGCCGACGCCTTCCGTCTCACCGCCGCGTAGTCCACGTCGCCCACCAGCCGGTAGCCGCTTCTGCGCTCAGGCGCGTCTATGCGGTTGATGCCGACGTCTATGACGACCACGCCGTCGCTCACCATGTCGGCGGTCAGGAAGCGAGGGACGCCGATGGCGGCTATCACGATGTCCGCGGCCCGGGTGATCGCCCCCATGTCGCGGGTGCGCGTATGGCACACCGTAACCGTCGCGTTCGCGCCGTCGGCGCGCTGGGCCAGCAGGGCGGCGACGGGCTTGCCGACGATGTTCGAGCGTCCCAGCACGGCCACGTTCTTGCCGGCGGGGTCTATGCCGGAGCGCACCAGCATCTGCTGGATGCCCGCCGGCGTGCAAGGCGCGAAGCGCGGCCTGCCCGCCATCAGAAGCCCCATGTTGAACGGATGGAGGCCGTCCACGTCCTTGTTCGGGTCTATCGTCTCCAGCGCCGCGTTTTCGTCAATGTGGTCGGGCAGGGGAAGCTGGACGAGGATGCCATGGATCCGGTCGTCGGCGTTCAGCCGCCGCACCGCGTCCAGTACCTCGTCCTGGGACGCGGACGCCGGCAGCCGAACGGACTCGGACACCATGCCCGCCTCTCGCGCCGCCTGCTCCTTGCGGCGCACGTACACCGCCGACGCCGGATCGTCGCCTACGAGAACCACGGCGAGTCCGGGCGCGACGCCATGCTTTTGGAGCATCTCCTCCCCCCCCTCCGCCACCTCAGCGCGAATGGCCTCCGCCAGCGTCTCGCCGTTGATTCTCCTGGCTGGCATGGTGGGGACCTCCGGGGTGTGTAAGGGTTGTGGGGGATTATACTATGGAACCGCGGCTCCTTCTGCGGTTTCTGGCGATCAACCGCAGGTTCGATCCATGCTTGCCTACTCACACGCAGCAGAGCCGATGAGATTGGCGCTCCATTCGACGTTTGCCCTCAGTATATCCGGCTCCGCTTCCAACACCGCTTGGTTATCTTCATCGATCAAGAAGCGATACGGCAGCCGTACGCGAGCGCAGCCACTCGCCAAGCCGGTTCCCGCTTCGAACGGCACATACGCCGTAGCCGCAACTTCTTGAAGGCCACCATCAACGCTCTGCGCCGGGGAGTACGTCCACTTCACCAGACCGTGTATCTTATCCTCGACATACTCTCCGCCAAGCTCTTTCAGTATGACGTTGTCGCGTATCACAACCGAAGCGATGGTCTCTCCGATAGCGTCAACATTGTCGTTGACCCATTTCTCCGCTAACTCCACCGCCGTCATGCGACCGCATGCCAGCGTTAGGACCGCCACCACAAACAGGATGACGACCATCGAAATTCTACGAAGGCCGCTCCCAGTCATCCCGGCCCTGAATAAGATCATGTCTTTGAGCATCGCTGCCTCCCATCCAAGTATGCTTGTGGGGATTATATGGTTGGATGGATGGAGAGGGCAATTCGTAGCTGGCCTCGTCTCAACATATCGCAACTACTCAGACTTGAATACCGAACTGGTTGGGGTGTGAACTATGATGATAGCATTGTAGGAAATTCAAGCAAGTTATTGAGAGGGGTCTCCGGAGATGGGACTTGGAGTTACCAGAGCGATTGCTTTGATAATGGCGACTGTCCTTGTATTCATCATGGTTGGGTGTGGTCAGTCGACGACGCCAGAGGATACAGCGCAGCAGATGGGGAAAGCGCCCTCTGCGCTGATGGACTCCGATGTCGCCCAATTGCAAAGCGCGCTGATGGCTGAGATTCAAGAGGGCAATCGCGCCAGCGCGGAATTGACGACGCAGGTTCTAAGTCTCAGCGACACAATTGCGGTCTTAGCGGAAGCTGTGCGGTCTCTTGAGGCAGGCGCGTCCCCAGAACCTGCCGCTGCTGCGCCTACCCAAATCCCGGCTGCATCGGGATCGGCGGTTGCGACCCCGGGCGCGCGCCCAACGGTTTCGGCTCCAAGTATAGCCCAAGCGTCTAGTTCTGATATGGGCAGAAACATCTGCTACCGAGCGATAGGCGTACAGCAAGCTATTTTTGATCGCGTGGACGGTCCTGAACTGTGCGCCGCGATTTCAGTTGGCGAACTGTACAGACTTCGTGGACTCAGTGTACGTGTCGACAACGGACCGGGAAACGCGCTTCGGCGTGAGGATTTCGCAGATATGCCAAACCTGACGCATCTGGGTTTGGAGATATATGAAGATGATGACCATGAGATGGTTTATGGTGAGCTACCTACGGATGTCTTCGCAGAGTTGACTGCCTTGCAGGTGCTGGGCATCTCTTCGGGAAATCCGAAGCCACTGGGAAAGGCAGCGTTTGCCAGCCTCCCCACCCTTGAAGAACTTTCCGTTACGACCGTGATCAAGGAAGATGAGGCATTGCCGTCTCAAAGCTTCAACGGCCTGAGCGCCGACTCTCTGAGCTTGAAAATCCACAAACGCTACGATGACGATACCGAACAGGAATACCGGCGGTTTACGCTGCCCAACGACTTGTTCTCGGGGTCTCAGGACCTTCGGAATCTACACATCGGCATTGACACGGGCGGCAGTTACGATTGCGTTGATCTTGGAGAGAAGACCTTTGCGGGTCTAACCGGATTGGAAGTGTTGGTGATTGACGCCCACGTTCGTCGTATCCCATTCCGCGCGTTCGAGGACCTGACGGAGCTGAATGTTCTTCAAGTTGGAGCGTGCTACGATTACAACACTGGCAATCAAGTTGAGCATGAGATATACGTCGCCGACTATGAGGTGGCTCTGCGCCTACTCAACGAGTGCGACAACTGCTCCAAGATTGCCGGAGTTGTCGGACAGTAGGACGTATCGGGTTGTCCGCTTCGCCGCCAAGATATGATCGGACCTTCACCCAGAGGAAGCTAAGAAGCAAGCTGGAGGTACTGTACCCACAATTAGGATGAATTACTCTTGACACGTATGTTCTGTATGTGCATAATTGATTGCGTAGCTCGCCGCTGAAGGGGCGGCGCAACTGAATATAGACGGCCATGCCGTCCACAGCCAGGTCTGTAAACGGCCCTCTCCGAAATCGCTTCGGCGGTTCGGGAGGGCCGTTTTTGGTTTGGGGGATTTGGGGATGGGGAAGTTGGCTGGCGCGAGAGTTTCACCCTCACCCCAACCCTCTCCCCCGTATCAAGTACGGGGCAGGCTCTGAGGGAGAGAGGGTTTGATCTTCCCTATGGAGGAAAGGGCTGTATCAGTCCGGAGAGGAGAAAGGAGAAAAAGCGATGACGGACATTATCCGCGCGCCGGTTACGCTGGGCGATCGCGCGTCTGAGGACGGCGTTAGCTCGGCGACCATATTCGCCAACGAGCTAAGCCGCGACGGGGTGAGCGTGGACATAGAGGGCATGGACTTCAGCAACTACGAGAAGAACCCGGTGGTGCTGTACGCGCACGACTTCAGCGGTCGCACCGAGTCGGGCGGGCTGCCGATAGCTCGCACGCTGCGGCTGACGAGGACGGCGGACGGACGGGTTCGCGCGGAGTTCGAGTTCCTGGAAGGCGACGCCTTCGCGGAGCGCGTCCGCAATGCCTGGAATCGCGGCTTCCTGCGCGGCGCGTCCATCGGCTGGCGGCCGATAGAGACGCGGCCGGGCCAGGGAGGACCGAACGGCAAGGGCGTCCGGGTCGTCCGCTCGGAGCTAATCGAGTGGTCCATCGTAGCAGTGCCGGCGGATCCGGACGCGCTGCGGGGCGCTCACAGTCTCGTGATGCGTCAACTGGTAAGCGCGGGAAGCGACGACGCGGCTGCGGGAGCCGGAGTTATCGGAGAATCGGACAGCAGAGAAAGCGACACGCACAGCAACACAGATCCAGATAGGGAGGCTGCAATGCCGGATACGGAGATACAGGACATCAACCGGACGATCAACCAGGTTAGGGACTTCGCGCGGGAACGGGTGGACGCGCTGAGCGGGGACGTGGGCCTGCTGCGCGAGGAGAACGAGCGGCTGCGGGCGGAGGTGGCGGCGATACAGGAGCAGAGGCGGGCGACGCGGCGCGCCGAGATCGCGCGGGCCGACGACGGCGAGCGCGGCATCCGCATCGCCTCCGGCAGGTTCGCGGGATACAGCCCGCTGGACGTGGGCATCATGCGCTCGGTGGCGCACTCGCACCGCGAGGACCCGGACGCGCCGCACGCCCGCGCGTGGAGCTTGCAACTCGGCGAGGCGACGCGGGCGCTGGTCGCCGACATCACGCCGGAGGCGGTGGATCGCCACTTCCAGAGCATCGAGCGGCGGCTGCGCGCGGCATACGTGCCGCAGACGGCGAACGGGAACTGGGGCGCGCGCCCGCGCGACCCGGAGATGCAGTATCGCGAAGTCATCCGCCCCACGCTAGAGGCGATGCGCGAGGTCGCCATGCAGGCCGTCACCCGGGCGGCCATGGACTCGACGACTGCGGGCGCGGGCGACGAACTGGTCCCGACGCTCGAACGCGCCGAGCTGTGGATGGACGTCAACTTGCAGACGCTCGTCGGCGGCATCATCCCGACGTTCCCGATGCCGAGCCAGCCGTTCGACATCCCGACCCAGCTGGGCGACGTCAACTTCTATCCGGGCGTCGAGAACGCCGCCGCTACCGCCACCGCGCTCTCAACGGCGAAGGCAACGCTCACCGCGCGCGAGCTAGTGGCGCAGGCGCCGTTCAGCTTCTCGCTGGACGAGGATAACGCGCTGCCGTCGCTGGTGGCCGAGATCCGCGCGTCGCTCGTCCGCAACAGCGCGGAGACGCTCGACGACATCATCCTGAACGCGGACACGACGGCGACGAACGGCATCAACGCCGACGAGGCCACACTCAGCCGCGACACCGCCGGCAAGGCGCACCTGCTTCTGGGCTACGACGGGCTGCTGCACCTGCCGCTGGTGGATAACACCGCCATGTCGAACGACCACGGCGCGGGGGTGTCGGACGATATGTTCAACGAGATACGCGCGAAGTTGGGGCGCTACGGCGTCCGCCCGTCCGAGCTTGCCTGGATCATGGACGTCAACACCTTCATCCGCGCGCAGTCGGTGGATGCCTTCCGCACGATGGACAAGCTGGGCCCGAACGCGACCGTGCTGACGGGTATGCTCGGCGCGGTGGAGGGCATCCCGGTCATCGTGTCCGAGCAGATGCGCCTGGCCGACGTGGACGGCAATGTAACGGACGGCGGCAACACGTCGGACACCGGGCGTCTGCTGCTGGTCAACCGCAACCAGTGGGCGCAGGGCTACCGCCGCCAGCCGACGGTGGACGTTACGCGCGACCCGAGCCGCCGCCAGACCGTCGTAACCGTCAGCTTCCGCCACGCGCTCACCGAGCGCACTGGGAAGCGGTCGTCCGCCACTCACACGGCGTTGCAGTACAACATTACCGGCGTAGCCGGCTGAGAAGCGAGGTAGAGGAGCGAGAGGGATGTTGAGGCGTGGGTTTTCACCCTCACCCCAACCCTCTCCCTGAGGGAGAGGGAGCCATGTCATCCCCTATGCGATCGGCAAATACGAGGCTGGGACGGCTCTCACCCCTCGCTCCTCTTTTCTCTTTCCTAGAACCGGGGAAACGGGGTTTGCCAAATGAATACCTACACGACGATAGACGCGGTCAAATCCCCGTCTGCGCTGGATATACAGCACGACAGGGAGGATGAACGCATCCTGGCAGTGATCGAGGCGGTATCCCGGCAAATAGACGGGTACTGCGGACGGAGTTTCTACGTCGTAAACGCGACGCGGCTGTTCGATTGCGATGGGGGCGACGGGTCGCGGACGCTGTTCACTCCGGACCTGGTCTCGGTTGACGCGAACGGCCTGGCGACGGATGACGACGGCGACGGCGCGTTCGAGACCGTATGGCCGGACGCTGATTTCGAGCTTCATCCGCCGAACGCCGCGCCCTCCGGCGGTGGGCGATTTCACTGGCCTGGGGCGCGCCCACACTACGCGGTTCGAGTGGCGTCCGGCTCAGGGCGGCGCTTTCCCAGCGGCAGCCGCCGGACGCGAATCGCCGGGCAGTGGGGCTTCTGGAGCCGGCTGCGAACGGCGCGCGAAACGCTGTCCGGCGCGGTGGATGCGGAGCGCGGGGAGATCGCGGTCAGCGGTCGCGCCGACGTATGCGCCGGCCACACGCTGCTGATCGGGTCGGAGCAGTTGTACGTTCGCCGCGTCTCAGCTCCTCGGACGTTCCAGGTCGAACGGGGCGTCAACGGCACGACCGCGGCGGCGCACCAGTCCGGCGACGGCATCCGGGTGTTCGAGTACCCCGCGCCCGTACGCGAGGCGGCGACGATACAGACGGCGCGAACGTGGCGCGGAGAAGGCGCGGCGCTGGACGTGGACTTGCGGGAGATGCTGGGGGCGTATAGGCGGCTGGGATTTTGACGTGAAGAATGGCGTAGGGGCAGGTTTCAAACCTGCCCCTACATGGACCTCGACAGGGAAAACTCAGAGGGCAAAGAAATGGCCTATTTCAACAGCGAACGGTCGAAATTCTACATAGATGACGTCTCCGGCGTTCGACGGGATATGTCGGCGGACCTGACCGGCGTTTCGGGACTGCCTGGGGCGCGGGCGCTGGTGGACGTAGCCTCGTTCTCGGACGAAGGCCGCGCCTATGCGCCAGGCCCCGATGACGGAACGATCACGCTCACCGGCGAGTTCGACGATTCGGATGACTCCGGCGTGGACGCGGTTCTCTCCACGCTGCTGCGACACCCTTCGCCCGTGGCGTTCGAGTACGCGCCGGCAGGATCGTCGCCCGGCAGCGTCGCCTACAAAGGAAGCGCTTGGGTAGAGCGGTACGAGGTCGGATCGGCAGAAGGGAAGCGGGTTGGATTTACGGCTGTACTGCGCGTCGAGGGACGGGTTTCGAGAAGCAAGTAGCGGAAGGCGAGGAAAGGGAACAGAAATGACTGCGACGCTCGAGTTGAACGACGGAACTACCACGCTTGACCTGCTCGACGGTCCGTACCATGCGAGCGCGCCGCTGCGGATGGGGCCGCCTCCGGCATCGCCCGCGCTAGCGGGTCGGACGTTGCGGGGCGTCCACTACGCGCCGCGCGAGGTGGAGGTCGCGCTGAATCTGCGCGCGGCGTCGGCGAGCGGGCTGCGCGGCGCGGTCCGCGACGTAGAGGAGATGTGCGCGGTAGCGGAGGGGCGGGCGTCGGCGAACGGCAGGCCGGTAACGCTGCGCTGCCAGCTCGCCGACGCGGACGCTCACGACGTCGAGTACCGTGTACTGCGCGGCGAGCTATCGCTGCCCGCCAACGCGCTCCAGGAGCCGACGCTGTCCGGCGGCCACGCGATACCGGGCGCGACTCTCAGACTGCTGGTAGAGCCTTTCGGCAGGCTGGCGCGGGTCACGCCTGGCGCATCCACTATCCACAACGAGCTGGACGGCTCGAACGTGAACTACATAGACATAGCGAAGCCGGGCGGCGCGCGCGGCGCGAAGCTGCGGCTGAAGGTGTCGAACGCGGGCGGCTGGACCGGCAGCGAGAGGGTGTGGGTCGCGCGGCGGTCCGGCGCGAGGCGCACGGATACGCTGTTCTACCAGGCGGAGAGCGGCATGACGGTCTCCGAATCGTCGCCGTTCGTGGGGACTACCTCGACGTGGAACGGCAACGACGTCGCAGACGCTCTCGCCAGTGGCTCCGGCTCGAACGTGGCGAGCATGGAATGGTCAACCAGAGTGTCCGGAGACTACGAGGCAACGGGCAGATTCACCCGCGTGGGGCGCGTCAGCATAAGCGTACCGGGCGCCAGCCTGCCGCGCGGACTGTTCCGGGCGCTGGCGCGCGTCCGCGTTAGCGGCAATCCGTTCTCGCGCCCGTTCAACACGGACCTCCACGAAATCGAGATGGCGGCTGCGTTCGCGCTTGGCTGGTCGTTCGGCGGCAGGAGCAAGACGCCTACTGAGCGCGACGCGGTTTATCCGGACGACACTGGCGCTTTTCAGACGATAGATCTCGGCGAGTTGTCTCTGCCTCCCATCGCGCTGCCGAACGGCTATGCCAGTCCGAGTCTCACCCTATCTGCCTACGGCGTGTGGCTGCCGCCGTCGGAACACACCGACAGGGTATCCAACCGATACTACTATGCGCGATGGGAGGTGGATTACATAACGCTGCTGCCGATAGACGAGGGCGCGGTGATCGTCAACGACGTGGGGACTGACGATCACATCCTGATAGACACGCTCAGCGACGCGCCGGGGGTGTATCTGCTGGACGAATCGGACTCCGTGCGCCGGTTCGCAGACTTCGCGGGCGGGCCGTTCGGCCTGGACGCCGAAGGGACGCGGATCTACGCGCTGCGAGACGACCCGGCGGCTCCGTCTTCGGCGCGGTTCAGGCTGGCGGCGGAGTACGAGCCGCTCGTTTCGGGAATCTAACGCAGAGGCGCAAAGACGCAAAGGGGACGTTTGAGAGGATGCACAAGAATATCGCGTTGACGCTGAAGTTGTACGAGAAGGATGCATCGTCGAGGAACGTTAGGGCGACGCTCGACGATGTTGCCGTCGCATCGCTCACCCACACCACGACGCTGCCGGGCGGCTTCGGCGAGCTTGCGGTGGCAATCGCATCGTCCGAGGGCGAGTTCTGGGAGTGGCGACACGACCGGATGCTGAGCCGAATCGCTCTGGAGGAAGCGAGCGGGCGCGTCGCGTGGGAGGGACGAATCGAGGCGGTAACTCTGTCCGACGTCTGGCTAGCGTCGCTCACCGCGCGCGGCTACTGGTCTAACCTGAACGACGCGGTTCTCAACCTCAGCTACTCCAACGGCGCCAGTTCGGCGCGCTCTATCATCACGGATGTGCTCAACAGGATTCCGGCCGGACAACGGCAGTTGTCGTCGTCCGCAGAGCATATCGACACCGGCCCCCCAATCGCGCACGCGTACCAGGACGACTGGACGGTGTGGCGCATCCTGACGGACGCCCGGCGCGGCATCGCTTCATTTGGATCTGGCGGCTCCGGCCGGGGCGGCCCAATGGACGTGGCGGTGTGGGAAGACCGGAAACTGCGGTACGCGCCGCGCGTATCACCGGGCGAGGGGTCGAGCGTATCCTGGCGCAGCTATCTGAGGGCCGAGAACGGCGGAGGGGTCGCGCGGCTGCCGCTGCGTTTCGACTGGAACGACGTAGCCAACGCCATCAGCGTAACCTACGAGCTGAACGGCGTAATCCGGCGCACCTCCACGGCCAGCGACGCGGACAGCATAGCGCGGCACATACGGCGCGAGCGCAACGTGCGGAACATCGGCGAAACGACCGCCGCGACCGCCATACTGCGCCGCAACGCGGAGCTGAACCGGCGCAGCCACCTGCGTCCGAATCTGCGAACGGGGCAGGGCGCAAACGCCAATGACATCGCGATAGACCGCGTGTGGGACGAAGATGGCATCGAGTGGCCGCTGTGTCGCGTTCGCGCGGGCGACATCCTGACCATCCCGGACCTCACGCCCAGCGCCGCCAACCTCGGAACCGGGGACTCCGGGCGCGCCGACGGCTATCGCGCCTTCTTCGTCGAAGAGACGCGCTGCGACCATGCCAGCGGCGTCTTGACGGTGGGAGTGGGGGAGGGGTAAGGGCCGCCGAATGCGCCCCGTGCTATAATGCCCCAGACGACGGGCGGACGCGAACGAACAGGCGGGGGAGGGCTTTCCAGATGCCGATAGAGAAGCTTCGACTGACGAACGTGGGGCCGTTCGACGATATAGAGTTCGAGTTCGAGCCGCAGGTGAACGTGTTCACCGGGCCGAACAACTCGGGGAAGTCGACTGCTCTCTTTGCGCTGGGCGACATAGCTACTTATCCGTTTACGTTTCCTGAAAGGCTGCTGAGGGAGGGGGAACGCGCGGAGTTCAGCGTTTGCGCGTCTGACGGCAAGCGTTCGTTCAATGGACGCTTGCCTTGTGGCTGGCGGTCCAATTGGACGGAGGATGAACCAGCATCCTTAGAGCTAGACCGCACCTATGGATTTATGTTGTTTCTAGCGAATGTAGGTTACAGCAGGTTCATTCCGGCCCTGCGGCAAGGCACCGATTTTAGATCGAGCGGGCCTGCGGTGTCGTTGATACCCGAGTCAGCGAGAGGTATTGCACCGCATACAGATACTACAATGCAATTAATAGTCAAGACTACGCCAGAAGATCGACAAATGCTAATAGATGCATTCAACAGTCTCAGTAAGCGACTCATACTGACGCCTACGGACGCCTCGCTGATCAATGATGAAGCAGTGATACAGAAGATAATCAATCTGCATTACAGGTCGTTCATGAAGCGAGACTCTGTCTTCAGCGATATAGTGGATACCGTCGCTGACATGGCCTCCAATATCACGGAGGGCTTCCCGCTCAAGTTCGCAGGCGCGAACGAGGATGACAAGGGTTTCTATCCCCAATTCGAGACTGTGGACGGTACGCTGCCGTTCAATACTCTGAGCCAAGGAACGCAGTCAATCATCCAGTGGTTGACGCATCTGGTGATTGGCTATGCCGAGTACTACGATTTCCCGGACGATCTAGCCGATCAACCCGGCGTACTGATCATTGATGAGATAGACGCCCACCTGCACCCGTCTTGGCAACGGCGCATCATTCCGACGCTGACGGAGCGCTTCCCCAATCTGCAAATCTTCTGCTCGACGCACTCGCCGCTGATGCTGGCTGGTCTCAAAGAGGGACAAGTCCAACTGCTGCGGCGCGACGAGGATGGCCGCGTAACCGTCTCCCGGAATGATGATGACATAATCGGATGGTCAGCCGATGAGGTGATGCGCTACATTCTGGATATGCCGAATACTACGGATCTGCAGACAGAGGCACGGCTGAACCGCCTTCAAGAATTGAGGCGCAAGGACGATCGCTCGCCGGCTGAAGAATCCGAGTTTCAGGATCTACGCCGCGCAATCAACCAAGATCTCACCAGCGGTCCGGCGGCGGCGCAGATCGAGCGATTTGCGGAGGGGATGCGAAACGCGCTGGCGAAAAACCTGGAGGTGGACGCTGCCATCGCAGACGCGGCAGAGTCTTCGTATCGTGGCGACTAGATGCATTGGGTAGATCGCGGACCCGAACCAACGGGTCTGGATGAGATTCGCAGTCGCTACACGCCCGGTTGGGTGCAACACTACCGGAACGGCATCGGCGACCGTCCACCAAAGGATCGGCGTTGGCGCGACTTCCGCAACGTTCTCTCTGAGCGCTTTTCAAGTCTGTGCGCCTACTGCGAAAGGTCCTGTCCCGGTGAAACGGACCACTTCCGGCCCAAGAGCGTGTTTCCCGAATTGACATATGAGTGGAGCAATTGGCTTCTCGCCTGTACTCCATGTAATCGCGCCAAGGGCGATAAGTGGCCTGACGGCGGTTACGTTGATCCATGCGCGGAGTCGCCGCCGGACCGCCCCGAGAATTATTTAGACTACGATACTCACACAGGGAACATTGTTCCGCGCGCCGGTCTAAGCCCCGAGATGGGAGATAGGGCGAATGGAATGATTGTGGACCTTAGATTGAACGACTATCATCACGTGAGAGCCAGACTCGACTGGATTCGGCTGGTTCGAGATACGTTCACCTACGCTCCGGACACCGAGACTGCCGTACTGATTGAATGGCTTACGTCCCGGGAAACCGAGCTATCCAGCATCACCCGCGCTTTGCTAGCAGAACTTGGCTATGCAGTCGACGACTGAGGAAAGCGTAGGCGCTTTTGCAGCCGACTTGGCGCGCCTGCCTACCCCAGGCTACCCAAACCGGGCCAGCCACTCGGCTGGGGCGAGCACCGACACGCCGTAGAACGCCGCTCCGAGCGCCGCCGCGATTGCCCACGGTCCCCATGTCGATATGGCGCCATGGCGCGAGTTGGCGGCCAAGTCTATGGGGATTGCGCCTATTCCCCACAAGGCGCCTGCCAGAAAGCCGGTGAAGAGTCCGAACACGCCCTGCTGAAAAACCGAGTTGGGCACGAACATCAACGACGACGCTACCCCCATAGGCACTTCGCCCAGACTTATGACGTCGGTGCGCCATTCGAGCAGCATTAAGCTCATAGGCAGCGCGGCGCCGGTGACCGCGGGCGACAGTATGCCGAACCCGAAGCCCGCCGCGAGCCAGATTAGCGGGTTGCGCGCGCCGCGCATCTCTACGCCGCTAGTCAGCCAAAGGACGATGATCGCGGCGAGGAAGCCGCAGACGATCGCCGCCCCACCCGATAGGAATATGGTCGCGTCCGCCGACATATGCTCCGGCGTTTGGGGGCGGTCCATGCGCGCCAATCGGTTGACTATCAGCGACGCCCCGCCGAGCGCGGCTCCGTACAACGCGAGCGACGCGACGAGTCTTCCTCGTCTAGTTCCCAGCGCGGCCCGGATCGAGGACAACCTCGAGGTCAGCCTGCCCAGAAGCGTCGCTGTCACCCGACCGCTCGTCCGATCACAATGTTCGGGGCGTTCCAACGCGGGCTAAGATGGGCTTTACCCCCCATCCCTCGCTTTCGCGGGGGCAGACTCCAATCTTCCCCCGTCAAGGGAGAAGGGGTTCGTAAACTCCGTCTAAGCATCGTCGTTCGTCCCTGTTGCCGTAAGGACAGGCGGGATGACGCCTTCAAGCTCGATCTCGTCGGCGCGGTGGCAGCTTACGAAGTGGCCGGGCTGGATTTCGCGCAGTTCCGGCGTCTCGGAACGGCAAAGGTCGGTCGCGTATTCGCACCGGGGGTTGAAGTAGCAGCCCGCCGGCGGGTTGGCCGGATTAGCCACCTCGCCGCGCAGCACTACGCGCTCGCGCCGGGCGCGCGGGTCGGGCTCGGGCACCGACGACAGCAGCGCGGCGGTGTACGGGTGTTTCGGAGAGGCGAAGAGTGCGTCCGTCGGCGCGGTCTCCACCAGCTTGCCGACGTACATGACGGCCACGCGGTCACTAATGTGCTTGACGACGCTCAGGTCGTGCGCGACGAACAGGTACGTTAGCCCCAGTTCGCTCTGGAGGTCCATCATCAGGTTCAGAACCTGCGCCTGCACGGACACGTCGAGAGCGGACACAGGCTCGTCGGCGACGATGAGACGTGGGTTGAGCGCGAGCGCGCGCGCTATGCCTATGCGCTGGCGCTGTCCGCCGCTGAAGGCGTGCGGAAAGCGGCGCATGAACTCCGGGCGCAGGCCGACTAGCCCCAGAAGCTCGGTAACGCGATCCTCGCGCTCGCCGCGTCCCACGCCCTCGATCGCAAGCGGCTCGCCCACGATGTCCAGCAGCGTCATGCGCGGATTGAGGGACGAGAACGGGTCCTGGAATATCATCTGCATCTCTCGGCGCAGACCGCGAAGCTGGGTTCGGGGAACGGCCGCCACGTCCGTAATCGTACCGTCCGGCGACGTGTACAGCACCTCGCCGCCCGTAGGGTCTATGGCGCGCAGGATGCAGCGCGCCGTCGTCGTCTTGCCGCAGCCGCTCTCTCCGACGAGGCCGAGCGTCTCACCCTCCTTGATGTCGAAGCTCACGTCGTCCACCGCGCGTATCGCGCCGACCTCGCGCTGAAGAAGCCCCCGCTTGATGGGGAAGTGTTTGCGAAGGCTGTTGACTTCGATGAGCGGGCGTTCTGTTGTGGTTGTCTCCGTCACGTTCTGCGCTCCCGTGGGTTTCACCCTCACCCCAACCCTCTCCCTGAGGGAGAGGGGGTTTTCACCCCCATCCCCCGCGTTCGCGGGGGCAGGCTCTAGCCTTCCCCATCTAAAGGGGAAGGAACTTTGCTTCACACTCCCGCTTGCGCGCCGTGGTGCAGGAAACAGCTTACCTGGTGATTCACGCCGATCGGCAACAGGGTTGGCGATTCTGCGTCGCATACGCCGCCCATGAACGACGGACAGCGGGGGTTGAACGGGCATCCCGACGGCCTGGCGTATGGGTGCGGCACCGATCCGGTTATGGACGCGAGCCTGTCCTGCGCCGCGTCGGACTGTATGCGCGGTATGGATTCGAGCAGCGCCCGGGTGTACGGGTGCTGCGGGTTGTGGAATATGTCGTCCACCGGCGCGCTTTCGACAACGCGCCCCAAGTACATCACCACCACATAGTCCGCCATCTCCGCTATCACGCCCAAGTCGTGCGTTATTAGCATGATCGCCATGCCGTATTGGTTCTGCAAGTTGGTCATCAGGTCCAGAATCTGCGACTGCGTAGTAACGTCGAGCGCGGTGGTCGGCTCGTCGGCTATGAGGATGCGGGGGTTGCACGACAGCGCCATGGCAATCATCGCGCGCTGCCGCAGGCCGCCGGAGAGTTGGAACGAGTACTCGTCCACACGCTGCTCCGGCAGCGGGATGCCGACGTGCCTCAGCAGCTCGACCGCCATATCGCGCGCCTCGCCCTTGCTAACGGGCTGGTGCAACATTATCGCCTCGATCAGCTGGTTGCCGATGGTGTGGACGGGGCTGAACGAAGTCATCGGCTCCTGGAACACGTATGAGATTTCGCCGCCTCTTATGCGGCGTATCTCCGCGCTGTCCGGATCGAACTCCGTCAGGTTAATCACTTCATCCGCGCCGTTGGCGCCGTTGCTGCGGAACAAGATGTCTCCATTCACGACAACGCCCGGCTTGTCCAATATGCCCAAGATGGAGCGCGCCGTGACGCTCTTGCCGCAACCGCTCTCGCCCACGATTCCGAGTGTCTGTCCCTCGTACATGTCGAACGAAGCGCCGTCCACCGCCACCACCGTTCCCTCCTCGAGAGGGAAGTGGGTATGAAGGTCTCGAACCGACAGCAGCGGCTCTCCCGAAATTCTCGTTCTGGCAGTTGAGTTAGCCATATGGATCCGCCGCGTCTCTAAGACCGTCTCCCAAGAAGTTGAACGCCAGCACCGCGATGATTACCGGCACCGCCGGGACGAGCAGCCACGGCGTCAGCGCCACTGACTGGATGTTCTGCGCCTGCTGAAGCATCACTCCCCAGCTAATGGCTGGCGGGCGCAGCCCAAGCCCCAAGAAGCTGAGCGACGTTTCGCTGATGATGATGGCGGGAAGCGCCAGCGTGGTAGCCGCGATTATGTGGCTCATGAACGAAGGGACCATGTGGCGGAAGATTACCCGCATCTGGCTGGCGCCCGCCAGCTCGGCCGCCGTCACGAAGTCCTCCTCGCGCAGCGACAGGAATCGTCCGCGCACCTCGCGCGCGAGCGTCGTCCAGCCGATCAGCGCGATGATTATGGTAATCGCGAAATACACCCTGATGATGGACCAGTCCGTAGGCACCGCCACCGCTATGCCCATCCACAGCGGGATTGTGGGAATCGAGCGCAGAATCTCTATGATGCGCTGGATCACGGTATCTATCCATCCGCCATAGAAGCCGGACAGCCCACCCAGCAAGACACCCAAGAACAGGCTGACCGCCACGCTCACCAGGCCTATCGTCATGCTGATCCGCGTGGCGTACATCAGCCGGGACCAGACGTCCCTCCCGCGGTCGTCGGTGCCGAGAATGTAGATGTGTTCCTCCGCCACCCGGGGCGCGTCCACGCCCAGCAGGTGCCTGTCGGTCTTGATTATGCCAAGCCACTTGTACTCGAAGCCGCGAGCGAACAGCCGGATGGGCGTCTTGACATCTTCGTTGCGCTCATAGACCATCTTGAAGTTCTGGGATGCGTCTCGCCTACCCTCGACCGGGTTCACGTACAGACTCGGCTTCCAGCCGTCGAAGAAGTGGATGGGCTGTGGCGGCATCTGGCCGCGCCGCGCCTCGCTCAGGAAAGGGTCGGAGGTAGATAGGAACTCCGCGCCCAGAACCATGACGTACATTACGATAAGCACGATGCCCGCGCCCATCGCCAAGCGATGCCGCTTCAGCCGCCACCACATAAGCTGCCACTGCGAGGCTACGTACACATCGCCCGACAACTCGCGTTCCTCGCGGCCTCGGTCGGCTATCGCCTCCGGCGGGGCATCTGGAATCGCTCGTTCGGCCATCACTGCGCCTCCAGCCTAATGCGCGGGTCTATCCACGCCAGCAGCATATCGGATATGAAAGTGCCTATGACCGTCATAATGCCGATCATCATGATTATGGTGCCTGCCAGGAACATATCTTGCGCCAGCAGCGCGCGCAGCAGCATCGGCCCAACGGTGGGCAGGCTCATGACCACCGAGATGATAATGCTGCCCGATACCAGCAGCGGCAGCAGGTATCCGATGGTGCTGATGAGCGGGTTGAGCGCGACGCGGACCGGGTACTTGAGGATGACGCGCCACTCGGAAAGCCCCTTGGCGCGTGCGGTTACAACATATGGTTTGCGGAGTTCATCGAGAAGATTGGCGCGCAGCACGCGGATCAGCTGCGCCGTGCCCGCGACGGCCAGCACGATGGAGGGCAGCCACAGGTGGTTCAGCAGGTCTATTACCTTGGCGATGCTGTACGGCGCGTCGGCGTACTCCGGAGAGAACAGCCCGCCGATGTTTGCGTTGAAGAATACGAACCCGAGGTACAGAAGAACAAGCGCTAGCAAGAAGTTCGGCACCGCCAGCCCGATGAAGCCGACGAACGTGAACACGTAGTCTCCCACCGAGTACTGCCGCACCGCAGAATATATTCCTATGGGTATAGCCAATATCCAGGTAAATATGACCGATGCGAACGCTAGCGCCGCCGTCAGGAACAGCCTGTCGCCGATCACATCCGTAACCGGGCGCTGGTACTCCATGGAAAGGCCGAAGTTGCCCTTCACAATTTGCTGCATCCACTTCATATACTGGACCGGGAACGGGCTGTCCAAGCCGTACTGCTCGCGCAGGTTGTTGGCTTCTTCGTCCGTAACCTGCGTTCCGGTGGACATTAGCTGGGCGACATATGCCGTCACGTAGTCTCCCGGAGGGAGCTGTATTATCCCGAACGATATTACCGAGATGGCCCATATGGTAAGAAGCGCCAGAAGCAGCCGCTTCACCGCGAACGCTACCAAGATGAAACCTCACTTAGATTGGCAAGGGCGAAGGGTTCGCCCTACCCTAATCTTCCCCCATCGAGGGGGAAGGGATTTTGCGTACACGCCTTCCCATCGAGGGAAACCTGTATCATAGCTGCCGATACGGCGCGGCGACGCTAACGCCGCCGCGCCAATTGGGGTCAAGCGCCCGTCCCCGGCTTGGGGTCGAGCGCTCGGCTTGCTACTGGTAGCTCAGCGCCTGCGGCTGGCGGTTCTCGGCGCTCTTCCAGAATATGGTCTGGAGGCGAGAGATGCCGGGCGTCTTCGTGTCCGGGCTGTTGAACTGGCGGGCAGGGACGTTGCCCAAGTCCACCTTCGCCACGCGAACGCCGAGCGACGCGGGCGACTGTCCGACGAGTCCGACGGACCACGCCTGATCCAGCACGATGCGCCAGATCTGCTTTCCTATCTCGATGCGCTCAGCCTCCGGCACGCCGAAAGCCTTTCTGTACAGCGTCATCACTTCCCTGAGTTCCGCGTGCGGCTCCATGCCCTTTTCACCGTTCGACTGGAACCACGTTCCCAGCGCGGAACCCATCTCGCTGCTGGTGCCGTAAGGGAAGACGTGTCCGGGGAAGGTGAATAGGTGCTCGCTGCCGTCGCCCCACGATACGCGGATCTGGTTCTCGTCGGACGCTTGGAGCGTGCCTGCGAGGCTGCGCTCCTGCGCCAGCACGTTGACCTTGACGCCCAGGTAGCGCTCCCAGTGCTCAGCTATCATCTCCGCCATGCCCACGAACTCGATGAACTGGGCCGTGCGGGCGCTGACTTCCAGCACCAGGCGCTCGCCGTTGTCGGTCCTCAGCCTGAAGCCTTCGGAATCCTTGTCGGGAACTATCTGGTCCAGCATCGCGTTCGCGGTGTCAGGGTCGAACGTCGCATACTTGCCGCGATACTCGGACTCAGGGCCCGGCGAGAACGGGTTGGTCGGCGCGGGCGCGAACGAGCCGGGAACGCCGAAGCCGAGGAAGAAGACCTCGTTCATCTGCTCGCGGTCAATGCCGATAGCAAGCGCGCGGCGGAAGTCCACATTCCTGAACAGGTCGCCTATGTACGGATCAATCTGGTACGCCATGTTGAACTTGACGGTGGCGTCCGCTCCGGCTTCCTGCGTGTCGAAGTGCAGTTTGTAGCCGTTGGCTTCCTGGTTTTCCAGGTACAGCGGCACCTTCGCCATGTTCAGGTGGCGCGCCTGCCAGTCGTACTCGCCGGCGATGGCGCGGAGGTTGATGACCTCCAAGTCTTCGGCCAGCGTCAGTATGACGGTGTCAATGTAGGGAAGCTGGTTGCCGTCGGAATCTACCATCCAGTAGTAGGGGTTGCGCTCCAGCTTCCATGAGTCGGTGTTGATGGGCGTTACAGTCGTCCAAGGGGTTATGGCGGGGAGCTCGGGGTTGAGCGCCCAGTCGTTCTTGAACTTGATGAGGTTGACCCAGTTGTCGTAGCCTTCGGCTTCGACTATCGCGTTCACGGCTTCTTCGCCGGCGATGCCGGGCACGAACTGTTCGAGGTAGTGCTTGGGCGCCACCATGCCGAGCAGGTTTGGGCCCTGGTAGGCGTGTCCGCCGAGGTGCGTCGAGCCTGCCAGCACGTCGAGGAAGAAGTAGTAGGGGTCTTCGAACGTTATCTTGATGGTCGTCGCGTCTATCTTTTCGAGGCTGCCCTGCTTGCCGTTGATGGAGAACCACGCGGACTTGGTAGGCACGAGTTCCTCGTCGTTGTAGAGGTGTTGGAACCAGAACTCGAAGTCGTCCGCGGTGAACGGCGCGCCGTCCGACCACTTCATGCCTTCGCGCAGCTTGAAGGTGAACTCCCTGCCGTCGTTCTCGATTTCCCAGCTCTTTAGCACGTTCGGGCCGGCGACGTTGCCGGTGTAGTCCCAGAACAGCATATGGTCGGGGCCGGTGCAGCAGCGATAGCCGTTCCACTTATCGGCTGGGCCGGTGAAGCCGCGCCGCAGGATGCCACCGTACTGTCCGGTCTCGTGCAGCGGCTCGATCACCATCAGGTCTTCCTGGACGGGCAGCCGTTCCTGGACGGGCGGGAGTTTGCCGGCCGCTACCAGTTCCGCGAGCTGCGGAGCTTCGCTGAACGACATCGGGAACTCCATGGAGTCCGTTACCACCCGCGGGCCTTCCAGTTCCCCGACGAGTCCGGTCTGTTGCATAGCTTCGGTCTGGGGGGCGAGGGCGGCGGTTATCGCCTCCATCTGCGCTTCCATCGCCTTGTCCACGGCCATCGCGATGTCTTCCGAGGTAACGCCAGGCTGGTCGGCCATGGCCTTGCCAATCGCCTCGGCGACCTGCGCCTCCGTCAGGCCGGGCGTCTGCATGGCGAGCGCGTCGGCTATCGCCTGCGCAACCTCGGCTTGCGTTACGCCCTCCTGCGCCGGCTGGTCGGCGAGCGCCGAAGCTATCGCATCAGCCACGTCGGTCTGCGATACGCCGGGGCGAGCCTCGAGCGCATCCGCTATCGCCTGCGCAACGTCCGACTGAGTGACGCCGGGCTGCGCCGCCATTGCGTCCTGGACCGCTTTCGCCACGTCGGCCGCGCTCATGGACTCAGGCTGCTGCTGCGCCGCGAGCGTCTGCTGGATGATGGCCGCTACATCCACAGTTGGCATGGGCGCCGGAGCTGCCGGCGCCGGAGCCGCAGGCTCTGGATCCTCAGCTGTGCTGCATGCCGCCAGCGCGAGCGCAGCCAGCAACAGCATCAGAGGAAGGATAAGGGTTATCCTCTTTATACTCATTTGGCACTCTCCTCCATCTACTTCGGCCAGCCCTTCCCAACCGGCTGCAGCCGAGCTACCGCGTACACGCCCACAAATCCATGAACGGTATATCATGAATAGCGTATAGCGCGTGCGCCTATACTATGAGCGAGACGGCGTTCTGTCAATACTGGGAGGCGGAATTTGGCGACTCTGGCGCAAGGCCTAACGTTCCTGCCGGCAATAGCCGCCGAACGGGGCGGGCGATAGGTCGGGGGAAGGAAACCGCTCGGCGGGTCGCTATTGTCTGAACTTGTCGAATTCCGACGGCAGCAGTTCGATGAGGCGCTCCGCTTCCATGCCGTACACGTCGTAGTTCATGTACAGTTGGTTGAGCACGTCTATGAGTCGGGGGAGGCTGCCGGGCGTAGCGGTCGATCTCTGCTGGGCCATGCTATTGGGCTTGAGCCTTCCCGTACTGCGATCCGCGTACAGCATATGAACCAGGTGAACGATGCCGGTGGCCCTGAACAGTATCTGCGCTTGGGCGATCCGCATTGTGAATTGGCTAAGGCTTCGAGGTCGCTCGTTCAGCATTAGCCAGGCGCCCTCCCCGTGCCGCGCGTATATTTCATAGGACAGCCTCATGAAGTTGCGCCACTTGGCGCGCGCCAGGTTCTGCCCCGCCTCTCTCTTGGGGTCGAATACGTATGCCATGTTGGCGGTTTGTCCCAGATCGACCTTGTCACCCCCATTCTTCGGGGCGATGCAGCGCATGGCGAGCCAACTCCAAGTATCGTGGTCTTCAATGATGGAGCGGTCGTCAACGCCGGCGTCCGAGAATGACGCGCTAAGGCTTGCGCCAACCTCGCGGCGCGTCGGGAAATCTCGGATTTCCACATCTACGTAAGGGTGGAACGGATAGGAATAGCGCGGGCGCTCCAGAAGCTCCGCGAAACTGGACGACTCGCCTCGTCGGACGCTATCGAGGACCTCAGATGCGAGATCGAGACCTTCCGGCGTGAACTTGTGAAGGCGGACTTTCATCTGACGCTCCTTTCGGGGAATCGCTCGGTGGCGCTATCCGCGCCGGTACATTTCGGCGGCGTTGAACCTGTCCTTCATGAACAGGGCGACGGTCTCACTTATCCAGTCGTCCGCGCTCGCCTGATAGTCGTCCGCGCCGGGTTCGGGTATGTCGTTCGGCTGGAATGTCTTGACGAGCGTAACCCAGTCGGCCCACTTGCCATCGCCATCTTCCGCATAGTACCCGTCCACCAACAGCATATGTTTCAGCAGCGACCTGAACACTTCGGGAACGATAAGCGAGCGAAACTTTTCGTCCGAGCGCACAGCCGCGCTGATGTCGGGGATATTTCGATTCAGGTAGAGCGTGGGATGCTCAGCGAAGTCCGTCCGCCACACCTCGTCGCCAATGTCCGCTTCCTGCACCCAGAGGAGAGATTGGAGACCGTCGCCGTCGTCCGCTTCCGCGCGGCTTATGGGGATTTGATTGGCTACTCCAAGCAGCCTTCCCGACCCGCCGGATTCGACTACGAGAAGGCGAAAAGACGGCGTGCCGGATATTTCGGTTAGCATCCTATCCGCGGGCGGCGCGATGGCGCCAACCTGTCCGTAGCGGAACCTCTGCGCCCTGCTTATCCGGTTCGCCACGAGAATCAGGTCCGCGTCGTCGGGCAAACCCAAGCCGTCCAGGGATATTTCCGCGTCGAAACTGCTGGGGTTCCCTTCGTGAAGGATGACTTTGACCTTGTCGCGCGGAATCCGCTTTCGGCTGGTGTAGTTGTACCTGCGTATCATTAGGAATCCTCGCTCTCGGGAACGGCGCGGACGTACAAGTCTCGGTTCTCGTCGAAACCATCGATTCGAAGCGAGAACGCGCTCGGATCGTCCACCTCGATTTTCAGTTCGTTGGCGGGATCGTCCGCGCCGGAGATTATGCGGCAGCCGGTGGTTTGGATTGATACGGTGGCGTCGCCGTGTAGCCGGAAGTCCTGCGGGTTGTAGCCGACGAAGGCGTCTCCTCTTGGGACGTCGTAGGCGACCTTCACCAGCATCGCATTGGGGGGCGGCGCGTCGCCACGCGCGATGCCGCGAATCTCGAACCCGGCGGGAATCTCAGCTAGTCGGAACGGCTGAGGATTGGGAGGCGGCGGAGGCACGGGTGCAGGCGGCGGCGATGGCGGCGGCGGCGCGGGTTCGGGTACAGGGCCAGGACGTGGAATCGGCTGGGGGAAGAGATCGGTGAAAACATCCCTTTGGATGACGTCGTCTCGGCGGTTGGTCATTGCCAAAATCCGGCTTGCCGCGCGCCTGACTTCAGTGATGCGAGTCGGCGCGCCCGCCCAGCGCGTTCGGGCGCGTTCGGCGTTCGGTCTCCAAGCAGTGTGCGCCGGCGGTTCGGAGTCTCTCAGCAGCGCGGCGAGCGGCTCATTCTCGTCCACGACTGCCAAAACCCTTGCGGGCGAGTTGCCCGTCAGATTCATCTCGGATATAGACAACGTGCCGCGAACGTAGTAGTCATGCCCTTGCGAAAGGCTCTCGTCTTTTTGGATGTAGATGTCAAGATGCGTTGGCACCGGGCTTTTGCCTCTGCGCGTTACCCTGGTCTCCGCGCGAACGGCGACTATCTCCCCCGCGTGGAAGCGCCGCCGAACGTCCGCCGCCCACGGATCATCGGACTCGATCCGTTGCAGGTCTCGCATGGAGATGCGAACGCGGTCGCCGGGGCGCATGGCCAGACACTCCCTGGCCATGTCGAAAAGCGCGCGATAGCTTTCGGGGCTGCGTTCGCTATCCGGATCATTAGCGTTCACGAGCGTAGCCCTATCCAGCAATTCGTCTATGGTGTCCGACGTGACCACGACCCTATCTCTGGAATCTTCTATAGTTACTTCTAGGCGGCGGGATATGATCGCGTAGAAGTAGTTTTCCAACACCGCGCCCAAGATGACGTTGAGGTCAATGCGCTCATCTTCATCTATTCTGGGAAATGGCACTACTATGGACAAACCCGAACTGTCGTCGCGCCAATCAATCAGAAAGTCGCGGATGAACCTGTTGATGATGCCCGAACCCTCGTCGCTCACGCTCGGTACCGCCATCTTATGCTCATCCAGATCGGCGTAATAGCCGTAGGGATCGTGCCGCGCGCCGTTCACCGAATGAATCTTCAGCACCGACTGACCCATCAGCATCACGCGGTCGTCCGAGCGACGGCGGGTGAGCGCAAGGAAGGAACCTATCTTCGAGCTGTCAGGGAATACCCATTTACCCAAGCCCCACGAGCCGTTGGAATTTTCGCCCTTCCCGGACCTTCCCACGTTGCGAAAGAACCAGTAGAAGTGATTGCCTTCCGAGGCTTGCGAATCGTCGTACTGAAGATGGTCGCCTTCAAGCCCAACCGTTCCCGCGTCTTCAACGACTATATACGGCATACCGTCCGCAGCGAGGGAGTCTAAATCCGGAACCTCCAAATCGGGTACGGCGGCAAGGTGCGGCGCCAACCCTTCTAGGTACGGCTCGGCCCGGTGCCTGGACAAGGGCCTGTCAATCCCGACGAGCGAGAATCTTACTCTGGTAGTCTCCCGGGCGCCGCTCGCGCCAACCCCCTGAGCGTCCAACGAGTTCTGAATGGACTCGCGGACGAGTCGGGTAACGCGGCTCTCATCCTCGAAGAACTCCCATTCCATCGTCTCCCGGTTGACTTCGCCGCGTCCCATTTCTCTGAACGTCCACCTCATGCGTGCCCTTCTCCCCTGTTTCATTGATCTATAGATCATAACTAACCTGAACAAACGGCATCAATCTCAGAGCGCGATTCTCCGGGTCATCATTTGCGGGACAAGCGCCCCAGTTGCGCTATAATGTCCGCGACGATAGGAACGCTGTTGGGGGCCGCTGTGCTGATCACCGGAGTTGACATCATCGAGATACCGCGGGTCGCCCGCGTCTTCGCTCAGTACGGCGACCGTTTCTTGCGTCGCATCTACACCGACGGCGAGATCGCGTACTGCCGAGGCCGCGCGCCGCAGCTCGCCAGCCGCTTCGCCGCCAAGGAGGCGACGATGAAGGCGCTGGGCACGGGTGTGCGCGGCATCCGCTGGCGCGACATAGAAGTGGTCCGAGGACGCGGCCAAGCGCCGCGCATCGTTCTGCACGGCACGGCGAAGGCGCGCGCTGAACTGCTCGGACTCAGCGACATCGCCCTGTCTCTCAGCCATTCCAAAGAGTTCGCCGTAGCGTCCGTAGTCGGCGAGAGCGATCGGGGCAACATCATCCCCAGGCGTTAGCCCAGCCTCCGAGAGCGATGACGCGACGGTGGGCGACTTGCTAAGATTGGCGAGCTTTCATGGTCGACGCTCCGCGCGCCAGTTATGACTCCATCGGCTATAATGGTCGGGGACAGGAATGATGACCACGATAAACGACATACATGACTTGGCGCTAATTCTTGAAGAACATCCCGAATGGCGGGCTGAGATCCGGCGCCTTGTGCTTACTGACGACCTGCTTGAAATGCCGGCGCGCATGGAAAGACAGGAAATCAGAATGGACAGATTGGAAGCCGCCTTGGAAAGGCTCGCAGATAAAATGGCAGCCTTGGCGGAACAGGTGGCGGCTACGAATCAGCGCATAGAGGAGTTCAGAAACGAGACGAACCAGCGCTTCAATAGAGTCGAATCTGACATCGGGGATCTCAAAGGCCACTTCATGGAAGGTACGGCCAGAGAAGAAGCCCTACTGATTGCGACGAACATGGGGCTTCAGTGGGTCAGCACCCTTCCGAAAGGGGCAACCGCCCTAATCTGGAGGGAAGCCGAGTCCGTCGGGCTGACTGCGGGCATATCAAGCGACGACAGAAAGAGCTTTGGGAGAGCAGACCTTGTAATGGAAGCGATGACTCCGCAGGGCGAACGCTGCTACATCGCGGTCGAAGCTTCCTACACTGCGAACGGGCGCGATACGAGACGGGTTGGACGCAACGCTAGATTCCTCTCCAGATTCACGAATTTGCCGACCTTCGCGGCTGTCGCCTGCGTCCGTATAGACAACAGAGTGAGTGACATCGTGGCCGAACAGGATGCGTGGACGACCGATTCGCAGAAGATATACTGGCACGAACTTCCGGAAATGAGGTCACTCACGTGATTCCTCCGTCAAGCCAAGCCATCGGGCGCAGACGTGGCCGCCGCGCGGCGATTAACTCATTCACTGCAGGAGCGACTTATGCGTATAGGCAATTTCATAGGAACGATGGGCGCGGCCAGCACGCTGGCGGGACAGGTAGCGCAGTCGGCGGAAGCCGAGGCGGATGGTTTCGAAAGCTTCTGGACGGCGCAGGTGGCGGGCGTTGACGCGCTGACGCTGCTGGCGCTGTGCGGCGGGGGGACGAACTCGATCGAGCTTGGCACCGCTGTCGTGCCGATCTATCCTCGACATCCAATGGCACTCGCCCAACAGGCGCTGACGACGCAGGCGGCGTCCGGCGGTCGGCTGCTGCTGGGCATCGGACTGTCGCACCGTCCGGTCGTCGAGAGCCGTTGGGGGATGGACTTCCGCGCTCCCGCGCAGTACATGGACGAGTATCTGACCGTGCTCCAGTCGCTTCTCACCAGTGGGGAAGTGGACTTTCAGGGCGAGCGCTTTAGCGTTTCCGGCGAGATTGCCCGGATGACCGACACGCCGCCGACCGTGTGCATAGCGGCGCTCGCGCCGAGGATGCTGCGGATCGCGGGTTCGCGCGCCGACGGCACGATCACGTGGATGGTTGGTCCGCGCACTCTCGACACCCATATCGCGCCGTCCATCACAGCCGCCGCTGACGACGCCGGACGCCCGGCGCCCCGCGTGTGCGTGGGCCTGCCCGTCTGCGTAACCGACGACACGCAGGCGGCCATGGCTGCGGCGGCGGACAACTTCGGACGCTACCGCGATCTGCCCAGCTACCGCCGTATGCTGGATATGGAGGGCGTCGAGAGCGCGGCGGAGGTCGCCATAATCGGCGACGAAGCCGAGGTGGAGGCACGGTTGCGAGGGTTGGCGTCGGCGGGCGCGACTGACTTTCTGGCTTCGATCTTCCCATCGGGCGACGACGCGGACGCCCAACATGTTTCTGGGGCGCGAACGCGCGAACTGCTGAAGTCGCTAATCGGCAAGATATAGGGCAAGGCGCGACAGGAGTAACATCCATGCTCTACGTATCTATACTGACCTCAGACCGGACGCGCGACCCTGAGCTGTGGGCCACTATCTGGCAGGGCAGCCCGCCGCCGAGCGTCAACCTGATCGGCGCGTACAACCTGGGCAACGATAAGCGCGTTTTCATCTGGGAAGGCGAGTCGGTGGCGGACGTCCAGTTCATGGACAGGTTCAACGAAGTGGGCGTTCTGGAGACTTATCCCGCGTTCGACCGCACTATCGGATGGCGCTTCGCGTTCGCCAAGGACATAGCCGCGTTCAGGGCGAATATGGAGAGCGGAAGGCCCAGCGCGGCGAGCGGCGTTGATTCCGCGATTGACCTGCGAACGCGCGGCATGAACGCTCCGAACCGCCACGCCGCGCGACGCGCCGCTCGCGAGTGGCTTGTCGAAGAAGAATCCAAAGGCTAAATCCCGTCGCCAAGCCCCCGTGTAATCTTCAATGACCAAGATCGTAACAGCCGCGCAGATGCAGGCCATAGAAGCCCACTCAGAACGCGCCGGCGTCTCTACCGATACGCTCATGGAGCGCGCCGGCCTAGCCGTCGCTCGCGTCGCGCGGCGCATGGCGGGGCCGCTCACCGGCGTTCCGATCGTCATCCTCGTCGGACCCGGGAACAACGGCGCGGACGGCCTGGTCGCCGCCCGGCATCTGCGCCGCTGGGGAGCGCGGACCACCGCATACCTGTGTCGAGACAGGCCGGCGTCGGACCCGAAACTCGCCGCCGCGACGGACGCCGGCGTCGCCATCGTCGCCGTATCCGACGATCCCAGACTGGCGCGCCTGCGCGCGCTGCTGGGTTCGGCTCACCTCGTCATAGACGCCGTACTCGGCGCAGGACGGCTGCGGCCCATCGGCGGAGTCATCGAAGACGCGCTCGCCGAGCTTGCGCGTGCCGTATCCGGCGGCGCGAGCGGACGACTCCGCCATCCCCAAGTACTGGCGCTGGACCTTCCCTCCGGCGTGGACTCCGATAGCGCCAATGTAGATCCCGCGACAGTAGCCGCCGACGTTACGGTTGCGCTCGGCTACCCCAAGCGCGGACACCTGGACTTTCCGGGAGCGGCATACCTCGGGCGCATGGATGTGGCGGACATCGGCATTCCGTACGGATTGGACGACGACGTTCGCGTCAGCCTTCTGACCGAATCCTGGGCGCGAACCGCGCTGCCGCCGCGCCCGTTGGAATCCCACAAAGGCACATACGGGCGGGCGATGGCAGTCGTCGGATCGCGCGACTTTCTTGGCGCGGCGTCGCTTGCGGGCGTAGCCGCCGCGCGCGCCGGCGCCGGCCTGGTTACCATCGCCATTCCCGAAAGTCTCGTATCGTCGGTCGCGCCTTCCGCCATCGAGCCGACGTTCCTGCCGCTGCCCGAATCGAGACGGGGCGTAGTCTCCGACGATGCCGCCGACGCGATACTGGACGCTCTGCCCTCGTACAGCGCGCTGCTGATCGGCTGTGGTCTGGGACAGGCGACTGAGACGGCGCGAATGGTCGAGCGCATGCTTCTGAGCGGCGCGGATCTGCCGCCGACCGTGGTGGACGCCGACGGACTGAATGCGCTGGCGCGATTCGAGCGCTGGGAGGGACGCTGGACGGACGACGCCATTCTGACGCCGCATCCCGGCGAGATGGCGCGCCTAACGGCCCAGATGGCGTCGGGGATGGCGACGCCCACTGCAAACCGGCTTGATACCGCGCTCGACGCCGCCGCCCGGTGGGGAAAGACCGTCGTTCTCAAGGGCGCGCACACGGTGGTTGCGAACGCGGACGGCTCGGCATACGTCTCTCCGTTCGCCAACCCCGCGCTCGCCACGGCAGGCACCGGCGACGTGCTGTCGGGCGCGATTTTGGGACTGCTGTCGCAGGGGGTATCGCTTAGACGCGCGGCGGCTCTCGGCGTCTATCTGCACGGCGCGGCGGGCGAATCGGCGCGCGGGCGGCTTGGCGACGCGGGCATGATCGCTACCGATCTGCCGGCGGAACTGCCGGCGGTGATCAGCGGACTGCGTTAGGGACAAGAGACATTGACCCCATCCACCGCTCCACCCTGGGTTCCCGCCTTCGCGGGAACAACGAATTTGCGATAGGAGAAACCTATTGGCACAGTTGCAAGGCTCCGAGCGCGCCCGCTACGTGGCGGGGATGTTCTCGCGCATCTCGCGCAGGTACGATCTGCTGAATACCGTCATGTCCGGCGGGCGCCACTACGCCTGGCGGCGACTGGCGACGCGCCTCGCCGTCGAAGGGTTGTCGGGGCGCGCGCTCGACGTCGCCACCGGCACCGGAGACTTCGCGTTCGACCTGGCGCGCAGGGCGGAGATAACGTCGGTCGTGGGCCTCGACTTCACGCGCGACATGATGACGCTGGGGCTGGACAAGCGCGAGCGTCAGGGCATCGGCGGCGCGGTGTCGTTCACCGAGGGAGACGCGCACGATCTGCCCTTCGACGACAACAGCTTCGTCTGCGCCACCGTCGGCTTCGGAATCCGCAACTTCATAGACGCGCCGCGCGCGCTGCGCGAGATGGCGCGCGTCGTCTCGCCCGGGGGCAGGGTGGTCTCGCTGGAGATCGTGCGGATGGACGGCAAAGGCCCCGTCAGCCGTATGGCGCGTCTGCACTTCCGCTACGCGACGCCGTGGATGGGCGCGCTTCTGGCCGGCGACCGCGAAGCGTACACCTACCTTCCGCAGTCGGCGCAGGGCTTCATGTCCGCCCATGAGCTGGGCGCGGCCATGTCCGACGCAGGGCTGACGGTAACCACGCGCAAGAGCCTCGCGCTCGGTTCGGTGGCGATACACGTGGGCGAAAAGCGCTGAGGCTACGTGATACAATAGGTCAACGCGCACGCAACCGACACAGCGGCGACCAAAGGAGCTACAACGATATGACGACAACCGCCAACATAGACCCGAACCTGCGCTCGGCGCTCGACAACCTGAACGTGATAGCGGCGTCCGAAGGCGGCTCGATAGAGCTGGTGGAGGCAGCGGGGCCGCGACTGGTGATCGAGTACACGCCGGGCGTGAACGAAGAGTGCCCGGAGTGCGTGCCCACTCACGACCTGATAGAGATGATGCTCAAGTCGTCGCTCAGCATAGCGGCGCCGTACATAAGCGACGTGGAAGTGCGGTAGCGAGCCGCGCGCTTGACCGATATATGGGGCGCGCCGCCTGTGGTTTGCGTCCCTACACCACCTCTAGGTACTTGAGGCCGCTGCCGGTGTTTAGCAGCAGGATGCGTTCGCCGGCGTCCAGTTGGCCGGAGGCGAGCAACTTTTCCAACGCCGCCGCCGTCGCCGCGCCTTCGGGACAGATGAACATCCCCTCCAGTCGCGCAACGCGGCGCATGTAGTCGCGTATCTCGTCGTCGCTCACCGTTAGCGCTCCGCCGCCGCTTTCGCGTATCGCGCCCAGTATCAGGTAGTCGCCGATGCCAGACGGGACGCGGATGCCGGCGGCCATCGTCTGCGCGTTCTGCCAGGGTTCGGCGAACTCGTCTCCGCGCTCGAAGGCGCGCACCATCGGAGCGCAGCCCTCCGACTGCACGGCGAACATCCTGGGGCGCTCGGAGCCGATCCAGCCCATCGCCTCCATCTCGTCGAACGCCTTCCACATACCCACGATGCCAGTGCCGCCGCCGGTCGGGTAGATGATCGCGTCCGGCAGCGTCCATCCGAGTTGCTCGGTTATCTCGTAGCCCATCGTTTTCTTGCCTTCCACGCGGTACGGCTCTTGCAGAGTCGAAACGTCGAACAGCCCCTCCCGCGCGGCGCGTTCTCGGCTCAGAACTCCCGCGTCGCTGATGAGGCCGTCTATCAGCGTAAGCTCGCCGCCGGTCATCTCGACCTCTATTCGGTTGGCTTCGGGCGCGTCTTTGGGCATGAACACGTAAGCCTCGATGCCGCCCTTGGCGGCGTAGGACGTCATAGCGCCCGCCGCGTTGCCCGCCGACGGCATGGTTATCTTGGTTATGCCGAGCTCCTTCGCCTTCGATACGGCGGCGGACAGGCCGCGCGCCTTGAACGACGCGGTGGGGTTGACGCCCTCGTCTTTGATGAGCAGGTTGGGGGCGCCCATGTCAAGCCCCAGCCGCTCGGCGTGGAACATGGGCGTAAAGCCCTCGCCGAGCGTGATGACGTTCGCGGGGTCGCGGACGGGCATCACCTCGAAGTAGCGCCACATATTGGCGGGGCGATCGCGCAGCGCGTCGCGGTCGAGCGCGGACGCGGCGGCGTCCAGATCGTAACGCGGGTACAAGACCTTGTCACACTCAGAGTCGGCGCAGAGGCGCTGCGGTTCGTCGGCGGAGTACTCGGCGCCGCAGTAGGTACATTCGAGGTGGGTGAGGTGGGATTGCATGGGCGGGGTTCCTTGTGGGGATGCTTAGTTTTAGCGTCTGCCGAAATCGTTGCCGAATAGCCGTCGCCATAATCTCACGGAATCGCTTGATGGGGCATTGAGCGCAGCTTTGGCGATTTCGGCGTGCGTGTGGATTCGGTCTCTGAAGTAGGTGTATCTTGCTTGATCCCAATGCCGATTGAAGGTTTCCGTCGGCATTGCGGGATTCTGGATCTGCGGGATCGCGCGGCGCCCCTGGAGATAATCGTCCATTCGTGAGAGAACCGTTACGAGAGTGTCGGCAACCGTGCTGACTGCTTCGGTTCCTTCATCCCTCTGGTATATGGCTTTCCCCGCAAGCGTCGTCAGCAGGATTGATTTGGCGACGTAGTTATCCTGGTGGTCTCGGATGTATTTCAATAGCCTGACTACTCGGTTCAGATTCCCGCCGGTATTCTTGTTCCGCTTGGTTATCCGATTCTGCTGAAAGAACCAGTTGCGATATCCCGGTCCGTCGGTCGGCTCAAACCTATTCTCCAACCAGTTACAAATTCTGTGAGTACCGTTGTTCGTGATGCGTGGAACCACATCGAGATGAAAATTGCGAGCATACGTGATGGTGACGCAGCGGGGATTGCGCGTGATCTTGTCAGCATAGTTGTTATTTCGACTTAGGGCATTATAAATTGCGTCAATGTAGTCTCTCGCATACCACCCGCTGTTGGGATTCATGACGATTTGGATGTCGGCGTCATATTCATCATCTTCATTCACCGGCTTGATCAACGTATCCAGCGCATATGATCCCTGCCGCTCCATATTCTGGTAGCCAGTCAGACTATCCTTGAGATAGCCGTTCACATCTCTGACACTGGTGTTCAGCCTACGCAGTCGAGTTTGGTTCAAGGTCACCTCGTGGCTGAGGAATCTCTTGAACTCCGCATTATTCTTAGTCATGGCGCTCTCATTCCTTGCGTCTAGGCCAGCGGCGTCAGCGGCGTGGCCGCGTCTGTCAGAAACATTGGGGATATGCGGTCGGCGTACATCTGGGCGACTTCCTCAGCCTCGCGGGGCAGGATATTCTTGGCTGTCTCCCAGTCGTCGAGCGCAATAGGTTCGCTTTCACCCAGCCGGTTCAGCCTGACGAGATTCTCGGGGCCTATTAGCAGGCCGGCTTGGTTTACCGCCGTGACCGATTGCAGGTGCATCGCTACTTCTATGATGTTGCGCCAGCTTATTTTACCAGAGCGCGCCTGCCGGTCGTCCACGCGGAACGGTCTATTGCCACAGCCGATGCTGAGTATCTTGATATTGTCCCTGCGCGTCGTGAAGCAGGAGAGCGCTTCCACCAGAGCAGCCATAGTGGGATTGTTAGCCCAAATCCCACCATCGAGGAATGTGTAGCCATCTTCCTCGAATGCACGGAAGTAAGTGGGAGCCGCCGAGGTCGCCGCCGCTACTGCGCTCATAGGGGTATCGCCATCGAGTACATAGTCTGGGTGGTGGGGTGTCTTATACACCCAAACTTCTCCATACCGCCCCTCTGTCGAGGGTATCAGCAAGCGGTACTTAGAGTCGCGCAGCGTCTTGCGTTCCAATATCCGTTCCAGCAAACTATCGAGAGGCGCTCGATCATATTGAGCCGTTACGTATCTTCTCGCCTGTCCCGCCATCCCGCGTCTCTCAGGGGGAAAGATGTCCCCACCCTCTTCGATGTACATATCCAGCATCTGAGTCGCGGTTAGCCCCGCGCCCAAACCGAGGGACAGAATCCCGCCTGTGGACGTTCCTGCTACCAAGTCGAAATAGTCTCCGATGGTCCGCCCACTTAGGAAGTTCCGCTCCAAGTGAGAAAGTATCGCCGCCGGGAAAATTCCGTTGATGCCGCCGCCATCTATCGCTAAGATTCTGAATGCGCGGTTATCCGTCCACAGCACGGGTTCACGACGTTGCCGGGAGATAGTGGCTGTTCTAGGTCGAGGGTCTTGCATTTCCCATCATCCCAAATGGCCCTCACGCCTCGCGCAATGGATTGAGCCATCTCAGGGTCGGGAATCGTCCGAAGCCGTCATCGTTGGTGTGCAGCTCGGCGTCACGCTCGATGGCGAATGCCGCGAGTTGGGCGTCAGGAACGTTGTTGCCGCCTGAACTGACCGATGCAAGGTTGCGCCGGAATATCTCAAAGTGGTCAGGTCCAGGTTCGATCAGGGACACGTGAGGACGCGCCAGCCATCGGGCGACGTGGTCGATGGCGTCTAGCGGTTCGCAGGGCGACGACATTATCCTAGGATGTGAGATTATCCTCATAAAGCCAGATGCTACGATCCACGGGATCCCAATCTCTTCGGCGCTGTTGAGTAACTCAAGCCACCACCGACGGGTGGCATGATAGTATGGCGAACGCTCGTCGTATGCGTAAACCACCATATTGATGTCTGGAATTATCACGAACGATCCCTAATCCCCATCTTATGAGCCAACTCCTCGATCTCGAGGTCGTCCGCGTAGCGCCTAGGGTTTTCAACGTCCACGCCTGGCAAGAAGCCGCTGCTGAACGGCTCATACGTGAACGGCTCTTTGGCGTTCGGCGGCGTCGCCTCATCTACGGCCATTGCTCGCCGCAGCACGGCGTCCAGCTCGCTCTCAAACGGTACGCCGTGGGTTTCGCTTTGCTTGCGGATGAAGTCAGCGATGTCTTCGGCTATGTATGTCTGTACCGCCATTGGTCCGGCTCCATAAAGTGTGGATGGGGTCATTGTAGCGCAGCGTTGGGGCGGATTGCACCGCGCGTATCGGGGCAATCGAATCATGCGAACTAGACGGCTTCCACCTGCTCTATGTCGTTGTCTCCCAATGGTCGGGTACGGGATACGCCTCGTCTGAACCGGGCCACGGCGGCGCGGTGGCTATGATGAAGCAAAGGTTTTCGTCTCCGGTGTTGCGGAATTGGAAGTGGCTTCCGGTCTCGATGGTTAGCGACACTCCCGCGAACACGTCCACGACTGATTCGACGCCGTCCAGAGAGCGCCATACTTGCCCCCAACCGGAGATGAAGTGCCACGCCTCTTCTATCGTGCGATGCGCGACAGCCTTGGAGACGCCGCCGGGTTCCAGCGTACAGTGGACCACGCTCAAACGCGAGGTCTGGACCAACTCGCGGATTTGGGAGCCGTCGGGCGCGAGAACGGTGTAATCATCCGGCAATAGCGCCGTCTTCAATCTGCGGCCTCTCGCGGCGGGTACTTATCCAGCCACCAGCGCGCTATCTCGGTGCGGCGCGCGAACCAGACGTCGTCGAAGCCTGTGGCGTACTCGAGGAATTGCCTTAGCGCCGCCGCGCGCGATGGACGCCCGACGATCCGGCAGTGCAGGCCGATATTCATCATCTTGGGCGAGTCCGCGCCCTCCTCGTAGAGCAGGTCGAACGTGTTGCGAAGCGTTTCGTAGAAATCGGACGGGCTGTTCATGCCGCCGCGCCAGAAGCGCGTGTCATTGACCTCCAACGAGTATGGGACGACGAGCCACGGCTTGCCGTGAACTTCTACGTAGTACGGGATGTCGTCTGCGTAGGAGTTCGAGTCGTACAGGAAGCCGCCCTCCTCGACCACCAGTTCGCGAGTATTCAGGCTCGGGCCGTACCGCGTGTACCAGCCCAGCGGGCGGACGCCTGTCGAGCGCTCGATGGACTCGACGGCGCTGCGTATAGCCTCGCGCTCGGCGTCGCGGCTCATGCGATAGTACTCCTCCCAGCGATAGCCGTGCCCGAACACCTCGTGTCCGCCCTCGACGATTGCGGGGCCGACCTCCGGGTTGCGTTCGAGCGCGAGCGCGCAGACGTAGAAGGTGGCCGGTACGTCGTAGCGTTCCAGCAGCCGCATCACGCGCCATACGCCGGCGCGGCTGCCGTATTCGAAGAACGACTCGTTGGCCAGATCGCGCTCGTCGAGCGGCAAAGGCGACGGCACCTCGCTGTTCGTTTCGCGGTGGGCGTCGCCGTCCAGAAGCGAATACTCCGAGCCTTCCTCGTAGTTGACGACGAGCGAGATAGCGATGCGCGCGCCATTGGGCCACTCGACACGGGGCGGATGCTGACCGTAGCCGATGAAGTCCCGGTCAGGACGCCCTCCGGGCGCGCTGCCGCCGCTACCGTTGGGGGGCAGGGTCATCTTCCTCATCATCAGGCTGGCCCATAACCTCGCGCAGGAAGTCCTCTACACCCGGAGCCAGGTCCGGGAGGTCGTCCTCCTCTTCCTCCACCGGCGCGGAGTCTGCCAGCACACGATCGTAGTACGATTCGAGCCTGCCGATGAGCGAGCGCACCTCCGGGTTGTTCTCGACGGCGCGATTGACGTCTTCGTACTGCCGGATGCCGCGGTCGTGGTCCGCCAGCGAGCGGGGCAAGTCGAACATCGCGGTCAGGATGTCCACGATGCGGGCGGCTCCCATATGGTCTTCATCCAGCTGCATATACTGCGGCAGATGCGCCATAAGGCTTGTCGTCGGGGCGCCGTCGCTCGTAAACAGGTCCGCCACCATGTTGACGATGGACGTAGGCCCCTGGTACGTGCTGCGCCGCTGCGACACCAGGCCCTCTGCCTTGGCTGCCTGGATGTCCGACATCGTGCCGGTAACCAGCAGCGGGCGGGTGTGCGGCACCGAGTCGTACATGCCTCCGATGCGGCAGTACTCCTGCACGTCGAAGTGCATCAGCACGTCCGCCAGCGCGTGGCAATATATCTCGCCGTAGGCGTGCGGCTCGCGGATGTGCAAGAAGAGGTAGTCGCGGTCCGTCGCGTCGTCGTGCGCGTAGTGGATGATGGTGTTGGGCGTCGTGAACACGCGCTTGCCGCTGACCGTCCTCATGCGCGGCCTGTACCTGGTGAAATCGAAGAACTTGCCAGGCTCCGCGAGCCGGCCGAGTTCCTTCGCCCCCAGGTAGCGCTGGAGGATATTCAGAGACAGCGTGCCGACGCGTCCCACGTCTATCCACGGCCTGAGCATGGCGATGGCGATGGGGCGCCGGAGGTTCGGCACAGGGTCAATCAGTTCAAATTCACTAACTCTCATAACATATTCATCGTATCAAAGATTCGGAGATTTGGCGAGTGGTATGCTGGGCGAGTTTCCAAAACTGAGATGAGACAGCCCTAACAGGGGATTACAATAATCCGAACATATGATACAATCATGGCACATCTCAGGAGCTCTATTTGATATGACCACCGACCGACCCCAACAGGAACCGTCTGAATCTGGCCCACAGCGTGGCGGGCCATCATCACCCGAGATGCGTATCAGAACCATGCAGGGGGCGGCCTACTGGTCCGACTCCGTGAAGTTGATGGACAGTATGATCGACGCCGAGAGCGTGGACCTGATCGTAACCAGCCCGCCCTTCGGCTTAGTTCGCAAGAAGGAATACGGCAACGCGGATGCTGATGAGTATCTTGAGTGGTTCCGTCCGTTCGCCCACCAGTTTGCCCGCGTACTGAAATCGCAAGGTTCGTTGGTTATAGACATCGGAGGCGCGTGGAAACCCGGTATCCCCACCAAGAGCCTCTACCAGTACGAGTTGCTTCTCGCGTTGTGCAAGGAATTTGATTTTCACCTAGCGCAGGAGTTCTTTTGGTGGAATCCATCCAAGCTGCCTACGCCTGCCGAGTGGGTCAACATTCGACGAATACGGGTCAAGGATGCCGTCAACAACATTTTTTGGCTTTCACGCAGTCCTTGGCCCAAGGCGAACAACCGCCGAGTGCTGACACCGTACAGCAACAGTATGCGTAATCTTCTAAAAACAGGCTACCGAGCTAAGAAGCGTCCTAGCGGACACGACATCAGCGAAGGCTTCTCAACTGACAACGGCGCCGCAATCTCCCCCAACCTGATAGCGGCGGCCAACACTGAGAGCAATTCGCAATATCTACGATACTGCGAAGAACAGGGGTTGCCGGTACATCCCGCGCGATTTCCAACGGTCATTCCTGAGTACTTCGTGCGCTTCTTGACTGACCCGGGCGATCTGGTATTCGACCCCTTTGCAGGTAGCTGCGCTACCGGGGAAGTTGCGGAGAAACTTGGACGGCGGTGGATTTGCGGGGAGATCGAGGAACAGTATCTACTAGGCGCTCAAGGAAGATTTTTGAGCGAGAACGGCAACAAACCTACCCGGTCCGGCCAGAGGGATAATGCGTCGTATAGCATCCATAGGCCGGGGATTCTTTGGGATGACGGTCCACAATCGCCGCTGCCCGAAGACGGCGGACGTTCCCGTCCCAAGAAGGCGACCCGCATGGTCGGACCGGAGAAAGCGCCTTCCAAGAAGCATTGATGGATGAATCCCTGGATGGTGGACGTTCTCGCCGCAGATGCGGAGCAGCCAAATGACGATGCAATCTCGAGAGGTCATCAATCAGGCGATAATCGCCGCCGTACAAGAATCCGGCGCAATATGTCTTCGAATGCCTAACTCTGCGGCACATCCGAGAAGATACATGATCGCGCGGGACGGCGAGCAGGCCTCAGTGTGGGCGTACTGCTGGCGACTGTCGCCGGGCGGACGCGCGTCTCTGCCCAACGAATATCGAATCCAGATGACGACGGTTGAATCACCGCTGCCGCTCAACCCTAGTGGATACACCGTCTTGTTGGGTTATGACGCGGATATGGGCGTATTCGCCGGTTTCGACGTTGCTCGCCACTCAACTTTCACATCCGGCTCACCCTCTATACAGGTCAACCGGAACGTAGTGACCGACGCACTCCAAAGCGGGCTGTCGTTCCAAACGAAATCGAATGGTGAAATCGTGGTAGGGATAAGAAGAGACCTGCTGCTGTTCTACATCGAGCGCTCCACCGAACTTCACGGGCTTGGTGAAGACTCGGGCTACCTGGACATCGTTGTCCGCACAGCCGCTTCACGGGATGTCCCGAGCTCTGACATAGACGAATTGAGCGAGGCGAGACAGAGAGTAGTCCGCGAGACTTCCCAATGGTCACGCTCGGCCAGATTCCGTAAGGAAGTCCTGATCGCGTATGAGAACCGATGCGCCGTCACCAGACGACAGCTGAATCTGGTCGATGCCGCCCACATCCTTCCGGTCTCAGCCGGGTCCGAAAGCATTGACAGCGTGCGCAATGGAGTGGCGCTGTCACCTACATACCACCGAGCTTTCGACAACGGGCTGATATTTCTGGACGACAATATGGTGATGCGGCTAAACCGCGATGCTGTGAGCGAACTGAGGCAGTTGGATATTGCCGGCGGCTTGGATGGGTTCGCATCCCATCTGGGGCCCATCCATCTACCTCTAACGGCAGAGTTACGGCCAGACCCGAACTTCATCAGACTGGCCAACAGCTACCGGTGCTTGGGCGGTTGACTACGCCCACTTGCCGCTATACTATTCCATCCGCTAACTACCTGCTTGGGAGATTCGCTCAAATGCGCAAGCACGCCCTCGAAGGCATCCGTGTCGTCGATTTCTCGTGGATCGTGGCCGGGCCTACATGCACCCGCATCCTCGCCGACTTTGGCGCGGAGGTCATCCGCGTCGAGTACGAGCAGTCCATGGATTACATCCGCAACGCCATGGCGCCGACCGGCTCCAACAGCCCGAACATGAGCGGGCTGTTCAACAACCTCAACCGCAACAAGTTCGGCGTTGTCCTGAACGTGATGCACCCGGCCGGCATGGAACTGCTGCGCGACCTGATAGCCGTGTCGGACATCGTGGTCGAGAACTTCAGCGCGAGCGTCCTCAAGCGCTGGGGTCTGGACTACGAGGCGCAGCGGCGCATCAAGCCGGACATCATATATGTCAGCATGTCGGGCTTCGGACACACGGGACGCAACAGCAGCTACGTTACGTGGGGGCCGACGGCGCAGGCGCTGTCCGGTCTTACATACATGTCCGGGCTGCCGGGCGAGGACCCGGCCGGCTGGGGCTTCTCATACATGGACCACACGGGCGGCTACTACGGCGCGATGGCGTGCGTATCCGCGCTGCACCACCGCAACCGCACTGGGCAAGGGCAGTGGGTGGATATGGCGCAGGTCGAGGCTGGAATCGCGCTGACCGGCACGGAGATTCTGGACAAGAGCGTCAACGGACGCGGATTCCGGCGCGAGGGCAACCCGCCGGGCAATCGCGCGCCTCAATACGCCGTCGCTCCGCACAACACATACCGCTGCAAGGGCGACGACCGCTGGTGCGCCATCACGATATTCGACGACGCGCAGTGGGCGGCGTTCGTAGAAGCCATCGACGCGCCGGAGTGGGCTTCGGGCGCCCGCTTCGCCACCAACGAGTCCCGCTGCGCCAACCAGGATGAGCTAGACCGCCTCATCGAGACATGGACGGCGACGCAGACGCCGCACGAGGTTCTTCACACCCTCCAGGCGGCCGGAGTAACCGCCGGCGCGGTCCAGACCCCGAAGGAGAAGGTGGACGAAGACCCACAACTGCGGCATCGCGGCTTCCTGCCGGAGACCGAGCACGCCGAGCTTGGCGTCAGCAAGTACGAGGGCCAGCCGATGCGCCTGTCGCGCTCGCCGTGGGAGCTGCGCCGCGCGTCCCCGCTGTTCGGCGAACACACACAGCAGGTTTACGGCGAACTGCTGGGCGTATCGGAAGAGCGGCTTACGGACATGATGGTCGAGGGGGCTATCTGATGACGGAGACTAATTCGACAACCGGGGGTGCGCTCTCGGATCTGACGATTCTGGATCTGTGCGACGAGAAGGGGCAGTTCATCGGCAAGCAACTTGGCGAACTCGGCGCGCGCGTCATCAAGATAGAGCCGCCCGGAGGGGGCGACGCGCGAAACATCCGCCCGTTCCGCAACGACGAGCCGGACCCGAACGGCAGTCTTCATTTCTGGGCGTTCAACACAGCCAAGCAGGGGATCACGCTCAACCTGGAGACCGAGCGCGGGCGCGACTTGTTCCGGCAACTGGCGGCGCGCGCCGACCTGGTTCTGGAGAGCTTCGACCCGGGCTACCTCGACTCGCTCGGCGTTGGCTACGAGGCGCTCAGCGCGATCAACCCGTCGCTGGTGATGACGGCGCTGACGGCGTTCGGCCAGGACGGGCCGTACCGCGACTACAAGACGTCTGACATGGTCGCGCTTGCGATGGGCGGGGTGATGCACAGCTGCGGCTACGACGACGTGCCGGGCGCGCCTCCGATCCGTCCGAGCGGCGGACACGGCTACATCATAGCCTGCAACTACGCGACCATCGGCACGCTGATGGCGCTCAACTGGCGCGACATGACGGGCGAGGGGCAGTTCGTGGACGCTTCGATTCACGAGGCATGCTCCTGCACGACAGAGGCGGCGATGCCGACGTACATTTACACCGGCGAGCTGGTAAAGCGGCAGACCGGACGGCATCACGGCGTGCTGCCGACTCCGAAGACGCTCTGCCCGACGGCGGACGGCAGGTACATCAACGTGTTCGCCGTGTTCACGAGCCTGCACCAGTGGCTAACGCTGGTGGCGTGGATGGACGACGCGGGAATGGCGGAAGACCTGACCGACCCGCACTACCGCGATATGGCGGCGATGCGTATGCGAGCCGGCCCGGAGGTGGACCACGCCTTCGTGGTGGTCAAGAAGTTCATCGCGGCGCACAACGCCATGGAGATATACCACGGCGCGCAGCAACGCAAGTTCCCCTGGGCGATCGTGCGCTCGCCGGACGAGAATCTGGACGACCCCCACTTCGCTGAAGATCGCGGCGTCTTCGCCGAGGTCGAACACCCGGATCTGGGCGAGACGTACACCTACACGGGCCGCCCGTACATAATGCACGCGACGCCGTGGCGCACGTTCCGAAGCCCGCTGGTGGGCGAGCACAACGCGCAGGTGTACGGCGATGAGTTGGGGCTATCCGACGATGAGTTGGGACGGCTAAGCGCGGACGGGGTCATCTAAAGGTTGGGGAATTCACCCCCATCCTAACCTTCCCCCTCGATGGATGGGGGAAGGGACCTGGGTTGTCGCTTGTTAGTTCATCCGTATTCCGCCGTCCACGTTGATCGCCTGGCCCGTGATGTTTCGAGCTTCGTCCGAAGCGAGGAATACGGCGAGCTTGCCTATGTCCTCCGGCGTCTGTTCGCGACGCATTGGCGTCGTCCGCTCAACGACCGTCTCGAACAGTTCTCGACCCTCCATCCCACTCACGTCCACGGACACGCCGGCGGTCTGCGTCGAGCCAATGCGCCCCCGGCGCTCGGCTATCGCCTCCCACATCGGCGTCCACAGCAGGCCGGGACAGATGGCGTTTACCGTTATCCCGAGGGGGGCAAGCTGAAGCGCGTTGGATTGGGTCCAGCTAATCACCGCAGCCTTGGACGTCGAGTAGTGCGGAATGTCGGGGCTGCCCTGCCGCCCGGCGATGGACGCTATGTTGATGATGCGCCCAGAACCGCGCTCGACCATGTGCGGCTGCGCGGCCTCCGTCGCGAGCACTATGCCGCGCACGTTTACCTGGAAGGTCATGTTCCAGTCTTCGTCCGAAGACGAATCGCGCTCCAGCATACCGGGCGCGCCGACGATGCCGGCGTTGTTGACCAGTATGTCTAAGCGTCCCAGCGTGGCGAGCGCGTTATCGACCGCGCCTTCTACCGAATCGCGGTCGGTAACGTCCATCGCGCCATACGCGGCTCGACGCCCCAGCGCCGCGACCTCTTCGGCTACGGATTGGGCGTTGTCGGCAATCAGGTCTCCGATGGCGATGTCGGCGCCCTGCTCCGCCAGGGCGAGGCTTATGCCGCGTCCTATGCCGCGTCCCCCGCCCGTAACCAGGGCTACCTTGCCCGATAGGTCTGCAAACATTTCATCTCTCCTTGCGGTGCTGAGGGGGACTGACATGGGTACATCATTAGCAAGGGCGTGTTTTTGCCCTCACCCCAACCCTCTCCCACAGGGAGAAGGGGGTTCTACCCCCGCCTACACAGGGGGCAGGCTCTAACCTTAACCTTTCCCCATGGAGGGGAAGGGAATTGGGTGTGCAACCCTGTCTAACCCAGCAGTTCGGCCATGGCTCGCTTGTCGGTACCGACGATGAGCGAGCCGTCTTCCACTCGGATTAGCGGACGGCGGATCAGGCGCGGCTCATCTACCATTAGTTGCAGCATCCGGTCGTCGTCCAACTCGTCGCGGCTGACACCCAGCTTTCGGAAGGATGGGGAGCGCCATGAGAAGAAATCGGACACGGGTCGCGCGCCGATCAGCGCTCGCAGTTCATCGACGGTGAACGGGTTTGCAAAGAAGTCGCGCTCGTCGAAAGATATGTCGGCTTGTGAAAGCTCCGCCTTCACTTTGCGGCAGTTGCTTCAACGCTTCCAAGTGTAGTAGGTAGCGGTCATGGTCGAGCCTCCGGTTCGTGAATATCGTCGCGTTGTCCGCCTATGCCGCCTCGCGGGAGGCGTGGACAACCTGCGACGATGCTCATTGTACGTCTTCGGCTACCACTCTTCTACGCGAATCAGGTTGCCTATCTCGGCGACTGTATCGAGCGCTCGAAGCCCGACGATGGCGCGCTGCATGGCCGCTTCGTTGGCGGCGTGTGTCATCAGGACGATTTCGGCGCGTTTGGCCGCCTCATACGTCTCTTTCTGGATTGCAGAGGCGATGGATATGTTGTTTTCGGCGAATACGCCTCCGACCTGCGCGAGCACGCCCGGCCTGTCTGCCGCCGTGAGACGGATGTAATAGCGTGTCTCGAGCTCGGAAACAGGGCGGACACGGGACTGTCCGGCATCTTGGCCATCGTACCGTTCAGACTGGGACAGGGGCGCCGGTTCGGCATTGTCGTCGGCGCCTCGCGCAATCGCGCCGGAGGCGATGTCCCGCGCCACCTCCACGATGTCTGCGATGACCGCGCTCGCCGTCGGCAGCGCGCCCGCGCCCGCGCCGTGGAACAGCAGCTTGCCCGCCAGATCGGTCTGCACCTCGACGGCGTTCAGCACGCCGTCCACCTTCGCAATCATCGCGTCTTGGCGCACGAACGCCGGATGCACGCGCGCCTGGAGCGCGCCGCCGTTCGCCGACGCTATGCCCAGCAGCTTTATCGCGTAGCCAAGTTCGCGCGCGTACTGGAAGTCGCGCGCAGTCAACCGCGTTATCCCCTCGTGGAACACGTCGGCGTCCGTTACCGGTTCGCGGAAGCCCAGAGTCGCCAAGATCGCCAGCTTGTAGGCCGCGTCTATGCCCTCGACGTCGTTGGTAGGGTCTGCCTCGGCATAGCCGAGCCGCTGCGCCTCCGCCAGCGCGTCATCAAAGTTCGCGCCGTCGCGCTCCATTCTCGTCAGGATGTAGTTCGTCGTGCCGTTGATGATGCCGTGAATGGTAACGACGTCGTTGGCGGCGAGGTCGCGCGTCAGCGGCGCGATGATCGGCGTGCCGCCCGCTACGGCAGCCTCGAACAACAGCCTCGCAGACTGCCGTTCGGCATATTTTCGGATGGAGAAGCCGTGCCGGGCGATGACTTCTTTGTTCGCCGTAACCACGTGCTTGCGCCGCGACAGCGCGGCGAGGATATAGTCGCGCGCGGGGTTCTCGCCGCCCATCACCTCGACTACGATGTCCACAGCGGGGTTCTCCAACACGAGCGCGGGGTCGGTCGCAATCACCCCGTCCGGCAGTTCCACGGCGCGAGGCTTGGACGTGTCGCGCACCAGCGCGCTCTCGATTGCGACGGGGCAGCCGATGAGCCGTTCGAGGTGGGCGCGTTTGCTTTCTACGACTTGGGCCACGCCGCCACCGACGACGCCCATTCCCAACAGCCCTATTCCGATTCTAGCCAAGATGATACCTGCCCTTGTAGTTCAACCCCTTCCCCCTAGACGGGGGAAGGTTGGGATGGGGGTGACTTCTGCTAGTAACTTGGTTAGGGCGAGGAGTTCACCCTCACCCTAGCCCTCTCCCATCAAGGGAGAGGGGACTATTGCCCTTGACGCCCCCTGGGGCGCGTCCGCGTCTAAAGCCCGCCCAATATATTCTGAAGCGGGTCGGCAACGGGCGTCGGCGTAATCGTGGAGCTTATCCGAACCTGCTCGATGAACCAAGAGTAGATATCCGAGTTGAACTTGGCGTACACATCGTGGTTTCTTCGCTCGGCGTTGACCCATTCCTGAAGCGCGCGAGTCTTCAGAGTCTCGCGGTTGCGCCGGCTGACCTCGCGGCTCTCACTCCGCTCGGAGACGATGAAGAAGTAGATGGACTGCGGATTGTCCACGTTCGGCGTAGGATCAGAAATCTTTCCGAGTTCGAGATCCCAGAACTTCGATTCGTAGTCCTCGTAGATGCCAAGCGGGACCCAGCCCAGCTCGCCGGCGGACTGGTAGGTCTCGGGGTCGCTCGAAAACTCGCGCGCTATCACGCGGACCACTTCCCGGATATACTCCGGGCTCTTGTCGTCGCCTATCAGGTCGGCCAGCTTCGTCTGCATTATATCTATTTCGTCGTTGGGGCCAAGCGCGATGCGGTGCAGATAGACCTGCTCGGCGACGGCGGGCACCTTGTCGCTAAGGAACTGACGGTACTTCTCGCGCAGAATCGCCTTGCGGACGAGATCGCGGTGCTCCGCTTCGCTGACTTGAGACTGGTTGAGGAACTGCCGGTAGCGTTCGCGGTACTCGCGCTCGATCTGATCGCTGGACTTGCCGATAGACTCGTTTTCCGTAGGCGCCATCGAGTTGCGTATGGCGTTGTCTATCTCCTCGCGGGATACCGCAATACCGTCGGACGGAGCGGCCTGAGCGATCACCTCATTCTCGACGATTAGCTGGAGCGCCTCGAATACGTCGTCGCTCGTCCGCATACCCTGGGAGTCTGAAAGTTCCATGGTTCGTTGGCGCAGGCGCAGCAACTTCACCATATCGCCGCGCGAGTAAGATACATCGTTGACGCGCACGATTAGCTGCTGGGGCGGCAGCACGAAGATGATGACGTATCCGGCGACGACGACGCCCGCCAACGCGACGAGCATCGCGCCGATGATCATGAGGGCAAGCCGACGCCGACGCCGCTCTTCGGGCGTGAGCTCGGCCGCTACCCTGCGGCTGTCCCTTCTCGCCGTCCTCCTGGACGACGACTGCCGACCTTCGTCAACCACTTTAGATGCGGAGCCTTACCGCGTCCACCGCATGGGAGGCCCATCGTGGTCGGGGCTGAACGGAATGAGAGCGAGGTGCCTGGCGCGCTTGATGGCGGTTGACAGCGCGCGCTGGTGCTTGGAGCAAACCCCGGTCTTGCGCCGGGACTCGATCTTCCAGCGGTCCGTCATGTAGCGCCTGAAGCTATCGGTGTTCTTGTAGTCTATGTACTCGATGTGATCGACGCAGAACCCGCATATCTTCCGGCGGGAGTAGTAACGCGGCCTGCCGCGCCTGCCGCCGAAGCGTCCGCCCGGTCGCCCTCCCGGCCTGCCGCCGCCCGGCCGTCCACCCGGACCGCCGGGACGCCCGCCACCGGGACGCGAACCCGGAGCGCCTCCGGGACGGGGACCGCTCGGTCGTCCGGCGGGGCCTATGGTCGCCGGCCTGGTTGTGGATGATCTGGTTGTCTGTGTAGTCATGGGTTACTCACCTGTGTCTGTTACGCCTCTACTACGTAGTTCTGGCGCCGTATGGATTCTCGGGCCGGCGTGGGAGGCGCGTAGCGTCCGCCGTTCGCCGGGGTGAGCCGTTCGTCTTTGCCGATAGCCAGGACAATTCTACCAGGGCAGATCGTCCACGTCGTCATCTTCAGGAGGCGCGCCGCCGCCATCATAGCCGCCACCGCCGCCCGTGCCCGGGTCGCCAGCGCCACTGAGGAACTGGACCTCGCTGGCGCGAACGTCGAGAGACACGCGCGTCTCACCGGTCTGCGACTGGTACATCCGCGAACTCAACCGCCCTTCGACATAGACCTGCCGCCCTTTGGACAGATACTGGTTGGTGATCTCGGCGAGGCGCCCCCAAGCGCTGACGTTGAACCACTCGGTCTCTTCCCGCTGATCACCGTCACGTGTCCGGTAGCGATGGCTGGTAGCGACAGAAAAATTCGTTACCGCGTCTCCGCTCGCCATGTATCGCATTTCGGGGTCGCGCCCCAAGTTGCCGATTATCGTGATCTTGTTCATGCTCATAGCCCAACTCCTGCCGCGTCGCGCGTCCGCCGGTTTCGGCGGGTCGCATCATCCGTCACCCTATCGTCTAAACTAAAATCAGCTTGGGTTGCTGACAGGCTCCGGAGCCGGAGTCGCGGATGGCTGTTCGGACTGTTCAGCCTGCGAGGACGCGGCTGATTCGGCGGCTCTCTGCGCGGCTGCGGCGGCCTGCGCGTCGGCGATTCGGCGCGCCTCTTCGCGCTCTCGCGCCACGCGCTCGCGCCGTTCGGTTTCCCGCCTGGCAGCAAGTTCGCGCTCGGCCTGCTTTTCCATCGCCCTGAGCTCAGAATTGTCCAGCCTGAACACGAGGTGTCTCAGAACGTCCTGCGACGAGTTGAGCGTCTCATTCAGATCGACCGCCGCCTGCGCCTCCATGGTACAGCGCGTGAAGAAGTAGTTGCCCTCGACGAAGCGCTGTATCGGGTATGCCAGCCGTCGCACGCCCCAATTATCCTGCTGGGCTATGCTGCCGCTGCCTTCGGAGATGATCGCGTTGATCCGGCTGACCGTCTCCCTAGCTTCAGCCTCCGTGGCTTCGGGGCTGAGAATCATCACCAGTTCGTATTCTCGCGTCCGTTCCAAAGTCAAACTACCGCTCCTAAAACCTGCGAGGGGGAATATCCAAGAGATTATAGCACGCCCCGCGAACCAACAACAACGCGGGCTTTGACAGCCGCAGCGCGCGCCCATAACATTGCGGCATGGAGGCGGGACCATGACTTTGAAAGTGGGAATAGCGGGCTGTGGAACGATAGGCCGCCGCGTAGCGTTGGAGCTGGACGCTGGCGGCGTGAGGGGCGCGACGCTCGGCGCCATCACCAGTCGCAGCCTCGAACGCGCCGCGCGGTTCGCCGCCAAGCTCGACTGCCGCCCGCCGGTCGTCGAGCTCGATGAGTTGGTCGGCATGGCGGATCTCGTGATCGAGGCCGCGCCCGCCGACGCTATGGACGCGATCGCGACGGCGACGCTTTCCGCCGGCAAGGATCTGATGGCGCTCAGCGGCGGCGCGCTGCTGGAACGCGACGACCTGTTCGCGCTGGCCGAGCGCAACGGCGCGACGATATACCTTCCATCCGGCGCGATAGCCGGGCTGGACGGGGTGGCTGGCGCGGTCGCCGGACGAGTTGACTCGCTGACGATGATAACGCGCAAGCCGCCCGACGGACTCGCAGGCGCGCCGGGCATCGAAGCCTCAGGCATAGACCTGGACGCGGTCTCCGAGCCGACCGTCGTCTATGAAGGCCCCGCGTTGGAGGCGTGCAGGCTGTTCCCGGCGAATGTGAACGTATCCGCCGCGCTCAGCATGGCAGGCATCGGCCCGCGCCGAACCGTCATCCGCATATACGCCGATCCGACGGTGGAAAGGAACACCCACGACATAGTAGTAGAAGGCGAGTTCGGACGCCTGAGCATTCGCATCGAAAACATCCCGTCGCCGGAGAACCCGAAGACGGGCATCATGTCCGCGCTGTCCGCGCTGGCGCTGCTGCGGCGCATCACCTCTACCGTGCAGGTGGGGACGTAGGGGCGGGCATTGCATCACACAGGAGGTTCACCCATGAACGTTCAAGATATCGCGGAGATACTGGTAGCCCGCAATCAGACGGTTTCGGTGGCGGAGGCGGACACTTGCGGACTCGTCGGGTACATATTCAGCACGGTTCCGGGCAGTTCGCGCTGGTTTCCGGGCGGCGTGATCGCGTACACCGGCGGGCTGAAGCAGAAGGTGCTGGGCGTGTCGGACGAGTTGTACGAGACGAAGGGCACCGTGAGTCCGGAGATGGCTGTGGCGATGGCCGTCGGCGCGCGAAACCTTACGAGCACGGACTACGCCGTGTCCGTAACCGGCATTGCCGGGCCGACGGGCGGGCGTTCGGGCCTGCCCATCGGCACGTTCTACATCGGAGTCGCCGGGCCGGACGGCCTGGAAGTCGCCGAGCGCATCCACACCGATACAGGCGACCGCGACGGCAACAAGCGGCAGGCCGCCGACGCGGTGATAGACCTGCTGGGGAGGCAGCTAACAGCGTAAGAGGGTGTTTGCAAGGGTGGTTTCACCCCCATCCTAACCTTCCCCCATCAAGGGGGAAGGGACTATTGAAACACCCTCCAAGCCTATTGCCTCGGCGGCTGCGGCGGCACGGGGTTGACCAGGTCCGCGCCTAGCGAGATGGGTATTAGCTCGTCGAGCTCGTCGAGCGTCCAGCGTCCGTTCTTGTGGATGCTGCGCGTGATGTGGCGCGGCGACAGCAGCGTCGCCTGCCAGCCGCTTACGCCGATCACCTGGCCGGTGATGTTGCCGGCGGCTTCGGTGCACAGGTACACGGCCTTCGGCGCGTTGTTGGCCGGGTCTCGCGCCTCGGGCGGACCCTGGATCGGCGGTCCCTGCGACGCCTGCTGGGGCGCCGCCTGCGCCCGCTGCGTCTGCCTAAGCGCCGTCGTGGATTCGGGTATGGATTCGGTCATCCGGGTCGCGCCGCCGGGATAGACTGCGTTGGCGGTGATGCCGTATGGCGCCAATTCCTTCGCCAGCGCGCGGGCGAAGCCGACCATGCCTTCCTTCGCCGCCGCGTAGTTCGTCTGCCCCGAAGCGCCCAGCCCGGAGCCGGACGAGAACAGCACGAGACGACCGAACTTCTGACGCATCATGTGCGGCACGCAGTGGCGAACCATGTTGAACGCCCCGTACAGGTGCACTTGCAGCACCCCATCCCACTCGGCCTCGGTCATGTTGAACACCATGCGGTCGCGCAGGATGCCCGCCACGTGGCACAGACCGTCCACGCGACCGAAGTTGTCTATGGCGGACTGCACGACGCGCCCGGCGGTCTCGTACTCGGCCACCGAGTCGAAGTTGGCGACCGCCGTGCCGCCGGCGTCTCGGATCGCCTGCGCCGTCTGCTCTGCCGGCGCATCGGCGGAACCGGTGCCGTCCAGCGAGCCGCCCAGGTCGTTCACCACGACCGACGCGCCGTCCGCCGCCATCCACTTGGCCACCTCCGCGCCGATGCCTCGACCGGCGCCGGTAACTATCACTACTCTTCCTTCAAGCCTGTTGCCCATTTTTTTCTACCTCGTCTCAATGCCCGTCATTCCGGCGGAAGCCGGAACCCGGGGCGCCGCGTATCAGCGCGGCCTCATCTTCTGAAGAACAATCGCGCCCCAAATCTGGGTATGGGGCGCGCCCAACTAGAAGCCGTCGCCAATCATCTTCGGGAACAGCACGTCCATTTCGTCCATCGTGAAGTTGCCCCACTTCTGCACGGCGCGCTCCACTCGCGGCTGCGAGTAGAGATAGATGCTGCCGCCGCGCACGCCGAAGATGTTGCAGTTGATGTGCGGCGACGCGTACGTGCACAGATAAACCGCCAGCGGCGCCACGTTCTCCGGGTCGTCGGGCCAGCCGGGGCCTTCCCACTCGCCCACGTTGGCGGGGCTGAAGATGCCCGCCCGCTCATCGCGCGAAGGCGAGGGAACGTCGGCCACGCGATACTCCTCGACTGAGCCGGAGAACAGCCGCGTCTCGACCATAGGCGAAATCGCGTTGCAGGTAACGCCGTAGCGTCCCATGTCTCGCCCGACGGTTCGCGTCAACCCGACGATAGCCTCGGACGCCGCCGCGTAGTTCGAGCGTCCCACGTCGCCAAGCCCGGCGTCCGATGTCATGTTAACGATGCGTCCGCCGCGCTGCTGCCTGAACAGGATGCAAGCGAACTTAGTCGCGGTGAACGTCGCCTTAGCGTTGTGCAGCATCACGCGATCCCAGTCTTCCGGCGTCATCTGCCAGATCATGCGGTCGCGCAGCATCCCGGCGCTATTGACGAGTATGTCCACCTGTCCATAGGCATCTGCGGCCTGTTGGATGAGCGCCTCGCCGCCGGACATCAGCGCCATGTTGTCGTAGTTGGCTACGGCGTTGCCGCCTCGAGCCTGAATCTCGGCGACAACGCCGTCGGCGGGCGCGGTGGAACTCCCGGTTCCGTCCACGTCGCCGCCCATATCGTTGACGACGACGCTCGCGCCTTCTTCGGCCAGCAGCAGCGCCACGCCTCTGCCGACGCCTCGACCGCCTCCGGTAACCACCGCGACTTTGCCTTCCAGACGGTTGCCCATAAATCACCTCCGTGAACTCACGGCCCGCCGCCGCGCGGCGCGCCGAAACCAATCGCATTGCGGGCAACAATATATCCTATCTATGCGCGAATGGGAAACTTGGCTATCAGACCCAAACCAAAAAGTGTCATACCTCGCCCGTATAGTGTAGAATAGTCGCAGGTCGCGCCGCGTCCCGCGGATGTGGCGCGGTAGTTCGTAGAGCTTTGGACGTTCACCTTCGGGTGAACGCGCGCCGTAGGGGTGTTTTTTTGGCTGACTATGATGTAGTTGCGCTCGGCTCAGGACCGGGTGGATACGTAGCCGCGATCCGCGCGGGACAGCTGGGCATGAAGACTGCTATCGTCGAACGCGACGCCCTCGGCGGCATCTGTCTCAACTGGGGGTGCATCCCCTCCAAAGCTCTCCTCCGAAACGCTGAGGTGCTAAGCCTCATCCGACACTCGGAGGAGTACGGCATCGCCGTTCGGGGCGTCAGGCCCGATTTCTCACGCGCCATAGACCGGAGCCGGGACGTCGTCCGGCGGCTCACGCGCGGCGTCGGGATGCTGCTCCGCAAGAACGGCGTCGAACACATCCAGGGGACGGGCGTCCTCACCGGTTCAGACTCGGTGAGCGTGGATAGCGGCAGGACTCTGACGGCGGATAACTTCATCATCGCTACCGGCGCGCGCCAGCGCCACATCCCAACGCTGCCCATAGACGGCCGCGTCGTCATCACCAGCCGCGAGGCGCTCGAGATGACGCGCGTTCCGCGCCGCGCGGTCATCATTGGCGGCGGCGCGACCGGATGCGAGTTCGCCTACATCTGGCGAACCTACGGCGCGGACGTAACCATAGTCGAGCTAATGCCCCGACTGATACCGAACGAAGACGCGGAGGTGAGCGCCGAGCTCGAACGCGCCTTCCGCCGGCAGGGCATACAGATAGCGACCGGCGCGCAGGTGCAGGGCATCGCGGTGGACGACGGCGGCGCGAAGGTGTCGGTGATGACCAACGGCGAACATGCCGTGCTGGAGTGCGAGACGGCGCTGGTCGCCGTCGGCGTGCAGGGCAATACCGACGGCATCGGACTCGAAGCGGCCGGCGTCCGCGAAGAGCGCGGCTTCATCCCTGTTGACGACATGATGCGCACCAACGTCGAGGGCATCTACGCCATAGGCGACGTTACCGGCAAGATGCTGTTGGCCCACGTGGCTTCCGCGCAAGGCGTGACTGCGGTCGAACACATAGCCGGTCTCGGCCCCCAGCCGCTCGACTACGCGCAGATGCCGCGCGCCATCTACTGCCACCCGCAGGTAGCCAGCTTCGGGCTGACCGAGGAGCAGGCGCGCGAGGAGGGGCACGCGGTGAAGGTCGGCAAGTTCCCGTTCGCCGCCAGCGGCAAGGCGCTCGCCATGAACGAGGCCTCGGGCATGGTGAAGCTGGTGGTGGACGCCGAAATAGGCGAGGTGCTGGGCGGGCACATGGTAGGCGCGGAGGTAACTGAGCTGCTCGGCGAGCTGGGCATGACGCGGCTGCTGGAAGCCACAACTACCGAGCTGGGCTGGCTAGTGCATCCGCACCCAACCATCTCGGAAGCCATCAAGGAGGCCGCGCTTGCAGCCGAAGGCGAGGCGATTCACATATGATCACGACCACCACCGAACCACTTGCTCCATTTGCCCCACTTACCAATAACCACGTTCCGCTTGCCGAGGATCACATGAAAGAAGCCGCAAAGTTAGACAAGGCGCAGGTAGCAGAGCTATACCGGATGATGATGCTCATCCGAAGGTTCGAGGAAGCTTGCTCTCGGCTCTACACGCAGGGCCTCATCCGGGGGTTCCTGCACCTCTACATCGGCGAGGAGGCGATCGCCACCGGCGCCATCGGCGCGCTGGAACCGCAGGACTACATCATCACGCACTACCGCGACCACGGACACGCGCTGGCGCGCGGCATGGACCCGAAGGCGTGCATGGCGGAGCTGTGCGGCAGGGCCACCGGGTCGAGTGGCGGCAAGGGCGGCTCCATGCACCTGTTCGACGCGGACCTGCACTTCATGGGCGGACACGCCATAGTCGGCGGGCAGATGCCGCTCGGCGTGGGCATGGCGCTCGGCGTCAAGATGCAGAAGCGCAACGCCGCCGTCATGATCTTCTTCGGTGACGGCGCGGTCAACGAGGGCGAGTTCCACGAATCGCTCAACCTCGCCTCGCTGTGGAAGTTGCCGGTCGTCTTCTTCCTCGAAAACAATCTCTACGGCATGGGATCGCACGTCGAGCGCACCCACGCCGCCGGACGCGACATCTACGAATCGGCGGGCCACTACAAGATTCCCGCCATCCAGGTGGACGGCCAGGACATCATGGAGGTGCGCGAGGCGACGAACCGGGCGCTCGAGCGGGTTCGCGCGGGCAGCGGCCCCGTCTTCATCGAGGCGATGACCTACCGCTACCGCGGCCATTCCATGGCCGACCCCGTAAACTATCGCGAGACGGACGAGGTGGATGAGGCGCGTCTGAACGACCCGATAGACCGGTTCAAGGCGTTCACCATGGACGAGGGGCTGATAACGCAGCCGGAACTCTCCAAGATCGACACAGATGTCGCCGCGCAGATCCAGGAAGCCGTTAAATTCGCGCGCGAAAGCCCATTTCCCGAAATAGACTCTATCTACGACAATATCTACAAGTAGCCGTCCTCCGTTTCCGCAAAGCCGGTAAGCGCGGGCGACGCGGCGGATCGCATGGCGACAATCGCCAACCGGCCGCCGCCGACTAAAGTGAGTGGCCACATGTCCGAGATGATCTTGAGAGAAGCGATAGCCCACGGGCTGCGCGAGGCGCTGGAACAGGACGAGTCCGTCTTCCTTATCGGAGAGGACATCGGCGCCTACAACGGCGCATACGCGGTGACTCGCGGTCTGATGGACGACTTCGGGGAGGAGCGCGTGCGCGACACGCCCATCGCCGAATCCGGCTTCGTCGGCGCCGCTATCGGCGCGGCGCTCGTCGGAATGAAGCCCATTGTCGAGATCATGACCATCAACTTCTCGCTGCTGGCGATGGACCAGATCATCAACCACGCCGCCAAGCTGCGCTACATGTCCAACGGCCAACTGTCCGTGCCGGTGGTCATACGCACGGTTACGGGCGGCGGCGCCCAGCTGGCGGCGACCCACTCGCAGAGCTTCGAAGGCTGGTACGCTTCCGTGCCCGGCCTCAAGGTCGTCGTGCCATCGACTCCGTATGACGCGCTCGGCCTGCTCAGAACGTCGCTCAAAGATGGCAACCCCATCGTCTTCGCCGAACACGCGCTCTTGTATCGCGTCGGCGGCGAGGTGCCGGACGAATACTACGACGTGCCTTTCGGCAAGGCGGCGATCCGGCGGGAGGGCGAGGACGTTACCATCGTCGGCTACTCGCGCATGGCGCACGTTGCGCAGGAAGCGGCGGAAAAGCTGGCGGAAAAGGGCAGGAGCGCCGAGGTCATAGACCTTCGCACCCTCAGACCGTTCGACGTGGACACCATCGTCGAATCCGTCAAGAAGACCAACCGCGCCGTCATCGTAGAAGAGGCGTGGCACACCGGCGGATTCGCCGGCGAGATAGCCAGCGAGGTGCAGGAGATGGCGTTCGACTATTTGGACGGCCCCGTCGTCCGAGTCGCGGGCCTGGATGTTCCGGCGCCCTACTCCGGCCAACTCGAAGCCGCGACCATACCCAGCGCAGAGCGCGTGGTCCAGGCGATAGAGTACAACTTCGGCATCTGAACGCTGTCATTAACAATGAATGAACCCACTCCCACAACTCCGATGCGCCCAATGCTCGGCGGTGCCTTGGCGAGTCCGCGCGGTGGCGTGTGAACACGTCTCTATGCCGATTGTGGGACACTGAATAGAGAGGGAAACTCCGTTGGCAACTGAACTCACAATGCCCCAAATGGGTTACGACATGCAGGAAGGCACAGTCGTTCGCTGGCTCAAGGCCGAAGGCTCCAACGTCGAGCTAGGCGAACCGCTGGCCGAAATCGAAACCGACAAGGCCGTCGTCGAATTCGAGTCCGACATAGCCGGCGTGCTGAGCCAGATCCTCGTTAACGAGGGCGTTACCGTCCCTGTTGGCGATGCGATAGCCGTTATAGCCGACGCGAGCGAAGCCGCAGCGCCGGAGCCGGTAGAACCGGAACCTGCGCCCGAAGAGGTAGAAGAGCCTGAACCTGAGCCTGTCGCCGAGGAGGAAGCGGAGCCTGCATCCACCGCGATCCCGTTGGGAGCGGCGACCGAACCGACCGTAGTCGAAGCCGCGCCACCGCCTCCGGTCCAGCAGCCGCAACCCGTTCAGCAGCCCCCGCCGGGACGTCGCGTGTTCGCGACTCCCGTAGCGCGCCAGATGGCATACGAAGCCGGCATAGACCTCAACTCCATCCCGGGATCCGGACCGGGGGGCCGCGTAGTAAAGGAAGACGTCCTCAAAGCCATCGAAGCTGCCGCTGCCGCCATCGAGCCGGAGCCGGAACCCATCGTCGAGGAAGCGCCGGTCGAACTCGAGCCTGTCACCGAGGAGCCGGCGGTCGAGCCGGAGCCGGAACCCGTCGCCGAGGAGGAAGTGGAAGAAGAACCCGAGCCGGAACCCGTCGCTGAGGAAGAAGCGGAAGAGGAACCCGAGCCTGAGCCGGTCGCTGAGGAGGAAGTGGAAGAAGAAGAACCCGAACCGGAACCCACAGCTGAGGAAGAGGTGGAAGAACCCGAACCTGAGCCGGTCGCCGAGGAGGAAGCGCAAGAAGAAGAGGAGCCGGCGGAGGAAGACGAGCTAATCCCGCTTTCCCGCATGAGGCAGCAGATAGCTCGCGTTACCACCCGCTCCAAGGACGAGAAGCCTCACTTCTACGTCAACGTGGACGTGGACATGACGGAGGCTATGGCGCTGCGCGCGCAGATCAACGCCGCCTTGGCGTCCGAGGGCGTGCGCGCGACGGTCAACGACATGATAGTCGCCGCCAGCGTGATCGCGCTCAAACGCTTCCCCAAGTTCAACGCCTACTACGAGGACGGCGGAATCCGCATGAACGACGAGGTGAACGTCGGAATAGCGATGGCCGTCGAGGACGGGCTGGTAATGCCCGCCATCGTTGGCGTCGGCGACAAGTCTCTGCGTCAGATAGCCGAGGCTACCAAGGACATCGCCGAGCGCGCCCAGCGCGGCTCCCTGACCCCGCAGGAATACTCTGGCGGCACCTTCGCAATATCCAACATGGGCATGATGGGCGTAACCAGTTTCGTGGCCATAATCCAGCCTCCGCAGTCGGCGGTGCTGGCGGTCGGCGCCGTCCAAAAGCGGCCCGTAGTAGCCGACGACGATCAGATCGTCATACGGCAGATGATGACCGCCACCCTATCCGCCGACCATCGCATAGTGGATGGCGCCGAGGGCGCAATGTTCATCAACGAGATAAAAGATCTGCTGGAGAACCCGCTGAGCATCATCCTCTAACTCTACTCTAAGGGGCGGCCCGTGATCGAGGCTGCCCCCCAACTCACAACCCGCCTATGTCGAACGGGAGAAGATAAGAGACTACCCGCTGAATCCCAACCACCCGGATCCGGTTGCCGCGAGGTGAAAACCGTGAGATACGTCAAAGCGGCCCTGAAACTGGCGGCGGAAACGGCGCTCATCTCAACGGTGGGCAGCCTCTTCTGGATGGCCTTAGGCCGCCAGGTCGTCAGCACCTACGCGTCGGGCGGCTGGGAAATCGCCGGCGGCGGAGCTACCTTCTGGAACTTCTTCGTCGGCATCGTCCAGCTCTATCTGCTGTACCGCCTGGTCCAGTGGGCGATTGGATTCATCATCAGGAAGTCCGACAGCAGACTCCTGCAGAACATCCCGACTTACAGAAACCTCCGGAATCGCGTAGCGAACTTCTTCCGGGACAAACCTGCCGGCGGGCGCGGCGCCCATGTCCGGCAGAACCCGGAGACGCTGGCGGGCGCCGACGTCTCCTCCGACGTCCGCCGCCCAGAAGCGCAGACAACGTCCAGCGCCGACCGGAGGCGCTGCCCATCATGCGGCGCGCCGCCCGGCAGCATCCACTTCAGAAACTGTCCGAGGAACAGGCGCTAGACCACCACCGTCTCCACGCGGTGGGTCATGTTGTTGCCCATGCCCTGGTAGTTCCACGGCTGCTCGGACGGCTGGACGTTTCCGGCCTCGTCGGTGGCGCGAACGGTCAGGACATGCTCTCCGGGCTCGGTCCGCCACTGCGCGGACCACGAGCGCCACGCGAAGTCGCCGACGTGGGGGCCCAGCTCGGCGTCCGCCCACGTCGCGCCACCGTCCGCGCTGAACTCGACCCGGTTTACGCGCCGCCGTCCGGCCCACGCGCGCCCGGTGACGGTGAGCGTTCCCGCCTCCACCAGCCGCGTGCGCGTCAGGAAGTCCGGGACGCCCGGCGGCGCAATCAGCGAGCGGACGCGCATTTCGTCCACCGGCTCGCCTACGTCGTCGGCAGACATCGCGTAGCGGTACGTCCGCATCTGCTGGTACCCGTCGAACGGCTCGGCTATCGCTTCGATGCGCGACAGCCACTTCACGCTCGTCATGCCGTACCAGCCCGGCACTATCAGCCGCAACGGAAAGCCGTGCTGCGGTTGTAGCGGAGCGCCGTTCATCTCGTAGGCCAGCAGAACCTCGTCACGCGTCGCCTGTTCTATCGTCAGGCTGCGCTGGTAGTCCTGCAGCTCGCCGCCCTGCACGCCGCGATCAACGCCGGTGAACAGCAACTCGATCGCGCCGTCGGCGATGCCCGCCTCCTCGATGATCGGACGCAGCGGCGTCCCGGTCCACTCCGCCGTTCCGATGGCTTCCAGCAGCCACGGCTGGCTGATAGCGCGCGGTTCCATCAGCGCGCGCCCGTTGCCCGCGCACTCCATCGTAACCGGCATCGTCACGGCTGGACGGGATCGGATGTCTTCCATGCTCAGCGACATGGGCTTGCCCACTAGCCCGCCGATCTCGAGGCTCCATCCGTCTTCGGATTCGACCGTCGGGATGTCGAAGTGGATCAGGAGGTAGTGCATCCCCGTCGGCGTGATGTCGTAGCGCAGCCCTTCCAGCGGCATACCGCGATTGCGGAGCGCCAGCTGGATCTCCTCGCGGTAGAACAGCTCCGTCTTAGCGGTCTTATCGCCATCTCCAACTGGGCGAAATTCGTACATTTTCAACTCCTGTTTTAACGCAAAGGCGCAAAGATGCCAAGACGCAAAGATTTAATTTTGAGTGTTGGATGGACGTTCGGCTGAACAGGAAACCCAAAAAACCTTCGCGTCTTTGCGTTAAAATTCTACATCAGAACGACCGAACGCAGTACCTCGCCGCGCTCCATCTTGTGGAACGCCTCCTCCACGTCGCCGATGCCGATGGTCTCGGATACGAAGCCTTCCAGGTCGAGCCGCCCTTGCAGGTGCAGGTCTATGAACATCGGGAAGTCGCGCGTCGGCAGGCAGTCGCCGTACCACGACGACTTGAGGGAGCCGCCGCGTCCGAAGACTTCCAGCATCGGAAGCTCGATCCTCATGTCCGGCGACGGCACGCCGACCAGCACGACGGTTCCGGCGAGGTCTCGCGCGAAGAATGCCTGCTCGTAGGTCGCCGGGTTGCCCACGGCCTCGATGGCAACGTCCACGCCGTTGCCGCCGGTGAGGTCTCGTATCGCCTCCACCGCGTCGGTCTGCGTGGAGTTGACGGTGTGCGTGGCGCCGAAGTCCTTTGCCCATTCCAGCTTGCGGTCGTCGATATCGACGGCGATGATGGTGTGCGCGCCCGCGAGGTTTGCGCCGGCGATGGCCGCGTCGCCCACGCCGCCGCAGCCTATCACGGCGACCGAGTCTCCGCGCGTAACGCCGCCCGTGTTCACCGCCGCGCCGAGTCCGGCCATCACGCCGCAGCCGATGAGGCCCGCGGCAGCGGCGGACGCGGCGGGGTCTATTTTGACACACTGGCCGGCGTGCACCAGCGAAAGCTCGGTGAACGCGCCGATGCCGAGCGCGGGGGACAGCGGCGAGCCGTCGGCGAGCGTCATCTGCTGGGCCGCGTTCATGCTATCGAAGCAGTACCACGGACGCCCGCGCAGGCACGACCGGCAGTTGCCGCAGGGCGCGCGCCACGCGATGATAACGAAGTCGCCCTCAGCGACGTTCGTCACGCCGTCGCCCACGCTCTCGACGACACCCGCCGCCTCGTGACCCAGCAGGAAGGGGAACTCATCGTTGATCGCGCCCTCGCGGTAGTGCAGATCGGTATGGCAGACGCCGCACGCCTGCACGCGCACCAGCGCCTCGCCCGCGCCCGGGTCTGGGACGATGATGTCCTCCACAGTAACCGCCGCGCCCTTCGACCGGGCGATAACGCCCTTGACCTGGTTCGCCATAGGAATGCTCCTCCGTAGTGATGCAAATGATAGCTGTGGGGGATTTTAGCAGATTGGGGGGAGGGGATGCCGCATGGTGGTGGACGGCTACGCGGCGCTAGCTGATTTGTCTATGCGCCAGCCGCGATAGTATGATGTGAGTGGACATACTCTGAGAGAGTGGCGGGAAACACGCCGGAGAGGGACTGCCATGACAACGCAAGTAAGAGTCCGATACGCCAACGGGACGCTCACCCCGTTGGAACCGCTCGACTTGGAAGAGGGCGAGGAACTGGTAGTGCATATAGAGGACAACCAACCGCCGCCCAACGGAAACGCGGACACGCCGCAACTCGCCGAGAAGCAAGAGACCCTCTTGGAGATGTTCGAGCGGCTCCGCAACTCTGTACCGGCCGAGGCGTGGGAGAATTTGCCTACGGACGGCGCGAAGAACAAGAAGCACTACTTGTACGGCCACCCGAAGGAAGATGAGTGATGCAAACGGTGTTCGCGGACGCTGGCTATTTCATCGCGAAGTTGAACCCTAGGGATTCATTACACAATAGGGCCGTCGAGTTTGAGGAAGGACTGGATTCCGTTCAAATCGTAACAACCCAGATGGTTTTAACAGAGGTGCTCAACTATATGTCTGATAGGGGAGAGTTTTCCAGGATACTTGCATCGCGGATGCTTGTCAGCCTGTGGGATCGCCCTAACGTAGAAATTGTCCCGCAGACGGAAACGCAATTCATAGAGGCGTCCGAGCGATACGCGGCACGAAGCGATCAGCACTGGAGCCTGACGGACTGCGCGAGTTTCTTGGTCATGGAAGATCGGAACATCTCCGAGGCCTTGGCATACGACAGAGACTTCGAGCAGGCGGGCTTCGTTGCCCTGCTAAGGGAAGGGCAAGCGTAGCAAGAACTAGCTATGTCGCCGCGTATGGCAACGCATTGTCTAAAGATTTCCCAGGGCGAGAAGCTGCGTCAGTCTCCCGCTCGATGCTCAGCCAGAGCATCGTCAGTCATCCGTTCCAGTAGGCGCCTCGGATTCGGGACTGCTGAAGAGTTCCGCCCAGTGACGCTCCGACTCCAGTTCAGCCAGGATGAAGCGCGCGAATTTGTCCTGATCTTCCTGCGGAAGCTCAGCGGCTCTCTCGAAGGCTTGTTGAAGAAGGGTGGTCATCTAGATACTTCTCTACCAAGATTGTGGATGCGATTCTAGTAGGTTGGTGGGTGGCTTGCCGCAGATTGCGGATGTGCCGAATGCGCTGGTGCGAGAGTTCCGGGAGGAAGAGGCGGCGACGAAGGAGAATGGGGCGGTTCGGCCAGAGTGCGTGGGGAGGACGTATCCGCCGACGTTGCGTAGCCGAACCCCAACTACGCTTTTAGGGCGATCGGAATACCTCGCGCCGATGCCAGCATAGATACTCCGGCGCGGGCTTTTTCTCGTCAGAGTTCGGATGGGCCGAGAGATGGGTTCGGTGATACCGTTCCAACGCATTGTCCGCGCCGCGCCCTTCGACTTTGCTCGATACGAACACGCGGAGGTCGGGCAGCAGGGTGAACGCGCCCAAGTCGAATAGCTTGTGGTGCAGTACGCACAGCGCCAAGCCGTTGCGAACCTCGTCCGAGCCGCCCGATGCGTGCCAGCGTATGTGGGCAGCCTCGAGCGCCACCACGCTGCCCGACACGTTCAGCGACATTTCACAGACCGCGCACCGATTTGCGTATGCAACCAAGACGGCCCTCCTGAAAGCGGGGTCCCTAGGACGGCGGAACGTCAACGATTCTACGAGTTCGACGCAAGGATCGGCTATCGGCTCGTCTATCCCGACCGAATCCAAGATGTGATCGTGAATGGACTCCGGGAAGTGCGCGGCCAGCAGATTCATGGCAACCCGCCAAGCCAATTGCGGGTCGTTTCGCAGAGCGTGGTAGTACGCTTCGGTCAATCCGCCGCAGATTTTGTGTTGGACCAAGTCGGATATGTGGGCGGCTCCTGCTGAATTCACAGTCACCAAATTAGGGCGATCTATCTCCCAGACGCCGTCGTTCTGCAACCTCCAGAAAGGCTGGTGCATAACCGCGCTAGGGTTTCGCCGTCGGTAGGGACCGAATCGCGCCGCCAACGCGCCCACCTCGGCGCGCGCCTGCTCGAACGTCGCCATGCGCTCTTCGCACCTGAGACAACGACCGATTGCCCACAGAATCATCAGCGGCTTGTAGGGCGCCCGCCATCCATAGCGCCTCCACACTCGTAGGCTCCGGAAGCGTTCCAACATTTGGTCTATGTTTTCTGGCGTCACCATCGCCCCTATCCTAAAAGACGTCCCCTGCCCACGCAACATTCAGCGCGGCGCCACACCCCCCTCACCCCCGCCGCATGAACCACGCAGCCGCTACAGCGACCACCGCTACAGCGGCGGCTATGGTGAAGAAGTCGGTGAAGACGGTCATGCCGGCGTCTATTAGGTTGGCGTTGAACTCGGCCATGCGCGCCTGGGTCTGCGCCGCTGTCTCGCCGGGCTGGGGCAGGGGCAGCTCCAGGCCGACTATCAGCTGCTGGAAGCGTCCGACGCCCCAAGCGGTGAGCGCGGCGAGGCCGAAGGTCATGCCGACGATTCGCATGGCGCTGACGACCGCCGACGCCGCGCCGCGCAGGCCCGGGTCCACCGTCTCGGTCGCCGCCAATGCGATGGGCGCTATCAGCAGTCCGAATCCCAGACCGACGGTCGCCAGGTGTAGCGTCATCCACGGGTCGGCGACGTCCACTTCCCAGCCGCTCATCAGCAGGAATCCGGCGGCTATCAGCAGCAGTCCGACGACGGACGGGACGCGGTAGCCGAACCACTGGCTGGCGTAGCCGCCCGCGACGGCGCCGAACGGTATCGCCACCGTCATCCGCATCAGCATCAGCCCGCCGTCCAGCGCGGTCAGCCCCAGCGCGGTGTTCGCCATCAGCGGCACGGTTACCATGCCGATTATCAGCGCGGCGCCGATGAGCAGGTGCGTCAGGTTCGCGGCGCTGACGGGCGGGGAACGGAACATCGAAAGCGGCAACAGCGGCTCTTCGACCCTCAGCGAGCGCAAGACGAACAGTCCGAATCCCGCCGCCGCGAGCGCGAGCCACAGGGCGAACGACACGCCGAGCGTGTCTATCATGGAGAGCGCGAGGGTGAGCGCGGACAGTCCGACGGCCAGCAGCGCGCCGCCGAGGTAGTCTATGCGCGCGGCGTGGCGAGGACTGGGCGCGACGACGAGCAGCAGCCAGACGAGTACCCCGGCCCCAAGCGGCAGGTTGATCCAGAACACCCACGGCCAGTCGAGGAAGCGGCTGATTAGCCCGCCCCAGAGCGGGCCGATGACGCCTCCGGCCTCGGCGGACGCGCCCATCAGCCCCAGCGGAACGCCGCGACGCTCGGGCGGGAAGAGGTCGCCGACGATGGCGATGGAGATAGGCACCAGCGCTCCGGCGCCTACGGCCTGGAGCACGCGCGCGGCGACGAACCACTCAAGCCCGCCCGCGCCGAGCCACTCTAGGACGGGGGTGTCAAGCAGCCAGTCGAGTCGCGTGGTCAGCGCCGCTCCGACCGAGCCGACGAGGAACACCAGCATCGAGACGACATAGACGTTGCGGTGTCCCCATACGTCGGACATCCGCCCGACCAGCGGCATGGCAGCGACGTATCCCAGTAGGTAGCCGGTGATGGTCCACGACGCCCGATCGAGCTCGTTGATCTGTACGCGGAGGTCGAGCATGATCTCCGGCAGCACGGTAACGATGACGGTCTGGTCGTCTGCGGCGATGAACACGCCAAGGAAGACGGGGGCGAGGGCGAGATACTTGCGCTTGTCGGACATGAGGGGATTATAGCGCAGCAAGCCAAGCGCCTGACCGCAAGCCGGGCGCTTGACAGGGATTTGCGCGCACCCAACCCGTCGGAATAGCCCTCTACCCCTCCGGCCTCTCTATCGCTACGGGTTCGTTGAAGCGGGACAGGGTGATTATCCGCACCACGCCGTCGGGCTCGAACGTTGTAACGTGGCCGTCTATCACCGCGCGTTCCAGGTACAGGGTGGCCTCGTCTATGGTCAGGCTCACGCTCACGGTGTCGCCCTGGGCGGCGCCGCCCAGCAGCGGTTCAAGCGCGGATACGGGGAGCGTTCCGTCTATGACGAACTTGCCGCGCGAGTGGGACGCGAGAGCGGGACTCTCGACCTGCGCCATGATGGACGCGATGCCGCGCTGGGGGTCGAAGAAGCCTATCGGGCTGACCTCGCGCGCGACCGGCTCCCACTCGCCGGTTAGCGGGTTGGTCATGAAGTTCTCGTCCCCGATCGTGATGAATCCGGAGCGGATGGCGAACGTTCCGAGCGTGCCGGCGAACTCGACGGTCAGCTTGTCCGGGCTGACGACGGTCCCCTCTGCTTCGGTAACGGTGAGCGATTCGCTCAGCGGCGTGCCGCCGTCGTCTTCGTGTTCGAGCGCGAAGTGGAACGTGTCGAGCGCGCCCATCGCCTCGCCCGAACGCGCCAAGACTTTGGCGGGGTTGATCGGCGTGGGGGTGGGCGCCGGCGCGGCGGCAGGCTCAGGCTCGGAGCCGCGCGAGCAACCGATGAGCGCGAGCGAAGCGAAGCCGAAGAGGAGCACGCAGACGAACGCGAGCCTGTGTCGCGCGTCCATGGCTACCGGCACGTCCTACGCCTCCGGGTAGCGGTTCCTGTCGGGCGCGAAGATGGAATCCTCAGGCAGGTTGGGCATCCGCTTGCGTCGGACGAACGCCGATACCGCGCGGCCAGCTACAAAGCTCACCGCGGCGGCGGTCGCTATCCCTATGGGAAGGCTCTTGAGTAACTGCCTTCGCGTAATTCCGCGCTTGGGATTGCTCGTGTCGCTCATCGTAAACGCCCTTCCAAAATCGCTTCATGGCCGCCGGGCCGCCAAACCGCTGCCAGCCATTATACAGATTCGGCGCGGACGTGTCAGCAAGCCACGCGCTTGACCGACGTTCGTAATGAGGGTATGCGAACAGGCGCATGGGGCGGCGCTACGTGCTACAATGGCTACGACGATCCGGTTTCACAGACGATACAGGAGCGCGGCGGTTGCTGGATTTCAACGAGTTCGACTGGCTGAGCTTTGACTGCTACGGCACGCTGATAGACTGGGAGACGGGCATATCCGACGCGGTAGGGGCCACGCTCGCCAAGCGCGACATTCACCTGTCCCGCGCGGAGATACTCGCGCTGTTCGCGGAGGTGGAGCCGCAGATCCAAACGGGTGGCGGGTACCTGGAGTACCGCCGCGTGCTGCGTCGGGTGATGGCGATGATCGGCATCGAGCTGGGATTCCAGTTCACCGAGTCGGACCTCACCTGCCTGTCCGATACGCTGCCGTCCTGGCCCATCTTCGCCGACACGAGGCCGGCGCTACGGGCGATGAAGTCTCGATACCGGCTGGCGATCATCTCCAACGTGGACGACGACCTGTTCGCGCAGACCGCGCGGGTTCTGGAGGTTCCGTTCGATGCGGTGATAACGGCCGAGCAGGCGCGCAGCTACAAACCGAACCAACGCAACTTCGACCTCGCGCGGGAACGGATGGACGTGGAGAAGTCGCGTTGGCTGCACATAGGCGAGAGCCTGTACCACGACATCGAACCAGCCAACCGGCTCGGCATTTCGTCCGTGTGGGTCAACCGCTCTTATGGCAGAGGGGGCGGCGGGGGAGCGACTCGACCAACCGACGCCCAACCCGATCTAACCGTGCCCAACCTCGCGGCGCTGGTGGACGCGATGGGAATTTAGCGCAAAGGCGCAGAGACGCAAAGGTTATGGAAAGTTGATGAGAACTGGTTGGACAAAAAAGGCTCTATGGCTGACACTCATGCTGGCTTTGTCAGTCGCGTTCGTCGTCGCGTGCGGATCTGACGATGGCGCTGCGGCGCCGGAGCCTGCCGCCACCGCCGTTCAGGCGCAACCCGCGCAGCCGACTCAGGCGGCAGCGGTCGCGCCCGCGCCCACCACTGCGCCTGCGCCTGCCGCTCCGACTATCGTACCGACAACAGCCGCGCCTCCGACGCCACGCGACCTCGCCGCCAGCATGGGCGCGCAGCCAACCGCGACTTCCGAGCCTGCCGCGCCTGCCGCCACGGCGGCGCCCGCTGCGCCCGCGCCTACCACTCCCCCGACGCAGCCGATTCCGATAGGCAACGACGTCGGCGAGCGAGCGCCGGATTTCGAGATGACTCTCGCGGATGGGAGCGTCGTCACGCTGGCAAGCCTGATGGCGGCTGAGCGTCCCACGTTCCTGTTCTTCTTCGCAACCTTTTGACCGACTTGTCGCTCCGAGTTGCGGAGCATGAGAGAAATCTACCCGGAGTTCGCCGGAAGCGTTGACCTCTACGCGGTAAACTACGATCTGTCCGAGTCCCTGGAAAGTGTGCATAGCTTCGCCCAGAACCAGGAGTACACCTTCCCCGTCGCCCAGCCGCCCAACCGCGACATGGCGGCCGATTTCGGAGTAACTCGCCAGTCAACCAAGATCGCCTTCGGCGGAGATGGGGTGATCGTCTATCGAGACGGGTTCGGCCGGGGGAACGCCGATACGTGGGGACAGGTGTTCCAAGACCTTTCCAACAACGCGGCAGCCGCTTCGCCTACCGCCACTCCGGCGACTGTGGCGGTTGTCCCGCCAACCCCGGCGCCGACCACGCCGCCAACTCCGGCGCCGACCACGCCGCCAGCGCCTGCGGCAACCGTTGCGCCGGCTCCTGTGGCGACCGTTCCACCGGCGCCTACCGCGCTGCCTCCTACGGCAACCGCAGTTCCGCCGGCTCCGACGGCTACCACTCCGCCGCCTCCTACGGCAACCGCAGTTCCGCCTACACCTACGGCGATTCCGACTCCGGCGCCGACGGCAACCGCCGTTCCACCCACTCCTACGGCGATTCCGACTCCGGCGCCGGCCGTGGCTGTCGGCAGCTCGGTCGGCGAGCGGGTTCCTGAGTTCACGCTGAGCCTGGCGGACGGTTCGACTGTGAGCGCGACGAGCTTGATCCAGGCGGAGCGCCCTACGTTCCTGTTCTTCTTCGCCTCATTTTGACCGGCCTGCCGCTCCGCGTTGCGGAGCCTGAAAGACGTTTACCCCCAGTTCGACGACAGCGTGGACTTCTACGCAGTCAACTACGATCTATCTGAAAGCCTCGGGGATGTGGTGGCGTACGGACAGGGTCAGGGCTGGACGTTCCCCGTCGCCCAACCCAACCGCGAGATGATTACGGACTTCAACGCAACTTACCACTCGACCAAAGTAGCCTTCGGCAAGGACGGCGTGATCGTCTATCGCGACGGCTTCGGAGGAGGCAACATCGGAGTCTGGACGCAAGTTCTTGAGGATCTGTCGGAATGAAGGCCCTATCCGCCATCGCGCTGATCATCGCGCTCGCCATCACGACAACCGCCGCATGCGCCTCAAACGAGGCGGACGCACCCCCGCCGGCCGTCCCCGTCGCGCCGACCGCCTCAGCCATAGACTTCCAGATAGGCAACAACATAGGCGACCGCATACCGGATTTCGACATCACGCTGACCGATGGCACGCCCATAACCGCCTCGCTGCTGCTCGAACGCGAAAGGCCCGCGTTCCTCTTCTTCTTCGGCACAACTTGAACGGTCTGCCGCTCCGAGTTGCGGAGCCTCAAGAAGGTCTATCCCGAATACGCCGACGACGTGGACTTCTACGCCATCAACGTAGATCCGTCCGACGGCCTCGAGGAACTGGCGGCGTTCGGCGAGAAGGAGGGCTACCCGTGGCCCATAGCGCAATCGGACAGCGACGTTCTGTTCAAGCTGCACGTAACGCGGCAGTCCACAAAGATAGCCTTCGACTCGAACGGGGTAATCGTCTATCGCGCCCGGATGGGCGACGGCGATGCAGAAGAGTGGCGCGACATCTTCCAAGACTTGTCGGCGGGGTAGATGCTGGTAGGTTTTAACGCAGAGGCGCAGAGACGCGGAGAACCGCAGAGGATTTTATTTCACCCCTCTGCGATCTCTGCGTTAGAATCCTATGGCTACTTCCCCGTCAGTATCCCGACCATCTCTTCCATCATCTCCTCTGCCCGCGCTCTTAGCTGTTCGCGGTTCAGCTCCGCTATCGGGTGCTGGGTCAGTACGATGGGATACGTGGGCGCGCCCCACATCTGCGCCATGGACCTAGCGGTAATCTCGAAGATGTCCGTGCAGATCGTAACCGACGGCAGGCCGGCCTTCTCCGCGTGGATTCCGTCGTGCACACTGCACGCGCTGCAAGACCCTCAACTGCCGATGGCGACTACCACGTAGTCGCACCGCCCCGCCATGTCGATCAGCGCGTCCGGTTCGATCGGCTTGGACGCCGACGGCTTTCGGTGATAGACCACCTCAGCCACGCCGTAGCGCTCGTTCAGAACGTCGGTTATCTCTTGCAGCAGTTCGCGCGCGCCGTCCTTGGCGTCATCTATCAGCCCGACTCGCTTGTTTTCGAGGGTATCCAAGCGAGGCGCGGAGGCGAACGTGGGGATGATGGGGCGCGTCGTCGGATCTACGAGCGTGTGCATGGTCGCCGCGGGCGGCGGCTTGGTGGCAGTCATCGTCATGGCGGTGTCTCCTCCGAGTGTTCGATTTCGTTGGGGCCAGCTAACTCATTGCTTGCCAGGTCGCGGCGGCATTTTGTGAAGTTCTCGACCTCGACGCTTAGATGATAGAATCATACGACCAGATTATGGCGCAGCCTGTCGCCTGTCAATAGAGTACACGGGTTCCCCACACGCCAACTCTGGGCGGTAAGATTTTGCCGCAATTTTAGGGAGCGATGCGGATTCTGTACCCGTCTGAGGTGATGAGCCTTGTTCCATTATTCTATCTTCGACATCCTGGAAACCGCTGAGATAGGCGCGTATGCCGTGACGGTAGATCAGACCGTCCAGTTCTGGAACCGCGAAGCGCAGAGGATACTTGGCTTCTCGGCTGAGGAGATCGTCGGCCAACGGTGCTACGAGATCCTGGCCGGCCTGGCCACAGGCAGCATGAGACCCGAGTGCGAGGGCGGATGCTCTTCGATCAGATGCCTCCAAGCCGGACAGATACCGGAGACGCTCAGGTTGAGGATGCTCTGCAAGTCGGGCGTCCGGAAGTCCGTATCGCTTACGCCAATGGTAATCGGCGGCGGGCGCAACGACGCGCCTCTACTCGTCCACCTGTTCACTGACGGTCGCGAGTCTGACGGTCTCGACCAAGCCTCCGAGACCATTCGCCACCAACTGGCGCGGGGCGGATACGATGTGGTTTCGGACCGTACCGGGGACCGCGAATCCCTGCCTGAAGCTCCACGGCTTACACCCCGAGAAACCCAGGCGCTGCGACTGGTGGCGCTGGGATGGCAGGTGCCGGAGATAGCCGAGCAGATGGGCATTAGCCCTCATACCGTTCGGAACCACATACGCAACTTCCGCCACAAGCTGAAAGCCGCGACGAGGTTGGAGGCGGTCGTCAACGCGATTCGTCTTGGCATCTTGGAACTCGATTGAATGATACAGACGTGTCATATCAGTCCACGTCGGTCTGCCCTAGTATGAAATATAGGTCCATACGGTCTCACACTGACGGGGTTTCCGACCGACATGACCAGTTTCATACGCCCAGCTTCGAGCAGGCCAAAAGTCGCTATCCTAATCTCCCTGGCTCTGATCGTCATGATCGGCGCCGGAGTGGTTTCCGTACTGCTGATCGGCTCCGCTCTCCGTGAAGGGGAGGGCGGTTTCGTGGACAGCGCTGAAGCGTCGTCCGCTTCCGTCGTGGCCGCGCAGGTTCCCGAGACGCAAGCGGAGTTGGGGCGCCTCCTGTTCTACGACGGGCGGCTGTCGGGTGACGGCTCCACGGCGTGCGCGTCCTGCCACGATCCCAACAACGCCTTCTCCGACGGCAAGCCGCTGTCCGACGGGTACAGCAGAGGCAATCCGTACTTCCGCAACACCCCGACTCTGATAAACGCCAGCAAGATGCCGGTGTATTACTGGGACGGGCGATTTGCCCAGGGCGACCTTGCGACGGTCGTCCGAGACCATATCGCCGAGGCCCACTTCATGAATCTGGACGGCCGGCTGCTCATCGAGCGTATGCGCCAGGTTCCGGAGTACGAAGAGGCATTCATGCGACTATTCGGGTCAGAAGTCTCGTATGGGAAGGTTCTCAACGCCGCGGTCGCCTATCTCCAGACGCTGGAGTCGTCCGAAGACAACCCTTACATCGCCTACAACGCGGGAGATCAAGGCGCGCTGAGCGCGCAGGCCCGACGAGGACTGGCCCTGTTCGAGGGCAAGGCGGGATGCGTCCGCTGCCACAGCGGCGACCTGCTCTCCGACGGCGGCTTCCACAACCTGGGCGTCCCGGACAACCCTTCGATATTCGAGGAGCCGCAGCGTCACGTCACCTTCAGACGCTTCTTCCGGATGCTGGGCGTCAGCGAGTTCGCGATCATGCGAGACGACCCCGGCCTGTACGCGCTGACCGCTGACGACGCCGACCGCGGCAAGTTCCGCACGCCGTCCCTACTGGAGGCGGCGCGGACGGCCCCATATATGCGCGGGGGCGCGTTCGAGTCGCTCGATCAGGTGGTGGAGTTCTACAACGCGGGAGGCGGCGATTCGCCTACCAAAGACCCCGCCCTGAAGCCGCTCGGCCTTAGCGACGCGGAGGTTTCCGATCTGGTGGCGTTCCTTGAGAGCCTGGGCAGCCCGGCGGGCGCCGAGGTCGAGCCTGAGTTGCCGGCATACCAACCGCGGACGCTGGGAGCTAACTGATGAACGCGAACAGGGCCGGATACGCGCTGCTCGGCGGGTGGATCGTTTTCACGATCGCCATCATTGTAGTCGCGTTCGTCTTCGCGCTGGACGATGAGCCGCCCGCCACCCCATACGTTCGCCCAACGCCGGAGCCGAGAGAGCCTACGGCGACCCCGGAGCCGAGAACCGGCCCCACAGCCGCGCAGCTGAGGAGCCGCGGGTTGGACGTTCTGCCTCCGGTGACGATGCCCGACGACAACCCGCTGACGACCGAGAAGGCGGAGCTCGGCAAGATACTGTTCTTCGACCGTCGAATGTCGGGCAACGGGTTCGTTTCGTGCGCCACCTGCCACTCCGCCAACGTTGGCTGGGGCGACGGCAACGCGCTCTCGCTCGGCTACCCGGGAACGCTCCACTGGCGCAACTCCCAGACCATCATCAACACCGCGTACCAGGCCAAGCTGTTCTGGGCCGGCGAGAAGACGAGCCTCGAATCCCAGGCGAAGTCTGCCTGGACAGGCAACATAGCGGGCAACCTGGACCCGATCATGGCGGAGGAGACCATGAGACAGATTCCGGAGTACGTTGAGCGATTCCGCGAAGTCTTCGGGACCGAGTCTCCGACGTTCGACGACGCGCTTCGCGCGCTGGCGGCGTTCCAGGCGACGATCAACTCACGGAATGTTCCGTTCGACAACTACCTGCGCGGCAATCAGAACGCGATGTCCGACGCCGCGCTGAGGGGCGCCGGGCTATTTGTCGGGAAGGCTCGCTGCATACAATGCCACGGCGGCCCGCTATTCACCGACCAGAGCTACCACAACACCGGAGTTCCACAGAACCCGGAATTCGAGTCCGACCCGCTTCGACAGATCACGCTGCGGTACCAGCACCGCGCCAGGGGTGTGCCGGAAGAGGTATATCGCAGCGCGGACAGGGACCTCGGCCTCTACTACACCACCAAGCAGGACGCGGACAAGGGCAAGTTCAGGACTCCGCCGCTACGCGAGGTCGGACAGACCGGCCCGTATATGCACAACGGCGTATTCGAGACCCTGAGCGAGGTCGTCGAGTTCTACAACGACGGCGGCGGCCCCAATCCGAACTTGGACCCGCTCGTCCGTCCGCTTGGACTGAGACCGGACGAGGTCGCGGATGTCGTGGCATTCCTGGAAAGTATCACCGGCGATCCGATAGTCATACAGGCGCCGGATATGCCCGAGTACGCGGTGATGGATGAGAGATAAGCGGTGGGAGAGAGGAGACAGGCAGTGAGGAGTGAGAGCCGACAACGGCCAACAGTCGCCGGCCAGCTTTCGACAGCGGGGGCGCCGGCAAAGGCTCCGAAGATATTGGACCACTGCGTCACCAGACGCCAGTTCCTGTTCATGGGCGCCGCGGCCATCGGTACGGTTGCCCTCGCCTCGGTGATGCCGGGCAGACTGTTCCAGGCCAGAGTCGCGGCGTACGACGGGATGATGGTCGGCAGGCTGAGCGATCTGAGAACCGGAGAGCCTGTCCAGTTCAGGTACCCGTGGGACCACGCAAACTGCGACAGCTACCTAATCAAGCTTGGCGCGCCAGCCGGAGGCGGGATCGGCCCCGACAAGGACATCGTCGCCTTCAACACCATCTGCCCCCACATGGGCATATCCCTGCTGGGAAGCTACAAGGCCGAGCACCAGGTAATGGGACCATGTCCATCCCATCTCAGCACCTACGATCTCACCCGTCACGGGATGATCGTGTCCGGCCACGCCACCGAGGGGCTGCCGCAGGTGACGTTGGAAGCCCGGGGCGACGAGATCTACGCGACCGGCGTAATGGCGCTGATCTACGGCTTTGGCGACAACGAGGTACAGCCGGTGTAGCAGTCAGTGGTTGGCGCTTGGCGGTCTCCAATCACCCAGCTCCTTGGATTCCGGCTTTCGCGAGAATGACAAATGGAGAAGTCATCGAGGTAAACAATGGTAAACGCAGACCAATATGTTCCGAAGGACAGCGTGCCGCTGCCGCCGCCCGACGCCAAGATGGTAACCACGGCGTGCGACTACTGCATCGTAGGCTGCGGATATCGCGTGTTCACGTGGCCGGAGGGCACGCAGGGCGGTCCGAGAGCGTCTGAGAACGCCTTTGGCATGGATCTGCCGACGAACGCCTTCCAAGGGTGGGTGAGCCCGAACCAGCACAACATCGTCAGCGTGGACGGACAGCCTCACCACGTCGTCGTTCAGCCTGACCCGGATGCAGACGTCGTCAACCGCAACGGCAACCACAGCATCCGGGGCGGCACCCTTGCGCTCAAAGCGTACAATCCCGATACCCCGACCCGCGACCGGCTCAAGACGCCACTGCTCCGGGTAAATGGCGCGCTCACGCCGGTAAGCTGGGATGCCGCGTTCGACATCATGGCTCGCGTGTCCAAGCATGTCCTCGCCAACCACGGCGAGGCTGCGTGGGGTATGAAGACGTACTCCTACGAGTACTTCGAGAACACCTACGCCATCTCCAAGCTGGCCTTCCGCTCGATCGGCACCCCCGCGTATTCGCCACACGACAAGCCCGGCCCCGGCAACGACACCGCCGGTCTCGACGACAGCGGGGTCATCCCGTTCAGCGCGTCGTTCGAGGACTGGTCGGAAGCCGACGTGATCTTCATCAGCGGCACCGACCCGTTCGAGACCAAGACGGTGCTGTTCACCGATTGGATGATGAGCGGCAACTTGGACAAGAAGCTGATCTTCACCCTTCCCCGGAAGACGGCGGGCGTCGCGTGGGCCGAAACCAAGGGCGGCGTCTGGCTGCCGGTGATTCCCGGCTCAGACACGGTTCTTCACCTCGCGCTGGCTCGAATCATCCTGGAAAACGGCTGGGAAGATACGGAGTTCATCGAGAACTGGATTGCGAACAGCTGGGAGATAGGCGCCGGCATGGGGCGCGGCACGCGCAACACGCCCTGGCAGTGGCGGACGACGTGGGGGCAGCTTGGAACCGACTTCGACGGCTACCGCGAGTGGCTGTTCCGGCAGCCGCACGCCGAGCTTGACCGCGCCGCCGAGATCACCGGCGTTCCGGCGGACCTGATCCGGCAGGCCGCAGAGATGATCGCCAAACCCGTAGATGGCGTGAGGCCAAAGACATCTTTCGGGTTCGAGAAAGGCAACTACTGGTCGAACAACTACCTCAACACGGCCTCTTACGCCGCGCTCGCCCTGCTCTGCGGAGCGGGCAACCGTCCGGGGCAGGTGATCTCCCGTCTCGGCGGACACCAGCGGGGCTGGATGGGCGCGGCTCCCTATCCGCGCAGCGCGTCTCCAAACAGGCTGTCCGGACGCAGGCGGCAGGAGATAGACCTCGACAGGTGGGTGGAGGCCGGCAACCTGCGGTTCGCGTGGGTGATAGGCACCACCTGGACGCAGGCGATGGCCGCTTCCAATGAATTCGCCGACAGGTTCATCGAGCTAACCCGCGACAACCCGAACCAGGTAACCGGCGCGGACGTGGATCAGGCGTCGGAGGCGCTGATTCGTCGCGCGGACAGCGGAGGAATGGTCGTCGTCGATCAGGACATCTACCTCAGAAGTCCGATCGGCGACGTCATCGCCGATATCGTATTGCCCGCGGCGACCTGGGGAGAAGAGACGTTCTCGCGCTGCAACGGAGAGCGCAGGCTGCGGCTGTACTCCAAGTTCTACGATCCTCCAGGAGAGGCGATGCCGGACTGGAAGATCATCGCAGGGTTCGCTCGCAGGATGGGCTTCGAGGGCTACGACTGGGTGGATTCCAACGACATCTTCGAAGAGGCCGCGCGGCACAGCCGAAACGGTATGCTGAACTACCACCCGCTCGTGGTGAAGGCGAAGGAGGAGGGCAAACGCGGCCATGAGAAGCTGCGCGAGCTCGGCACGACGGGCATCCAGACACCGATTCGCATGGTCAACAACGAACTCGTCGGCACTCAACGCCTTCACGACTCGACGCTGGAGCTCGGCCCGCCGGAGGGCGTGACGGTACACCCGAAGTGGCTGACGCGCTTCCATTCGCACTCCGGGAAGGCGGTTCTGAACAAGTCTCCGTGGGAGTGGTTCAGCGATTTCTACGAGCGCGTTACCCCCACGGGCGAAGAACTGTGGGTCACCAACGGGCGCATCAACGAGCTGTGGCAGTCCGCGTTCGACGACGTCCGCAAGCCGTACATCAACGCGCGCTGGCCTGAGCACTTCGTCGAGATGCACCCTGAGGACGCGGCGGCGCGCGGTGTGGAGAGCGGCGACGAGGTCAGAATACACTCGGACGACATTCTCATACAGACGGGCGGGTTCGGCTTCGTCCGCGGCGACGAGTTCCTGTTCAGAAATCTCGACGCGAACGGACACATCAGGCGCGGAAGCGGCGAGATGACCGCGGTCGCCATCGTAACGGACGCGGTCCGTCCCGGGGTCGTGTTCGCGAACTTCCTGCATCCGCGCTGGCCGGGAGCCGCGGCCAACAGCCTGGTGCACAGAGTTCCCGACCCCATAACCAACAGGTACAGGTTCAAGCTGGGCAAGGGGATAGTAACGCGGCTCGGCGAGTCGCCATACAAGAACTCGTTCACGGAAATGACGTTCAAGTCGCGCGTGATAGTGTAGTCGAGGGAATGAAGGGAAAGGCAGTCTGCCACCCACCAAGACGTCGCATTATACAAGCTGTTGTCGAAATGGTATAATGCCGCCGTATAGGCGGTTCCCACACGTCAGGAGAGGCGACATGGCATCCAGCGACTTCTCATTTGCCACCTTTTCCCAAAACCCGTTCTACGAGGCGCTGAACGCGCGGCTCGTGGCGATGGCCGAACCCGGATCGGGACAGCGGATCGTAGATCTCGCTTGCGGCACCGGCGGCGTGACCAAGCTCATCATCGAGCAGTTGCGCGGCGCGAGAGACTCCGTGGTAATCGGCATGGATCACTCGGCGTCCGCGCTCAAACAGGCGATGCACGACCTCAACTCCCACAAGAACAGCGCGGTCCAGTTCGTCCAAAGCAATGTGGAGCGAGTATCCGAGTCGCTCAAGGAGCGGGCGGATACGATCATCTTCTGCAACGCCATCCACTACATACCGGATAAGGACGCGCTGGTGGACGAGATTGGGCGCGCGCTCAATCCGGGCGGCAAGCTCGCCTTCAACACCTCGTTCTACGAGGGAGGGCAGGTGCCGGAGTCGCTCCAGTTCTACCGCAAGTGGATGTTCAAGTCGGCCCGCGTGCTGCGCCGCGAGTACGGTCTTTCCCCCAGCCGCGCCGATAAGGTGGAATCGCGCAAACACCTGACCGCCGACGAGTACCGCGAGCTGGTCGAGCGCCACAACTTCACCGTCATTCGCCAGGTCGAAGACACCGTGCAAGTGCCGATCGAGGGCTGGCTGGACATTAGCACCTTCGAGGACTTCATAGAAGGCACCTTCCCCGGCGTGCCGCTCGACAAGGCGAGCGCCGCCCTTCGCAAAGGCGTCCACCAGACGTTCGAGGAAATGAACATTACCCACGTTCCCCGCAACTGGCTGGATATAGTGGCCGTCCGCAGCGCCTAGGGCGTCAGCCTCCACGTCCGCGCAGCTTACGCGCCAGGAGCAGCGTCTCATGGTCACAACCACCACGACAACCGAGACCCCCGCAGCCGGCGAGACCGCCAAGAAACTCACCTACGCCGACTACTACGCGATGACGCCCGAAGGCGCGGGATACCAGTTGCTCGATGGGGAGTTGATAGAGATGGCCTCGCCTACGGTACGACACCAACGCGCGACCAGAAATATAGGCCGGTCCCTTGACCCCTTCGTAGTTGACAACGATCTCGGTGAGATCCTCTACGCGCCCATGGATGTCGTTCTGACGGACAATGATACCTTCCAGCCGGACATACTGTTCGTTTCCACCGAACGCAGCCACATCCTCACCGACGCTAATGTCCAAGGCGGGCCCGATTTGGTGGTCGAAATCCTGTCCCCGTCCACCGCGCAGCACGATCTGGGCTACAAGATGGAACTGTATGCCCAGCACGACGTCAAAGAGTACTGGATAGGCGACTGCGAAGCCGCGACTATTCGCGTCCTGCTGCTGACCGACGGCGCCTTCGCGACGGCGGGCGTGTACGGCAGAGGCGACACGCTGGCTTCTCCGACCCTGCCCGGCTTCAGCCTGGATATAGACGACGTTTTCTAGTCCCGTGCCGCTGTACCTTACAGAACGGGACGTAAATCGCCTTCTGGACATGGAGACGGCGATGGCCGCCGTCGAGTCCTCGCTGCTCCACCAGGCGGACGGCGACGCGCTGAACCGTCCGCGCCAGCGGCTGAGCGCGGGCGCTGATACCCACGTCAACACGATGATGGCGGCAGACAACGCGCTGGGAGTGATGGGTTTCAAGACCTACACCTTCGCGGGCGGCGTCTATCGCTTCTTCGTATTCCTGTCCGACAGCCGCAGCGGAGACCTGCTCGCCATCGTCGAGGCGAACCGGCTCGGTCAACTTCGCACTGGCGCGGCAAGCGGCGTGGCGACGAAGTTCATGGCGCGTCCCGACGCCTCGACCGTCGCCGTCATCGGCAGCGGCTACCAAGCGCGGACGCAGCTGGAGGCCGTGAGCATGGCGCGCGAGATTACCGACGTGAAGGTGTTCAGTCCCAACGCGGAGCGGCGCGCCGCCTACGCGACCGAGATGTCCGACCGCATCGGCGTCGCCGTTCGCCCCGTCGAGTCGGCGCGCGCAGCGATCGAAGGATGCGACATCGCAATCACGATCACCAGTTCGCGGACGCCGGTTCTGGAGGGCGCGTGGCTGGAGGACGGGATGCACGTAAACGCGGCAGGCGGCGCTGACCCATACGTGTCCGAACTCGACGAGGCCGCGGTCCGGCGCGCCGATTTGATAGTCGTGGACGACCGGGAACAGGCGAAGATCGAGTCGGGCGAGTTGATGATGCCCGCCTCGCGCGGCCTGGTCTTGTGGGAGCGGATGCCGGAGCTATGGCAGGTCGTCAGCGGGCAGACGCCGGGGAGGAACAGCGCGCAAGACGCAACGCTGTTCAAGTCGCTGGGCATGGCGCTGTGGGACATCGCCGCCGCCAAAGCCGTGTACGCAAGCCACACGCTTGACCGAGATTTGTGAGGCGCCGGGGTTGAGGATTCGGAGCGGCGTTGCGGCGGAGGCGCCCACATGGACGCCCCCACGGTTGCCTGCTGGGCTGCTTCCGCCTACACTTCTCTGAACTCGATCACCCCCGCCGATCCTAGCGCGTCGGGTTTGTCATCGTCGGGGCCTGTGGGGCCGCCGCGCCTAGCCTTGCCGCTCCACTCGTCTATGCTCACCTTGACCAGCGCGGTTACGCCCAGATCGGCGGACGGCGGCGCGTTATAGTCGCTGTCCACGGTTCGTCCCGGGAAGTAGCGTTGCACCATGGCATCGAAGATGCTGAACTTCTCATCCTCGTCCGCGACCTCAGCCGCGTGTCCGAACACCATCGCGCTGCGGTAGTTCATGGAGTGATTCATCGCCTTGCGGGAATAGACGAGGCCGTCGGTCAGCGTAACCGTAACGCACACCGGCGCGCCGGTGGCGAGATGTTTCATAGCGCGGCTCCGGATCGAGCCGTGCAGATACAGCGCTTCCGGCGACGACGCGTCGTAGTGGTAAGACAGCGGGATTACGTAGGGCACTCCATCATCCACGAAGCCCACGTGCGCCACCATGCCGGCGGCCAGTATATCGGCGGTCTCATCCGGGACGGAGCGTTCCGGATGATTGCGTATGCGCGTGCGTGACGATGTTGCGGTAACGGCCATGTTTGCCTCCGTAATTGTGCGGGTGGGCGAGCGTCCTCAGCAGTTCATCCCCACAGGGCGGGCTTGAACTGCATCAGGTATAGGATGGCGAGGGCGGCGACTATGTGCAGGATTCTAAGGATTCTTCCGCGCCGGTCTATCCGCGCGTACTCGTCCGAATCGGCGTCCCCGGCGGCGTCCAGGGCGAGCTGACGCTTGATCGCGCGAATGTGGAAGCCGACGATGCCGGCCAGGACTATGTACAGAACCAGCACAAGCTCGATCCACGGCGTCGCCACTTCGTATCTGTCCAGCCACAGGATGACGCCTGTCACGAGGACAACGGCGTAGGCGGGCATGACGACCGCGCGCTCGATGACGCCGATGGTGGTCAGGATGGCGGAACGCGCCTGCGGCTCGCGGACGGCGCGGATCGTCCAGAAGATGAACGTGAGGCTTGCGCCGACAGCGGCGATCGCGCTGAGGACGTGTAGGTAAAGCAGGATGTCTGACATTGTAGAGTCTCCTGTGCGATAGCGCGGCCGATCGCCGGGCTAGACGGTCATCGAGCAGGCGCAGCCGCCCGGGCCGCAGCCGCCACAGCCGCCACCGGCTCCGGCGATCGCGCCCACGGAACCGCTGTCATCCGACGCGAAGGCGGCGAATACGGATAGCTGGCGCTTCGAGTCGCTGTCGCATGCCGGGCACGGCGCCTCGTCGTCCATGCGGCTGATTGGGCGGAGTTTCTCGAACTTGTGCCCGGAGGCGGCGCATACATATTCGTAGATGGGCATGGAGGTATCCTCTCCCACTGTTCCCACTGCTGGGGCCGGCGTGACCGGCTGTCTCGATGAGATGAGTATATCAAAGGTTAGGTGAAGTTGCTAAGATAGTTGTCTGAGTAGAGAGGAGCAAACCCATGACGATCACGAGCGCTAGCGGCGGCGCGGTCGCGCCCCCTGAGAACCGGCTGCCGGACGAGCGAGGCCGCTTCGGGCAGTTCGGCGGCATGTTCGTGCCGGAGACGCTGATGGGCGCGATCGGCGAACTGGAAGCCGCCTACGAAGCGGCGCGGACGGACGAGGAGTTCCAGGCCACGCTCTCCACGCTGGCGCGCGACTACGTGGGACGCCCGACGAAGCTCTACTACGCGGAGAACCTGACGCGCGAGCTGGGCGGCGCGCGCATCTACATCAAGCGCGAAGACCTGGCGCACACCGGCGCGCACAAGATAAACAACGCGCTGGGGCAGGGGCTGTTGGCGCAGCGGATGGGCAAGCGTCGCATCATCGCGGAGACGGGCGCGGGACAGCACGGAGTGGCGACAGCAACAGTCTGCTCGATGCTGGGCCAGGAGTGCATCGTCTATATGGGCGAGGAAGACATCCGGCGCCAGGCGCTCAACGTGTTCAGGATGCGGCTGCTGGGCGCGGAGGTGCGCTCGGTAACCAGCGGCAGCCGGACGCTGAAGGACGCCATCAACGAGACGATACGCGACTGGGTTACGAACGTGGAGACTACGCACTACACCATAGGCAGCGTCGTAGGTCCGCACCCGTACCCGATGATGGTGCGCGACTTTCAGGCGGTTATAGGACGCGAGGCGCGGGCGCAGATGCTGTCATCCATCGGGCGGCTGCCGGACTACGCGATCGCGTGCGTCGGCGGCGGCTCGAACGCCATGGGCCTGTTCTACGAGTTCGTCGGCGACGCGGGCGTCAAGCTGATCGGCGTCGAGGCCGGCGGTCGCGGCATCGAGACGGGCGAGCACTCGGCCACGCTGAGCGCGGGCGACGTCGGCGTTCTGCACGGCAGCATGTCTTACCTGCTGCAAGACGCCGACGGCCAGGTGCATGAAGCGCACAGCATCTCGGCGGGTCTGGACTACCCGGGCGTAGGTCCAGAGCACAGCTGGCTCAAGGACACGGGCCGCGCCGAGTACGTCAGCGTTACGGACGAGCAGGCGCTGGAAGGCTTCCAACTGCTGTGCAGGACGGAGGGCATTATCCCCGCGCTGGAGCCGTCACACGCCGTATATCACATCGCCCAGCTCGCCCCCAAGCTGGACCGCGACCAGATCATCCTGCTGGGCCTCAGCGGCCGCGGCGACAAGGACATAGACACGGTGGCGGGCGAGCTGAACGTGGAAGGAGTCTGACGATGACCACGAAGATGACCGTCAAGATACCGCTGATAGCGACTGTGCCGCTGAATTTGGAACCGCAGCCGGAAGGCGGGTACACGGTAACGTCGCCACTAGTTCCGGGGATGGTCACCGAAGGGGATACGGTCGAGGAGTGCCTTGCAATGGCGCAAGACTGCTTCGACTTGATGTTGGAGATTTACGAAGACGAAGACAAGGCTTTCCCCGAAGGCATGATCGTCGTGGACATGGATAAGCCTGTAATTCCGGTAGAGACGGCAGACGAAGCGGAAGCAGTAGTTGCCGACTCGTGAGATATAGAGAGGTTGCCAGAAAGCTAAGACGGCTCGGATGCGTGGAAATTAGCAGGAAGCGGCGTACAGGGTCTCATAGACGGTGGTCCGACCCTACCACAGGCCAAAGGGCTTCTATACCGGACCATGGACGGCGCGACATACGAATCGGTACGCTCCGCTCCGCAATCCGCGACCTCGGCATAGACTGGCGCGAGTTCAACGACGCATAGAGGAAATACACACATGGCATCCACGGATACTTCCAAACCGAACATCATCTTCATTCTGAGCGACGACCAGGGCGCGTGGGCGATGGGCTGCGCGGGCAACGACGAGGTGGTTACGCCGAACCTCGACCGGCTCGCCGCCACGGGCATTCGCTTCTCGAACTTCTTCTGCGCCTCGCCCGTCTGCTCGCCCGCGCGGGCGTCCATCCTCACCGGACAGATACCGTCCCAGCACGGCGTTCAGGACTTTTTACGCGCGGGCAACACGCGCCACCTGCCGGGGGACGGATCGGAGATCGAGTACATGCGGGGGCGGACGTCTTACATCGAGACACTGGCAGACAACGGCTACGTGTGCGGACTCAGCGGCAAGTGGCACCTGGGACGCTCGGCGCTGCCGCAGCTGGGCTTCGGCTACTGGAACGTCCACGCTTCGGGAGGCGGCGACTACTACCGCGCGCCGATGCTGGACGGCGACAGTCTGACTCGTCCAGGCGGCTACGTTACCGACATCATCACCGACCACGCGCTCGAGTTCCTGGAAGCGCAGACGGATACGGAGGCGCCGTTCTCGCTGAACGTCCACTACACCGCGCCGCACGCGCCGTGGGGACGCGAACAACACCCGCCGAGCGTTTTCAACAGGTACTACGAAGAGTGCGCGTTCGACTCTGTGCCGGACGCGCCAATCCACGCGAACCAGCTGGCGAAGGAGCCGTCCGCGGCGACGCTGGGCGATACGTCCGAGAACCGACGGCTCGCGCTCAGCGGCTATTTCGCCGCCATCGAGGAGATGGATCGCAACATCGGACGCCTGCTGGACTGGCTCGAGACGAACGGGCTGCGCGAGAATACGCTCGTCGTCTTCAACGCCGACAACGGCATGAACATGGGGCATCACGGCATCTGGGGCAAGGGCAACGGCACCTACCCGCCCAACATGTTCGATACCGCGGTCAAGGTGCCCGCGCTGGTGTCGAGGCCCGGACACGTGCCGCAGGACCTTGTGTGCGACAAGCTGCTGAGCCAGTACGACTTCATGCCGACGCTGCTGGGCTACGTGGGCTTGGAGGCGAGTTCTGACCAGCCGCTGCCCGGACGGGACTTCTCAGCCGTGCTGCGCGGAGAATCCATGTCGGAAGACGCGCCCGTTTTCGCGCTGGACGAGTACGGGCCGACGCGCATGATCCGCTCTCGCAACTGGAAGTACGTCCACCGCTACGCCGGTGGCCCGAACGAGCTGTACGACCTGGCGAACGACCCGCTGGAGACGCGCAACCTTGTGGACGGTGGGGCGGACGAGTCGCCATACGCCGAGCGAGCCGCGTCGCTGCGGGCGGAGCTCGAAGCGTGGTACGAACGGTACGTAGATCCGCGAATGGACGGAGCTAAGAACAACGTAACCGGCAGGGGGCAACTCGGCCTCGCCGGCTCCGAGGACTACGACAAGCCGTTCGCCGATGACGTGGTGTTCTTCCACGAGCGGGGGTGAGGCGGGGTGGGGCCATTCCATACTCAAGGCACGTTTCAACGGCTCCGCTTACGATTGCGTCCGCATATTTCCCGCGAACTTCGTGTCAGAGCAGACCCAAGCGTTCTAAGTCGTCCTGAGTCCATCGCGTACCTCTCAGAACGCTCCGGAGCGTTCCCATGGGCAGCGTGTCGCTAGAACGATGGTAGTGCATGACCGCCCGTCTCCCATCCTCGTGACGATATACCCTAGAAGAGCCGCGAGAACGTCTGTACATGAATCCGTCTCGTTCCAGCGCTCTGACAATCTCCCTTGTAGGCGTGTTTCGGATTCGTCGAATCAAATCTGCAGGAAGCGTCATGTTGAGGTAACCGGCTTCTCCACGACCACGGCATATTCGTATGGAATTTCTTCTCCGGCATCCAGCATATCTTCTAGATAGGCTTCAGCGGCGTCTTCAAGGGCTTTTAACGCTTCGGTCTCCGAATAGCCCCAAGCGGCGCAGCCGGGCAGTTCTTCTATCCAAACGCTCCAGCGGCCATCTTCGTCCTGTTCAACTTGGGCTTTGTAAGACGTCATATCTCTTTCCCCTAGCGTTCACAAGGTTTACGCGTCAACCGCCAATGACATGGATTTTCTGGTAGCGTCCAGCATAGCATATCAGAGTTTCTCCCCCTAACTCCCCGTCGAAAGGTAGCGACTGACTCCGAAGCGCCACACCCGAAGCGCGACCGCCAGGAACGCCACGCCAATCAGCGGCGCTGCGTACTGAAACCAGAGCGGAGAACCCAACGGATCCGCTATCCCCATGATCGCGAGCGATGGGAAGTAGCTCACGCACGCCAGCGGAACGCCGAACGTGAAGAGCTTCTGAAACCAATCGCGGTATATGGGCAGAGGGTACTGAGTCGTTTCCACGCCGCCGTAGGTAACGACGTTCATTATCTCCAACGTCTCCGTCGTCCAGAAAGCCAGCGTCGCCTGCAATACGATCAGGCCGAAGAACATGCACACCCCGCCGGCGACCGCAAACGTCAGCAGCGCAACGCTCGGCGCAGACCATTCGATGCCCAACCCGAAGCTCGCCCACGCCAGAACCGCCACACCCTGCGCCAGGCGTCCGATTCGCCTGAGAGTCAACTCCTGCCCGGCGAGCTGCAGCGCGGTCGAACGGGGACGGACCAGAAGCCGGTCGAAGTCGCCAGACTTCACCATGTTTCCGAACAAGTCGAACCCGCGCGAGGCGGCGTCCGATATGGCGAAGGAGATGTTCACCACGCCGTATAAGAAAGCCACCTCCTCGAGTCGCCACCCTTGCAAGCTTCCAAAGCGGTCGAAGAGCGCGACGATCGCCACGAACTCGACCGCAGTGGCCACGAAGTGCCCCAAAGTCAGCATGACGAAAGACGCGCGGTACTGCATCTGGCCGCGAACCGAGATCTCGATGTATCGCGCGTACAGGCGAACCGCATCCAGCATCGTCTAGCCCCCCTGTATGACCAGCCGCCGGACTCCCCGCGAGAGAACCCAGCGCCCCAGCAGGACTATGGCGACCGTCCACGCCAGTTGATGGGCAAGTTGGATGGGCAGCTCAGATGCCGGAATGTGTCCCAGGTACAACCTGAACGGCGTATCCATCAGCCCCCGGAACGGAAGTATGTCGAGAACGGGCTGCGCCCAGTCAGGGTACAGCGGTAAGGGGACTATCATCCCGGACATTACCATGACGAATCCGGGCGCGAGCGCCGTTACCCCGTCTCCTGAGATCGTCCACATGAGGGTTATGTTCAACAGGGTGGTGAGCGCGGCGCTCAGCAAGACGGCGGCGGCCATCGAAAGCGCGAACGCGGCGGCGGACGCCCAAGACGCGGGCAAGTCCATGCCCATCAGCGGGATCGCGAAGGCTATCAGCAGCGGCGCGCGCAGGAGCGGGAGCGCGATTCGCAGCGCCAGCGAGCGGGAGTACCAGTAGGCGTACAGGTCGAGCGGGCGGAGCAGATCGTAGCCGACGCCCCCGGAGCGCACCTGCGCGCGCGTGTCGGGGTCCACGTTCACGGGAACCAAGGCAAAGAACGCCTGTCCCAGCCATATGTACGTTGTTACATCGTCCGCGCTCATCGGATGCTCCGCAATGGAGGAGCGGAAGAACGCCTCGAATATCATCACCCGAATCAAGCCCCAAAACAGTTGCGTCCCCATTCCCGCGAGCGCGGCGGCGCGGTACTGGAGCAACGTCCTGAAGCGGGCGCTCAGCGTCGCCCAGTAGCTTATCACCGCCGTTTCTCGCCGGGTTCTCGTCCCCTGGATTCCTGTCCATAGACGCGCGCGACGGTCTCCTCGATTGGGGGGTTCTCGACGAACAGGTCTCGCGTGGGATAGGCGGCCGAGACGCGCGCTATCAGGTCGGCGGCGGATACAGTGTCCGGGTCGAAGCTGAGCTGAACGCGGTACCCGTCGCGCCGGGTAACCGTGGCGTCCGGGTCCGAAATCTCCGCGCCGGCGTCTTCCAGAACCACCGTCAGCCGCCTCTCGTTCCCGGTCAGCCCGCGAAGCGCGTCCAGCGAACCGTCCGACAGAATCCGGCCGCCGCTTATCAGCATCACCCTGTCGCACAGCGCCTCGATGTCGTCCATGTCATGCGTCGTCAGAATGACGGTAACGCCGCGCTCGCGGTTGAATCGGCTCAGGAAGTCTCGAAACGCCAGCTTCGATACCGCGTCCAGCCCTATCGTCGGTTCGTCGAGGAACAGGATGGAAGGCGAGTGGAGAAGCGCCGCCGCGAGATCACAGCGCATCCTCTGCCCCAGGCTCAGCTGGCGCACAGGCGCGTTCAGCAGCGATTCCAGCGCCAGCGCGTCTATGAACTCGTCGCGGTTGCGCTCGTACTCGGCGCGTGGTATGCGGTAGATGTCCCTCAGCAGGTCGAACGACTCTATCACCGGCAGGTCCCACCAGAGTTGCGTGCGTTGCCCGAACACCACGCCGATTCGAGCGACGTGCGCCGCCCGCTCCCTCCACGGCGTTCTTCCCAGGATGTCGCACCTGCCCGAGTCGGGCACCAGTATGCCCGACAGTATCTTGACGGTGGTGGACTTGCCGGCCCCGTTAGGGCCGATGTATCCAACGAGCTCGCCCGCTTCTATCGAGAACGACACCCCATCCAGCGCGTGGATGGTATGATAGCGACGGCTGACGACGCCGCGGAGCGCGCCGAGCAGCCCGGCTCCGCGCTCCGCTACGCGAAAGCGCTTGGATAGGTTTTCGACGACTATCTGCGACATGCCGGAAGAGCGCGCGGCAGACCGCGCAGACGGAATGGGATAAAGAATAACGATACACGACGGCCAAGCGAGGCGGCAAATCCTGCGCCGGCCGTCCGAAACAGACTAGAATGAAAGTATCAGCCGCAATGCCGGTCATTGCTGGAACGGAAAGGTTCAAGGATGAGTCTGCCCTCATTCCCAAGCGAGCGCCATGAAAAGCGTCGCTTCCTGCTGGACGCCGTCGAGGCTACGCGGGATGTCGTAGCCGCCAGCGCGGACGAGTCCGAGCGGCTGGGCACGCTCGCGCCCGCCGCGGTCGCCGCCATCCGCGACGCGGGCCTCTTCACCCTAAAGCTGCCGCAGACTCTGGGCGGAGCCGAGGCCGACCCGGTTACCCAGATAGAGGTCATAGAGGAGCTGGCGTACATAGACGCCTCGGCCGGGTGGTGCCTGATGATAGGCGCGACCGCAATCGGCCAGCCCGGGGCCTTCGCCGGCGACGATGCCGTAGCCGAGATCTTCGGCAATGGGCGCATACCCACAGCCGCTACCTCTACCGCTCTCAGGGGGAAAGCGATCCCGGTCGAGGGCGGATACCTGCTCTCAGGCAGGTGGCCCTTCGCGAGCGGCGTGCGACACGCCGAGTGGATGACCGCCGGGGCCTCCGTTCAGGCAAACGAAGACGCCGAACCGGTCAACATATCCCTCGTCTTCCCCGTCTCCAAGGGGCGCATACACGACAACTGGCACGTAACCGGGCTAGAAGGCAGCGGCAGCAACGATATTTCGGCGAGCGAAATCTTCGTGCCGGAAGCGTTCAGCTGGGATCCCACGGTGTGGGAGTCCAAGCGCGGCGGCGCGATCTACCGTATGGGAAGACCGGGATTCGTCGCCAACGAACATTCGGGAGTCGCGCTCGGAATCGCCCGGCGCGCGCTGGATGAGATCATAGCCGGCGCGCCCTTCAGGAAGCGCGGCAATCCGCCAACCGCGTCGCTCGCCGACCGCGAGGCCTTTCGCGGAGACATCGCCTCATGCGACCTCCGTCTCCGCTCCGCTCGCGCGCTCGCGCACCAGGTATATGAGCGCGCCTTCCAGACCGCGCGCGGCGGACGGGCGCCCGATGCCGCGGCGCAGTCCGAGATGCGCGCCGTCTCTACCTACGTAACCCAAGTCGCCGTGGACGTCGCAACCATCGCGTTCCGGTACGCTGGCGGATCCGCGATCAATCGAAGCAACATCCTTCAGCGGTGCCTCCGCAACATCAACGCCGCCGCCCAGCACTTCATGGTCAGCGACACGGCGCTGGAGAACTACGGCGCATCGTTGCTGGACGCCCCCGAAATCAAGCCGATGGGATGATTTGATTTAACGCAAAGTCGCGACTTCGCGAAGAATTTTTCCTTCTATACACTTGGAGATTGGCAGATATGAGCGCAAAGATAGGCATCCTAGCCGCTTCGTCCTATGAGGCGATACTGGAACGGCAGATCGGCGATTCTCTGCAAGTAGAATGTCATTCTAGGCCCAAGTGAGTCCAATGCTAAGCAAGCCGCATATCAGCATTATCATCGCCATCCTTTCGCTTGCATTACTCACAGCCTGCGGTGATAGGCCACTATACACGCCTCCGCCCCATGGTCTGATAGCCTTTACATCTGAGCAAGACGGCAATCGTGAGATATACATCATGAACGCCAACGGATCAGGCTTGACTCGACTCACAAACCATCCCTCCTATGATTCAGAGCCAACCTGGTCGCCGGATGGTAAGCAGATAGCTTTTATCTCTAGCCGAGATGGGATTGCGGATATCTACATCATGGACGCTGACGGATCGAGCGTGACGCGGGTACACAAGGAACATCCTGAGTTTGATTCCGCCCCAACTTGGACACCCGCTCCAGCCTTGCCGGATTGGTCTCCTGACGGTCGGCAGATAGTATTTCAACTTCCTCTTCGACGAGACGGCGCCGATGGTTGGGATTTTGCCATATATGTTATAAATGTCGACGGATCAGGCGCGAAACGACTGACAGATCGTCCTGGTTCTTACATCACTCCTACTTGGTCGCCTGATGGCCAGCGGATAGCATTTGTCTCTGATATGGAAGATATAGACGGGAAATCGGAGATATACGTTATGAATGCCGATGGGTCCGGCGTGACACGACTCACGTACAATAGAGAATCCGAATGGTCGCCAAACTGGTCTCCAGACGGGCGACGGATAGCATTTGCGTCAGAACGAGATGGGCATAACAAGATATACGTCATGAACGCCGATGGGTCCGATGTAACACAGTTGACGGATCGTTCAGAGTTTACCGGAGGTATAACTTGGTCTCCTGACGGTAGGTTTATAGCGTTTCAGGCTCAACCTCGTCGCTTCGGCGGAGGTAGAGACATATACGTCATGAACTTTGACGGGTCAGGTGTGACACGTCTCACGGACAATCCGGAATCTGATTGGGATCCGGATTGGGCTCCACAATAGCCGATGACGTGTGTAAAACCCTAGACGGAGGTATAATTATGCCTGATTTGATGAAACTCCTAAGTAGGTTCAACAGAAAGGAGAGATTCTTTCTGGTGGGGCAAGCCTTAGGCAACAAAGAATTTTCTCTGGCCGCGAGTTTCCGAGAAGAACTCAGCAAAGTGATTGGAATCAAAGTACCCTCTGGCACTTTTGCAGCAATGGACTATCATCTGGATTGGATAGCCGCGAGTCTATGGGCTTACCAGCACCCTGAGTTTATAGATAAACCCAATCTCAATTCAACCCCTGTAGCTACGGGAACTCAACAAGACATTGATTTGCTTATCGCGTTCAAAAGAGGAGACCAATACTCCCTTGTTCTGCTAGAAGCAAAGGCATATGGATCTTGGGACAATAAACAGATGCATAAAAAATCGCAACGATTGAAAGAAATTTGGGGCTGTACCGGAGATAAATATCTCAACGTGAAACCATTTTTCTGTCTGGTATCGCCACGGAAGCCGAGCAGACTGGAAACCAATAATTGGCCTACGTGGATGAAGAAAGACGGTACTGATCCTTATTACTGGATGAAATTGAATCTGGAATACCCTCGTTTCAACGTCGCTGGTTGCAATTCCAGCGGAAAGCCCTCGAAGGAAAGGTCGTATTTCCGCATAACGAAGATACAATCCCCGAAATCCTGATTCTGATAAAGTTCAGCGAATCGCCACGAAAATAAGAACACGCCGCGCAGCAGCGCAAGAGAGACAGACCATGACTGCAAAGATAGGCATTCTCGCCGCTTCGTCCTATGAGGCGATACTGGAACGACAGATCGGCAGACGGGAAGTCGCCACGCAGTTTGGCGCGGTCAGCGTCTTGGAGGGCGAGGTGGGCGACCGTCCCGTCTTCTTCATCCGTCGCTTCGGGCCCGATGACGACATTCGCTCCGACCTTGTCAACCACGCCGCGCACACCGTCGCGTTCAGGCGGCTTGGTGTCAGAAGCGCCATCACGCTAAACGGATTCGGCGCCGTCAACAGCGATTTCGAGGTTGGCGACCTGGTGATTTACGACGACTTCATCAAACTGTGCGAGCGTCTGCCCACGACCATCTTCGCCGACGACAAGGGCTGGTTCAGAGCGAACCTCAACGTTCCCTTCTGTCCCGAGCTGCGCCGCGCGCTGGTGGATTCGGCGCGCGCGGAGTCGAACCGCCGCGTCCACGATGGCGGCGTCAACATATGCGTCCAAGGACCGCACAACGAGACGCCGGCGGAGATAGACCTGTACCGGCTTTGGGGCGCGGATATCGTCTGCACCGCCATCTACCCGGAGGTAGCGTATTTCCGGGAACTAGAAACCTGCTACGCGGGCCTGTCGTGGCTGAGCGACGTAGCCGGCGTGGAAGACCAGGCGGCCTGGGTCATGATGACGCCGGACGAGCTTGCGCCGGTGATCCGCCGCGCTATCGGCGCGATCCCCGACCGTCCCGCCTGCCGATGCCAAGACGCCTGGGCCGGAAGCGAGGAACTCCTACCGCAGTGGTATCGCGATATGCGGTAGCCGTCCCCATTTTGACCGTTTCCCATCCGAATGATAAAATTTAGCCAATCATCTGCGCGCGCCGGACGGATGCCCAGCCAAGTGTCCAGTTCCTACGGAGTGCAACTCTGGCAGGAGACGATAGGCGCAGAACGCTAGGAGGCCGTTATGACGATCCGCCGTTCCCCGGAAGAGACGGGCCGCCTCGGCGATGCGATATACGAAAGGGACATCCGGCCAAAGATCGGAGAGACCCATGATGGGGAATTCGTAGCTATCGACGTGGACAGCGGGGATTACGTCATCGCCAGCGCCTCTCGCGCCGCAGCGAAGCGTCTGCGGGAGCGACGCCCCAGCGCTGACATCTGGAGCCTGCGGATCGGCTACGGCGCGTTGCGGCACTTCGGGGGCAGCTCCCGGCGGAGAGTAGAGTGATAGAAGGCGTTGTCAACGCCAACCATGAAGCCATAATCTCCCTTCCCCTGCGAGGTCCCACAGGGCAGACGCGGGAAATCGAGGTCGTGATTGACACTGGCTACAGCGGTTTTCTTACCTTGCCGCCGACGCTGGTGGAAGAGTTGGGACTACCCTTTCAGCATCGGGGACGAGCGTTCCTTGCCAATGGGTCTGTAGAGGCCTTCAACATCCACGATGTTACAGTGCTGTGGGACGGTATGCCGAGGGACATCGAGGCCGACGCGGTGGGACCGACACCGCTTGCCGGTATGCTTTTACTCGACAGCCACAGCCTGTACGTGGAAATAGAGGACGGCGGGCGCGTAATCATAGAACCGAGAGAGCAACCGTAGCGCAACTCGGTAGCCGCCCCCATTTTTTGACCGTTTCCGACTCGCGTGGTAGAATCTGACCTATCGCCACTGCTCACGGGGGCGTCCTCGCATCCGCAGAATACACGCTCGGAGTCTGAGAAATGGCCGGACATTCTAAATGGTCTTCGATAAAGCACGCCAAGGCGATTACCGACCATCGTCGCGGCAAGCTGTTCACCAAGCTAGCGCGCGAGGTGATCGTAGCCGCCAGGCAGGGCGGCGGCGACCCTGAAATGAACTTCAGGCTGCGGCTGGCGATACAGCGCGCCAAAGACGCCAATATGCCCAACGACAACATCAATCGCGCGATCAAGCGCGGCACCGGCGAGTCGGGCGACGGCGCGCAGCTGATCGAGGCGGTGTACGAGGGCTACGGTCCCGGCGGGGTCGCCATCATGATGGAGACGCTTAGCGACAACCGCAACCGCACGGTGTCGGACGTCCGGACCACGCTCACGCGCGCCGGGGGCAACCTTGCGGAGTCCGGCTCCGTCTCGTGGCAGTTCGAGAAGCGCGGCGTCATAACCATAGATGCAGCGGACGACGAGGCGGACGACCTCGCGCTGATCGCCATAGACGCCGGCGCCGATGACGTGGACACCGACGACGCGACGGTGCTGCAAGTGTTCTCGGAACCCGGCACGCTGGAGGAGGTGCGAAGCGCCCTCGAATCCAACGACGCATCCATCGCCTCGTCAGAGGTCTCGCTCATCCCCAGCCACACCGTATCGCTCGATACGCGCATGGCGCGCCAGATACTGCGCCTACTCGACCAGTTGGAAGAGCTGGACGACGTGCAGAAGATCTACTCCAACGCCGACTTCCCCGACGAGGCGTTCGAGGGCTACGAGGGATAGTCCGTTGAGGCGGCTGGCGAACATACTGTCCCGCGTCCTGAGACGGCGGTCCGGGCCGCGTCCGCGCCGGGGCGCGACGCCGGTTGCGCGCGGCAACTCCATGTCGCCGCCGTCGGAACAGAGCGTCTGCTGGCACCTGGATTAGACGCGAGAGACGCCGCTATCGGTCGGATGAACGCGATAGTCAGCTATGGGCGCGCTCCCGGCTTCTGATACCATTGAACCACCCTCTCTTACGGTGGTGGCTCACGTTGCTCGTACTCGGCATAGACCCAGGCACTCGAATTATGGGCATCGGCGCGGTCGAATCCGATGGCGACGACTACGCCCTGGCGCTGTCGGACGCGCTAAGTCCGCCACGCCGCGCCGCGCTAGCCGAACGCCTCGCGTGGCTGCACGAGCGGGTGGACGCGATCATCGCCGAGCTTGGGCCGGAGGTCGTCGCCATCGAGTCGCCGTTCGTCTCGCGCAACGTCAAGTCGGCGGTCGCCATCGGGCAGGCGCAGGCGGTCGCCATGATTGCGGCCGCGGCGCATGGCGTGGAGGTGGCGACGTACTCGCCAAGCGAGGTGAAGAAATCGGTTACCGACCACGGCGGCAGCTCCAAAGAGCAGGTCCAGGGGATGGTGCAGACGCTGCTGGACCTGCCCTCGCCCCTCGAACCCGCCGACCGCGCCGACGCGCTGGCGGTGGCGATATGCCACATACAGTCCACGCGGTTCCACGCCGTGGAGATGTGGGAGTAGCCCGGTGGTAACGTCGCTAATATCGTCGGTGTCGGGCGAACTGCGCGGCGCGGGCGCGGACTGGGTGGACGTGGCCGTCGGCGGCGTAACCCTGCGCGTCAGCGTGCCGGATACGGCGGTCAGCGACCTCGGGCGCGTCGGCGAGCGGGTAACGCTGTACACCTCTCTCCAAGTGCGGGAGGAAAGCCTCGCGCTGTTCGGCTTCCAAAGCGAGGACGAGCGGCTGACGTTCGAGACGCTGCTGGGCATCAGCCGCATCGGGCCGCGCCTGGCGCTGGCGATGCTCGGACGCTTCAGTCCGCAGGACCTGGCGCGAACCATCGAGGAGGGCGACACGCGAGCGCTCGCCACCGTGCCGGGCGTGGGGCGCCGCACCGCGAGCCGCATAGTGCTGGAGCTAAAGGGCAAGCTGGAACTCGATTTCGGAGACGGCGCGGGCGTGGCCAGCGCGTCCGATGACCTGGTGGACGCGCTCACCGCGCTCGGATTCGATCCGTCCGAGGCGCGCGAGGCGCTGGGCGCGACGGACGCGAGCCTGCCCGACGACGCGCGCATCGTCGAGGCGCTGGCGCGTCTGTCGCCAGAGTAGCAAACCGGGCGCTTAACCGAAGTTTAGCAGGCGCAAGACCAAACCCGCATATCGCATATCATGGAATACGAACGCGAACACTCGCCCCCATCCCCATACGATGACTGGGCGGAGATATACGACGCGGTGTACTCCTACGTCCGCTCGGATATTCCGATGTACGGCCACTTCGCCATCGAGTCCGGCGGGCCGGTACTCGAACTCGGCGTCGGCACCGGGCGCGTCGCCATTCCGACGGCGCGGCTGGGCGTGGACGTGGTCGGCGTGGACAGCTCGGAGGCTATGCTGAACGTCGCCGCGCGCAAGCTCGCCGCGCTGCGTCCGCCGCCGTCCGGCGCGCTGGAGCTGGTCGCCGCGGATATGCGCGACTTAGACTTGCGCGACGAGAACGGCGGTCGCCGCAAGTTCCCGCTCGCCACCATCCCGTTCCGGGGATTCCTGGCGCTGATGACCGTCGAAGACCAGATGCGCGCCCTCCGCAACATCCGTCGCCACCTGACGGCGGACGGCCTGCTGGTATTCAACATATTCGTCCCCGATCCAGACATGGCGCTGGATCGGGGCGACGTCCCGCGCCACCTGATGGACGTTCCCGACGCGGAGACCGGGATCACCCGCGTCCTATACCAGCAGAGCGCTTACGACTTCCACGCCCAGATCGTGTCCATCCGCATGATAATCGAGGAGTTGGACGACGCGGGCGTCATGCTCCGCCGCCTGTACCGCGACTACGACCTGCGTTACTGCCACCGCTGGGAAGTCCACCACCTGCTGCGCCTGTGCGGGTACGAGGTGGACGCGCTGTACGGGGATTTCGACCTGTCTGAGTTCGACGAATCGAGTACCGAGATGGTGTGGGTGGCGCATAAACGGTAGAAGGGTGTGGGGTAGGGCGCCCCACTCGCCGGAGCGACACGCAATCTTTCAAAAGCTGTACAATGATATGGGGAGGCAGCGCAGAGCATCATGCCTGATTTTCAGATAGTCTCAGAGTTTCAGCCCACCGGCGACCAGCCGCAGGCGGTGGACCGGGTCGTCGCCGGCATCGAAAAGGGCATGGTCCACCAGTCGCTCATGGGCGTTACGGGCAGCGGCAAGACGTTTACGATGGCGAACGTCATCGAGCGCGTCCAGCGTCCGACGCTCGTCATCGCGCACAACAAGACGCTGGCGGCGCAGCTGGCGACGGAGTTCAAGGAGTTCTTCCCCGATAACGCGGTGGAGTACTTCGTGAGCTACTACGACTACTACCAGCCTGAAGCGTACATCCCGCGCACGGACCTGTACATCGAGAAGGACGCGGACATCAACGAGGAGCTGGACAAGCTCCGCCACTCTGCGACGCGCGCGCTGCTGACCCGACGCGACGTTCTGATAGTCGCGTCCGTGTCGTGCATCTTCGGACTCGGCTCGCCGGAGGAATACCAGGGATTCATGGCGCAGGTGCGGCGCGGCGAGATTCGCAGCCCGGCGATGCTGTCGCGGCAGCTCATAGACATGCAGTACGAGCGCAACGACTACGACCTGGCGAGGGGCCGCTTCCGGCGGCGCGGCGATACGCTCGAGATTCTGCCCGCCTACGAGACCATCGGCGTCCGCATCGAGTTCTGGGGCGACGAGGTGGAACGCATCGTCGAGCTCGATCCACTGACCGGCGAGGTACTGGCCGAACGCGACCAGATGGAAATCTATCCCGCCAAGCACTTCGTTACTTCTGAGGAGAGGATGCTCGAGGCGATACGAAGCATAGAGACTGAGCTCGATGAGCAGCTCGCCATCCTCAAGCGCGAAGGCAAGATTCTGGAGGCGCAGCGGCTCGAACAGCGCACGCGGTACGACGTCGAGATGATGCAGGAGACGGGCTACTGCGCGGGTGTCGAGAACTACTCGCGCCACCTTTCAGGGCGCGAGGCGGGCAGCACGCCCTACACGCTGCTGGACTACTTCCCCGAAGACAGCCTGCTGTTCATAGACGAGTCTCACATGACGCTGCCGCAGATTCGCGGCATGTACAACGGCGACAAGGCGCGCAAGGAGGTGCTGGTGGAGTACGGCTTCCGGCTGCCGTCCGCGCTTGACAACCGCCCGCTCGACTTCAACGAGTTCGAGCGGTTCGTCAACCAGGCGGTGTACGTATCCGCCACGCCCGGCCCGTATGAGTACGAGCACTCGCAGCAGATGGTAGAGCAGGTCATACGCCCGACTGGGCTTACCGACCCGGTCATAGACGTCAAGCCGACCGAGGGGCAGATAGACGATCTGCTGTACCAGATACGGGCGCGCGTGGACCGCGGCGAACGCTGCATCGTAACCACGCTCACCAAGCGCATGGCAGAGGAGCTTGCCGACTACCTGCGGGAGATGGGAATTCGCACCCACTATCTGCACTCCGAGATAGACACGCTGGAACGCAGCGAGATACTGCGCGACCTGCGACTGGGCGTGTACGACGTCATCGTCGGCATCAACCTGCTGCGCGAGGGGCTGGATCTGCCCGAGGTCAGCCTGGTAGCCATCCTCGACGCCGACAAGGAGGGCTACCTGCGCTCCACCACGTCGCTCGTCCAGACCATCGGACGCGCGGCGCGCCACGTCGAAGGTCATGTGATAATGTACGCCGACAGGGTTACGGACTCGATGAAACGCGCGATTGACGAGACGGAGCGCCGGCGCGAGATACAGCGCATGTACAACCGCGAAAACGGCATCACTCCACAGAGCATACAGAAGACGATTCACGACATCACCGAGCGCGTTCGCGCCGTGGCCGAGACCGCGGCGACCTACACGGTGGATTCTTCCGATATGCCGAAGGACGACATCACGCGGCTCATCAAGGATCTGGAGTCGCAGATGAAGACGGCCGCGCGGTCTCTGGAGTTCGAGAAGGCCGCGCTGCTAAGAGACCAGATTACTGATCTACGCAAGGTTCTGGTAGAGTAGGCTCAGACGCCATGCTCAGACGCATCCTGACAGCCGCAATAGCCCTCACGTTCATCCTCGCCCTCGCGTGCGGCAATAACGTGCGCGAGAGCAACGGTACGCTGCCAGTCGGAATGGAGTACGATCTGCTTCCGGACGTCGAGTACCAGACCTATCTGTACTTCAGCCCGGCCGCGCCGGTCAACATAGACCACGAGCGCCTGCTAAGCCCCGACCAGTCGGGAATCATCATCTTGGATTCTGACGACGGGCTGGAGCTGTCGCGCGTATCCATGGTCGCGGCGTCGCTGGACCAGTTCGGGGGCTTCCTGCGCTTCACCAACGCATCGGACGCGCTGCTGGCGGCCAGCCTGCTCGAGCGGGCGGCGCCGGACGAGCCAACGTCGGTGCGCGTGGCCGCCGACACGGTGGAGGTGGTGCGCGGAGACACGGTGTGGGCGGTCGAGGTGCGCCGCCAGTTCGATGGGCCGGACGCGCCTATCCCGACGCTCGCCGGCTCTACCCTGCCGATTCCGCCGATAGTTATCGCCCTGCCGCAGCCCCCGATCCCGCCCGTGCCGGGCGCGACGCTGTCCACGCCTCCCATTCCGCCGGTGGCGGGCGCGCTGGCGCGGCTGCGCGACAGGAATCCGAATGCGTGGAACATGCTGACTAACCTGCCGGTGTCGGTCGAAGACCCGCCCGTCGCGGCGGGGTTCATATCGACCGGCGGCGACCTGCTTCAGACGGTGGCGAACGAAGCGGGGGTCAGCGCGCCGGGGCTTTCCACCGCCTTCGGCATGGCGCGGGTGGACAACGTGGCGTTCGGCATATACAGCAGTATGCCCGAGATGATACCGAACAAGATAGACGCCGAACTGCTGGACAGTCTCCACACGGGCATCGTTCTGGTGGGAGGCACCGGCTACAACGGCTTGGCCGTCTCGTTCCTCATTCGCTCCATAGCCGGCAAGACCGGCATGGAGACGATAGACTTGGGCAGGACCAACGCCCGCTACCTGAAGCTGGAAAACGGTCACCTCTTGCTAAAGAACAAGGGCAGCCTGGTCTATGTAACCGCATCCGGCAGCCGCGCCAAGGCAGAGGAGTTGATGGCGCGCGCGCTAAGATAGTTTTGACACCATACGGCCTTGCCACTAGAATTGAGTTCATCCAAAGCAACATGGCCCACACGGAGGCTAACCAATGACTACCACACAGCCCACCCTCACCGCCGACGAGGTTTACGAGGCTCTCAAAGACGTGTACGACCCCGAGATCCCCGTCAACGTGGTTGACCTGGGGCTGATCTACGGCGTCGAAGTCGATCAGGGCAACGTGGACGTCCGCATGACGCTGACCTTCGCCGGCTGCGGCATGGGGCCCTACATCGCGCAGCAGGCGGAGTGGCGCATCGCCGAGCTCGACGAGGTCGAAGACGTGAACGTCGAACTGACCTTCGACCCGCCCTGGACGCCTGACCTGATCACGGAAGACGGCAAGAAGCTGCTGGGCCTGGACTAGCGCGTCGTCCGAACCGAATCCAAACGCCAGACGGGGCGGCGCTCGCCCCGCGGGAGAACCGCATGAATCCCCATCAGCACGGCCCTGCCCGCGGTGAGGCCATGAACCCCCAGCAGCAGGCGCAGGCGCGCGCCCGCGTCGAGGCTATGCGTCGCCAGTTCGAGCAGAAGCGCGCGATAGCGGAGACGCTCGGCAAGATCAAGCACAAGGTGGGCGTTTACAGCGGCAAGGGCGGCGTGGGCAAGACCACTGTCGCCGTCAACCTGGCGGTTACGCTCGCCAACGACGGCGCGCGCGTCGGCATCCTGGACGTGGACATAGACTGCCCCAACGTCATCCGCGCCATGAAGGTCTCCGAGCCGCCGACGGCGCGCGACGACAGGCGCATGGTTCCGCCGGAGCGCTTCGGCGTCAAGGTTATGTCCATGGGCTTCTTCCAGAAGGACGAGGAGGAGGCTATCATCTGGCGCGGTCCGATGATCCACAACGCCATCAACCAGCTTCTCCAGTCCACCGAGTGGGACGAACTGGACTACCTCATCATAGACCTGCCACCCGGAACGTCCGACGCGCCGCTGACGGTGATGCAGTCGCTCGAAATGGACGGCTTCGTAGTCGTAACCACTCCGCAGGAGCTTGCGAAGATAGACGCCATCCGCTCCGTCAACATGATTAAGAAGCTGCAGATCTCCGTGCTGGGCGTCGTCGAGAACTTCTCGGGCGAGATATTCGGCTCGGGCGCCGGCGAGGAGCTTGCCGAGCATCTGGACATCCCGTTCCTGGGCCGCATCGAGATGCGGGCCGATTACAGGGACACGTCCAAGCCGACCGCGCTGAACAGCAACGCCGTTCTGCGCGAGTACCGCGGCATAGCCAGCGGCGTCGGCGCGACGCTTCAAGCCTAGCGCAAGCCATAAGCTTGACCGGAATTTATGAGGCGTAGGCAACTGCCGGGATGTGGCCTGTTGCGAACGGGGGACGCGCGCGCCCACAAGGGACGTCCTATATCCCCCTCCGCGTCCTCTGCGCCTCCGCGTTAAAAATATGGGCAGCGTCGTTCGACGCCCCTACATCTGCAGCAGGGCGGCAAGCTCCTCCGGATGGCTGAGCATCGGGTAGTGTCCAGCGTCCATCTCATGCCAGTCGGCGTTTAGCGTCTCCGCGGTGGCGCGCTGGTGCGCCTCCGGCGGGTTTTGGCTGAGGCGGCACCGGATGACGCGGGCGTTCCACTCTTGCGCCCAGAAGCCGTCCAGCTCGCCGGGCGCGTCAGACGCCTCTACCGGGTGCATCGTGGCGCGTTCGGCGGCCCACGCCCTCAACTCCGGCTCCAGGTCCGCGAACAGGCGGTTCTCCAACTCCTCGCGCGTGGGGCCGCGCGTCAGCTCGGTCGTCGGCATGGGCGGCGTAGATGGGTCGCGCTGGACGATTTCGACGACGCGCTGGCCCGGCTGGGGCGCGAGCGCGTCCACGAACGCGAGGCGGGAGATGCGCTCCCTCGCAAGCTCCGCGATCTTGCACACTACGAGGCCGCCGGTGCTGGTGCCTACGAGAACCACGTCGTCCAGGTCCTCGTAGAACATCATGTCGGCGACCTCACGCCCCTGCGCCGCGATGGTGATGCCCGGGCGTATCAGGTGGCGGCGTTCGCCGCACCCGTCGAGCGTGGGCGCATAGACTGTATGGCCGGCGGCTCGCAGAACCGCGGCGGTCGGCTTCCATATCCAGCCGCCCTGGAACGAGCCGTGAACGAGAACGTAGTTAGCCATAATCGCCTCCGCAAAGGATTGGTAGGGGCAACCCTTGTGGTTGCTCCATCCGCCGCGTCATTCGTCAAACCGACGAAGGGCGCCCACGAGGGACGCCCTTACCGGGGAGGATTGGCAGGGGCAACCCTTGTGGGTTGCCCCGCACCGCTACTCCCTGTTGGGCAGGGCGGCTACGGCGTAGCCGGGCGTGGTGCGCTGGCCCTCGTGCGTCTCGAGCCATATCTCGCACTCGACGATGTTGTCATCGTCCTGCTGGTACTTCTTCTTGACGATGCCCTTGCCGAATACGGGGGTTCCGGGCACGTCCATGCCACGGTACTGGACGCTAAGCTTCTTAAGCGTGCCCCACTCGCCAACGAAGTCGGTCATCACCTGACCGAGGAAGGCGTTCTTGAGCGCGCCGTGCAGGATGACGTCGGGCAGGCCGTTGTTCTTGGCGTACTCCAGATCGTAGTGGATCTGGTAGTAGTCGCCTGAGGCGCCGGCGTACTTGACGAGTTGTTGCGTCGTCGGGTCCTTGCGGAGGGTGGGGATTTCCATGCCCTCTTCTACGTCTTCGAAATAGACCTGGTCTGCCACTATGCTAACTCCTTCTATGGCTGATAGCTGATGCCAGTGGTTCGCTGAATGGCGACGGTGGTTCCGAACTGGTTGACGTACTTCGTCTCGCGCTGGATGAACAGCATGTTGCCGAGCCGCCCGGGGCGCTCGAAGACGTTGGATACCATGGTCGTAACGGTGATGCGGTCGCCGGGTCGGACGGGCTCGTAGTACTCCCAGTCGCTGCCGCCGTCGAGATTGGCGGAGTAGGGACTGCGCACGTCCACCTTCATGGGGCCGGACGGCATGGATCGGAAGAAGGTCGGCGGGGCTATGATGCCGCCGTACCGCGAGCGCCGCGCCGCCTCCTCGTCGGTGTACAGGGGGTTCGAGTCGCCGATCGCCTGGGCGAACTTGGCGATAGCGCCCTTTTCGACATCGTGGGTTTGCGGCTCAGACTCAACGCCGACGGCCGCTCTCATTTCCGGTGTAATCGCCGATTCCTGCGTCATTCCACGCGCTCCTGATGGCTGCCAGTGTTTTGCCAAATTCCTTGGCAAGTTTAAGTATGGGGCGCGTGGATGTCAAGAATGGGCGAACGTGGGAGGCGCAGCGCGAAATGTCGTCTGATGAGAGAAGCGCGCCTAGATAACGTTTGTCTCGGCCAGAGTCGCCAGCTGCGTCCCGGTCAGGCCCAGTTCTCCACACAGTACCTCCTCGTTGTGTTCCCCAATAAGGGGCGACCGCCTCGAGATGGCCCAAGGTGAACCGTTGAAGATACCCGCGGGACCTGGGTGCCGGAACGTCTCGCCTACCTCCGGGTACTCCACTTCCGCCCAGAACCCCCGGTCCTCGAGGTGCTTGTCCTTCATCACCTCGTCGGGAGACCAGACCGCACCAATGTTGAAGCCCCGCTTCTGCCCACCGTGATACATCTCGTCCCGAGTGATATTGCCGATGAGATAGAGGAACAGCTCGTTATCGGTAATAGCATCAGGGTACCGCATCTTCTCATCCAGCAGGTCGCGCGCCAATCCTATTTCGTCCATCCACTCCCCCAGCGCATCCAGGCGAGCCGAGGTCATCTGGTTCAGGATCGCAGCGGCGACATTGACGTAATTTCCGTCCGCGCAGCGGTGTTGAGTGGTGTCGGTGGGACTTGGGGAGGCATGGCGGCCGGTCTGGCGCCGGACAATCTCCTTGCCGTAGATATAATGGTTCACCGCTGCTTCGGTTGTCAGGGCGCACGCGTCGTGGATGGAGGCATCGATGTATTGCCCTTGGCCAGTCACCGTCCGATGCACCAGGGCAGCCCCTATGGCTATGCAGGCAAAGTGGCTCCCTATGTGCCAGGACTGTCCTCCCCCAGGAGCGATGGGCGGCGCATCGGGCAAGTCGTCCTCGGTATAGCCGCAGGAGGCCATCTGTCCGCCGGCGGCCAGGTGGAGCAGATCGCTGGTCTGGTAGTCCTTCCATGGCCCCTGCTGACCAAAGGGTGTCAGAGAACACATGATCAGGCCAGGGTTGTCCTTCTTCAGGTCCTGGTACCCCAACCCTACTGAGGCCATGTAGCCGGGGCGGTACGTTTCCAGAATCACATCCGCCTTCTCCGCCAGCCGCCGGAATAGTCGCCGACCAGCCTCGGTTTCCAAGTTTAGAGTAATGCCCCGCTTCGAAGTATTGTAGTGCCAGAAGGACAGACTCCGGTCTGGGTGAGGCACGTCCTTATAGAACGGTCCAACCGTCCGGGCGGTCTCTCCTCCGGGCGGCTCGATCTTGATAACGTCCGCGCCCATGTCAGCCATCAGCTTGCCACACCACTGACCCGTCTCGTCGGCAAGTTCCAGCACCCGCAACCCCGCATAAGCGCCCGTCGGGTCTGGGCCCAGGGTTCTTGTTGGCTCCGGAGCGGGATTCGGCTCCGCCTCAGTTCCAGTCCACTCTACTGGCGAGTCCGGGTCCATCATCTCCCTGAGATACGGATAGGGATCCATGCTCAAGTCCTTCGGCCAGAAGGTGCCGTCCCCTAAGCCGTCGACCAGCTCCTGGTGGCTGACGCCCAGCTGTCCTTCGAATACCTCCCCATTGTGCTGGCCGATCAGCGGACCTGGCCGGCTATTGACCGCCGGTGTCTCCGACATCTTGAACGGGGCATTCTGGAGGGGCCAGGTCCCCAACACCGGATGTTCCACCTCCATGTACATTTCTCGGTATCGCAGCTGTGGATCGTTTTCCACCTTGTCCTGGCTGCTCTGGACAGGCATGGAACGCACTCCCACCGCCTGGCACCGCTCCATGATCTCGTACTTGCCCAGGGTCTTCGTCCACGCCTCGATACCCTGGTCCATTTCCTCCTGGTACTCCAAGCGACCTTCGAGGGTGTCGAATTTCCGGTGCGCAGCCCAGGAGGGGCAGCCCATTACTTCGACCAGCCTCCGCCACTCCTCGTTGGAGAAGCAGGCGATGGCGCACCAGTCGTTGTAACCTCCGGGGCTGGTCCTGTAGGCATTGTGAGGCGCCGCAGTCCTGCCCCTGTAATTGTTAACAATGGGCGTGCCAGGCCAGTGACTTCGGTTGCCCGGAGGGTAACCCTCTCGGGTTGCTGTACGCCCGTTGGCCTGGATATCCAGGAACACGGGGCCGTTGAGCGCCACTCCGCTCATCCATTGGGATTTGTCGACGTGCTGTCCCCGGCCTGTAACGTTGCGGTGATGCAGGGCGCTCAGGGCATATATAGCGCCGTACATACCGCCCGTATCGTCCAGGTACGACCACCCCCAGCCGGCGGGTGGCTCTCCTGGCAGTCCGGACAGGTGCGTCATGCCAGACAGGGCCTGAGCAATTGGCCCCATAGTTTTATATCCCCGGTCCCGCCCCGTATGCCCGAAACCGGACATCGAGAGGTAGATTATGTCGGGCCGGAGCTTTTTCATATCCTCGTAGCTGAGCCCCCACCGCTCCAGAACCCCATAAGCAAAGTTCTCTACGACGATGTCTGAGACGGCCACCAGACGCCGTATTAGATCGATCCCTCGTTCGGTCTTGGTGTTGATGGTAATGCTTCGCTTATTGGCATTGGTGTCGTTGAAATGACCGCCGGTGTTCAGGGTGATCGGCAAGCCATCGGGTGTCGTGTACACAACTGTGGTGTTCGTGGCCCCCCGGGTGCTGGGACTTTCCGGCCATTCGACCTTGATCACCTCGGCGCCCATCGCTCCCAGCCAGCGGGTACACCAGGGCCCCGCTCGAATCCATGTGAAGTCCAGGACTCGGATTCCCGACAAAGGTCCTTTTGTGGGCGCCAGTATCTCATTGGTCGGCATTATGACTTTACCTCGTGTCTAAACGCGACATCCGCCTCCGATTCATAACCACGCGCGCCAATTGTGGAGACCCTATCACCCCAGCATGTCAGGGGCAAGTGGGGATAACCCCTGAACTGTAGATCAGGCGTATCAACCATGCCCCATCCGACTGGCCTGGGATTTGTGAAAGGAGAATCCGTATTTGCCGGGGGTTGTCGGTCTGAGGGACGGGAATGCGCCCCAAACCCGCGCGTTTCGTTGCACGAACTCGGTTCGTAGAGTATCATTCGGGCATAGCGCGACTGAGTATCAGGAGTTTCCCATTAGACGCGGAGGTTCTAGCATGTCATCTTCGAGCAGCGCATCTTCATCGGGTTCGTCCCCAGTGGCGACTTTCTTCAACACCATATGGGGCATTGTGGTGAGTCCCGCGGCAACCATGCGCGACATAGCCGAGCGTCGCCCGGTCGTCCAGGGGCTGATCATCCTCATAGCCGTCGGTCTATTCGCCGGATTGGCGCGGTACATTGCCACGGGATCGGAGGTTGTGGAGTATTTCGGCATCCAAACGCCCGTAGGCGGGCTTATGATCCCCGGCTGGGCGGTTACCATCATCGGCGCAAATGCGCTGATAGCCGGGCTCCTTTGGGTGGCGAGCCGTATCTTGGGCGGAACCGCATCCTTCACCGCGCTACTCTCCGGAGTATGCTTCATCTACTCGATATTCATCCTGAACAACTTAATCAGACTGGCGCTATCCCCTTTCCTCGATATTCAGCCATTAGTCGCCGTGGGCGCCTTGGTAGGGATAGCCATGTTCATGTGGCAATTCATTCTGCACGTGATTCTCGTGTCCGAGGCGAACGGGTTCTCAACAGCGCGCTCCCTCGCGGCGGTCATCATCCCGGAATTCGTCATCTGGGGCATATTCTCGGGTTTCCTGTCCGTGGTCCTGTCCGGGATTATAGATAGGTTTGGGTAATCCGGCGGCTCCGCGCCGTCCGTTGTCGGCGCAGACGGGCAGTGGCGTTGGGTGCTTGGGCCGGGACCCCATAGGCTCGTCCTAGCGGGATGCGTCCCTCTCGAATATCCGGGTTGCGCCGCCAAGCGATAAAGATGATACAATCAAGAGAACCAACGAGACTGGCAGGAGACGATTTTTGGCATACGTACAACTCCGAGAGGGCGAAGACCCAGAAGCCCTGCTCAAGAGATTCCAGACCTCCATGCAGCGCTCCGGCATACTCCGAGAGCTGCGCAACCGGCGGTTCTTCCGATCCAAGGGCGAGCAGACGCGTCTCGACAAGCAGCGCAGCCTCAGGCGCATCCGGCGGCGCCGCCGGCGGTAGAGACGAGCCACACGCTCGACCGGTATCGGATCGGCGTCGCTACACGTATTGGAATGCACAGCCGTCCGCGCCTGATAAACACCGGTCAAGCGCTTGGCTTGCTATTCCCACACCAGTTCGGCCTCGCCGATCTGCACCACGTCGCCCGGGCCCGCGCCCGCGGCCTCCAGCGCCTCGACTATGCCCGCGCGCTCCAACCGGTGGTAGAACTGCATCTTGGCCGCCCAATCGTCCGGGCCTATCATCGTCGCCATGCGCTCCGCCGGCGGCCAGTCCACTACGAACACTCCCTCATCATCCACGCTCACGCGCGGCCTGCGGCGGCGCGGTTCGGGCCTCAGCACCGGCAGCGCGCCAAATCCTGACGAATCCGCGTCGCCGTCGCCCACGCTTGGCTGAGGCGTTTGGGGCGTTTCTCTCAGCATTTGCAGCGTCGCGTCCAGCAGTTCGCCCACGCCCTCTCCCGTTACGGCTGAGACGAAGTGGACGCGCGGCTTGCCCAGTTCGTCGGCCAGATCGCCGGACTCATCGGACAGGGCTGCCTCGAACGCTTCCCGCAGCTCCTCGCGCAGCACGTGAACGTCGGTCAGGTCCAACTTGTTGACGGCGAGTATCTGCGGCTTGAGGGCGAGCCGCGAGTCGTACTGCGAAAGCTCGGCGTTGATTTGGCGATACACGCCTACCGGGTCGTCCTGCGCGCCGTCCACCAGGTGAATCAGGACGCGGGTGCGCTCGACGTGGCGCAGGAACTCGTGTCCCAGCCCGACGCCGGCGTGCGCCCCCTCGATGAGGCCCGGTATATCCACCATCACGAACGTCTCGCCGCGTCGCTCGACGACGCCCAGCGACGGCTCCAGCGTGGTGAAGGCGTAGTCGGCTACTTTGGGCCGAGCCGCGGACACGGCCGATATGAGGCTGGACTTGCCGGCGTTCGGCGCGCCGACGATGCCAATGTCCGCCAGCAGCTTCAGTTCCAGGCGCAGCGTTCGCTCTTCGCCCGGCATCCCAGCCTGCGCCAGGCGGGGGAAGCGATTCGTCGAGGTCGCGTAGTGGGCGTTTCCGGCGCCACCCGCGCCGCCGGCGGCCGCCAGCCATCGTTCGCCCGGTTCATCCAAGTCCGCTAGCAGAGCGGAACCAGAGGCGCCAGAATCGGATAACGATCCGTCATCCAGCCAGACCTGGGTTCCAACAGGCACCTGCAGCGTGATATCCGCGCCGTTCTTGCCGTGTCTGAGCCTGCGCTCGCCGCGGCCTCCGCTCTCGGCTGTGAAGTGGCGGCGGTATCGGTATGCGAGCAGGGTGTTGACGTTCGGATCCGCGACCAGATAGACGCTGCCGCCCGCGCCGCCGTCTCCGCCGTCCGGCCCGCCTCGCGGCACGTACTTTTCCCGCCGCCCGCTTATCGCGCCGTCCCCGCCTGTGCCACTAATTATTTGAATGGTGACTCTGTCAATCATGGCTTCAGTATATCTAACAGTAGTAATAAGGGCATCGGCAATGTCGATAACTAGCCCCGCCAGCTACGGACAGGGATGGATGGACCGGAGATAACCCGTCGGCAACTCTGGAATCTTTGAGCGATAGCCTGTCTATACAAGTTTTGGAAATCTTCCAGCAGCCCAGATCCGGGCTGAGTTATTGACAACCGACTACGGTTATCGACAGTTATTGAGCAGTTATTGACATGATTATCCCCGCCAAGTCCATTTCTTGTCTAGTTGGGCGTCAAGAATTTGGTTAGAGTCCATCGTAACACGCGAGTTCGCAATCATGAATCCAGCTTCGTTGCAAGCCGCCGCTCGTCCCCTCGTTCGTCCTATGTTCGTTCGGCTCGCTTAGGCGTCGGAGATCGCCTGGCGGATGCTGATGAGGTCGCGGCGCAGCTGCGCGTCCACGTTCAATTGGTTGGATATGCGCTCGCACCCGTGCATGACGGTATTGTGAGCTTTGCCGCCGAGGGCATTGCCGATAGCCGCCTGGCCCAGCTGCGACTCCTCTCTCAGCAGGTACATGGCGACCTGCCGGGCGAGGGCCGTCTTCTTGTCGCGCTTGCGCCCCTTGATCGCCTCGACGCTGACGCCGTAGTGTGTCGAGACCGCGCCGATGACCGCGGATTCGGGTATCTTGCGCTCTGCCGCCGTCTCCACCACGTCGGCGATGGCGCGCTTGACCAGGTCTATTGTCGCGGGTATGCCCAACAGGTCGGCCATCGCCAGCACGCGGTTCAGCCCGCCTTCCAGTTCGCGTATGTTGCGGTGGATGCGCTCGGCCAGAAAGTGGATGGCGTCGTCGGAGATCTCCTGGCCGCGCGCGGCGTATGGTTGCGCCTTGTGGCGCAGTATCTCGACGCGCGTCTCGATCTCCGGCGGCTGTATATCCACGACCAGGCCGCCGGCGAGGCGCGACTGTATGCGGTCTTCCAGCAGCGTCAGCGCGGTTACCGGGCGGTCGGACGTTATCACTATCTGCCGGTTCGTCATGTGCAGCGCGTTGAACGTGTGAAAGAAGCCCTCCTGCGTCTGTTCCTTGCCTATCAGGAACTGGATGTCGTCCAGCAGCAGTACGTCCTCATTGCGGAAGCGGTCTCGGAACTCGTCAGTCGTCCCGTCGCGTATCGCCTTGATGTAGGAGTTGGTGAACTCCTCGGTGGTGGAGTAGATGAGCGACATTCCGCGCCCGGCGAGCCGGTGGCCGATGGCGTGCATCAGGTGCGTCTTGCCGAGACCGACGTCCGAGTACATGACCAGCGGGTTGTATAGTTGTCCGGGCTGTCCGGCGACGGCGAGCGCGGCGGCATGAGCGAGCTCGTTGGACTTGCCCACGACGAAGGTGTCGAACGTATAGCGAGGGTTCAGCATCCGGCTCTGGGCAGTCGTTCCGCCGTTGCGCGAGCGCATCGCGGGCGGGGACTCCGACGCGCGCCCAGACGCCCCAGCGGACGCTCCATTGGATGCGCCATTCGTATAGGCGTCCCCATCCGACAGGTATGCGGACTCGACGGTGAAGCGCACCTCGACCTCCTCCCCGACGACGCTCTCCAGCGTCTGGGCGATGAGCGTGTACATGCGCTGTTCCAGCATCTCGGCGCTGAAAGCGTCCGACGCGCCGACGACGAACTCGCCGTTGGCGTGGGCAAGCCCGGTGGTCTCCTTCAGAAACGTCTCGTAAACCTGCTTGTCCACCTCCATCTGCAGGTGTCCGAGCGCGGCTTCCCATAGCTGGCGGGGGTGGGTATCGGTCTTGGAGGTCATGGCTGCGTTCCCGTCACCTAGTGAAGAATAGGGTACGTATTGTAACACGCCGCGCGGTCTATGGGATTGTGAACAACGGAGTTCGTCCAAGGCAAAATCAAGCCCAGGCGCTTGACCGGAGTTTCGGAGTTGGGACGCGCCTGCTTGCGGTGATAAAGTATGATATTGCCTCGAACGGATTTTGGACGGGAGATTGCCGATGGATGCGATGGATGATTTGGCCCAATTCAACATGGACCGGTGGAACGCGCTCGCCCGCGCGGGCATAGAGTACACCGTGCCGTATCTGGACATGGACGAGTCCGCCGCCCGCCGGCTGGTTGACCGCAATGGGCTGATAGGCGACGTGAGCGGCAAGGACGTCCTGTGCCTCGCCGCGGGCGGCGGGCAGCAGTCGGCGGCCTTCGCGCTGCTGGGCGCGAATGTTACGGTTCTGGACCTGTCCGAGGAGCAGCTGGAGCGGGACCGCGAGGCGGCGCGCCGCTACGGGCTGGACGTCCGAACGCTGCAAGGCGACATGCGGGACCTGTCGCGCTTCGACGCGGACAGCTTCGACGTGGTGTGGCACGCGCACTCGATCAACTTCGTGCCCGACGCGGTGGCGGTGTTCGAGCAGGTGGCGCGAGTTCTTAGGCGCGGCGGCATCTACCGCCTATCGTGCGCCAACCCGTACTTCCAAAACGTCGAGCCTTCGGACTGGAACGAGGGCGGCTACCGCCTCTGGGACACCTACGGCGACGGAGAGATTGACATAGCAGACCCGCACTGGGAGTTCACCGACCCGGACGGCGTGGAGCGGCGCGTGCGCGGCCCGCGCGAGTTCCGGCACACGCTGGCTACTCTGGTAAACGGCATGATCGGGTTGGGCTTCTCGCTCGTCAGGATAGGCGAGTACGGCACGGGCGAAGTCGAAAGCGACCCCGAGGCCGAGCCGCGAACTTGGGAGCACTTCAAGTCCGTCGCGCCGCCGTACCTCGATTTTTGGGCGGTGTATGAACCTAGGGGCGCGTAAGCGCCAGCGTCAACGCCACAACGCGGCTACGAATCCGCAGGCAACCGCGCCGCAAAATTCCGGTCAAGCGCCCGGCTTGCTAGTCCACGAAGAAGGCGCGGAGCTCGGACAGCAGGAAGGCGGGGTTGTCGCCGGTGATGCCGTGTCCGGAGTCGGGGACGTCCACCCACGTCATGGAGGGCTGCGCCTCGATCATGCGCGCCTTGATTTCGGGCGATAGGAAGTCGCTCTCCCCGCCCTTCATCTCCATTATCGGGCAGCTTATCTTCGACCACTGCTCCCACAGGTAGGGCACCTCGCGGACTCCGAAGCTGCCGTTGATCCAGAACATCTCCGGGTCGGACTTGGGGACGTACTTGCCCGCGTAGTTGAGGCGAAGGCCGTGTTGCGCCTGGTTGCGGTAGTAGTCTTCGCCGGGCCGGGCGTTGCCCTGCATCTGGATTTCTACGTACTCGTCCAGCGAGCGGTAGCCGAGCAGTCGCTTGTTCATGCCGGAGATCTGGTTTCGGGCGGATACGACGCTCATCTCCGGTCCATAGTCGAGGCAGACGAAGTGCTTGAGGTGGTCGGAGCGGTCGCCGGCGTAGGCGATGCCGTTGCGCGCGCCGAGCGAGGCTCCAACGTAGTCGCACGGCGCGATTCCGGTCTTCTCCACGAACTCGGCGAGGTCCGCCGCGAACCTGTCCACGCCGTAGCCTTCGCGGGTGTGGTCGGAGTCGCCGTGCCCGCGCTGGTCAATGGAAATCACGCGGAACTCGTCGGACAGCGCGCTGGCGATGTGATCCCAGTTATGCGCGTTGCCGCCCTGTCCGTGAACCAGCAGCAGGTTGCGGTTGGAATCGCCGCCCCAGTCCAGGTAGTGGATGTTGAGGCCGTTGACTTCGACGTTGTGGTCAGTGGGTGTGGTGGTCATGGGTGTTCTCCTCCCGCGCCCGCGCATGGTTTGTGTCGTGTATAGTGGGGCAAGTTTACATGGGAGACAGGGCTATTGAAAGCACCGTCGCGCATCGGCATCCTGGGCGGCACGTTCGACCCTATACACTGCGGGCATCTGGCCGTAGCCGACGCCGCCCGTGACGCGCTGGGGCTGGAGCGCGTGATTCTCATACCGGCGGGGCGTCCGTGGCTGAAGGCTGATCAGTCCGTAACGGACGCCGCGCATAGGTTGGCGATGGCGCGGCTGGCGGTGGACGGACGCCGTGGCTTCGAGGTGTCTTCGATCGAGATCGACCGGCCTGGGCCGACGTACACTGTGGACACGCTCGCCGAACTGCGCCGCGAACTTGGCGAAGACGCTACGCTGCATCTGATACTCGGAATGGACTCGGTTCGGGAGCTTAGGCGCTGGCGGCAGCCGGAGCGATTGTTCGACCTGTGCCACATCGCCGCCGTGTCGCGCCCGGGTGCGCGGGACGTGTCGCCGGATGAGTTCGCGCGCGAGTTCCCGGCGTCGGTCGGCAGGCTGAGCGTCGTCCGCGGCCCGATGCTGGACATCAGCGCGACGGACATCCGCCGCCGCGCGGCGGCGGGCGATTCGATAGCGGTGCTCGTTCCACCCGCCGTGGAGTGGTACATCGTGAAGAACGGGCTGTACCTTGGATAGCGAGCCCCGCTGGGCGTGCTGTAAAATGGAAGGGCATCTTGGGATGGAAGGTATCTAATCATGAAGCACAAGATAATGGCGACTTACAAGGGTGGCGAGTTCGTTCTTGATGAGCCGTGTGACTTCCCGGACGGCACGAGGGTCGAGATTTACAGTTCTTCGCCTTTTCGCATCCCGCCGAGGGATCCGGAAAGGAAAGGCAAAGGCGTAGCTGAATTCCTAAAATCCGTGCGCGAGGAACCGCTCAACCTTCGCCCGATGAGTCGGGATGAGATGCACGACTACCGCTAATCCTGCGGGCGGGCGAGCTACGATTGCGCGAGGAGTTATATGGAGTCTGTTGATACGAACATTCTAATCTATGCGGGCGATCCCAGAGACCCCAGAAAGCAGCGCATGGCGTCCGAGTTGGTTGATTCTATTGAAGATGGCGTTCTGCTGTGGCAAGTCGCCTGCGAGTATCTGAACGTTACCCGACGTCTGCACCCAGGCAGGGACGGGCTTGCCATAGGCCATCGTAGAATCCAATACCTCATGCGTGAGTGGGAGCTGGCGATGCCGGCCGCCCGCATGATAGATATGGCGGTGGACCTCTTGGGACGTTACAGCCTCTCGTTCTGGGACAGCATGATAGTCGCCGGCTGCATCCACCACGGCGTGGATCGGCTCTACACCGAAGACTTCGATGCCTACCTGCGCATAGGAAGCCTGGAGGTCGTCAACCCATTCTCCACCTAGCCGTTGGCAAGCCTAGTCGAACCGCACCTTGAACTGGGCGGGGTCTTGGCCGACGTGGTTGATGATGGCTTTTGCGTTATTGATAAGAGACGCGGCGTTATAGTTCAGTTCAAGGTATAGACCACTCGCTATGCGTCTCTGATTGATGAATGCCTTCCCATCGCTATGGACAGGTTCAGTATTGACTAGGTATCGTTTCGAGCGCCCCAAAGACTCAACTGGACAATGAGCCGTATTCAACAAATCTCGGCTGCTCAGCCAGATTGCGGATTCAGTGGGCAGACTATTCCAATTCTTCAACGCCGCCCTTCCACCGTCTGGGAACAACATTTCAGTGGGCTTGCCTTCACCGGATTCTATGGTCGTCAGGAGACGCCAATCCCCAGGCGGCAGTGTAATGATGGTTGGTGGAGAAGTGACGCCCGCTGGCTGCGTGACTGGTTCTTCAATCGCCTCAACGATAGGCTCAGCTCCGGCGGCAACGTAACCGGATTGAACACTTGCCCGCCACAGTGCCAATGCACTGAGGCAAGATCCGGCGGGCGGCTGGCTCGCCAAGTCAAACTCCACCACTCGCTTCTGGTCTATCGGAACTGCCTTGTGCGTCTCGTAGATTTCCCATCGCGCGCCGTCGCTTATTGCGAAGTACGCGGTTCCGGTGTCAATGCAGTACAAGATGCCCTGATCACGAGCTTTGTCGTGCAGGTCTTCTCCCAGTTTCTTGGCTTCCACCATCATCGCCGGTTTTCCGTCTGTGAGAAGAGCGTAATCGGCTCTTCCACCGCCGCTTAGGCTGTACTCCGGCGCTACCATAGCCGGGTCAGACGTATCCCAGCCCAGCTCTCTAAGCAGCGGGTCTATCAGCGCGTAGCGGGTCAACGCCTCGCTGCCACGTAGCGCGTCGCCGTGCAACTGGATGCGCGATCTGAGCGTTTCGACCAGTTCAAGCAGGCTTTCGAGCGGCATTTCCCAACTCCCAACGCCGTGAATTGCGCGGATTATAGCACGAGAGCGCTGTGGGGCAATTCACGGCGCGTCGGGGTCTTCGGGACGAGTTCGCGCCTAGTACTTGTAGAAATGCTGCTGTATCTCGAAGTCGGCGTCGTGGCGCGAGAATAGCTCCCATTCGGCGCGGCGGATCGCCAGGTAGGAGGCCGTCAGCAATGGCCCCATCGCGTCGGTTAGAACGCTGTTCGCTTCCAGCGCCTCGGTGGCGTCCAGCAGGGACTCCGGCAGTCGTTCGATGCCCCGCTCCGCCAACTCTCGCTGCGACAGGCTGGACGGGTCCACGTTCACGCGCAGTCCGGCGGGAGGCGCGACTTCGCGTGCGATTCCGTCCAGTCCGGCAGCTATCAAACCGCCCAGCAGGATGTAGGGGTTGGAACTGGAATCGGCGGGCCTAAACTCCAGGTTCGTAGAAGCCATCTCAGACCCCCAAAAGCGGGAGGGGATTCGCAGGGCGGCTTCCCGGTTGTCGGGGCCGTAGCAGATGAAAGCGGTGCTCCACGAGCCGGGCGATATTCGCCGGTAGCTGTTCATGCTCGGGGCGGCGAGCGCCATGATCGCCGGCAGATGTTCCATTATGCCGCCTATGAAATGGTACGCCATTTGGCTGATCTGCAACTCATCGTCCGGGTCGTAGAACAGGTTGACTTCGCCGTTCAGATCCCACGCGCTGAGGTGAGTGTGACACCCGTTTCCCGCCAAGTGCGGGAAGGGCTTGGGCGCGAAGGACGCCAGCCAGCCGTGTTGCCAAGCCACGTTTCGCACCGTCTCCCGGTATATGATGTGATTGTCCACCGCGCGAAGCGCCTCTGCGTGAGTGATGCTCATTTCCTGCTGGCCGTGGCCCAATTCGGGGTAGTATTGCTCCACCTGCAACCCCTGGGCGGTCAGCGCCGCCACCACGTCGTCTATGACTTCCCGCGAGGCTGTCAAGCCGATGGAGGCGTTGTCCAGGCTCTCGTCCATTGGGACGAACTCGCCGTCTTCTTCGCGCGCCAGGTACCATTCCGGCTCCATCGCCGCCTGGAAGGCGATTCCAATGGAGCGCGCCTTCTCGATCATCCGCTTCAGAAAGCTGCGGGGGCAAGCTCCCCACGGCTGGCGCTCGATGGTTATCATGTCCGCCAGCGCCAACGCGCGGGTGGGCGCGTACGGGAGTATGGTGAAAGTGTCCAAGTCGGGTATCAGGCGGACCTCGCCCACGGGACCGAATCCGTCCACAACCTGCAGTTGGTCCATGCCGCTCATTGCCGGCATCGCTTTGGTAAGCCCGATGCCCGATTCCAAGCGTCGCTCCAAGCCTGAGACGTGAGTGGCCTTGCCGCGTATGATTCCGGCGTTGTCGCAGAACAGGAAGTTCACGAGTTGGACGCCGGCTTCCTCCGCCTGTTGGACTATGCGTTTGGCTTCCATGGAGTCTCCGTTCCCGTACTGGTTTCCTGAATACATAATATAAGGCTGAGCGCGTCGTCTGCGCTAGACGAAAATCGTGGCGCCCCACTTGCTATTGACAGCCACGCGGCTACGCCCTAACATTGGCGTATTGCTTGAATAATGCCCAAAATCAGACTTGGCAAGCCTGAGGAGGAGTGCACGGATGGATTTCGCCTACACCTATACCGAAGACCAGGAGGAGTTCCGCAGCGAGGTTCGCGCCTGGCTCGATGAGAACATCCCCGAGGATATGAGAGCCCCTGTCGATCGCAACGAGCTGTCTGACGACCAGTACTGGTTCTGGCGCGATATGCACAAGACGATCGCCGAGAAGGGCTGGCTCTACCCGACGTACCCGAAGGAGTACGGCGGAGGCGGGCTGTCCGGCGAGCACGAGACCATCATCCAAGAAGAGTTCAGGCGCGCGCGCGTGGTGCCGGGCTTCACCAACGGCCTCGTCTTCCCCACGCTCTTGGTCTGGGCCGACGAAGACCAGAAGAACAAGTTCCTCAAGCCGCTGCTGAGCGCAGACAAGGTCGCGTTCCAGAACTTCTCCGAGCCCAACGCCGGCTCCGACCTCGCGTCGCTCCAGAGCCGCGCGGTGCGCGACGGCGACGACTTCATCCTCAACGGCCAGAAGATATGGATCAGCGGCGTTGGCGAACCCGACTACCTGTTCGGTCCCTTCATGACCGAGCCGGACGCGCCCCGCCACCGCAACCTGGGCTACTTCATGGTTCCGTTCCCCGCAGAGGGGCTGGCGCAGGAGCGCATGGATCTGCTTTCCGGCGACGACCAGAGCGTGTTCTTCTTCGATAACGTCCGCATCCCCGGCGACCACCTCATCGGCGGCGAGCAGCAGGGCTGGCAGGTTACGCAGACGACGTTGGAAGTCGAGCACGGCGGACGCGGCCAGGCGTTCCCGCGCGACGAGTCGCTCGACAACCTGCTGAGCTACGTCCGCAACACGGAGCGCGAGGGCGAGGCTCTGGGCGCCGACCCGGTCGCGCAGCAGGAAGCGGCCGCGGCGTACATAGACTCGCACGTGCACAGCCTCATGAACCTGCGCAACTACGGCATGTACCAGTCGCGCCAGGAGATGACGTACCACGGCTCGCAGACCTCGATGTTCGGCAAGCTGTACCGCATCAAGAACGCGGACCGCTCGCGCGACCTGATGGGCATGTACAGCCTGTGCGGCACCGAGGAGCCGCGCGCGCCGTTCGGCGGCGAGCCGGAGGTCTATCAGCGCGGCAGCCTCGTTGGGGCGCACCCCGCGGGCACGGTTGAGATCCAGAAAGTCATCATCGCGCGGCGCATCGGCATCAGCCGGACGCGCGAGCGCGCGGCGGCCACGCCTTCCACCGCGGGAGTCGGCGGCGTCTAGCGCTTCCGACCGCCAAACTATCCGTAGAGGCTCCCCTTGTGGGCGCCCGGAACGGCAAATCAGGGGCAACCGCACTCGGTTGCCCCTATTGTTTCCCCAGCAGATGGTCGCAAAGGGCAGGGCGTGGTCGAACCAGGTGGACAAACATCGGTCGAGCGCTTGGCTCGCAACCGGTGGCTAGGGCTTGTCGCCGCCGCGTCCGGCATGTTCCTCGCCGCGCTTGACATCACCGTAAACGTCGCCCTGCCGGACATCACGGCCAGCTTCGGAACCGACGCCGTAACGATCCAGTGGATCATCATCTTCTACGTCGGCGCCAGTACCGCGCTCCAGCTTGGGCTTGGCGGAGCGGCGGACGTCTTCGGCCTCAAGCGAATGTTCATCATCGGCCTCGTGGTGTACACCGTCGCCGTAGTCGCCATCGGCATGGCGCAGAGCCTCGCGCTAGTGTTCGCGCTGCGCGTGCTTCAGGCGTTTGGCAACGGGCTGCTCATGGCGCTCGCGCCCGCCATCGTAACCCGGCTGTTTCCATCCGAGTTTAGGGGACGCGCGCTCGGCATAATGGCCGCGCTCGGAACGTTCGGCATGATGACCGGCTCGCTCGGCGGCGGACTGCTGGTGGACGAATTCGGCTGGCGCGCGATATTCCTCGGCAGGCTGCCCATATGCCTCGCCGCCATCGCCTTCTCCGCCGCGCTGCTGCGACTGCCGCCGAATCCGTCCGACCCGCCAAATCCGGCTGCCGCGACGGAACGCGCCGGACGCCCCGCCGGACGCCCACGCGCGGCTTTCGACGTATGGGGCGCGGCCACGCTGTTCGTAGCCGTCGCCGCGCTGATACTGGCGTTGTCGTTGGGCGGCAGGAGCGGTTGGACCCAGCCCTACGTTCCCGCGCTTGGCGCCGTGGCTGCGCTCGCGTTCGTCGCGTTCATCGCGATCGAGCGCCGCGTCGAGCGGCCCGCGCTAGACCTTTCGATATTCAGAAACCGCGCGCTTGCCGCCGCGTTCGCCGTGTCCATCCTCGCTATGGTGTCCACGTTCGTCAACTGGTTCATCCTGCCGTTCATGGTGGTGGACGCGATGGGCGCGACGGCGAGTGTCTGGGGCGCGCTGCTGCTGGCGATGACCGTCGCCAACACGCTGGGTTCGCCGTTGGGCGGCTGGCTTTCCGACCGCTGGAATCCAGCGTACACCATTACCGGCGGGCTGGCGGTGTGCGCGTTGGCGATGGCGTCCCTGGCCATGCTGGACGCCGCGTCCGGCGTGGCGCGCGTCGGTGTCGGGCTTGTGGCCGTCGGCGTCGGGACGGGCCTGTTCCAGTCCGCGAACGCGAACTTGATAATGGGCGCGATGCCCCCGCGCAGGCTCGGCATGGGCGGGGGCGTCATGGGGCTGACGCGCGGACTCGGCACCGTATCCAGCGTCGCCGTCATGGGCGCGGTATTCGCGGCGCGGGAGGCGGCGCGCGGCGCGGAGACGGGCGCCGCGGCATCCGCTAACGGGGCCTTCACGCTCGCGTTTCAGGACACGTATCTCATCTCAGTCGCCATTGGCGTAGTCGCTGTCGTCGCGTCGCTGGGAACGTGGGGGAGGAGGCGGGCGTAGGGTCGAACGCCCTGCCTTGCCGGAAAGCGGCGAGACTTAGACTCGCTCTACCAGTCGTCCGGACAGGTACTTGTGAATCACGCTGGATAGCAGCGTCTGGTACGGGATTCCTTCCTCTCTGGCGCGAGAGTGGGCTAAGGCATAGTCGCGTTCGGTAACCCGTAGATTGACCCTGCGCGTCTTGTTGAACGTGTTGCGCGCCGCCTCGCGCGCCCTTGCCATCTCCACGTCAGCGTCAGAGACGGCGCGGAGTTCGCCACTCTCGAAGCGGTTCAGAATGTCCCGCTCCTCAGCGTCCAAAGTCGAAGCGTTCATCGTTGCCTCCTGCGATAGTCCCTCGTGGCTTTTCGGCTTGGAATGATTGTCTTGAGGAACAGCGAGCCGTCCGGCTGAGTTACGAATGGAACTAGGTGGGCGTACTCGTTGATCTCTACAACGTAGATGCGCTGCCCCGGATACCGGGTCTGATTCGGATGCTCCAGTACGTCCAGCAGTCCGCCGCGTTCTATCGCGGACACGACCGCCTCAAAGGAAACTCCTCTCCCTTGGATGAGTTCCTGGTTCTTCTGCGTACTCCAATCGTACGAGACTTCCATGTGTCAATTGTCGCTATTTGTGTGCATTCTGTCAACAAATGACCCTCTCGCAGCAGTCCGGCAGGCGGTGAACTGCGTGTGGCAATCCTGCTTGCAGCCGAATAGTCAGGGGCAACTGCCCGCGATCCGTCCACCGTCGGCAACCTGGCCACAACCTCCGCCCATCTATTGACTACCCCGCGAATCGGTTATACGATTCGCGCAACTCACTCGACATCCTTTGCGGAGGTGGTTTTTCCGATGAAGTATGACTATATTGTCGTGGGCGCAGGCTCAGCGGGCGCGATTCTCGCAACCAGGCTCTCGGAGGATCCCAACCGCTCTGTGCTGCTGCTGGAAGCGGGCCCGGACTACCCGGACATAGATAGCCTGCCCGAAGAGGTCAGGCAGGGCTACGCGACGGGCATGGACGTTATGACCAGCGATCACAACTGGCAGTTCTGGGGACAGCCGACTCCGATTGCCGAGCCGATGATGGTGCCGCGCGGCAAGGTTACGGGCGGATCCAGCGCGATCAACGGCCAGGTGTTCCTACGCGGTATGCCGGAGGACTACGACGGCTGGGCGGAGCGCGGCAACGATGAGTGGACGTATGAGAAGGTTCTGCCGTTCTTCCGAAAGCTCGAAACCGACACCGACTTCGGTGGAGACTTCCACGGCACCGAGGGGCCGATCATCTGCCGCCGCTTCTCCGACGCCACGGAGTGGCCTCCGATGCAGACGGCGTTCTACAACGCGGCCAAAGCCGCCGGACACCCCGACGGCCCCGACCAAAACCACCCGGACGTTACCGGCATCGGCCCGACGCCCTACAATAACCCGCAGGGCATCCGATGGAGCACCAACGTCGGCTACCTGTCCATGTCGCGCCACCGGCTCAACCTGACCATCAGGCCCAACTGCGTTACGCGCCGCGTCGTCATCGAAGACGGGCGCGCCACCGGCGTCGAGGTGGAGAGCGGTGGCGAGACTTTCGTCGTCGAGGGCGAGCAGGTCATCCTCAGCGCGGGCGCCATCGCCTCTCCGCAGATACTCTTGCTGTCCGGCGTCGGCCCGGCGGCACACCTGCGGGAAGTCGGCGTGCCCGTGGTCCACGACCTGCCCGGCGTGGGCCAGAACCTGCGAGACCATCCCGTAATCTGGGCGACGTGGCGCACCAAGCCCGAAGTCGAGCTAGACGGCTACGCGCCCAGAAGCCAACTAATGCTGCGCTACACAGCAAGCGGCTCGGAGCTTCGCAACGACATGAAGATAAGCATGGCGAACTTCGCCACCGAGCGCATCAACCGCGGCGGCGACCGCATGGAGCCTATCGGCGTGCGGATGTCGGTGATTCTGGACCTCGCCGTCGGCTCCGGGCAGCTTACGCTCGAATCCGCCGACGTCGCCGATCAGCCCAAGCTCTTCTACAACTACTTCTCAGAGGAGTTCGACCGGATGCGCTCCCGCGAGGGCATCCGCAAGTGCCTGGAGCTTGCCGATCATCCCGACTTCGCCGACATCATAGAGGAGCGCATCGAGCCGCCCCAAGACGTGGTGGAGTCCGACGACGCGCTGGACGAGTGGATGATGCAAGAGGCCACCACTGGCCAGCACATATCCGGCACCTGCAAGATGGGGCCGGCGGACGACCCGATGGCGGTTGTGGACCAGAACGGCAGGGTTCACGGGCTAGCCGGCCTGCGCGTTGTGGACGCCTCGATCATGCCCGACTGCATCCGCGCCAACACCAACGTTACGACGATGATGATAGGTGAGCGGATGTCGGATTTGATACTGGCGGAGTAGGGGCGATGCAGTTCCTTCCCCCGTCAAGGGGGAAGGGGGGCGACCGCGAAAGGCAACAGCCATTGGAGTTTGGAACGGTGAGAGACGACGAGGCGGAGGACGCAATGTACACAAACGGTACGAACGGCATAGAAGGCCCGATGAAGGGCTTGCGAGTTCTGGACTGGACGATGTACCAGTTCGGGCCGGTGGCGGCGTCCATGCTTGGAGATATGGGCGCGGACGTCATCAAGATAGAGGCGCTCGACGGCGACATCGGGCGCGGGGTGGCGCGGATGAGTTCGCGTCCCATCCAGCTCGAGGGCGGTCGCAACGCCTACTTCGAGACGTGCAACCGCAACAAGCGCGGCATCGCCGTCAATCTCAAGACCGCCGAGGGGCGCGAAGTCGTCCACAAGCTCGTCGCGGAGGCGGACGTCTTCATCGAAAACTTCCGCAAGGGCATCCCCGAACGGCTGGGCGTGGACTACGAGACGCTGCGGAAGATCAACCCGCGTCTCATCTACGGCTCAGGCACCGGCTACGGGCCTGAAGGTCCCGACTCGGCCAAGCCGTCGCTCGACGGCTGCGGGCAGGCGCGCTCCGGCCTCATGGCGGCGGCGACAGGCCCCGGCTACACGGAGCCGTCATACGTCGCCGGCGCGGTCTCCGACCAGATGGGCGGCATCATCCTCTGCCTCGGCGTAGTCTCCGCGCTGCACGCGCGCGAGCGCACCGGCGTCGGCCAGCGCGTGGACGTTTCGCACCTCAGCGCCACCATGTGGCTGCAAGGGCTGGCCGTCAGTATGCACCTGCTCTCGGGCTTCTACTACCGACTCACAGACCGCGCCGCACCCATGAATCCCCTCGTCAACGCCTACGAGTGCGCCGACGGTCGCTGGATACAGTTCATGAGCGCGCAGTTCCAGCGCTACTGGCCCGACTTCGCCACCGCGCTGGGGCTGGAGGAGTACATAGACCACCCGCTAACCGCCGCCGCGCGCGGCATGAGCGCAGGCTCGCCGGAGCTGACCGCCATCATAGCCGAGCGCTTCAAGACCAAGCCGGTGGACGAGTGGATGGAGATACTCGGCAAGTACGACGACCTCATCTTCGCCAAGGTCCAGACCGTCGAGGAGCTGCGAGACGACCCGCAGGTGATAGCCAACAACTACATAACCGACTTCGCCCACCCCGTAATCGGCGACGTGCAGATGTGCAACTTCCCCGTAACGTTCAGCGAAACCCCGGCGGGCGTGTGGAAAGAGGCGCCGGAGCTTGGCCAGGATACGGAGGCGCTGCTGATAGAAGAGCTTGGCTACGACTGGGACGATATAGGGCGGCTGCAAGAGGCGGGCGCGATACTGTAAGCGAGCCAGGCGCTTGACCGGGCTTTTTGGATCCGCCTGATTAGATGGAGCGACTATGGGCAAACTAAACTCGGAAGACACTTGGGCGCTGCTGCGCGAACCTATCATCTCGTTCATCACCACGCTGCGGGCGGACGGGACTCCACACGTTACCCCCGTCTGGCACATGGTGGAGGGGGATGAGCTGGTAGTGACGGTGGACGCGCGGACGATTAAGGCGCGCAACGTGGCGGCAAATCCCAACGTCGCGCTGTGCGTGGCTGCCGACGCATCGCCGCAGCCATGGGTCCTTGTGGAGGGCGAGGCGTCGCTGACCGAGGAGGGCGCGATCGAGTTCGTACACTCCGTATCCGCTCACTACCTGGGCGCGGAGCGCGCCGGCCCGTATGTGGAGGAGATACTCCCGAACCGGGACTTCCGGCTGCTGCGGATAGCCCCGCGCCGCGTTACCGGCTGGGATGGGCTGGAGTAGAAGGGCTATCGTTTCCGTAAATTCGCCATAGATTCTTGCCTACCCCCCCTTAGAGATATAATTACCCTAACTGATAATAGAGTTAGGGTAAGGAGATAGCCATGTCTATACTCGGGAAAGTGGGATCTACGGTACGAGACTCATTGACTGGTACTATAACCGGCACGGGCCAAGTGGCGGGCGCCGGCGTGGACGCCGTGAGAGATGTCACGGTGAACGCGCTCAGGAGCACTCGTACAGTAGGCGGCGAGGCAGGCCACTTGGCGCAGGATGCGATCGTCGGCGCCCTTCAGGCAACCGGTACGATCGGGGGCGCGGCTGGGACGGTGATTAGAGACTCCGCCATCGGCGTCATCGAAGGCACGGGGCAGGTCGCTATCGCCACGACGACAACACTCCATGACGTGGTGGTGGGCGCCATTCGCGGTTCAAGTGGTGTGGGCGCGGAGTTGGGAACCGCTACCCAATACGCGGTGGAAGGCACGTTGAAGGGCGGCGCCTCAGTCGGCGTAACGGCGGAGGATGCCGTAGTGCAGGTAACCCGCGGAGCGATCGAGGGTACGCGAGAGATAGGCGGGTCGCTAATTATCGCCGCGCAAGCAACGGTCTCAGGCGTTATCGTAGCGGTCGAGGCCACTGGCGGAGACGTAATGGTCGCCGCGCGAGACACCACCAGGCAGCTCGTAAGCAGCGCCGCCGCGGTGGGCGAGGACGTGGCCGAAGTCGCGGTGGCCGCCGTCCGCGGAGCTATTGACGCGGCGGAGAAGATTGGAGTCGATGCCGAAGAGGCGGCTTCAGCCGTGGCGACCGGCGCCGTCGAAGCCGCATCCGACGTGAGCGATGCCGCCGGCGACGCGGTCCGCGACGCCGTAACGGGCACCGTCAGAGGGGTTCGCGTATCCGTAAAGTCGGTAACCTCAGACTAAGCGACAAGTCCTCTTGCTCGCGCATATGGCGCATATGGTCGGACGGCAGGGTGTTGCCTTGCCGTTCGATTATTCTTAATCCTCGCGCGAGGTCAGCCCTCTTCGCTCCAGCGGGCGCGCAGATCGGCCAAACGTTATCTTGATTCGCCTCATGGTACATCAGTGAACCAACTCAACCGTCACTCGGAAATCGTCGCTCGACGAGTCAGGGATTCCCTTGAAGATCAGAGGACTGCTCGTCGCTCGGCCACAGGATTTGACACGCGCTCGGCGGTGCATAGAGCCGTTGGCGCGACACGCTTGGTCGGACGCAGCGCAAGAAACATGGCTAGGGAATCCGTACAAGGGGCCATCCAAGCGGTATCTGAGATAGGCGGGGAGACGCCGGCGCTTGTCAAAGACACCGTCATCGGGTTTGTGGAAGGGACGGGTCAAGTCGTAACCGTTACCACTCCGGTTGTCAGGGAGGTGGTGGTTGGCGCGGTTCGTGGCTCGTCTAGAATCAGCGACGAGGTCGGGGAGGCCGGCAGAGAGGCCGTCGAGGGAGCGATAGTCGGCGCCGCCGCTATTGGTCTAGACACCACGGAAGCCGCATCGGCGGCGGTAGAGGGCGCGGTAGAAGGCGTCATGGCATCTGGTGGCGATCTGCGAGACGTGGCGGAGGCAACCATCGGAGGGGTAATTTCCGGCGTTGCCGCCACCGGCGGCAATGTGGCGGCCGCCACGGGCGGCGCGGCGTATGCGCTGATTTCCCACGAGGCTGTCGCCGGACAGGGCCTGGACACGGTCACCGAGGCCGCCGAGATCACAATAGACACGGTCCTCAGAGAAGCCGGAATCGCCCGCATCGAGGCCGCTGAGGTTATAACCGCCACGGCGACCGGAGTCGTGGAAGCCGCGTATCATCTCAGTCAAGAACACGGCGATAGCGTTAGACGGGCGGTGGTGCGGAGATTTCGGGAGCGACGTTTGGCAGCCTCGCCCGAACTGGACGGGGGCTTCTCGGCGGTTGCGGAGAGGCTGGCGGCTGAGCTGCCCAGAGGTCGAGCGGCCTGGCGCGGCGTATCTATGATCGAGGCGGCGCGCCTTCTCATCCGTGCCGGAGGGATCGATCTCGCGGCTTCCCTTGCCTACTTCACCATCCTGTCCCTCCTTCCTCTGGCCGCGCTGGTTATGATGACGGCAACCGTCTTCATCGATCCGGAAACTGTCAGGGACCAGTTTACGGAGACCCTCATTTACTATTTCCCGAGCTCGCAAGAACTCATACGCGAGGCGGTTGATAACCTGCTAGGCGGCTCGCTGTTCATCGGAGCAGTGGCCTTGATCGGTATCGTGGTGGGCGCAAACGGTCTGTTCATGGCCGCCAACAGGGCTGTGAACAGGCTCTTCGGGGCTGATGGGAGAAAATTCGTACAGATAACCCTTGCCGAGGCATCAATCGCCGCGCTCGTGATGGCCCTGTTCGTGTTATCGCTTGGAGTTACAGCATTCCTTCACGTCATCGTGAGTTTTGGCGAGGGCATCGTAAAGTCAACCGGCAGCGTGTCCGTAGCGGTGGCGCTCGTCTTCGGCGCCGTCTCGACCGTTCTCCCAATAATTCTCACGATGTTTATCCTTGCATTCGTCTATCGAAGACTGCCAAATGTTCATGTGGAGTGGAGAGACGCCACGTTCGGCGCCATGATCGCCGTCGTGGTTTTTGAGATGGCAAAGCACCTGTTCTTTTGGTTCACGAACCTTACCACCCACAGGCATGTTGTCTATGGGCCGATCGCCTCAGTGGTAGTTTTGATGATGTGGGGATACATCGCCAGTCTGATATTTCTATATGGCGCCGCTCTTGCCAAGTGCGCGGGAGACCGCCGACCCACAGTGTCCGGCGAGGGCGATGGATAGCCCCAGGCCAGCTTGCCGGCCCCAAACCTCTCAAGGGTCGCGCGCCGTCTGCGGGCAGGCGCGCTCCACCGCCCCACAGGCGCCTGTGCCTCCCGGCGCCGGTCGAGCGTGTGGTGGCTCGCTAGATAGCCGCATCCCCCCGCTCGCCGGTCCGGACGCGGATGACCTGCTCCACCGGCTGGACGAATATCTTGCCGTCGCCGATCTCGCCGGTGCGCGCCGCCTCGATGATGGCGTCTATCGCGCGTTCGACGTCCGAGTCCGAGACCACGATCTCCAGCTTCACCTTCGGCAGCATATCTATCGTAATGGACTGTCCGCTGCGGCCCGTATGGACAACGCCGCGCTGCGCGCCGCGTCCCGTAACCTGTGTCGTCGTCAGGCCGGAGAAGCCGGCTGTTACCAGGCCGTCTTTCACCGGATTCACCCGTTCGGGTCGGATGATTGCCTCGATCTTCTTCATGATTCATCTCCCATGTCGCGCCTGTCGCGGAGTCTGCGGGCCTTGCCGCTCGCCCCGATTCCCTCTCCTCGCGTCTCAGGCGCGGAGAGAGGGATTGCCGTCTCCGAATCGTCGTCCGTCGCAGGCGACAACCGCCTGCCGCCCTACAACCTGTAGGACGCCTCGCCGTGCTCCGCGATGTCCAGCCCTATCGTCTCTGAGTTATCCGAGACTCTCAGGCCGATGGTTATCTTGATTAGCCACAGGATGACGCCGGTGAGGACGAACGCCCAGCCCCAGGTGGCGACGATGGCGATTATCTGGTTCAGCGTCTGCTCGGCGCGCGACAGGTCGGTGAACGCCGCCAGGCTGCCGAAGCCTATGCCGACGAACAGCCCGGTCGCCAGCGATCCCCAGGTGCCGCCGATGCCGTGCACGCCCCACACCGAAAGCGCGTCGTCCAAGTTCAGCCGCACCAGCAGGCGCGCGGCGAGGTCGCACACAATGCCCGCGACCAGGCCGATTATGATGGCGGGCATAGGCCCTACGAATCCGGCGGCCGGCGTTATCGCCACAAGCCCCGCGACCGCGCCCGACGCCGCGCCGATGACCGACGGCTTGCCGTCCATTAGCCACGTGATTGCCGTCCAGCCGAGTATTCCGGCGGCCGCGGCGGTATTCGTGACCACGAAGGCGTTGACCGCGTTGCCGTCGGCGGCGAGCGCGGAGCCGGCGTTGAATCCGAACCAGCCGAACCACAGCAGACCTGCGCCCAAGACTACCATCGGCACGTTGTGAGGCTCCATCGGCTCGGAGCCGAAGCCCAGACGCTTGCCGAAGATGAGAGCGGCCGCAAGCGCAGCGACGCCGGAGTTTATGTGAACGACGTTGCCGCCCGCGAAGTCGAGCGCCGGCACTACTTCTCCCAGCCAGCCGCCGCCCCAAACCCAGTGCGCGACCGGAGCGTACACTATCGTTACCCACAAGACGATGAAGATTACGTATGCGCTGAACTTCATCCGCTCCGCGAACGCGCCCGTTACCAGCGCCGGCGTGATGATGGCGAACATCCCCTGGAATATCATGAACGCCTGGTGCGGCATATTGTCAGCGTAAGGGCCGGGTTCGGTGGCGCTGACGTTTTCAGCCCGAAGTAGCTGAAGTCGCCGATGAACCGTCCGACATCTGGGCCGAACGCGAGGGTGTATCCCCAAAGCACCCATACTACGCCGACGATGCCCATGCTCATAAGGCTGTACATAATGGTGGAGGATGCGTTCTTGCTGCGCGCCAGCCCGCCGTAGAACAGCGCCAGACCGGGCGTCATGAGAAGTACGAGAGCGGACGCAAGCAGTATCCAGGCGATATCGCCGTTATTCATTTTTGGGGGCCTCCTGATAGCCGGTCGCTAATTGGCGCCGGTACTGTGATGGTTTGTTTGTATGTGAGAGGAAAGCAAACTGCGCGCCCCGTTCACCCATCCACCATATAATCTGAGGGGCGCGAGTCGAACCGGCTGCGGCACACCAAGCTGCAGAAGTAGCGCCACACGCCCTCCCAGTAGCGTTTCGTGCCTCGCGTCGGGTCGAGCTCCGGGCTGCCCGCCATCGTCTCGCCGACGGGGGTATCCAGCTCGTCCGTAACGTGCTTGGCGCAGACGGCGCAGCTTGCCATCTCTCACTCCTGTATGTGTCCTCGAAAGCGAGTCTAGCCGACCGCGCCCGTCTCCTAGCCCACGGTTCCTTGGATGCGCTTCTCGCGCCCTTCCCACTCGGCTTCGCGCAAGACGTACTTCTGTATCTTGCCCGTCGCCGTCTTGGGCAGGTCTCGGAACTCGACGTACTTGGGAGCCTTGAAGCGCGCGATGCGCTCCTGCGTGAAGCGGATCACTTCGTCTTCGCCCACCTCGGCGCCGGCCCTCGGGACTACGAACGCCTTTGGCACCTCGCCCCAGCGGTCGTCCGGCACGCCGACTACGCAGACTTCGAGTACGCCGGGATGCTCCATGATGACCTTCTCGACCTCCTGGCTGGAGATGTTCTCGCCGCCGGAGATTATCACGTCCTTGGCGCGGTCCTGGAGCTCGATGTAGCCGTCGGGATGCCATACGGCAAGGTCGCCGGAGTGGAACCAGCCGCCTTCGAACGCGGTGGCGGTGGCTTCGGGATCGTCGAAGTAGCCGGTCATGACGTTGTTGCCGCGCATGACCACTTCGCCCATCGTCTCGCCGTCTTGCGGCACGTCTTCCATCCTGGAGTTGACGACGCGCAATCCCGGCTCGGCGATGACGAATGGAACGCCCTGGCGGGACTTCAGCCGCGCCTGCTCTTCGGAGGGCAGATCTGCCCATTCAGTCTGTATGGCGCAGATGGTGTGTGGGCCGTAGGTCTCCGTCAGCCCGTAGGCGTGGTGCAGGAACGCGCCCATGCCCTCGATGGATCGGATCACCTGCGGCGCGGGCGGCGCGCCCGCCGTCATTATCGTCAGGCCCGAAAGGTCCTGTCCGGCGGCCTCCGGCGCGGAGTACATCATCGTCAGCACCGTTGGCGCGGCGCACATGTTGGTAACGCCATGCTCGCTGATGAGCCGGTATATCTCGGCGGCTTCCACGCGGCGCAGGCACACGTGCGTCGCGCCCACGGCGGTTACGCCCCAGGTGTGGCACCAGCCGTTGCAGTGGAACATGGGCAGCGTCCACAGATACCTGCTCCGCCAGGTAACGTCCGACTCCAGAATCTCGCCGAGCGCGTTCAGGTACGCGCCGCGCGAGTGGTACTGCACGCCCTTGGGCAGCCCGGTGGTGCCGGAGGTGTAGTTGATGGACACCGCGTCGAGTTCCGAGTCTATCGCCTCGCGGTGGACGCCTTCGGGCGCGGATGCGAGGAACGCTTCGTACTCGACCGACGGGATGGTTTCGTCCAGCGGCGCAGCGTCGGCGACCTGCACGAACGTCTCCACGCCGTCTATCTGCCCCTCCATGCCGTGAACGGTGGGGGCGAACTCGGAGTCGAACACCAATACCTTAGCGCCGGAGTGGTTCAGGATGTAGGCGATCTCCCGCGCCGACAGCCGGATGTTGATGGCGACGAGAACCGCGCCGAGACGCATCGGCCCGTAGTGCCCTTCCAGCATCGGCGGGATGTTCGGAACCATGAACGCCACGCGGTCGCCCTTTCGAACGCCCGCCTGTCTCAGCGCGCCAGCCAGCCGGTTCACGCGCGCGTCGAACTCGGCGTAGGTGTAGGTAGTGTCGTTGTAGATGACCGCCGGTTTGTTGGGATACACCGCCGCGCTGCGGTCGAGGAACGATAGCGGGGTAAGGTCTTGGAACGATACGCTGTTAGGCACGACGCCACCTCTCGAAAAATGCTCGCCGTGAGTGTACCAATGGAGGGTTGGGGCGTCAATCGGCGGTCGAGAGACGGCGGGCGCCTTGACACAATACTTATGCCTTACTACCTTGAACGTTGAGGAGGATGGATATGAAGAAGGTGCTGTATATGAGGGCAACGGTACAACCGGGAGGCAAAGTGGAGTTTGCCAGCCCGGATCTGGAGGCGGGGCAGACGGTGGACGTTGTTGTGCTTCATGAGTCCAATGCGAAAGAGGGCCGCTCCGTCATGGAGGTACTCAACAGTGGTCCGGAGCGACGCTTGTTCCAGACGGCGGAGGAAGTGAAAGCGTACCTAGCGGAAGAGAAGGCGTCATGGGGCCGCTAGAGCTTCCCGACGCCGGGCCGGTCTATATTGATGCGAATAGCCTCATCTATAGCATGGAACGGGTGGAGCCGTATCGCTCGTTGTTGGAACCGATGTGGCAAGAAGCGCAGGATGGCAAAATCACCATCGTGAGCAGCCCTGTCCTTTTATTGGAAGTTCTGGTGAAACCCCTTCGAGATAGAGACGTAGAGATTGAAATGCAGTACCGAGAGTTGTTCAGGATCAATGCGGTGACACTCTTGGCCGCATCGGATGCAGTGTTCGAAGATGCCGCTCGCCTGCGCGCCGGAACACGCTTGGCGATACCCGACGCTCTTCATGCCTCAACCGCCCTTCGCGCCGGCTGCACTCTCTTCGTTACCAACGATAATGACTTCCGCCGCGTCCCGGGATTGCCAATCGTAATCTTGGACGATCTCCTAGCCTAGAGAGGCCCAAAAGCAGAGGAGGGAGGCCGCAGACATGACTCAACCCAACCCCAACCCACTTGTCTTCATCGGCACGTACACGCAGACGACATCCGACGGCATATACGTCTGCCGCTTCGACGGCGAATCGGGTGGGCTGGAGCCGGTGTCTGTAGTGTCGGGCGCGGAGAACCCGTCGTTCCTTGCGCTGCATCCGAACGGCAACTTCCTGTACGCCGCGTCGGAGGTACAGGAGTTCGAGGGGGAACGGCAGGGCGCGCTGTACGCATACGCGATAGACCCACTATCCTCCAATATACAGCACAGGGGGGCGGGGCGGCTGGAGTTCATCAACAGCATAGGTTCGGGCGGGCAGGGTCCGTGCCACGTTCGAGTGGACGCGACGGGGCGTTTTCTGCTCGCAGCCAACTACCACGGCGGCAGCGTCTGCGTCGCGCCCATCGGCGACGATGGCGGGCTGGAACCGCTGTCCTGCTTCATCCAGCACGAAGGAGCGTCCGGCGTCAACCCGGCGCGGCAGGACCGGGCGCACGCGCACTCGATCAACCCGGACGCTCAAAACCGCTGGGTCTATGTGCCTGATCTGGGGCAGGACCGCGTGGTCATCTATGAGTTCGACGCTGAGAACGGGACGCTTGCGCCCCCAAACAATCCCCCTTTGGCCGCCATCTGGCCGCCCTACGTCGAAGCCGAACCCGGCGCTGGGCCGCGCCACTTCGCGTTCCACCCCGACGGTCGCCACGCATACGCGATCAACGAGCTGGGAAGCTCGATCACGACGTTCGACTACGACGGCGATTCCGGCGCCCACCATCCCCGTTTGGCCGCCACGCAGACCGTCGGGACTCTGCCGTCGGGATTCGCGCGCGCAAACACGACTGCGGACATACACGTCCACCCGTCCGGCAGGTTCGTGTACGGCTCGAACCGGGGCCACGACAGCATCGCCATATTCTCCGTAGATTTGGTGACGGGCGGGCTGACCGCGCTCGGACACGAGCCGACTATGGGCGCGACGCCGCGCAACTTCGCCATAGACCCGTCCGGCGAATTTCTACTCGCCGCCAATCAGGATTCGGACAACATCGTATCGTTCCGAATAGACGCCGAGAGCGGCTCCCTGACGCCGACCGGCGAGGTAGCGGACATCCCGATGCCGGTGTGCGTAAGGTTCTCGTAGAGAACTTCGATGGCGGCGGGTCTCCGGGAACGCTTCGACCGCTTCGTCGTCCGCGCCCTGCGCCCCGTCTCCGGCGAGTCCGCAGCGGCGTTTCGGGTGGCGTTCGGAGTCATCGGCTTCGTCGTCGTGATTCGCCTGTTCGCATTCGGCTGGGTTGACGAACTCTACGTCCAGCCGAGCCACCACTTCAGCTATCCCGGCTTCGGGTGGGTAAGACCGTGGCCGGCGTGGGGCATGTATCTTCACTTCGCCGCGCTCGGCGCGCTCAGCGTCGCCATAGCCGTCGGATACCGATACCGGCTTGCCGCCCTCCTGTACTTCGTCGGCTTCACATACGCCGAGCTGATCGATCGGACGACGTACCTCAACCATCACTATTGGATCGTCCTCGCGGCATTGCTCATCGTCTTTCTGCCGCTGAACCGGGTAGGGTCGGTTGACGCCCGGCGCGACCCGACGCTCGGCTCTGCGACGGTTCCCGCATGGACGGTCTGGGCGCTGCGGGCGCAAGTCGGCGTCGTCTATATATTCGCGGGCGTCGCCAAGCTCAATCCGGATTGGCTGTTCGAAGCTCAGCCCATCCGGATCTGGCTATATCAGCATGGGGATATGCCCATCTTCGGCCCGATTCTGGGCGATCCCTCGGCGGCTTACTTCGTCAGCTGGGCGGGCGCGGCCTTCGATCTCACCATCGTCGCGTGGCTGCTCTGGCGCCATACATCCCCTTTGGCCCGCTTCTGGGCGTACCTGGCGCTTGTCGCGTTCCACGTAGCTACCGCCGTTCTCTTCCCGCGTCTCGGCATATTCCCGTGGATGATGATAGGCGTCTCTCTAATCTTCTTCCCGTCCGACTGGCCGAGCCGGCTCCTCTCCAAGGCGCGGGCTGGGGCGCCCAACGTTCATGGACGTGGGCGCGCCGAACCCGCTCCCGTTTCCAGATTGGGCAGTCGCGCCTTCCGACCGCGCCTGACCGCGAGTGGCGCGCTCATCATGGCCGGTCTGGGAATCTTCGTTCTCATCCAAGTCGCGCTGCCCCTTCGCCACTTTGTCTATCCAAGCAACGTTCGTTGGAGCGAGGAAGGGTATCTGTTCGCGTGGCGGGTCATGCTCACGGAAAAGGTAGGATTCGTCCAGTATCGCGTCCACGACCCGGCGTCAGGGCGCGCGTGGCTCGTTTCGCCGGACGAGTACCTCACCCCCTCGCAAGTCGAGCGCATGGCGATACAGCCCGACCTGATACTGCAGACCGCCCACGTCATCGCCGCCGACTTCGCTCGACGCGGCTACGACGGCGTAACGGTGCGGGCGGACGCTTTCTCATCGTGGAACGGACGCCCCAACGCTCGCCTGATAGATCCCGACGCGGATCTCGCCGCCATAGCTCCCGGCGTCGCGCCCAAAGCGTGGATTCTGCCCTACGGGTCTGCTGGCGGGGGTAAGTAGTTGGTGAAGGCGTAGGTTTTCATCCTCACCCCAACCCTCTCCCTGATGGAGAGGGGGCGTCACCACCATCATAACCTTCTCTCATCAAGAGGGAAGGGACGTTGCCTGCCCCTGTCAGCCCCCGTCGCCGTCGGTGTCGGCGAAGCCTACGGTTACGCCCAGCACGCTCACGACGTCCGTATTCAACGTCGTCTGCAGCTCTTTGAGCGCGTCGTATGCTTTGCGCGCGGTTTCGGGATGGTCCTGGATCATTGACGGCAGCGGCTCGCTCAGCCCTTCGACAGCCGCGACCGCGCCGTCGAACGCCGCCCTAACCCGCTCGTCCGATTCGGCGGACGCCCCCCGGACCAGCGCGCCTATGCCCAGGCCGCCGTCCGCGCCAATGTAGATGTCCCTCATGCCCAGTAGCTGATTCCTAATGTCGGTTACTTGATTATGCCCCGCTCCGCCCGGAATGCCGGATATGTCCGGTATCGAATCCTCTACCCCCAGCGCTTTGCCCAACCCCATATCCACGATTATCCGGCTCAGGAATATGGAAGTCCTAACCGCCTCGTCAACAGCCGCCTTGCCTATCAGCGAACTTTTCGCCGTTCCGTTGAAGTAGCCTGCGTAGGAGATGCCGTCCGCGTTCTCGCCCGTCCAGTCTGCCAGAGCCGCCGCCGTCTCTTCGGCGATCACGTCCGCCAGCGCGGTGAGATACTGGCAGCGTATCGAACCCGACTCGCCCAGGGCGTCCAGAGCGTCTAGCCCATTTGGACCGTCCTGGAACAGGACGTACTCCACAGCTCCAAGCCCGCGCTGCGTAGAGGACAGGAACTCCCGGATTATGTCCGCATTGATGGAGTCGCGCTTCGAGAGAGTTCCCTCTATCCGCTCCGGCTCTACCGGCCACCAGTCAACCAGCGACCGCGACCGCCTGTCCATTATCGGGCCGAACCACATAGCTTGCGAGCGGAGCCACGGCCAACTATCCCGATATGGGGCGTCTCGCCATGCCCCTCTCGCGTCTTCGAGGATCTCGGCGCTCGGCTGAGCGCACAGCGCGCGCGTCGAGGAGCGCAGCGTGTCCATGCGCTCAGCTACGTCCTGGAAGCGGGGGACAATCAAGTCGTCCGTCAGGCTAACCAGAACCTCTTCCCGCGACACCCGCTCGCCGCCCGAACACGCCGCCGCGCACAGCAGCGCGACGGCCCCAAAGGCGCATTGGGCCAAAATCAAGATTCTCGTCATAGAGAATCCAGGAAGCGCAGGAGCGCCTCTCGCTCCTCGCGCGAAAAGTTCTTGAACGCCTGCCGCGCCGCCTCGCCCTCTCCTCCGTGCCATAGGATAGCCTCCGCAAGATTCCGCGCTCGTCCGTCGTGCAGAAATCGTGTATGTCCGTTCACGTTGTCAACCAGGCCGATGCCCCAGAGCGGCGGCGTTCGCCACTCCCTGCCGTTCGCTTCGAAGTCGGGGCGCCCGTCTGCCAGCCCGTCGCCCATGTCGTGCAGCAGAAGGTCGGTGTAGGGGAGTATCATCTGTCCGCTCAGCGCATCAATGTCGCTCTCTCCGGTCGTGTATCGGGGAGTATGGCACGCGGCGCAGTTGGCGCGTAGGAACAGCTCCGCGCCGCGCGCAACCTGCGGATCGTCCACGTCCCTCATGGCTGGAACGGCGAGCGTCCTGTTGTAGAAGGTCGTCTTATCCAGCCTGTCCCGTGGCAGTTCCGGCGCCCCCCCGTTCGGCGCGGCGCTGCAGTCCGCCTGCGCCGGCGGACAGTTTTCGTCCGGGAATATCGTGGAAGTTATGCCTATGTCTCCAAGAAACGCGCCCGCGACCTGCTGCAGCACGCTTGGAACGTTCGCCTTCCAGCCGAACCGCCCCAGCGCCACCCGCCCGTTCTCGGCGTCCCAAACCATGTTGGCCTTGCCCGAGATGCCGTCTCCGTCCGCGTCGTCGGGGTCGGCTTGCGCCAGTATGTCCGCTTCCGGGATAGCCTCGAGCAACCCCACGCCGAAGACCGACGGCGCTATGCGCGGCGACATCTGCAACTCAGGATGCGGCGGGCCGAACGCCATGTCTTTCAGCGAGTACTCCGGCGCGATGAGCGTGTACGGTTCGCCGTCCGCGTAGGATCCGCTAATCTCCCGCCACGCGGCGACCACGCTCCCCTCCGCCGGAACCGTTAGGATGGCGCGATCTTGTATCTGCCCTCCATAAACCGGATCGGCGAGTGGCGCGCCGTTCTCAGACTTGCCCGGAACGCTGATGCGGAACAGCAGCCCGCGCTCGCCGTCCTCAGCGTCCATCGGCGGGCGCGCTCGCCCGTCCAGCGCGTGGCACGAGGAGCAGGACTGCGCGTTGAACGTCGGCCCCAGCCCATCTCGCGCCTCCGTAGAGGCCGGGGCAGTAACCCAGTTCTGCGTAAAGAAGCTGTCGCCTATCTCGAAAGTCCGGCGCTGCTCGTTCGTGAGATTCCGCGCCGACAGGCTGAAGGCGTTCCGATCCGACGAAAAGGCGGTGGTTTCGCCGCCCAGACGTTCGACCAGCAGCGCGTCCGCGTCGTTGGGAGACCCCCACAGCGTCCAGAGCGCCCCAATCCCCACCAATAGGCCAATCGCGGTTATGACCGCGCCAATCAACACAACATGGGCCAGCCCGCCCCACAAGAGGCGGCGCTTTCCACCCCGCCCTGAACCGAGTGGGCGGGCCGACAGCGTGTCCATGGCTAATCCGTCCTAGTCCAGCGCAAGGCGATTAGCTTACGTTGATCGTGATGCCAACCGCGTCCGCGGCGGAGACGATCGTATCGGTCTGATTCTCCAGCGCCCAACTATCCAAACATGGGGCTTCCAGCGTCTTGGCCCTGCCGTAAGAGCTGTCCGGCGCATCGTCCGTCAGGTGCTGGTCGAAGGGCGCGGGTATCTGGCGAGTCAGCGCCCAATGGTCCTGCTGGGGTCGCCACCTCGGCATCTAGCTGGTCTGCCAGTTCGCTGTTCTCGAGAGCTATTAGATCAATGACGCCAGTTCCCCGAACCGTGCCGTAGTCGCCATGGAGCACCATGCGGATTCCGACGGCGTTGCCGATTATGTCAGCCGTGGTGTTGTCGGAGAAGCAGGAGCGCTTCGTCTTCCCCCCTCTATGCCGTCCGCTCCTCGTATGCCACCGCCATCCGCTCGCCCGCCAGTTCCCACCATCCCACCAATGGGGCTAAGCTCGCCGATTCCGGTGATTATGTGGGCTAAGGCGGCGTCTTTGTCCAGGCTCTCGAACTCGGCGCGGTAGTTGCCCCGGTCTATCCCATTGGCCGGCGCCCAGGCGTCAACCATGTCTTGCAGGTGGCCCAGCAGCGTGTCCGACGCCACCGCGAGATACTGCCCGCGCCTGTCGGCGTTCTCGTTCGTGGTGTAGTCCCATCATCCCACCAATGGCGGCCTCGCGCCCGGACCTGTCGGGTTCAGGTCCTGGCCCCAGAGCAGGAACTCTATCGCGCGCCTGCCGCCAGCCTCCCCGTTTACACGTTCGTCTCGCCGCCCTCTTCGTTCAGGGACACTATCAGGTCGGAGTCTATGGTCGGGTACTCGTCCGGCATATTGATTATGCCGGCGTTCGGGTTGCCTTCCACGTAGTCGATGTAGGATTCGTCCATAGGCCAGGCGTTTAGCAAGCCCTCGGGTCCGGTCTCTTCGTTATCGATTGGGCCGCCGTAGAAGCGGAACGCCCCACTCCCATCCATTGGCGGTCCGTAGTCGTCCCGCGCCAACAGCCAGGCGCGCTTCGCCGCTTCCAGCGTCGCCGGGGTCGGGTTTGCCAGGAAGGTGTCTATCGCCCCGTCCATCACCCGCGCCGACGCCAGACTCTTCGAATAGCTCGCGTGGACGCCGGCGGCGTAGTTCGCCACCACCTCTGCCTTGACCTCGTCAACGTCCGGCCCCGACTGTCCGATTGCCGAACAGCCTGCCATCAGCGCGGCCATAGCCGCCAATATAGCTACGCTCGAAGCCAAGATCCAAATCTGTCTCCCAATCATCACAACCATGGGGGCCTCCCAAGCCTTTACTCTGTATATGCGCTCCACTTGCGTAAGTCTAAACGCAGTATGAATTATGTATATACTAACTAGATTTGTCAATGTGCACTAACCGATTGCATATGTTTGCACGTATCAAGATAATAATATGAGACGTGACGCTACTCTACGCCTGATATAATTGTGTGGCTTAGCCCGGAGATAGCGTAGCTTGATTTCGACGGGTGAGACCGTGGACAGGTGGCCGCCAGGATGCGTCAGGTTCCTGCTGGAGTAGTCTGGGCCCCCAGCGCGAACAAATATGCTTGCGCGGTTGCTCTGTGATACAATGGACCTAGCATCAATGGGGGAAAGATGAAGTGGAACCGGACACTGACCGCATCGCCGCCCTGGTCAAGCAGGATCTGGTAGAGCAGTTCGGCAGCCGCTACAAGTTCGAGCCGGTCGTAGCCGGAAAGCGCATATTCTACGGCTACGACGAAACCGAGGAGTACTACGGAGTTTGGGTTGGCTACTCCGGCTGCTCGAAACCGCCGGATTCCAAGATCACAATCGGCGTCTCGCGTCGCATTCGCGAGGGCCTCTTGGAGATGGGCCTCACCGATGTAGCGATGGACATAGTCCCTGCCGATAAGTTTGAGAGGATCAGAGAGATCGCAGGTTATGGGTCCTGATCAACTACTTCGCTCCGCCCAGAGACAGGCGGATCCCAACGGCGACCCAACCCAAGAAGACCTAAGACGGGCAGTCAGTGTCGCCCGCTACCATCAAGGCCTCCAAGATTTCGCGGTTACATTCCGCAGCCTTCAAGAATATCGCCACCAGGCGGACTATTCGCCACGCGCCGACTTCGCTCAAGACCAAGTTAGCGCAATCATAGACCGCGCCGCCTCCGCGATGGCCGCCTTCAACGCCGCGCCCCAAGACGAACGCCGCCGCTTCATCGTTTACCTCGCTCTGCGACGGAGGTGATCTGCGCGCCAATCTATCTCAAGCATGGGCTGAATATAGAGCGGCCCGTTTATCCGCCTCTGGGCAACAGCCGCAAGTTGCGGTTATAATAGATGCTACCATGCCAACAGGGGCCACCAGGGGGATGAGACTGCGGGGTCGCGGGCGTTTGCGGCCCTCTGGGGAGGCCCCGCGCAGTGAAAGACTCGAAGCTGGAGGATGCAAGATGAAGTCGGACAGGGCGCAGGTCGCCCACCTGATGAGACGCGCCGGATTCGGCGCGACGCCGGAAGAGCTGGACAAGCTCACGGCGGAGAAGACATACGAAGAGATAGTCGAAGATCTGGTAACGCCGGAGCGGTTTCCGGAGATGGACCAGTCCTACATAGACAGGTACTACGGCGGCGAACCGGTGGCGGTTCACGTCGGCAAGTGGATCTACCGGATGGCGAACTCCCGGAGGCCGCTGGAAGAGAAGATGTCGCTGTTCCTTCACCACATCTTCCCCGTCGCCTGGGGCAAGAGCGAGCACGGCCCGTCGCTGTACACCGAGATCGAGATGTTCCGGCGCGTCGGCATGACCGACATGCGGACCATCCTGCTCGAACTATCCCGCGACCCGGCGATGATCTTCTGGCTCGACAACAACGAGAACCACAAGGACGAGATCAACGAGAACTACGGGCGCGAGCTTCTGGAACTGTTCTCGATGGGCGTCGGCAACTACACGGAGGACGACATCAAAGCCGCCTCCCGCGCCTTCACCGGCTGGACGTTCCGGCAGCCGCTGTCCCTGTATCCCAACGGCCACTACCCAGCCGAGTTCGAGTTCCTGCCCGAAGACCACGACTACGAAGACAAGACCTTCCTGGGCGAGACCGGTCCGTTCGATGGCGACGACGTCATAGACATCATCGTCAAACAGCCCGCGACGGCGCGTTTCATCTCGCGCCATCTGTACAACTTCTTCGTAGAAGACGAGGTGCAGGTGCCGTCCTGGAATACCGAGCCGCCGCGCGACGAGGCCGCCATCCAACAGCTTTCGGACGTGTTCTTGGAAACCGGCGGCCAGATACGCCCCGTGCTGCGCGAACTGTTCAGCTCCGACTTCTTCAAGAATGCCACCGCGTTCAAGAAGGTGAAGAGCCCGACGGAGCTGGTCGTAGGCGTGCTGCGGCAGACGGGCGAGTTCGCCAACCCGACCCCGGGCATCCACCAGTTCGCCATAACCACGCTCAACGGCTCGCCCATCGAAGGCCCGCTCGCCATCATGGGCCAGCGACTCATGAATCCGCCGACCGTCGAGGGCTGGCACACGGGCCACGAGTGGATAGACTCCGGCACGCTCAGCGAGCGCATCGGCTTCGTCGAAAGCCAGTTCGAAGACCTGACCAAGCCGGGCGTCCGCGACATGGTGGAGCGCGTCGGCAGTCTCGACGACGACCCAACGCAGCTGGTCGAACGCTGTCTCGACCTGCTTGGCGGCATCCACGTGAGCGAGGCGACATACGAATCGCTGATCGAGTACGCCACAGAGCTGAACGGCATGACCGACGACCGCGGCGTGGGCGTCCACAACCTGCTGCAGATGACCGCCTCTACGGTGGACTACCAGTTCGAGTAGCGCAAAATGCGATTCACTAGGCACCGGGCGGCTCCCCGCTTCCGAATGACCCCCATATACCCCCATATATCCCAACGGGGCGGGGGCGCCAACAACAGAGACATCCACCGGAGAGGAGAAAGATGACCAAGAACTCCGAAAAGACGCTTGTTGTCGTGCAGCTGACCGGCGGCAACGACTTCATGAACACCATCGTGCCGTACACGAACCCGCACTACTACGAGGCGCGCTCCAAGGTCGTGATGCGCCAGGACGAGGTTCTGCCGATCAACGACACGCTGGGCATCAACCACAACGCCGCGCCGTTCAAGCGCCTCTACGACGAGGGCAAGATGGCGATCATCCAGGGCATCGGCTACCCCAATTCCAACCGCTCCCACTTCCGCGGCATGGACATCTGGCACACCGCCGAGCCGGACCGGGTGGGCAACGAGGGATGGCTGGGCCAGGCGATCCGCGAGCTGGACCCGAATGCCGAGAACGTGCTGACCGGCGTGAACATCGGCATGGGGCTGCCGCGCGCGATGGCGGTCAACGGCGTGCCCGTAACGTCGGTCGGCGACCTCGAAAGCTACGGCGTGATGACGCGCATCGAACAGGAAAAGCTGCGCGACAAGGCGATCGAAGCGTTCAAGGGCATCTACGGCCAGGCTATCGGCACAGGGCCCGTCGCCGACTACATCGGCCAGACGGGCCTGGACGTGCTCAAGGGCGCGGACATGCTCGCCGACGTGGCGGGGCAGTACGAGTCCACCGTCGAGTACGCCGATAACCAGATAGCGAAGAACATGCGCGACATCGCCCGCATCCACTTCGCCGACCTCGGCACGCGCGTCTTCTACACGTCGCACGGCGGCTACGACACGCACGCCAACGAGATGCCGACGCATCCGAAGCTGATGTCCGAGCTTTCCGGCGCCATCTCCGACTTCATGGACGACCTCGAAGAGCACGGCGGGGGCGACGACGTGACGATCCTCGTCTTCACCGAGTTCGGGCGGCGGATGCGCGACAACGGCTCCGGCACCGACCACGGCAGCGGCGGCGGCGGCTACATGTTCGGCCATAACCTGCGCGGCGGCCTGTACAGCGAGTACCCCTCGCTCGATCCCGCCCACTGGGAGCACGGCGAAGACCTCCAGCACACGATAGACTTCAGGGGCATCTACGGCACGGTCCTCGAGCAGTGGCTGGAAGTCGATGCCAAGCCCATCGTCAAGGGCGAGTTCGAGCAGATACACCCGTTCGTCAACTAGCAAGCCACAAGCTTGATCGGGATGGGTGGGGCGTTGTAAGAGATATGCCCGCCGGCGCCAAAATGACCTCTGGGCGCCGGCGGGTTGCCGCCTTTGCCGCTATTAGCTGAAGCGCTGGAAGCGATTGATAGGGGTTCGCTGTGGAAGGCTCACTCTGGATACTATCGGTATTCGTAATCTACTTCGCGGTACTGATAGGCATCGCTATTCTGCGCGCGCGGCAGATGCGGGGCATGACCGACTACGTGTTGGCGGGACGCAGGCTTGGGCCAATCACGTCCGCGCTCAGCTCCGCGTCTTCGGCGACAAGTGGCTGGACGATGCTGGTATTCCCCGCGCTGGCGTTCGCGGCGGGAATGATGCACCTGTGGACGGTGGTTGGGATAGTACTGGGAGCGTGGCTGGCATGGACGCTTCTGGCAAAGCGATTGCGCCGCTACACAATCGCCACGGGCGACTCGCTGACCATCCCCGAATTTCTGGGAAAGCGCTTTGGCGACAGTACCGGAATCCTGCGCGCTCTGGCAGCCGTCATCACCCTGTACTTCATGACGCTCTACGTCTGCTCCGGGTTGATAGCCGGCGCCAAGCTGCTCGACCAGGTATTCGAGATCGAGAACCCCGGAGCCATCCAGGATGTAGGCGTGCTGATAACGCTTATCGCCATCGTTTCCTACACGTTCATCGGTGGCTTCCTCGCGGTGTCGCGCACCGATGTCTTTCAGGCGATGATAATGCTGACCGGCTTCTTCATCATTCCCGCCACGCTGATATTGACCACCGCCAACCCGTTCGAAGGATTTGGCGACACCGCGCCCGGCTTCTGGAACCCGTTCACCAACGCCGATAACCAGACGCTTGGCGTCATGTTCTTCCTTTCGTCGGTCGGCTGGGGACTTGGAGCGTTGGGCTCTCAACGCATTTCGGCGCGCTTCATGGCGTTGGAGCGGGAGAATCTCGTGTCCAGAAGCCGTCTAATCGCCATCGTGTGGATAGTGCTAATATTCGCGCTTGCGCTGTTGATGGGGCTGGTGTCCGCGCCCGCGCTCGCGGGGCAGGGCGTAACCCTGCCCGACGCCGAGCGGCTGTATATAGTGGTCGCCGAGACGTTCTTCCATCCCATTGTGGCGGGGCTGTTGCTGACTGCGGTGATAGCCGCCGTGATGAGCACCGCCGACTCGCAGCTGCTGCTGGCGTCCGCTATCGCGTCCGACGACGTGCCGGGCATCAGGCGGATGACTTATTCGATGAGCGCGGGTATGCGCGTGTGGATGGGACGGCTGCTGCTGGTAACGGTGGGCGTAGTAGCCGCGATGATTTCCATGATCTCGCCGGACTCGATATTCGCGCTGGTCTCGCTGGCGTGGGGAGGGATGGGCGCCGCTTTCGGGCCTGTGGTCATCCTGGCGCTGTACTGGCGACGGTTCAACCTGTGGGGCGCGCTGACGGCGGTCTCCGCCGGCGCCGGCTTCTCCACCTTCTGGTGGCTGATGGGCTTGCGGCACGACGGGCTTGTGGGCTTGACCGAATCGCTGGGCTTCGGCGCGACGGTGCACCGTCTGCAGGAAGTAGGCGTGTGGAACGTGAACCCCGCCACGCCGGGCTTCGTGATCGCCATGCTGCTGGCGATAGGCGTAACGCTGCTCACGGCTCCGCCTTCCGATGAGATAGTAGAGATGTTCGACGAGGTGAACTCGCCGGACTGGCAAGACCGGGTTCCGGGCGAGGCGGTCGCGGCCCAGTAGTATATCTAGCGCAATGGAAAGACATCGTCGCAGCCGTTCACTGCGCCACCCGCGCCGTTTTGATATAATGCGACAAGGCTAACGCCGAGGGGGCGTATCGGCGACAGACTGGCGGCATACAGCCGCGCTACCAGGAGAAGACCAATGAGCAGACCACACGGATTGTTGCGAGCGGGATACCCGTATCTGAGAACGCTGGGTATGCGGCGGGTAACCAATTTCCCCTCCGACATCGCCTTCCCCGACGGCGAAGACACGGCGTATATACTGATGCGCTCGGAAGGAGCGGCGACGGTCCGCATCTGGCCCGTCGATGACGCCGAGGCGCTGACCGACGACCTCAAGGGCTTCGGCGCATACGGCTCGGACGACGGCCAGCTCATGTGGCCCGTCATGATGATAACGGACGGCGCGGGCCATCTCTACATTAGCGACGAGGCGACGAACCGCATCTCCAAGTTCGACAAGGAGGGCGAGTTCGTATCCAAGTTCGGCGTTCAGGGCGACGGCGAGGGCGAGTTCGACGGCCCGTCCGGAATCGCGTTCGATCAAGAAGGCAATATGGTCGTCGTGGACTCGCGCAACCACCGCGTCCAACGCTACACCGCGGATGGCGAGTACCTGGGCGGCTTCGGCACGCGCGGCGACGGCCCCGGCCAGTTCGATCTGCCCTGGGGCGTCCACGTGGACGAGCTTGGCGACATATACGTAGCCGATTGGGGCAACAACCGCTTCCAGGTATTCGGCGCGGACGGCGAGGTGAAGAACGTGGTCGGCGGCTCCGGCTCGGGCGAGGGCGAGTTCGACCGTCCCACCGGCATCGCCGTTGACGCGCACGGCGACATATACGTGGCCGACTGGGGCAACGACCGGGTCCAGATGTTCAATTCCGAAGGCAAGTACATCTGGTCGTTCCGCGGCGACGCATCGCTTTCACGCGTAGCCCGCCGGTACATGATGACCAACGCCATGTCCAACCGGCTGCGCGAGATGGGCCGCATCGAGCGGGAGAAGTACCTGCGCCGCCCCCGTTCTGTGAGGATAGACGGCCAGTTCCGCCTGTTCATCCCGGACTACGAATCGTACCGCGTCCAGATATACCAGAAGGACGTGATCGAGCTCGACCGCACCCAGTTCGCCGCGCCCCTGCGCAACCCCACGCTGGAAGTAACGTAGGCAAGCCAGGCGAATGACCCAATCACCCGCCGCCCTCTCCAACATACGCATATGCGACTTCACCGGCCAGCTCGCCGGAGCGGGCGCGACGCGCATCCTCGCCGCGTTCGGCGCGCAGGTCATTCGCGTCGAGGACAGGCTGCGGCAGGGGCAGTGGGACATCTTTCGCGGCAACGGGCCGTGGATGGATGAGCGGCGCGGCATCAACCTCGGCGGCACGTTCAACAACCACAACGTGGAGAAGCTGGGCGTTACCCTCGATATGCGAAAGGCGGAGGCGAAGCCCATCCTCGAAGAGCTGATCTCGGTCAGCGACGCGGTTACTGAGAACTTCTCCAAGGGCGTGCTGGATCGCTGGGGCTTCTCATACGATGAGATGGTCAAGATCAAGCCGGACATCATCTACGTATCCAACTGCGGCTTCGGACACGTCGGCCCGTACTCGGAGTTCAAGACTTGGGGGCCTATCGTACAGGCGGTATCGGGCCTGACGTTCCAGTCCGGCCTGCCGGATATGCCGCCCGCCGGCTGGGGCTACTCGTACATGAACCACACCGGCGGCTATCTCATGGCAATCGCCATCCTATTCGCGCTGTACCATCGCCACCGCACCGGCGACGGCCAGTGGATAGACATGTCCTGCACCGACGGCGCCGCCGCGCTCAACGGCCCCGCCATGCTCGATTACACCGTCAACGGCGTGCCTGCGCGGCGTCCCGGCAGCCCCAACAGCAACCGCAGTATCCACCCCAGAATGGCGCCGCACGGCATCTACCGCTGCGCCGGCGACGAAGAGTGGGACGACAACTGGGTGGCGATAGCCGTCCGAAACGACGCCGACTGGCGAGCCCTGTGCCGCATCATGAGCCTCGACGACCTGGCGGTGGACGAAGAGCTTGCAGACGTGGATGGCCGCATGGCGCGACACGACGAGATAGACGCGCGGATCGAGGCGTGGACCTCCATCCGAACTCCCATGCAGGCGATGGAGTCGCTCCAAGGCGTCGGCGTACCGGCGGGCGCCGTCCAGCGCCCGGAAGACCGCATCGAGAACGACCCGAACGTCAGGGAGTGGGGGCTGTTCTCCGAAGTCGAGCACCCCAAGATGGGCAGGGTTCGCGTGGATGGGATGCCGGTCAAACTGTCGCGCACCCCCGCTCGCATCGAACGCGGCGGCCCGACGCTGGGACAGCACAATGCCCAGGTCTTCGGCGACGTTCTAGGCATGGACGAATCCACCATCGCCGAGATGACCGAACAAGGGGTTATCTAGCGTGTCCGGTTCGACTCAACACGGCGTTCTCGAAGGTATCCGCGCGCTGGAGCTTGGCGGCGAGTTCGGCGCGTGGTGCGGCAAACTGCTCGGCGACATGGGCGCGGACGTGGTCAAGATCGAGCCGCCGTCCGGAGATCCGACGCGCGCCTACGAGCCGTTCTACCAGAACCGACCCGACCCCAACGGCAGCCTCTTCTTCTGGCACTACAACACCAGCAAGCGCGGCGTTACCCTGGACATCGAGAGCGACGGCGGACGCGATCTGTTCCGACGCCTAGCAGCCCGCGCGGACGTGATCGTGGAAAGCCACCCGCCCGGCTACCTGGACTCGCTCGGCATCGGTTACGCGGAGATCGCCGAACTCGCGCCGTCCGTCGTCATGGCGTCCATCAGCCCGTTCGGACAGGACGGCCCGTACCGGGACTACGCGGCGACCGACCTGACCGCGCTCGCGTTCGGCGGCCCCGTGTGGTCTTGCGGCTACGACGACCACTCCGTCCCGCCCGTGCGCGGCGGCGGCAACCAAGCGTACCACATCGTCGGCCACTTCGCCGTCATGGGCATCATGACGGCGCTCATCCATCGCCAGTTCACCGGCGTCGGCCAGTACCTGGACGCGAACATGCACGCCGCCGCGAACGTAACCACCGAGGGCGCGAGCATCAACTGGCTCGTCGCCGGAGAGACCGTGCAGCGCCAGACCGGACGCCACGCCTCCGTGCTGCCGACACCCGACGGCCAGGTCAGGTGCCGAGACGGGCGTTACGTGAACGTGGGCATCGGCGCGCGCACCGAGGAGCAGTGGATACACCTGATCGCCTGGCTCGACGAAGAGGGCTTGATAGACGACATGGCTGAGTATCTGAGCTACCCCAGCCGCGCCGCCATGCAGCGCGGCGACGAGAACGCCCGCCGCCAGCAGATGCGAGTGTCGGAGCTAACGCGCGAGCTCGCCCGCCGCTCCGACGCCGACGCGCTGTTCAAGCGCGCCCAGAGCCTCGGCTTCCAGTGGGGCATCGTCAACGCCCCCGAGGACGTCTTGGCGGATCCGCACTTCCGGGCGCGCGGCTTCCCCGTCGAGGTCGAGCATCCCGATCTCGGCGCGAGTTTCACCTACGCCGGCGCCCCGTACCAGCTGCCCAAAGCTCCCTGGGCGATCCACCGCCGCGCTCCGCTTCTGGGCGAGCACAACGCCGAAATCTTTGGCGGCGAGCTTGGATTTTCCATAGGCGAGTTGGAGAGCATGACTTCGAAGGGTGTCGTGTAGGGCCGGCCGCTGTGGCGCTTTTCACACGTTCCGCAGATGTGAAGATGTATTCCACGAAAACCAATAATGGCCATATACGCGCTCTATAAACGGAGACGGTTGACTAATGCAGTTGCACGTTACAAACCTGGCATACATGACGACCGCCTTGGCAGTTCTGGCTCTTGGGATAACTCTAAACGCCTACGATTTTGAGGAGTTTATCGAGGAGATGGAGGAGCGGTATCATCTTTACTCCTATATATTACCTCAATGCGGTCCGCATGTAGATGTGAGCGGGTTGAGGTCTAATTTCATGCACTGGACACCAGATGGTTCGAGCCTAATTTTCAATGAAAAGGAATCGGATTTTCCAATTGATGGAGGGATAATCAAGGTCGCGGATGTCGAGGGATCGCAGCGCCGCGCTATCGTCGACGCGAATCCCTATTACGGATTCGCGGTAAATCCCACTACCGGAGAGAATCCCCGTTACGGATTCAAGGAGGGGTTCCATGCAGACTTGTCCCCAGATGGCTCGACTGTCGTATACACTTCATGTCAGTTTATCATCGACGAACAACTGGCGGACGTATTTAGCTTGATATATATAGATGAATATATTGATATAGATGAAAACCATCAAATGTGGGGACCGGCGCCGTATCGCCATTACGAGATAGCGGCGATAGATGTCGGCGGCGGCGCTACGCGACGATTGACTAACAACAAGCGCATAGAGAACTACCCTGTGTGGTCTCCCGATGGAATCCAAATAGCTTTTCTATCCACAGGAGAATTTCAATCTGCGTATACATTTCGCCCGAAAGCGCTCTATATTATGAACGTGGATGGATCGAACGTTCGAGAAATCGCTTCGACTGAGAGAATCGACGCTATTGATGAACTTGCACCGTCGCCACCGGTATGGTCTCCTGACGGCAGATGGCTCGCATTCTTGGCATATGAATCGTCCTCTGCAAAGGCACAGAATGTCCTCTATGTTATTAGGGCAGATGGGAGCGGTCTGCGTCGGATAGCGGAAGTCACGAGCCCGGCCTCATGGTCCCCGGATAGTCAACGGCTGGCGTTTGCCAAGATAGGTGGAGAGTATTCATCCCTGTACGTGAGCGATCCATATGGCGCGGATGCGCAACCGGTGACACTATCAGGGAACGCGACTATGCCCAATTCTACGATCTCTCAGGTATATTGGTCTCCGGACGGATCCGAGATACTGTTCATCGCCAATAAATGGAACGTTGGTGATTCAAAGTACTTCTCCTGGAACCATCCACCCATGGCTTCTCTCTATCTGACCAAGCCGGACGGATCCGAGCTACGCACCCTGGACGATGAACTTCGCAGCGCCTTGGCAGATGAACTGCGTACGGAGGTCCGCAGCCTCCCTTACACGATAGCCGCATGGGCTCCTGACAGCTCTCAGATCGCGGTTCGCATTGAAAGATTGGATGAGTTTGAGTTTAAGATATTCGTAATCTCTAGGGACGGTAGTGAAATAGTTACCTTAGTAAGACGCTAACAGTGAAACTCACGACACACTTAGCGTACATGACGATAGCGCTGGTAGTTCTGGCTCTTGCGAGAACTTTGGAAGCCTACGATAGCGACTACAACCTTGGCCCCGATAGGCAAGCGGAGAGGCGCGGTCATAGAAAGCTTTACCAGCGAGAACACGCAGATGGAGCTTTCGGGTGAACAGGCTGATGCGTCCAATCCGTTTGTGCATTTCGGAACTAAATTGACATTCACTCATGGTCGGCTACACTGAATGTATATGACACAGCAGTGGACACTGGAGGCCGATCATGATGACGAAGATCATTCGAAATCGAGAACCGGACGCCGAACCAGTTGCGCTGATGGGGTCTTTCATGCCTTTCGCCGGCGTTCGGTACTACAGGCGTCTGACGGACGTGGACGCCGCGCTCGGCAATGCGTGGATTGGCCCCGTCGGGTGGCGGTCGAGACAGCCCGCGAGCGAGCGTCCCGAGATCGACAAGACCGCTCCGCGTGAAGCGGTCACCGCGTGACCTCCGCTACCGCAGGCCCCTGAACGATGCGCGGATGTCCTCGGCCAGCAGGCCCGGCTCCTCTGCCGCGGCGAAGTGGCCGCCGCTCGGCATCTCCGTGTAGCGGGCCAGGTTGTAGAACCGCTCCAACCACTCGCGTGGCGGGTAGCTTATCTCCACCGGGAACTTGGCGAAGTTCGTCGGAACCGCAACGCGGTTGTCAGACGTTAGCTGAGACGGCGCGACGCCGCTTTCGTAGTACAGCCGCACCGACGAGCTTATCGTCTGCGTCGCCCAATAGACCGTCAGGTGCGTCAGCAGCTCGTCCTTGCTGAACCGGGATTCGACGTCTCCGCCGCAGTCGGACCATGTGCGCCACTTCTCGACTATCCAGCCCGCAAGTCCGGCCGGAGAGTCGTTCAGTCCGTAGGACAGCGTCTGCGGCTTGGTGCGGTGCTGGTGTCCGTAGGCGCCCTCGGCCTGCTGCCACCACTCGCGGTGCGCCAGGAACTCCTTCTCGGCGTCGGACAACTCGTTATCGGGCGGAATCGGAGAGCCGCCGGAGGCCATGGTCAGGTGGATGCCGCTGACGGTCTGCGGGTAGTTCAGTCCCAGCGTAGTCGTAATCTGCGCGCCCCAGTCGCCGCCCTGAGCCGTGAAGCTACCGTATCCCAGCCCGTCGGTCATCAGCGTATGCCAAAGCTCCGCGATGCGGATGGGGCTCATCCCGCGCTGGGTCGGCCTGTCAGAAAAGCCGTATCCGGGCATGGACGGCGCTATCACGTCGAACGAATCGGCGGCGTCCCCGCCGTGGCCCGCCGGATCGCTCAGCAGCGGGATTATCTTGAGCATCTCGACGAACGTGCTGGGCCAGCCGTGCGT
>DAOUKV010000006.1:0-18937 GCA_034420955.1 Dehalococcoidia bacterium
CAATGGGGCCGCGACACTTCAGTCGCGGAAACAGGACCTCGCTAATCATGGTCCCTCCCTTGTCCGCTAAGCTTCAATGGGGCCGCGACACTTCAGTCGCGGAAACGCGACACTGCAACGAATCGAGCACCCAGTGATGTCTGCTTCAATGGGGCCGCGACACTTCAGTCGCGGAAACGTCGGAGTGGGCGCGGGCGTCGGAGCCGGTGCGGGCGCTTCAATGGGGCCGCGACACTTCAGTCGCGGAAACATGCTCGCAGGGTCGAGGATTCATCAGGACGCCCCGAGCTTCAATGGGGCCGCGACACTTCAGTCGCGGAAACCTCCGGGCGCGGCCAGGGATTGTAGCGCGGGGCTACCGCTTCAATGGGGCCGCGACACTTCAGTCGCGGAAACTATCAGCAGGGACCCCGAGAACCGCAGCGCCAGGACGCTTCAATGGGGCCGCGACACTTCAGTCGCGGAAACATATATTGAATGTCCGGGTCCGGGTCCGGTACGAACAAGCTTCAATGGGGCCGCGACACTTCAGTCGCGGAAACCGCCACTATCCAGGGCGTGGGGATCGGCGTAGGGCGCGCTTCAATGGGGCCGCGACACTTCAGTCGCGGAAACACGGGCGGGGCGGCGTAGGCGCGGGCGGCTTGGCAGGTCGCTTCAATGGGGCCGCGACACTTCAGTCGCGGAAACGTGCCGACGCACAGTACAGCGGACTCAGGCATATCGCTTCAATGGGGCCGCGACACTTCAGTCGCGGAAACAGCCTGTTCGCCTCGATTCACACGTGCAAAATATGGATATGTGAGCTTTCTCCACAGAGTAGAACACACGGAATCCGATAAGTATCCGATAGATACCGACATTTCGCCTCCCCTGCGGATTTGAGACTCCAAAGAACGCGAGGGCTCCATACTAATCGACATCACCACAGAACCCTTCGCACCGCGGTCCCTCCCCAATCGCTCGGGTATTATAGCATATCGAAGACGCGCCGGATCGAAAAAATAGGTCGGTCCTGGGTTCGCCGCGCCTCAAACCCAGGACGCTTTTTCAAACTCTAGACGCGACGCCGAAGCGTCGGCGTGTATTCGACTGTTAAGGTACGCTTCAAACCGGCGCTCCGCGGAAAGCGTGACGCTGGGCCGGACCGAAAGTAACACACCGCGCCCTAGTTGTCTATGAAACTGCATCTGCGCTCTCGCCTCCACCGCAGCATCTACAACGTGCAGCACTCGTTAGAGGACGGCGCAACCGTGCCAATCTACAATAAGAGCCATCTGGCTAATCCGTTCGGGCGTCGCTGTCCAAGCAGGCGGGCGACGTGGCGCGGTCCCAACAGAAGTTCGGCTTAGCTACCAGACAAAATCATCTCCTGCGCCGTAGCGTCCGAAGATGTCATAGACATATTCGCCGATGTCTATGTAGTCACTGCCTATCATAGACACGGCTCCGGTTCGCTGATACACTCCATCTGTGCCCTTATATGTCCAATTCACCACAGGCGCGCAATCTGACCACTATGCGAAATGCACCCGATAGTAACGATGAGTTGCTGAATATCCACGAAAGGCTGTTGGTAGGCGATACCATCGCCACCTACGATATGTTTCAGATCGCCGCCCCCGCTCTGGAAAAGTATCTGCGCTTCAAGTTCCCCAGCCTCGCCACGAGCGTGGACCCGGATATCTACCTGTCGGCGACGCACGACGCGCTCACAGACTACTTCAAGAAACCCCACAGGTACGACCGCGACAGGCGTGGGCTTATGGGCTATCTCCGTATGCTTGCGTACCGCGATATGCAGAACCTCATCAGAAGAGAATCCAGGCACGCCGCCGGAAGAGTCTCTCTGGATGATGTCGAATTTAGCGCGTCCGACGGGAATGATATTTCAGAGACGGTTGCCGACCGCATGGACGCCCGGCGCATCCAAGACGAGTTGGCGCGCGATATGAACTCCCAAGAGCTGGCGGTGTTCGACTTGATAGTCCAAGGCGAGCGCAGTACCGAAGCGGCAGCCTGCGCGCTGGGCATCTCGCACCTCCCGATCTCTCAGCAGAAGAGAGAGGTGAAGCGAATCAAGGATCGAATCACCAGACGCATCCGGCGAAGGGGAGTTCCCTTCTCATGAATATCGAGATGACCCGAAAGCTGGCTCTGCTCTGCTCCAACGACCCGTTCTACCTGGGCTGGTATCTCGCCCGGTACCCGGAGATTCGATCTATGGACACCACTGACGTTGCCAGCGAGCTGGGATGCCTCCCGGAGGTGATTGCTGAGATGTCCCTATCCCGATCCCCGCGCCTCGACCCTCCGTACTTCCAGAGAGACGTCGAAGCGATCGCCGACCGGTTCCAGGCGCGCGCCGACGCGCTGGCGAACATAATCCGAACCGTCCAAGTCGCTTCGGAGTACGACGACACCTTGCTGTTCGCCGCCAGAGACCGCCAACCGTCAGCCGTAGCCGATACAGCCGTCGAGTACGACCCAGACGACACGCACCCAAGCAAGGACCACCAGCCATGACCGCCGATGTCCGATACTGGGCAGGCTGGTTCTGGAAACTCGCCGGTGGTCGCCCCCAATACCCGCCGGACATCGGCTACGCGGCGTCGTGCGCACTCGCGGTAGCCGTCCACGCGGCGCCCGGCCTCACCGTTCGCGCCGCCGCGGCCCGCCTTCCACGCTTCGGCGTTTCGATCCCGAGTCAGTTCCCGTCCGCAGACCGCCCCCTGCGCGGCTGCATCGCGGTAGGGCGGGTGGGAGCCGTCATCCTGGTGGATGGCGACGACTCCGAGGACGAGCGGCGCTTCACCGTCGCCCACGAGGTGTCCCACTACATCTTGGAAGTCCACGCCCACCGCGAGCGCGCAGAGCGGCTGATGGGCGGAGACTACTTGGCAATCCTCTATGGATCGCGGGAACCGTCATACGACCAGCGCGTGGACGCCTGGCTCAAACGCGTCCGGACGATCCCGTTCGGGCACCTCATGGACCGCGCGCCCGATGGCGGATACGGCTGCGGGCAGACCCTCAGCGCCGAATGCGACGCCGACACCCTGGCCGTAGAGATGCTCGCGCCCCGCTCCGAGATGGCCCGCGCCGTTCGCGCCAACCGCCATCTGCCCTTCAGGCGCGCCGTGGACGAAGCCGCGCTCGCCGCCCGGCGCCGGTACGGGCTGCCCCCTTCCATAGCCACCGAGTATGCGGACCGCCTGGTCTGGAAGATTAGAGGCGGTCCCTCCGTCGCCGAACGCTTCGGCTTCACCCATCCCGCCGCGCTCTAGGAACCCCGCGCAGATGGCAACGTCGAAATTTCCAGTCGAAGACTCAAACGCGAACGGCTCCAACGGAAGATCTGCCGGATCGTCCCGATTTGCCGGCATGTTCGGAGAGGACGTCGAACGCCTGCTCGACCTGTCATCGTGGACGCCCGGCGCGGGCCTTCTGGACACCTACGCCAGGATGGAGAGGGAAGTATCCCAAGCCCTCGAGCGCGAGCGGCGACACGCCTCTGAGATCAGGAGTCGCCTGTTCCCCAGAATCCGGGAAGCCGCCCTCGCGGGCGACGTTTCGGGCGTGTACCGCGCCACGACGGGGCAGGTGGCTGAGATACTCAACGGCCTACTGCTGAGTGGCAACGTCGAAGCTTGCGAGGGCTACGGCGTCGCGCACAGCACGCTCGCGCTTGCGTTCATGCAACTGGGCGTGTGCATGGTCAGCTACGACGGCGATCAGCAGTCTTGGTCGCAGCGGATGTACCGGCGCGACTACCGCGCCGGGGACGGCGACCCGCTGGGAGAGATGCTGCAGTTCCTCGAAAGACGCCGCTCCGACCGCGCCGCCGACCGGATAAGCTCGCTCGCGCGCAGGGGACTGCTCGCCTACGCCCAGCGCAAATTTCTGGTCAGCCACTCAGACGCGCGCTGGAAGATGTGCCAAGGAACGCCGGCGCCGTTCGAGCTGATAACCGGCGCGGGAATCCTCTCGCCCACCCAATCCGGGATGGCCTACCCGCTCATGGAGGCGGGGATGGAGGTCCTCCGCGAGCTGATTCTCGATCACAGACGCTTCGCGTTCGTTCCGAGGACGAACCGTGACAAAGATATGCTCACCATCGGCGCCACGCTCGCGCCCCTCGAATACGCCGTCATAGACACCATCAGCGACCAGATAGAAGCCATAGAGCACGGCAACTACGATGACCGGCAGCGCGCGGTGCTCGCCGATTTCAGGCGGGACGTTGGCGACGTTGTGGTCAGGGGAGTCTTCAGAGCGTCCGCGATGGCGCCCCCGCAACTGTTCTACGCCCACCGCGACCACGCCCACATCGCCGCCCTCATTGCCATCGCCGACAGCGCTCTGCAGGAAAACAGGGGCTACCCCGTCCTTCTCGACCTCGCCGACGCCGTATGTCGCGTCAACTTCGGAGTGGACAGCTTCGCCCCCCAGATCGGCGTAGCCTACACTGACGCCGGCGCGCCGTGGATGGCCCATCGGATGACCGCCTACGACTGACCCGCCCACACGCGGCAACGGAGATGAACACATGGACGCCACGCCGCAGAACGCCAGCGAAGGCTATGTCAACGGACACTCGCCCACCGACCCCGTCAGCACTGTACCCGACGGCCTGATAAGGGAAGAGATGCGGGGCGTGGACGAGTTCACACCGCCCATCGAAGAGGACGGCGTCATAGGCTGGACGATGTTCGACACCCCAGCGGCCCGCGACGGCTCCGTGGTCGCGCTGCTTCCCAGGGAGCGGGTGGGCCGCGTGCCGAACCGCGCCCTCGTCCGCATCGAAAGCCGCCAGGACGACCGCTCCTACCTCGGCATAATCCAGGAAGGCCCGTTCGCCGAACCGGACGGCTTGCGGGGGGACGCTCCCGTAGTCGTAACCGTCCAGTCGCGCAGCGGAATGATGATGCTTCCACAGTACCACGGGCGCATACACATCGAGCTGATGGGACAGCGCGCCGCGGGCGGCATCGTACCGCCCAGGTTTCGTCCCATGCCGTCCAGTCCCGTCTTCCTGCTCGACGCCGAAGAGACGCGCGACCTTCTCCAGTGCGACGGCGACATCGCGCTCGGCTTGGTATCCGGCCACGACGAGCTCCTGGTCGGCATACCGTCGGATCGGAAGTCGGTACTTCCCCGCCACACAGGGGTGCTAGGCACCACTGGCGCGGGCAAGACGACCACCGTATCCAGGATGATACAGCAGGCGCAGGCGTCGGGAATGGCCGTCGTCCTGTTCGACGTCGAGGGCGAGTACGCCGAGATGCACAGGCCCGCCGACGATCCCGCCATGCTGCGGACGCTCGCCGAGCGCGGCATCGAGCCGCAAGGAGTGAGGGGGAGCGCGCTATACCACCTCGTCGGAACGGAGGCCGCCAACTACCGCCATCCCCGCAGGCGCGAGTTCTCCCCGCCGTTCTCCCGCCTCTCGCCGTACACCGTATGCGAGATACTCGACCTCAACGACGCCCAGCAGACGCGCTATTGGCAGGCGTATGAGACGTGCAAGCTGATCATGCGCGACCTCGGCGTCTATCCCCAAAAGACGATGGGGCAAGTCGAACAGCGCCACGAGTGCCGGATAGAGCGTCTCGACGAGTTCTCGGAGGGCTACCCCCGCATGACCCTCCAGGCGCTGCTGGACGTGGTGAGCGCGTTCCTGCACGTCGTGAGCAAGCATCCGGGCGCGCCGCGAATGTACACCCCTCTGTTCAGGAAGGAAGACAACGTCGACAGGGTGATGTCCCGCGTAAAGCAGACCTCCGCCGACTTCGCCGTCAGCTGGCGCGCGCTCTATTCGAGGCTGTACAGGCTGATGCGGCTCAACGTGTTCGACGCAAGAGAGCGTGGCGCGCGCTCGATAGACTACCGGCGGCTCGTCCGTCCCGGCGCCGTCTCCGTCATAGACCTGTCGGACATGGAATCCCCCGACGTCCGCAACTTGGTCATAGCCGACATAATCCGCGGCATCGAAGAGGCTCAGGAGAGCGAGTACGAAGCCGCGTCCCGCGCCGCCAAGCCGCCGCCACGCACATTGGTCGTAGTCGAAGAGGCGCACGAATTCCTGTCCGCCGAGCGAATCCGGCAGATGCCTAACCTGTTCCAGACCGTCAGCCGCATAGCCCGTCGAGGCAGAAAGCGCTGGCTCGGCCTGGTGTTCGTAACCCAGCATCCCCAGTTCCTGCCCGACGAACTGTTTGGCTTGATCAACAACTACGTCCTGCACCGTATAAACGACGCGCAGACGATCTCCCGCCTGCGCCGTTCCATAGGCGGCATAGACGCCCCCTTGTGGGATCGCGTAACGTCCCTCGCCCCCGGCCAAGCCGTCGTCAGCTTCACCCACCTAACCCGCCCCATGCTGGCAACCGTGGACCCGTCGCCGAGCCGGCTGCGCATGGCGGAGGGGTAAGGGGGTATGGAATTTGGAACGCCCAAGTATGGCGCGGTGGAGTATAATGAGGTAGAGCGAATCGCGCCATCAGGGTGCCCTAGAATCGAGCGGCGCAAAGGAAGATGACAGATGACTCAGATAACCGCCCACATACCAGATGAGATGGCGACAACCCTAGACACAGCCGCCAAACATATGAACTGGAGCCGGTCCGAGGTGATCAGCCACGCCCTCCAACTCTACCTCGAAGACTACGAAGACGCACGCATAGCAGAAGCCCGCCTGAACGACCCATCCGACCCCACCCTGGACTGGGAAGAGGCGAAGCGTGAGCTACTCGGTACGGATTAAGAGTAGCGCGCGCCGCGAGATCGCGCGTCTTCCCCTGCGAGAGAGGCAACGGGTAGCCGACGAGATCGACAGTCTTCCCGAGCGTCCGCTCTCAGGAAAGCCGCTCAAGGGAGGCTTGCGAGGACTCCGCAGCATGCGCTCCGGCGACTACCGCATCATCTACCAGTTGCTCCAAGACGAATTGGTCATCCATGTCGTGCGCGTCGCCCACAGGCGGGAATCATACCGGCGGCGATGAACTTGCATCATGAGAGTGAGCCCCGCCCATAGGCGGGGCTTTTCAATGGGGCCGCGACCTTTCAGTCGCGGAAACGGCAATGTCAGACAATCACCGCGCTAGAAGCAGACCAAGCTTCAATGTGGCTGCGAGAACAGCAGGATCAGCACATATTCAGGTCGTTACGGTTATTGCAAATTCAACGAATCTTCTTAACTTATCTGTTGGTATGCTTATTTCGAGTTGAATGTTCAATGTTGCATATATCTTGACACAACATACTGTATATGATAACATACCTTTAGTGGATGTACAAGTTCTTGGTGAGAGGTTTTTCAAAATGGCGGAACTGCACATTAGCGAAACTAGCGTCGTAGAAGAGTTCGAGGTTTCGGAATCCATAGATATACGGAATGATCAGATAACAGCACAGCGGCGTGCCAAGTCTAAGCGTGTCTCAAGAACACGGCACTTTACAAAGTCGGACAACGGCAGAACGGATGTCAACGTCTGGGAGCATCCATCACCTACCAACGGCACGCAACCCCTTTCAGCACCTGGCCTACCATCCGGGCCAGACAATCAGCCCACTTAGGAGACAGACGATGAAGCTTGACCTAGATACCGTGAGAACCGCCGTAGTCGGCAGAGCCGCCGCCTTCCGGTGCGTTACCGACTACCAGCCCGCCGGTGGGGACGGCGACAAGGTGTTCCCACCGACATACGAAGGCGGCATATACGCCACGGAAGACCGCATACACCCAGAAACCGGCGAGGTACGCCCGTGCGTCTTATTGGACTCTGTTCAGTCCCAAGCTAACCGCATGGAGTTAGGGCTTCTCGAAGCGCACCGGGACGGCAAGGCGCAACTGCCCATGCTGGTCGCTCGGTTTGACCAAGACGAACTGCTCAAGAAGTTCATCGTCACGAGTCTGGAAGCTCCGCACCGGGCAGCTGACGCTCTGTTCCGCGACAGCCTGCTCGGGGATACTATCTTCCGCAAGTCTGAGAAGGGTTCTATCCTGGATTACGCCGATGCCAGAAACGCAACCGGATTATTCGAGCTATGCCCGACCGCTCTGCTGTTCGGTATGTGGGACTCGACCGGGCCTCGCGGCGGTCTAGGCGCGAAGTTCCAGCGAGCCATAGTTTCAGAGATTATCGGATATGACGCCGTCTTGGGCGCTAAGACAGCGAGTCGCATAGATCCTGCCGAGATCAGGCTTCAAGCAGGTCCGTTGCATGAGCGTTCGGAAGACTCAGATGACCAGCCGGCTTGGACATTGGATGAAAAGGTCGGTGGAAGAAGGCTAGGAAGTGGTCGAAGCCCTACTGGAAGACCTTCGGAAGCGAATCATGGCAACGTGGTTCCTTCCATAGTCGACGGAGGCTTCTCTATATCCAAAGCCCGTCAGACCACCGTATTGTCCCTGTCCGCCCTGCGCCGCCTTCGCTTCCCGCTCAACGGAGCGGTTGACTCCGACCGAGAAGTCGACATCGCCGCCCGAACCACGCTCGCCGCGCTCGGACTAGCCGCCGGTTCGCTAGTGCGTACCGATGGCGACCTACGCTCACGCTGCCACCTGTTTGCCGACAATGAACCTGTTTGGGAGCTTCTCGACCGTCCGGGCAAAACGCCGGAGACGTTCGAGCTTGATCCCGACGACGCGCTTGAACTGCTTTCGGAGGCTATCTCCGACGCTCGTTCCAAAGGCTTGCCCTGGGAGGGCGAGATAGAACTCACGCCTTCCGCAGAACTGGTCGAACTGGTAAGGCGCAGCCAAGAGTTGGCGACAGCTTCATCGGAAGGGGAGTAGTCATGTTTGCCATTGGCATGAACTACCTACTCGGCTGGGCTATGGCGGCCGCGGATGGCGCTAGGAAGGAACAGGCCGAGTGGCCGCCACACCCCGACCGCGTGTTCATGGCGTTCGCGGCGGCTTGGTTCGAGACAGGCGAAGACCCCGCAGAAGGCGAGGCGTTGCGCTGGCTTGAAACCCTGGATCCGCCATCCATAATTGCATCCGAACACACCGAACGCGCGTCGACTGTCAGCTATGTGCCGGTCAATGACAGCAGCGTCAGCCGCCGAGTTCCCAGACAAAGGGAATTGGGAAGGCTTCGAGGCGCGGGGCTGTCCTTGCTTCCCGAACACCGCTCTCGTCAGCCGCGTGGCTTCCCTGTCGCTATTCCCCATAAACCGATCGTCTATATGGTTTGGAGCGAGGAGCTAGGGGCGCACCGCGAAGCCTTGGAGTCTCTGGCTGCCAAAGTTACCCATGTCGGCCACTCTGCTTCGCTGGTTCAGGCATGGGTGACGGATAGCTCGGATGAGATCGGTACGCCCACGCTAGAACCGACACACCACTTGGCAGAGCGCCACCTGCGAATCTTCTCACTCGGTCGGCTAGACACGCTCGCCCGTATGTACAACAAGGCCAGCATCATGGAATACCAAGACTTGGCTGGTCAGATTGAAGCGCTCAGAGGAAGGGGCAACTCAAGACTAGTGCGCGAGGAGAGGGACAGACTAAGAGCGCTGGTTACAAACAAATTTCAAGACCAAGAACCCGTATCCCTGCGCCCCACCCCAAGCCTATGGCGCGGATATGATAAGCCCGCGACTCAGGAAGAACCGGACGATCGCAGCTCCATCTTCTCCCCCAACTTGATTGTACTCTCCATAGAGGGCAGGCGCGTTCCGCTTCCAACAACCTTGCGGCTAACCCAAGCCTTGCGAAACGCGCTGATGAAGTCCTGCCCTCAACAGCCGCCGCCTGAATGGTTCAGCGGCCACAAGCCCGGAGGCGGCGCTACCACCAGCCCGCACATGGCGCTAATGCCGCTGCCATTCGTAGGCAGACAGCACGCCGATGGGCGCGTCATGGGATTGGCGTTGGTGCTGCCCCGAGACCTAGATCAGAGGGAAGCGGCGCGTTCCCTGTCAGCGTTCCTCTATGATCCTGAGACAGGGATGCCACGCAAGCACAAGCTGTTCGACGGTCGCTGGTTCGAGTGTCATGTCGAGATGGAAACTCGCCAAACGCCGCCGTTCAACCTCAGAGCGCCAACTTGGACAGGACCAAAGCGGACATGGGCAAGCGTTACCCCCGTAGTCTTCGACAGACACTTCGAGGGCAGCGATATGTGGACGCGAGCCGCCGATAGCGTAAAATCAACGTGTGAGCGCATCGGACTGCCGCGCCCGCGAGAGGTTCTGCTACACCCAACATCCATGTTTGAGGGCGTCCCCTTGTCCAGAGAATTCCCCCGAATGCCCAGAAAGAGCGACGGTGGACTCCGACGCCACGCCCATGCTGTGTTGATCTTCGATGAACCCGTGCGAGGTCCAATACTCATCGGAGCGGGAAGATTTCGCGGATACGGTCTATGCCGTCCGATGGTCAACAGGGGGTGATTCCGATGGCTGATCTTAGCGTCTCCCACTTCGCGGAGTTCTTCCAAGAGCTTTGGGGAAACGAACCGTTCTCGTGGCAGCGGGAGTTGGCCGGTAGGGTACTCGAAAACGCCGATGCCGCCGGCACGTGGCCCGAAGCGATAGCGCTTCCTACCGCGTCCGGCAAGACCGCGTGCATGGACATTGCCATATTCGCGCTTGCCGCTCAGTCTGACCGCTTGGGCGGAGATACGCCCATCACCGCGCCCCGTCGAATCTTCTTCGTCGTGGATAGGCACGTTATCGTAGATCAAGCGTATGACCGCGCCAAGACGATTACCAAGAAACTCAGCAGGCCAAAGTCCGGCATCGTCACAGAGGTAGCCGACAGGTTGAAGCAAATCGCGCGAGGAGAGACTACGAGGTTCGAATGTGAACGCCCCCTGACCGCCCACGTCCTGCGCGGCGGTATGTACCGTTCGGAATCGTGGGCGCGAGACCCGTTGCAGCCGATGGTGATAGCGTCCACAGTCGATCAGGTCGGCTCGCGTCTGCTGTTCCGCCCATACGGACGCGGTTCCAGAACCGCGCCGATATACGCCGGCTTGGTCGCCAACGACAGCCTTATACTGTTGGACGAAGCCCACTGCGCCCAACCCTTCATGCAGACGCTTAAGGCGGTTCGCAAATATAGAGAGTGGGCGCATCAACCGCTTGGACGCAGGTTCTACCCGGTCATCATGTCCGCCACGCCACCCAGTGTCTGCGACGTGTTCACAGACGAATCCGAAGAGAAGAACGACCTAGACCACCCGCTAGGCAAGCGACAGCAGGCAAACAAGCCCACCGTACTCAAGCGCGTTGCCAAAGCCAAAGGCGATCAGGTGATTGCCGAGCTATCGAAAGAGCTTGCCAAAGAGGCGTTGGACATGACGCGAGATGCGGGGCATCAGCACAGCGACGAGGTTCAGCTTCAGCTTGATATGGATAAGAATGTAGAGAACCGCGCGATCGTCGTCTTCGTAAACCGCGTCGCCACGGCCCGGGAAACTCACAGACTCTTGGATCAACACGACGACGTCGATGCCGTTCTGCTCACGGGCAGGATGCGCCCGCTCGACAAGGATTTCGTCGTTGAAGAACATCTCGACGATCTCCGCTCGGACCGCTCCGAATCGCGGAGCTTGGACAAGCCTAAGATAGTCGTTGCCACCCAAACGCTGGAAGTAGGCGCGGACCTCGATTTCGATGGCATAGTAACCGAGTGTGCCAGCCTCGACGCCCTCCGCCAGCGCTTCGGACGCCTCAACCGCGTTGGACGCCAAATAGACGCCAGAGGCGTCATTCTCATCCGAGACGACCAGACGCGGCTTGGAAGAAATGCTCCCCCGGATCCTGTTTACAGCGAAGCCCTCAAAGAGACGTGGGACTGGCTGAACAGCATCGCAGACGGCAACGACGAGGTTGACTTCGGAATAGCGCACCTTGAACAGCGCTTGCCCGATTCCGATTCCTTAGCCAACCTGAACGCACCGTCCCAAGACGCTCCCGTAATGCTGCCTTCTCACGTCGACTGCTGGGGGCAGACCGCGCCGATACCCAAGCCATCCCCCGATGTGGCCCTGTTCCTGCATGGCCCGCAAGAAGGCGCGCCCGATGTCAACGTATGCTGGCGCGCGGACATAGACCTGTCCGACAAAAAAGGCGTTGAGAGTGCCCTAGAATCCCTGAAACTCTGCCCACCCAGCAGCCCGGAGATACTCCCCGTACCCATTGGAACGTTCAGGCGATGGATGGCAGGTGAAGAATTCGAGGACCATTCCGGAGACGTGGAGGGTGTCGAATCCGACGATGACGAGAATCCGTCCTTAAACTCCAACGACCGTAGAAGGGTACTGAGATGGCAGGGCGTCCGAGAAACCAGTAACAACGCTGTGATCGACAGCCCATCTCAAATTCGTCCCCGAGAGGTAGTAGTCGTTCCGACGAACCATCCATCCGACCCAGAAAACATTGGGTCATTCAAGCTAGGATTGGACATCGGAGATCGCGCGCATCTGGTCGCCCGCGCTAAACCCACGCTTCACCTCAGCCAAGAGTTGGTAGATGAATGGCCTCCGGAGGCTGACACAGCCAAAGAATTGGCGATCGAACTTCTGAAGGAAGTAGAGCAGAGATACAACGAGGATTCGGACGAAGTGGTAGAGTCGCTTCTGGAACTCCTAAGAGAGATTACTAGATCGGAGGAAGACCTACCCAAACCGTGGCTCTGGATGGCGGACGCTGCGAGAGGGCTTTCTGGTAACGTCCCCACGCTACGTCAGTCGTTCCACGTGATAGGCGGTGACAAGGTCGTGGTGGTCGGGAAAAGGCTGATGAGAGAATACGTTACTGATGCTGAAACCTTCAGCGACGAAGACGATGCCGCATCTTCGGGCTATTCTCGCGTGAATTACAGCCTGGTCAATCTCTACGACCATCTGAGCGGCGTCCGGTCATATGCCAAGCGCTACGCTGTCGGCTGCGGATTGCCAGGAGACTTAGCGGATGCGGTCTCACTCGCCGGGCTTCTCCATGACCTCGGCAAAGCCGATCCGCGCTTCCAAACATGGCTACGCGGCGGCAACCCCTGGGCCTTCAATCCCGGAGACTTGAAATCGTACCTGGCGAAGTCTCCGAACTTGGCTTCACGCTCATCCGGCATCCGGCACGAACTCTACTCCGTTCGCCTGTCCGAAAGCTCCGACGACCTGCTGCCCAATGACGCCGACCTTAGAGACCTGGTTCTGCATCTGATAGCCAGCCATCACGGACACTGCCGGCCGTTCGCGCCAGTTGCCAATGACGACGCCTGCGAACATTCGAGATTCGAGTTGCGCGGGCACTCCATGGAATGGACCGGCCCCACGAACTTGGAACGCCTCGATTCCGGCGTAGCCGACCGCTACTGGCGATTGGTCAGACGCTACGGCTGGTGGGGGCTGGCATGGCTGGAAAGCATAGTGCGCCTAGCCGACTGGCGGCGCAGCGAGTGGGAGGAGACGCATGATGGCTAAAGATACGCATGGAATCATGCTCAATGGAATCGACGGCGCCAATCTGCTAGGCTTCCTCGCCGCTATTGGAACATTGCAAGTCGCCAACCTAGACGAATCCTCCACCGAATGGAAATTGGGATGGTGGCATATAGGGGCATGGACTCCGGTACTGTTTGGAGACGACGCGGTTACTCCGGGAGACTTGCTTGAGGCGCTCATGCTCAACCTCAAGGCGATAGAGGACAACAGGGCGTTTGAGTTCGCCAAGAACCTAACCATTAGCCCGGAGGAGTTTCGCAGAGTAACCCAAGACGCCCAACGCTGTGCCACCCTTCAAGACCGACGTCGCGCAGACTTCATGGCTGCCTTCGGAAGTGAGACTCTCGTCACCAGAGACAAAAAGAAGATTCAGGATACCGACCTGAGAACTATGAGCGGAGCCAGTAATCAGCATTTCCTCGGAACAATGAAGTCCCTTGCTGAGGAAACCGAAACAGAGCATCTACAAACTTCGTTATTCGAGACGTGGCGGTATACAGACGCGAAACCGAATCTACGTTGGGATCCCGTAGATAACCGTCGCCACGCTTTACGCTGGACCGCGCCTACTGACGATCCTATCAAAACCATGCGCGGGGCCAACCGTCTCGCGGTTGAGGCGTTGCCCCTGTTTCCCACCGCTCCTGGCGAGAAGAATCTTTACACCACAGGCTTTTCCCAACGTCAGGGTAAGGGTGTATTCATGACATGGCCCATCTGGGAAAGTGCGCTGGGACCGGATACTGTGAGATCCCTGCTCAGCCTAGACGAGCTTCAAACTTCCAAACCGGATCGTGCCCGACTCCAAGCTATGGGTGTGGTCGAAGTGTATCGTAGCGAGCGCATTCTCACAGAAAGACAAATCAACTTCGCCTCCGCCATCCCAGTGTAACCCCACGTCGCACTTCCCCCGCTTCGTCGGAATAGCTTTAGGAGCAACCCCGACGAAGTGGAGGTGTATGACGCAGCATGACTACCCAAACCATCCCCAACCCCGCGTCCGAGCTCGTTCCGGCGCGGATGCTGAACGAATTTGCCTACTGTCCCAGACTGTCGTACCTCGAATGGGTGCAGGGCGAGTTCGCTCACAGCGCGGATACGCTGGACGGCCGCTTCCAACACAGGCGCGTCGATAAGCCGTCTGGCGATCTGCCAGACGCGGACTCCACAAACGGCTCTGGGAAAGACGAGACCGTCATCCACGCCAGATCCGTGATGCTGTCCGACGAAGAACTGGGCGCGATCGCGCGCATTGATCTTGTGGAGGCCGAGGGCGCCCGCGCCACGCCGGTCGACTACAAGCGCGGCAAAATCCCGAACGTTCCGGAAGGGGCGTATGAGCCGGAGCGCGTCCAGCTGTGCGTACAGGGCCTGCTGCTGCGGGCGCATGGCTACCGCTGCGATGAAGGGATCATCTACTTCGTGGCGTCCAGGCGCAGGGTCCGCATCCCGTTCGACGACGCGCTGGTTAACCGGACGCTGGAACTTCTGGCCTCCACGCGCCGCATGGCGGAGCGCGGCGAGATTCCCCCGCCGCTCGAAGACAGCCCCAAGTGTCCGCGCTGCTCGCTAGTCGGCATCTGCCTGCCGGACGAGGTTACCTTCCTCAACGGCAGCGACTACGTGGTCAAGCCCGACGACGTGCGGCGCATGGCGCCCGCGCGAGACGACGCGCTTCCCATGTACGTCGTCAAGCAGGGCGGGGTGGTGGGCAAGAACGGAGACAACCTGACCGTCCGGTACAGGGGACAGACCCTCGCCAAGACCAGGCTGCTCGACGTATCGAACCTGTCCATCTTCGGGAACGCCCAGGTTACGGCGCAGGCGACGCGCGAACTGCTCGACAGAGGAATCACCATCTGCCACTTCAGCTACGGCGGATGGCTCAGGGGCGTTACGACGGGCATGACGCACAAGAACGTCGAGCTGCGAATGAGCCAGTTCGAGGCCGCGGGCGACAGGATCAGGTCGCTCAACATCGCCAGGGACATTGTGATTGCCAAGATTCGCAACAGCCGCGTCATGCTTAGGCGCAACCATCCCGACGCTCCCGACGCCGCGCTGAAGGAGATGGCGCGCCTGTCCCGAAGCGCGCGAAGCGTCGACTCCCTCCAGACACTTCTCGGCATCGAGGGCGCCGCCGCAAGCGTCTATTTCTCCAACTTGGGCGACCTGATACGCTCCGAAGACGCCGCGTTCGACTTCACGACGCGCAGCCGCCGCCCTCCGAAAGACCCGGTAAACGCTGTCCTGTCGTTCTTGTATTCCATGCTCATCAAGCAGTGCCTCGTCTCGGCCGTCAGCGTCGGATTCGACCCGTACATGGGCTTCTATCACCAGCCCAAGTACGGCAAGCCCGCGCTCGCGCTCGACATCGCTGAGGAGTTCCGCCCCATAGTGGCCGATTCCTCCGCGCTGACCCTGTTCAACAACGGCGAGATCAAGGGCGCCGACTTCATCCGCAGGTCCGGCGCCGTCTCGCTGACAGACGACGGCAGGAAGGCGGTCATCCGCGCGTTCGAGAGACGGCTCGACACCCTCATCACGCATCCGCTGTTCGGATACTCCATCAGCTACCGCCGGATCATCGAGGTGCAGACCAGGCTGCTCGCGCGCCACGCCCTGGGCGAACTGAAGAAGTACCCCGCGTTCACCACCCGATAGATTAGGCGACGACCCATGCGAAACCGATACATAGTCGCCTACGACGTGAGCGACGCCAAACGCCTCAGACAGACCCACAAGAAGATGAACGGCTTTGGCGAGCCGCTCCAGTATTCCGTGTTCTCCTGCGACCTGTCCCCCAAAGAGCGCGTCATCCTCGAAGAGGCGCTCACCGAGATAATCAACCTCAAAGAGGACAGGATACTCATAATAGACACGGGGCCAGCCGAGGGCAAAGCCGCTAACGCTCTCAAGACGCTGGGCAGGCAGCTGAAGCCGGAGGGCCGCGATGTTACGGTCGTCTAAGGGTGGGGAAGCGCCGCGTTCGGAGTTCGGTCCGCTACGCGCGCTTTCTACCTGCTTCCCAGAGCCACACAAGTTGACGATGTAGGCTCGCGCGCGATTCCGAAACGGGATTTCAAGCTTGAACCAGACTATCAGATGACTGAAGCATAGCAAAAGCGCGCCCGGCGATGGGCGCGCGGGGCAAGAGCGAACCTTTCGGAGGTTGATCTAGGCGGTGAAGCGGTCCCGGAGCCTGCCCTAATCTTTGCCACAGCGCTCCTCTAGGGAGGAGCCTTGAATTGTGAAGAAGATGGCGTTGACCTCCGGATACTCGCGGAGTATGACCAAGCCGCAGACGTCCGTCCGCGTCGAGAACCTCCAAGCCTAGACTGGACACTCCCCATAGTTCTGTAGTCCGTAGTCTTCGATGAATACCGCTTCGAGATACGCGCTCCAGCCCAGATGGTCTGGGGCCGAGCGTCCCGCCACCAAGGCGTCATTAACATCGTTGCCACTCGCGTCCCGGACGTCAAGCATCCCCACTCCCTGCCGGTCTCCAGCAGCTACTGGTAGCGTCGGCGCGATACGTCTTCACAGGCGTTCGATAGGTACGAGGTCAGTTCATGTCCCGCTTCCAAGCCGAAATCCGGCTCTCACTGAGCCTTCCAATGCCAACGGCTTGGGATAGCGTTTGATTCAGATTGAGACCTGACCAACTCACCGAATTGCTGGCGAAACGCCAAATTGGTATTTGGATAATCCACACATCCGAACACTCATTGGAAGTATCCTACTTCAGCCTTGATACGCAATATAGACCAGATTTATTATGCACGAGCCTACCTGGGAGCAATTGTATGAGTTTCTTCATACCGGCGTCCCGCGGGCAGCCCCGGTCTGCTTGGGTGTCGTTACGGAGTCAGCCATCTGGAAGGCTGAACGAATCCCTTGACCGACTCTGTGCTATGGAAGGAATTGGGTCGAACAGCCCCGACACAATTGCTACCCCCTGACCGGCATCTACGACACGCTTACCGGTTGATGGGGCCGGATGCTCTCAATCTGCTCTCCCTCCGTGCATTGGGTCTGGTAGAGGTCCCAACGGAGTTGCAGGCTCATCCAGAAGTCGGCAGACGTGCTGAGGAACCTGGAGAGCCTCAACGCCGTGCTGGGAGTGATACCGCGTTTCCCGCGGACAACCTGATTGACCCGCTGAAAGGGCACGTGTATTGCCGTGGCCAAGTCGCGCTGGGTCATGCCGAGTGGCATAAGAAACTCCCGCAGCAACACTTCGCCTGGGTGAGTAGGCTCCCGGTGGGTAGGGACGCGCACCATTCCCGTTCTCCTTTTTAGTGGTAATCCGTTATCTCGACTTCGGTCGGACCTGCATCGGTCCAAACGAAACAGATGCGATACCTATCGTTTATTCGAATGCTAAGCTACCCGCTTCGATCTCCAACCAATCGCTCGAGCCGGTTGCCAGGAGGAATACGGAGACGCTCCGTTGTTAGTGAGAGTAATCTCCTGGAATATCGCTGGCCGGACAGTCCCTGGGCATTCCCTGGTGGAAATGGATGCCGATGTCGCGCTTCTGCAGGAGGCCACCGAACCGCGGGAAGATATAGCCAAGCCGGTCCATGCTGATCCCGCTCCATGGCAAACCGCAGGCCGTCCAGGATGGCCGTGTCGGACGGCAATTGTAAGACTATCGGTGGAGTGGATCAACGCGAAGTCGCTAGGCTGCGCAACTTCAGAAGACCTGGCTGTGAGCCAGTTGGGCACACTCACTGCCGCGCGTGTGACGGCCCTCGACATGGAGCCACTCGTGGTCGTCTCAATGTGCACCCTTTGGGAAAATCCCCATGCTTCAACACGCAGTAGTTGGATTGTGTCCGACGCCTCAACTCCCCTGATTTTCTCCCCAGCGGAAACCGTGCAAACCGGAGATTCACCACAACCGCCCCATCTCCTCAACCGTCTCCACCAGCCCCGGCCCATCCGTTCCCGCGCGGTTGACGGCGCGGCCGACCGGCCTAGTCGCCATCTCGGTCCACTCCGCGCGGGGTTAGCATGGCGCGTAGGTCGGCTATGTTCATGCCTTGGTCCAACCACGGCGCGTACTTGTCCGGCGACAGGGTTACCGGCATACGATCGTGTATCGGGCGGATGAGCGAGTTGGCGCCGGTGGCGATAATTGTAGCCGAGGCGTGTCCGTACAGTCCGGCAAACGCGAAGGGACGCTCGTCCTCCCGATAGACCCACACGGAAGACTTGCCCTCAGGGGCGCTCCGCCACTCGTAGAATCCGTTGGTCGGGATCAGGCGCCGCCGGTTCTCGAACGCGGACCTGAACGTCGGTTGCTCGTCCAGCGTCTCGCCGCGCGCGTTGAACAGCAGCCTCGAAGGCGGCAGGCCGCGTCCGGCGGGCGACATACCCCAGCGCATCATCTCGCCCTCGCGTTCGTCGTGGCGCGGATACGACCAAGAGAGACGCAGGCGTCGCGTTGTTCCACGACTGCCGGTAGCCCGACC
>DAOUKV010000007.1:0-36445 GCA_034420955.1 Dehalococcoidia bacterium
CGGCGCTATCACGTCGAACGAATCGGCGGCGTCCCCGCCGTGGCCCGCCGGATCGCTCAGCAGCGGGATTATCTTGAGCATCTCGACGAACGTGCTGGGCCAGCCGTGCGTGATCACCAGCGGAATCGGGTTCGGTCCCTTCCCCCGCGCGTGGATGTAGTGGATTCCCAACCCGTCCACGTCCGCCTTGTAGTGGTCGAACTCGTTGATGGCCCGCTCTTGCGCTCGCCAGTCGAAGCCGTCCGCCCAGTACTCGCATAGCTCGCGGATGTACGCCAGGCTAGAACCGTAATCCCAGTCCACGTCCTCGAGCTCGTCAGGCCAGCGCGTCCGGTTGAGCCGGTCCCGCAGGTCTTCGAGAACGTCGTCGGATACGCGCACTTCGTATGGCTGGATGTTCATATGGGCGCCTCCGTGGCGGGTTGGGGTTCGGTGCAGTATAGCACGCCATCCCATGCCCGCGTAGCCAGTTGCCCCACGCCCGCCGAACCACTAAGATTGCCTGTGGCTTCTCATCACGGCAAAGGGCTTATGCGAAAGGTGGATTCATGGGCGCGCTGAGCGATGTTACCGTACTGGATATGTCCCGGATTCTGGCTGGGCCGTTCGGGACGCAGATTCTGGCAGACTTGGGCGCGACGGTCTGGAAGATCGAGTCGCCATGGGGCGACGACACGCGCGGCTGGGGGCCGCCGTTCGTGGGCAGCGAGAGCGCGTACTACCTGTCGGCGAATCGCGGCAAGAAGAGCCTCATCGTCAACCTCCGCGACGCGCGCGGGCAGGACATCATCCGTCAGCTCGCCGCCCGCGCCGACATCCTGGTGGAGAACTTCCGCGTCGGCAACCTCGAACGCTACGGGCTGGACTACGACTCGATAGCCGGGGTCAACCCCGGCATCATCTACGCTTCCGTAACCGGATTCGGGCAGACCGGCCCCCGCGCCGCCGAGCCGGGCTACGACGCCGCGCTGCAGGGCATGACCGGCGTGATGAGCGTTACCGGCGAGGCCGACGGACGCCCCACTAAGGTCGGCGTGGCGTGGGTTGACATTCTCACCGGACTCCACTCGACCATCGGCATCCTCGCCGCGCTTCACGAACGCAAGCTCAGCGGCAAGGGCCAGCACGTGGACGTGTCGCTGTTCGACGTCGGCATCGCGTCCATGGCGAACTTGGCGCAGAGCTACCTCGCCACCGGCGACGCCCCCGGACGCATCGGCAACGCGCATCCGCAGGTCGTCCCGTACCAGGATTTCGAGGCGTCGGACGGATTCTTCATGCTCGCCGCCAACAACGACGACCAGTTCCGGCGGCTGTGCGACGTGGTTGGCCTGCCTGATCTGCCGGACGATGATCGTTTTAGGGACAACGCCGCGCGCGTCGTCAATCGGGAACTGCTCGCCGGTATGCTGAACGAGAAGATCGGCGAGAACACGCGCGACCACTGGATGGGCGCGCTTCAGGACGCGGGCATCACGGTAACTTCCATCAACACGCTGGAAGACGCGCTCGCCGACCCGCAAGCCGAGGCGCGCAAGTCTGTCTGGAACGTGGACCATCCCGCGCTCGGCAGCGTGCCGCTGCTCGGTTCCGCGCTCCAGCATCTCAGCCGCACGCCGGCGGCGGCGCAGGGACACCCGCCGCTGCTCGGCGAACACACCGTCGAGGTTCTGCGCGATACGCTGGGCATTGCCGAAGCCGAGATCGGCGGTCTGCTGAGCGATGGCGTGGTCAAGGGCCGCGAGTAGGCGGTTCGTGAAGGTTTGGGACGCTATGAGCCGAGTTGGTTCATTAGGGACGCTCAGGAACATACGTTGACAGCGGCGCCCCTGCAAGACGTAACCGTAATCGAGGCCGCGCAAGGCGTCGCCGGGCCGTTCTGCGGCAGGATGCTTGCCGCGTTCGGCGCTGACGTCATCAAGGTCGAGCCGCCGGAGGGCGACCGGACGCGCCGCCCGGATCGCGTCAGTGGGCCGCGCCTGCCGGATGTATCAGACCCGGAGGCGAGCGCGCTGTACCTGTACCTCAACATGGGCAAGCGCGGCGTAGCGCTCGATCGCCGCTCCGCCGAAGGCGCGGCGGCGTTCAACAGGTTGCTGGAGGGCGCGGACGTCCTCATAGACGACGAACGAGCAGTGGATTCGCCCCTGCCGGACGGCATGATACGCGCATCGCTGTCCCCGTTCGGCTCGACCGGGCCGTACGCCCGGTGGCGAAGCAGCCCACTGGTCAGCCTCGCGCTCGGAGGTTTCCTGTACCTGTCCGGAGACGAAGACCGCGAGCCGCTGATGATTCCCGGCTACCAGTCGGAGTGCCTGGCGGGCCTTCACGCCTACTCCGGCGTCCTCATGGCGCTGTGCGACCGCGACAGGACGGGCGCGGGACGCGCCGTGGAAGTGTCGGAGATAGAGACGCTCGCCGCTCTGCACCAGTTCACGACGGTCATGCACACCTACGGAGGCCTGGTCCGCCGGCGGCACGGCGCGCGCTGGGAGAACCAGGGCGGGTACGGACGTTATCCCATCACCGTTCTGCCGTGCAAGGACGGCTATGTGTCATATGCCGTTTCCACCGAGGGCCAGTGGGAGCTGCTGTTTCCGATGATCGGGCGTCCCGAACTGCTGGAAGAGCCGCGCTTCGCCACCTTCGTCGAACGACGCGAGCGCGCGGACGAGATAGACGCCATCCTCATAGATTGGATGAAGGACAAGACTCGCCACGAAATCTTCCAACTCGCCGCCGGCTCCTGGTCCGAGCCTGCCGCCCCGCTGTTGGAGCTGGACGAGGTACTTGCGGACCCGCAACTCGCCCACCGCCACTTCTTCGCCGAGATAGACCACCCGGACGCAGGAACGCTCACATACCCGACCGCGCCCTTCCACATGAGCCAGACGCCGCCAACGTTCGCCCGCGCGCCCAGGCTCGGCGAGCATACGGGGGAAATCACAGCCCCTTCGACTTCGGTAGCCCGCGCCCAAGCCTCATCCCTCGCCCCCAACGTCATTCCGGCGACCGCCGGAATCCAGAGCGCCCATCCGCAACCGGGCGTTGTTCCCGCCAGCGCCTCGCCCTCTACCCCCGCGCCCAACGTCATTCCGGCGACCGCCGGAATCCAGGGCGCTTATCAGCAGCCGGGCGCTGATTCCTCCACGATTCCGCCCACGGCCCCACCTTGCGAGACTACCTCGGGGAATCAAACACCGTTGAGCCTTGACTCTTTGGATTCCGGCGTTCGCCGGAATGACGGTCAAACCCTTGGCATCCTGTCCGACGTCCGCATCCTGGACCTGACGCGCGTATGGGCGGGACCGCTCGCCACACGCATCCTGGCGGACTTCGGAGCGGAGGTTATCAAGATAAGCGACCCTCGCGCGCCGCTGGATCGCGTCAACGGAACGAACAACAAGCTGAACCGCAACAAGTCGAGCGTCGCGTTGCGCCTGGACCACGAAGAAGGACGCCGGATGTTCCTGGAACTGGTCGCCGTGTCCGACGTGGTGGTCGAGAACTTCCGCCCGCGCGTAATGCGCAACTTCGAGCTCACCTACGAGCGGCTGCGCGAGGTTAGGCCGGACGTCATCATGTGCTCGATGCCCGGCTTCGGGACGACGGGCGACTATGCGGACTATCCGGCGTTCGGCCCGTCCGTCGAGGCGATGACCGGTCTGCCGAGCATGATGGGCTACGAGGGAGGCCCTCCGCGAACGTCGTCGCTCGCCTACCCCGACCCGATTGCCGGGCTGAACGCCGTCGCCGCCATGATGACCGCGCTGCGCCATCGCCGCCGGACGGGTCAAGGGCAGTTCATAGACGTAGCGCTTACCGAAGGCCCCATCTGCCAGATTGGGGAGCGCGTCGTCGCCCACTCGCGGACCGGAGAACGGCCCGCGCGCGCGGGCAACTCGCATCCCGACCACGCGCCGTATGGCGTATATCCGGCGGCCGGCGATGACGAGTGGATAGCCGTCTGCGTAACTTCCGATGCCGAGTGGCGCGCGCTGTGCGAGTTGATGGACGCGCCCGCGCTCGCCTCCGAACCCGCGTATAGCGCCTCTAAGGATCGAGTCGCGCGCCGCGCCGAGCTGGATGCAACAGTCGCCGAGTGGTGCCGCGTTCGGGACGCCGAGGCCGCCGCGTCCGCGCTCCAGGCGCGCGGAGTCGCCGCCGGTCGCGTCGCAAACAACCGACAGCTGCTGGAAGACACGCACCTGAACGCGCGAGGCTTCTTCGCAGAAATCGCTGAACCCGACGTCGGCGTCAAGAAATATCCCGGACAGCCGATACGCATGGACGGCGCGCCGCCCGCGATGCCCCCTGCGATGCCACGATGGAAGCCGTCCGCCCGGCTGGGCGAACACTCCCGCCAAGTAATGACCGAGCTTCTGGGCATGACCCCGCAGAGGGCGGATCGTCTGGAACGCGCGGAAACCGTTGGCGCGTTCCATGAAGAAGACTAAGATTTAGGGTAATAGTCCCCTCTCCCCCAGGGAGAGGGTTAGGGTGAGGGTGTCCCCCTAATCCGACACAGCATCGAACCAAGACAGAGGTGATGAGACATTGGCCGACACGATCATACACTCGCCGATGACAGGGCTGGTCATAGAAGTCCTTGTGAGCGAGGGCGACTCCGTTAGCGATGGAGACGTTGTAGTGGTGGTAGAATCTATGAAGATGGAGAACGAGGTTGTCTGCGACGTGGACGGCGCGGTTACAGTCGTCCACGTCGCCGAAGACGACAGCGTATCCGAGGGAGACCGGCTGGTGGAAGTGAGTTCGGCCTAGGTTCGGAGATCGGCTGATGTTCAGAAGGGTACTCATAGCCAACCGCGCGGCGATAGCGTGCCGCATCATACGGACGTGCCGCCGGATGGGAGTCGAAAGCGTGGCGGTGCGCTCGCCCGCCGAGCCGAACGCGCTGCACGCCGCGCTCGCGGACGTCGCCGTCGATCTGCCGGAGATGGCAAGCCCGGTCGCCGGATACCTCGACATAGACGCGATCATAGACGCCGCGCGGCGTACTGGCGCGGACGCCATCCATCCGGGCTACGGCTTCCTGTCCGAGAACCCGGATTTCGCGCGCGCCTGCGCCGACGCCGGAATCGTCTTCATAGGCCCGCCGCCCGCCGTCATCAGCGGCGCGGGCAACAAGCGGGAGGCGCAGACCCGGCTCATCGCCGCCGGCGTGCCGATGCTGACGGGCGTAGCCGCGCCGTCCGATGACGCCGATCCCGCGGAGTTCGACGCGGTCGCCGCGTCCATCGGCCTGCCCATCATGGTCAAGGCGGCCGAGGGCGGCGGCGGAATCGGCATGAACATCGTCGAGGACCCCGCGCGCCTCGCCCGCGCCGTCTCGCGCACCCGATCGTCGGCGCGCCGGGCGTTCGACAGCGAGGACGTCTATCTGGAGCGGTACATCTCGAGCTCTCGCCACGTCGAAGTGCAGGTCCTCGCCGGCGCTAACGGCGACGCCGCTCACCTGTGGGAGCGCGAGTGCTCCGTGCAGCGCCGCCACCAGAAGGTGATCGAGGAGGCGCCGTCGCCCTCGATACCCGACGCCACGCGCTACGGCCTCGTCAACGCCGCCCTCGCCGCCGCGCGCGAGGTCGGATACGTGAACGCCGGCACGTTCGAGTTCATAGTCGCCCCGGACGACGACTACTACTTCCTGGAAATCAACACCCGCATACAGGTCGAGCACGGCGTAACCGAGATGATAACCGGCGTGGACATAGTGGAGCGGCAACTGCTGATAGCCGCTGGGGAGACCCTGCCGTTGGACGCGGCGACAGTGTCGTCTCCGGATGGGCCGGACGTCAACGGTCACGCCATCCAGTGCCGCATCTACGCCGAGGACCCGGACACCTTCATCCCGTCGCCCGGCCCGCTCGAAGAGTTCTACATACCGGATCTGCCCAACCTGCGAGTGGATACCGGCTTCAGGATGGGCGACGAAGTGTCGCTCTACTTCGACCCGCTGCTCGCCAAGATGATAGCCTGGGGTCAGACCCGCGCCGACGCCATAGCCCTGATGCGTTCCGCCCTGACCGAGACGCGGATCAGCGGCGTCAAGACCAACATCCCCGCCCTCGAGTGGTCGCTGCGTCACCCCGCCTTCATCGCGGGCCACTACGACACCGGCCTGCTGGACGAGAAGCCGACACTGCAGGTGTAGGGGGGTGGTTCAGGCGCTTTCCGGCATTTCGTCGCCCTCCCCCATCTGCGACAAAGCCATTCGCATCGCGCCCAAGTACTCATGAGATTGACTTTCGAGATACTCAGCCATCGCGAGGCGTTCCTCAACGGGAAAACACTGGACATCTTCGATGAACCTCTGCATCCAGTCTTGGCGAGAGGATAGGACGTCCACCTCATTCAATCCCAAGTCTCTAATGGTGTCCTGCGCTCGCTGGTGTTCACTCTCGGTAAGGTCGTTGCTCGGGATTATGTGATGGGTGAGGGTATCGTAGCTGAAATAGCGCTCCGGTCTTTCGTGGACATCGCCGGCGGCGGGGTCAACGTAGCCGTTGTCGGGCCACTTATTCCCTTTGTTGTCGCGATTGCATCGGATGCAACTGAAGACCCAGTTGGACCAATCGTAAGACAACTTCGGGAAGCGCGAGATTGGCTTGAAGTGGTCGAGCGTAGCGGCGCGACCTCCGACCTCCGTCGCCGATCCGCAGCGACGTTCGCAGTACCAGCACATACCGCCGGAGCGTTTGCCCAGCGCGGGACGGAATCTCCCCCAGAAGGCGCGGGGCGGGCGCGGCTCGCCATCCTCAACGGAGATGACCCATCCATGCGTGTGCTTGCGGGCATAGCCAGCGACACGCTTGGGCGCGGGGCCTCTGTCTATCCAGCGCATTTCGGTTAGCTGTCCTGCGATAGTTGGGACCGGCGCGATTCGATGAAGCGCAACATCATATCGGCGTAGCGTTCATGTTGCTGTTCCATCGGGCTTCTGCTGGATAGCAAATCCGTATTCACCTGTCGGCGCAGCGTCTCCAGTTCCTCTGCCTCCTTGTCAGTGAGCGATTCCTTGCGGCGCAGCTCGCGCAGTCGCTTGGTTCGCTCGATAGTCAACTCGTCGGTCGGTTCGGCAACACCCATGAACGTTCGCAGAATCTCGTCCGTCGTCCAGCCGATGATGTCTTGTTCAGTGGTGGTGGCGGTTACCACGCCGTCCGAGTTCCTGTCCAGCAGATGCACCTGTCCCGACCGCAATCCGGCCACTACGAACGGGGAGTGCGTGGTGGCGAATACCTGCAAACCCGGAAAGTGTTCGAGCAGCGCGGGGATTACTCGCCGCTGCCAAGTCGGGTGGAGGTGGTTCTCGATCTCGTCTATGAGTAGGATGGCGGGCTTGTCTTTCCAGCCCTCGGCGAAATCGTAGTGATACAGCATCTTGTAGGCGAGCCAATGAACCCATAGGAAGGTTGTCTGGGTTCCGGAGCTTAGGAAGCCGGCGTATAGTGGGGGTTTGCCGATCTGCTCCGAATAGGTGGGTCTGTCTTCCGGCCTGACACCACTGAAATTAGGTTGATCGACAACGGTGAACCCCATAGAGCGATGGATTTGGGTTTCATCGAAATCACCGAAAGGTTGGTGATCCAAGTATGTAATGCTAAGTCCAGTGACATAATTTCGTGGAAATTCTCCGATTATCACATCTGAACATATGGATTTAACGCATGGATAGGCGCACTCATAAATTTCGCCAAAATTTCTTGCCCTACGTTCGTCTATTGGCATGTCCTCTTTTTTCTCATGCTCAAACAAAGAGGTTGCTTTCTGGTGCATCTTCTCATTGGCCAGCTTGAAGTTTGCGCCCGAGAATGGCCTATTTAGCACTTCTCCAACTTCTGCGTTGTCTTCGGTCGCGGCTTCCTCATCATAAAGTTCGGAAAGCTCTGTGCGAGCAGGACCAAGATGGACTACTGGTAGCCTAGGCGTAGTGAATGTCAACGATCCTTGGCTATACCAGTCTTCACTAGTGAATATCAAGTTACGTTCATCTACCCTGCTGTAATCACTCGCTTTGTGTTTTTCTCTCGTTGTGCCTACCACACGTGCCGTTCTAGGATGATACTCAGGCTCCACATTATAGAGGTGATCAGAAAACAAGGGACGCTTGTCTCCATTGAAAGCCGCGTCCATCTCTTTCAAAATGGTACTTTTGCCGCTCGCGTTCGGCCCGATGAACACGTTCACCCGTGCGTCAAAGTCCAACTCCACCAACTCGGTGAAGGGTGGAGTTTCGCGTATGTCCATACCCGTCAGGTGCATCGTATCCCTCATTCCCCTCGTTCGCTGTTGCTGGATAGTCTCATCGTAGGCTATCGTTGCGCAGTCTCGCAATTCGATAGACCACACAGACTATCCAGCAACTCCCCTGGCCCCTACAACTTCCCCGGCATTCCCCCGTCCACGTTTACGATTTCGCCGGTGATGAACCGCGCGTCGTCGCTCACCAGAAACAGGACGGCGTTCGCCACGTCTTCCGGGTAGCCCTTGCCGTCGAGTATCTGGATGAAGTCGAACATCGCTTCGAGGCTGTGGTGGCCGCCGCCGGTGTCAACGGCGGGCGTGATTATCTGGCCGGGACGCACCCCGTTGACGCGGATGTTGTGCTGGCCGCCCATGCCCGCCGCGTAGCGCGTGAAGGCGTCCACCCCCGCCTTAGCGGCGTAGTACGATGCGGACGGCCCCCTGCCGACCAGGTCGTACATCTTCTTGCTAAACCCGCGCTGCGCCGCCACCGACGACATGTTCACGATGCTTCCGCCGCCGCCCGCGATCATGTGCGGCCAGACGGCGCGGCACATGTAGAACGTGCCCGTCAGATTCACGTTCAGCACGCGCGCCCAGACGTCGTCCTCCTCGTTCGGGAAGTTGCCCGGCCCGCCGCCGCCCGCGTTGTTGAACAGTACGTCTATGCGCCCGTAGGCGTCCATCGTCGCCTGAACCGCCGCGTCCACCTGCTGGCGGTCCGACACGTCGCACCGGATGAACGTCGCCTCGCCGCCGTCCGCGCGGATGGCGTTCTGCACCGCCGTTCCCTCGGCCTCGCGCCGCGCCATGATAGCCACGCGCGCGCCCTCCCGCGCGAACGTGTGCGCCGTCGCCTCGCCGATGCCGCTGTTCCCGCCGGTAACTATCGCCACCTTGCCATCGAGTCGTCCCGCCATGGTCGTCTCCTTGGGGTTCACCCCATCCTAACCTTCCCCCATCGAGGGGGAAGGATTTTGCATCGCTTCCGATAAGATTCACGCGGAATAGAATATGCTATAATCGCCCCGAGTCAAAGGAGGGTACATTGCTATTCTTGGCTATCAGCAATCCCTTGCCCACGCGTCCTTCGGACGTGCGCGAACAGCGCAAGCTGTACTGGCCCTGGGCGCAGGACAAGCTAGACCGCGGACTTGCCCGGTTCTTCTTTGCCCGCACCGGACGCGGCGCCGTCGCGCTGTTCGACGTGGACTCCAACGAGACGCTGCACCGCCTGCTCACCGAGTGGGCGGAGATGATTCCCGCCGAGTTCGACGTGTACCCGCTGATAGACCCGGACGCCGCGGTAACATTCCTCAACTCGACCGACCCCGTATAAGCACGCCCCGTATGGAGACCCCAATACGGAGACCATGAAACGCCATCCCGAATATCACAAGGAGCGAATGTCATGACACTCACAGCAGCCCTGCCCACCAACCCCGCTGAAGTGCGGCAGCTAATCCGAGAAGGCAGGCTCCTCCAGCCGACGGCGGGCATGGCGCCGGGTCGCGTGCAGGCGAATCTCGCCATACTGCCGCGCGACATGGCGTTCGACTTCCTGCTGTTCTGCCAGCGCAACCCCAAGCCCTGCCCTCTGCTGGAAGTGGTCGAGGCCGGCGATGTAGAGCCCGCCGAGTACGCGCCGGGCGCGGACCTGCGGACGGACGTGCCGCTGTACCGTGTCTATGAGCATGGCGAGATGACCGCAGAGGTCGAGGACGTGTCCGAGTTCTGGCGCGACGACCTCGTATCCTTCCTGCTCGGATGCAGCTTCTCGTTCGAGACGGCCATGATCCGCGCCGGAATCCCGCTCAAGCACATAGACCAGGACAAGAACGTGTCCATGTACATCACCAACATCCCCGCCGCCTCGGCCGGCGCGTTCTCCGGCCCGATGGTCGTATCCATGCGCGCCGTCAAGCGCGAGCAGGTTGTGAGGGCGGTGCAGGTAACGTCGCGCTTCCCCGCCACGCACGGCGCGCCCGTCCACGTGGGCGACCCGGAGGTCATAGGCATCAAGGACCTGGACAAGCCCGACTTCGGCGAGCCGACCGATTTCAGCGACGGCGAAGTTCCCGTATTCTGGGCGTGCGGCGTAACCCCGCAGGCCGCCGCCATGGCGTCGCGCCCGCCGTTCATGATCACCCACGCGCCCGGCCACATGTTCATCACCGACAAGAAGGACGAAGATCTGGCGGTACTCTAGCCGCGCAAGGGAGCATCCCATGACCACGATAGAAGACATCATTCTGGACAGAGACCGGCGCGGAATCTCCCACCTTCGTCCGCACCTGCCGTCCGACTACGCGACCCAGGCCGCTCAGCTGATCCTGGATAACCCGGGCGTCGCCATCATCACCACCGGCTTCTACATCCTCGACGCCGGACACGCCGAGACGGACGGCCCGCCCGGCGCCGTCGTCATCGGCGCCGCCCTCGACCAGCTTGGCTACGAGGTCATTCACGTTACCGACCGCTACTGCTCCGAGATAATGGACAAGACGGGCGGCGACTACTCGCGCGTTGTCGAGTTCCCCATCACAGACGTCGCCGAGAGCGCCGAGTTCGCCGCCGGCCTGCTCGCCGACACGAAACCGTCCGTCCTGATCGCCATAGAGCGCTGCGGGCTGACGGACGAGGACGACGGCGGCAGATACCGCAACATGCGCGGGCGCGACATCACCCCGCACAACGCGCGGATAGACCACATCTTCGACGACTCGAACGTGCCGTCCGTGGGCATAGGCGACGGCGGCAACGAGATCGGCATGGGCAACCTGGCCGAGGAGGTAACGCAGGTAGAGTCGCTCGTCGAACTGCCGTGCGTAACGCGCGTTGACAAGCTGATGCTCGCAAGCGTCTCGAACTGGGGCGGCTACGGCCTCGCCGCCGCGCTGTCCGAGCTGAGCGGACGCAACCTGCTGCCCTCCATCGCCGAACACCGGCGGCTGATCGAGCAGACCGTTGACCTCGGCGCGGTGGACGGCATGAGCGCCCTGCAAGAGTACAAGGTGGACGGCTTTACGTTGGATGAGAACCTCGAGGCGTTGACGGCGCTGCAAGAATACCTGGCGAACGCTGGGGTAGGGTAGGGCATACGATCCTTCATGACCGCCGCGCAAGACGCGCCGCAAGGCGCCCAACTGACCTTTGCGGATATGTTCTGCGGAATCGGGGGGTTCCACGTCGCTGCCTCCAACTTGGGGATGAAGTGCGTGTTCGCGTGCGACATTGACGATGAAGCCAGACGCGCTTACGAGCGCAATTTCGACATCGCTCCCGAAGGCGACATCACGAAGATTGACCCCGCCTCGATCCCCGACCATGACGTGCTGATGGCCGGCTTCCCTTGCCAGCCGTTTAGCATCATCGGAGATATGCGCGGGTTCGACGATACTCGGGGAACACTGTTCTTCGACCTGGCTACGGCAATAGAGGCCAAACGGCCTGCGGCTGTTCTGCTCGAGAATGTCCGGCAGCTAAGCGCTCATAACAAGGGGCGGACGCTCAGCCGGATCATGGACGTTATGACAGGCTTGGGCTATCGCGCTGACTGGGCGATTCTGAACGCGCTCGACCATGGCTTGGCGCAGAAACGAGAGAGGACGTTCATCGTAGGATTCCAAGACCACGCGGCTCCGTTCGAGTGGCCTGAGAGAGTTGGAGACCCGCCCGCGCTGGACACGATCCTGGAGCCGGACATCCCCGATAAATACTTCGCCAGCGATTACATCCGGGTCAAGCGCATGGAGAAACACCGGAGCGACTTGGAATTGGGGATATGGCACGAGAACAAAAGCGGCAACGTATCGAGCCATCCGTTTTCATGCGCCCTCCGGGCGGGAGCGTCTTACAACTATCTGCTGGTGAACGGCGAACGGCGACTGACGCCGAGAGAAATGCTGAGACTGCAAGGCTTCCCAGAGTGGTTCGACCTCCCGGGGACGTATCAGCAGATACGCAAGCAGACGGGCAACGCAGTGCCCGTAGCCGTGGCGCAAGCGGTCCTGGAGAATATGCTTCATGGCCTGTCGAGAAGTCGAGCGCCCTCGATGCAGAGCAAATCCTCAAGAACATCGGATACTCGGATGAGTGGGTCGAATTCCTCTAGGTGGTAGGCGTCTCGTGGCTGACGCTGTGTGAACGGAAGTGTTTTTGCGTCACCTCGGTTCCGCTACGAACACCGGGATCCGCCGCGACGTGCGGTCTTGATACTCCTCGTAGGGCGGGAACGCGGCGACGGCAATCTCCCACAGCCGCGCTCGCTCGTCGGCGTCCTCGACCTCGCGGACCCGCATCTCGGAAACCGCGGCCTCGTCCCGGATCTCCACGTTGGCGTCGGCGCGCAGGTTGTACACCCACACGGGGTGCGTGGGCGCGCCGCCCCTGGAGGCTACCAGCACGTAGTTGTCCCCGTCCTTCACTCGCATCAGAGGCGTCTTGCGGATCGCCCCGGTCTTGTTTCCCCGGTTCGTCACTATGATGACGGGCAGCCCGGTATCGCGCAGGGTAGTCCCATCCGCGCCTCCGCTGCCTTCGTATATCTCGACTTGCTCGCGTACCCAATCGGTCGGCGACGGTATGTACTCGGCCATGTTCTTCTCCTGAATTTGGGTTGGGTGTGGATGCTGATCGCCGCCCCATCATAGGGGAATTTAACGCAAAGGCGCAAAAATCTGCATCGGCCAACTTCCCTTCAAGGCGTTACGGCTACGCCTTCGGCTATCGCCGCCCGGCGAAGCGCGCGGTCGAGCGTCGCAAGCGAAGCGCTATCTCGCAAGGCGAGCTCGAGGTACATCGCGTCATACATCGTTAGCTGATGTGTCTGAGCCAACGCGAACGCCGCTCGATAGTCGGGGTCATAGTCGGTTGAGATCGGCAGATCGAGCAATGATTCCAGCCTGCGATATGCCTCGTCGAATGTCACGCGACCGCGACGTTCAGCCATCAGGAGTCCGTTCGGAGTCTCTGTCTGCCAAATCTGAGGTACAATGGCATTATTCTCTTCGAGTATCCCGAGATCCAACGGCCTGTCTTCTTCTTCGAGCAGCCATGCCAGCGCTACTGAAGCGTCAATGACTATTCCGCTCATCAACGGCGCCCTTCGCCTATCCACTCTAGGATTTCCTCGCGTGTTATCCCCGTGCGTCTCCATGTGGCGCGCTCCCGCTTGAACCGCTCGATAGCCCGCCTTCGCGCGGCGTGGATGGCTTCAGGGTCGTCGGGTTCATCCGGTTCGGCGGGGGATAGCTGCGCCACCGTCTTGCCGTTTCGCATTATCCGTACTGTATCGCCATTTTCTACTTCGCTCAAAAGCTCCGCCAACTGCGCCTTCGCTTCGGAGTCATTGACCTCGCGCATATCGCCCCTCCGTGCGGTCGTTCATTCCACGTTCATTATAATAGCAGTGGCGCGCCAAATCCGTCCGCCGCATTCTCATATTTGACGCCCCCGCGCATACCCTTGTATATTTCGCCGCATGATTATTGCGCTTCTCACCGATACCCACCTGCCGAACCTTATCAGACAACTCGAAGAGCTAGGCCCCGAACCCGCCGAGTTCCTCAGCGGCGCCGACCTCATCCTGCACGGCGGCGACCTGACCGCTCCCTACGTGCTCGACTGGTGCGAGCGGTTCGCGCCCGTGGTCTGCTCCACCGGCAATAACGATCCGATACCGGACCCGCGCTGCAAGGAAGTGCAGACGCTAGAAATCGAGGGCTGGAATATCGGCATGACGCACAGCCTGGAAGGTCAGTTCCGGCCGGTCCCGACGCTTCAGCGCTACTTCCCGCATCCGGTGGACGTGATGATCGCCGGCCACACCCACGAGGAGCGGCTCGAACACCGCGACGGCGTTACGCTGGTCAACAGCGGCTCGATCACCTTCCCGCATCACAAGGAGCTGCGGCTCGGAACCGTTGGGCTGATCGAGGCGACCGCGAACCGGCTGAGCGCGCGTGTCTTTCCGCTCGGCGAGACGACGGGCAGGCCGAACCCGGGACGCGAGCTTTCCCTGGATCTGAGCCGCAACGGGGACGGGCATATTAAGATAGAATCTCAGAATATGGGCGCGGCTTCCTAAACCCGTCGCGCCGACAGCGGGGCAGGGGATATGACACAACTATTCGACGGCATCACCGTTCTGGACTTTAGTCAGGGGATGGCGGGGTCTGTCGCCACGATGGTCATGTCCGACTTCGGGGCGAACGTCATCAAGGTAGAGCCGCCGGGGGGCGATCCGTTCCGAACCGCCCCGATGTGGCTGTTGTGGTCGCGCGGCAAGAAGAGCGTAGTGATAGACCTCGAAACTGGCGAGGGACGCAGGCGGGCGCTCGACCTCGTCCGCTCCGCCGATGTCGTAGTCGAGAGTTTCATCCCAGGCGACGCCGCCAAGCTGGGCGTAGATTACGACACACTCAGCGACGCCAACCCGCGCTTGGTGCAGGTGTCCGTCACCGCCTACGGCGAGGACGGACCATACGCCCGCTACGTCCCATACGAGGCTCTGGTCAGCGCGAAGTGTGGGAGGTTCATGGCGTTCGCGGGCCAGAACGGGCGCGAAGGGCCGAACTTCGGCGCGGTGCACGTGGCGAGCCACGCCGCTGCCATGGCTATCGTGCGCGGCGCGGCCGCCGCTCTGATGACGCGCGACCGCACCGGCAGGGGACAGCGCGTCCACACCAGTCTGCTGCGCGCGGTTACGTACTACGACCTAAGCCAGTTCCTGGTCTGGCAGATGATGATCAACTTCCCCGAGAACTTCCCGGACGACCCGACGGTCGTGGCGTCGCGCCCGACGCCGATACAGTACCTGCCCGTCCGCTCGAAAGACGGCAAGTGGCTGCAGCTCGCCAACCTGATGGAGCGGCTGTTCATCGCCGAGATACACGCCATCGGTCTCGGCTACCTGCTGGAAGATCCGCGCTACGCCGCCGCGCCGCTGCTCGACGACGAGCCGCGCGAGGAGATGCGCGAGTTCATCCTCGACAAGATGCAAGAGCGCACGCTGGACGAGTGGATGCGCCACTTCATAGACGTGGCCGGCGACGTCGCCGCCGAGCCGTTCATGACGTCCGTAGAGGCGCTGGACCACCCGCAGATGATCCACAACGGCGCGTCGCAGACCGTCCAAGACCCGACCGTCGGCGAGATGCGGCAGCTTGGCCCGCTGTTCAAGACCGAAAACTTCCCGCCCGCCATACAAGGCCCCGCGCCTCTGCTGGGTCAGCACACCGACGAGGCGCTGGAAAGACTCTCGGCCGCGCCTGACCCGCCTGAGCCGCGTTCAATCAACGGCGCCGAACCGATGCCCCAGATGCCCCAGATGCCGCAAAACCCGCTGTCCGGCGTAACCGTTCTGGACATGTCCACAGTCATCGCCGGGCCGCTGTGCGGCTCGCTGCTCGCCGAGATGGGCGCGCGCGTCATCCGCATAGAGACGCTCGCCGGCGACTGGATGCGCAACCACTACAACGGCCTGGCGTCCAACCGCACGATGGCGGGAACGCAGGGGCTTTCCATAGACCTCAAGACGGAGGAGGGCCAGGGCATCCTCGAGCGACTGCTGCCGAAGGTGGACGTCGTGCTCCACAATATGCGTCCGGGCGCGCCGGAGCGGGTGGGCATTGGAATCGAGCAGGTGCGCGCGCTGAACGCGGACGCCGTTTACGCTTACCTCGGAGGCTATGGCTCCACCGGCCCGCACAGCCACCGTCCCGCCATGCACCCCATCGGCGGCGCGGTTGGCGGCGGCGTGATGGCGCAGATGAGCCGCGGCTCGCTGCCGCCCGAAGACGCCGAGATGAGCATGGACGAGCTGCGCGCCGTGTCTCGACAGCTGGGACGCGCCAACGAGGTGAACCCCGATCCCAACACCGCGATGGTTACGGCGACGGCGATAGTCATGGCGCTCTACGCTCGCCACCGTCGGGGCGGCGGCCAGTACGTCGAGACGACCATGATCGGCTCGAACGCCTACGTCAACGCAGACGACTTCTTCGACTACGAGGGCAAGCCCCCGCGCTCGGTGATAGACGAGGGCGGCTACGGAATAGGCGCCATGTACCGCCTCTACGAGGCGTCCGACGGCTGGGTGTTCTTGGCATGTCCGTTCGACGACGAGTGGCCGCGCCTGTGCCGCGCGCTCGACCGCGAAGACCTGCTCGAAGACCCGCGCTTTATTACATGGCATGACCGCGCCGCCAACGACGCCGAGCTTGCGGACGAGCTCGCCGCGATCTTCTCACGGCGTCCCGCGCTGGAGTGGGAGGCGGCGCTGACCGCTGTCGAGCTTGGCTGTGTTCAGGCCGAGGACCGCGGCATGTACCACTTCTTCGCCGAGGATGAGCACGTAGCCCAAAACGCTCTCACAGTCGAGGTGGAACATCCCCAATTCGGCAGGTTCTGGCGTTACGCCCCCATCATGGACTTTTCCGAGACGCCGTGCGTGGCCGGGCCCGGCATCATGCGCGGGCAGCACACCATCCCAATACTGACGGAGCTGGGCTACGCCGAAGACGAGATTCACAAGATGCGCGCCAAAGGCGCGCTGGATTGGGAGGAGTAGGTACTCTGATCCCCGTAGAAGAGATTGCAAGATTCCCGCCGCCGGGAATGTCTATTCCGGCGGCGTTCGCATTCAGCCCGGACGACCGGCTGCTGACGTACCTGTACGGGCCGGACCAAAGCCCCGTTCGCCAGCTCTACGCCCTCGACGTGGAGACGGGAGAATCCCGCGTCATTCAGGCTACAGTGGAGCCTGAGTCGGAAGACCTGTCGATCGAAGAACAGCTGCTGCGCCAGCGCCAGCGGCAGTTGGGGCAGGGCATAGTCCGCTACGGCTGGTCGGAGCGCGACGACCTGATACAGATACCCGCCGGAAGCGGCGTCTATGTCAAGCGCGGCGCGGACGCTCCGGCGCGTCTGCTGATACCTGCGGACGGCGGGCCGGTTCAAGATCCAAAGCTATCTCCCGACAGCTCCCGTATCGCCTACGTCCAAGACGCGGAGGTGTACGTAGCGTCTGTTGGCGACGGGGGCGACGGCGCCGAACCGCGCCAGCTCACGCATGGCGCGCGTGGGACCGGCAAGACGAACGGGCTGGCGGAGTACATCGCCCAGGAAGAGATGCACCGCATGAGCGGCTTCTGGTGGTCGCGCGAAGGCTCCCACATCGCGTTTGCGGAAGTTGACGAGACGCATATCCCCGTATATCGCATCGTCCACCAAGGACGCGACGACACGGGCGCGACCGCGCAGGAAGACCACCGCTACCCCTTCTCCGGACAGCCCAACGCCCGCGTTCGATTGGGAGTCGTTCCCGTTACGGGCGGCGAACCTGTGTGGATGGACTTGGGCGACGACGAAGACATCTACCTCGCCCGCGTGGACTGGATGCCCGGCGGCGCGCTGGCCGTCCAGATACAGAACCGGGAGCAGACGCGGCTGGACCTCATCAGATTCGACGTCTCTACAGGCAAGGGCGAGACGCTGCTGACCGAAACGTCCGACGTCTGGATCAACCTGTACGATATGTTCAGGACGCTGGACGACGGAACGTTCGTCTGGGCGTCTGAGAAGAGCGGCTACCGCCATCTCTATCTTCACGACCCCGACGGCAACGAACTGCGCCAACTCACGTCGGGCGAGTGGATGGTGGACTCGCTCGAAGGCGTTGACCAACGCAACGGGACGGTCTTCTTCACCGCCACTAAGGACGGCCCGACCGAGCGCCACCTCTACCGCGTATCTATTGATGGTGGGGGGGACGGCGGCGCGATAGTCAGGCTGACGCCCGAAGCCGGCGTCCATGCCGTAACGCTCGACCACCGCTTCCACCGCTTCGTGGACGTTTTCAGCGACACCCGGACGCCGCCCACCGCGACGCTGCGGTCTCTGGACGATGGGGACGATGGCGCGGTCATCCACACGATCCATGAGCCGGACGATCCGCGCCTCGACGCGCTCGATCTGGCGCCGCCTGAGTTGGTCAGCATCGAGTCGCGCGACGGCGAGACGCTGCATGGCGCGCTCCACCGCCCGCCGCCCGAATTCGGCGACGGACCCTACCCGACGGTCATCTACGTCTATGGCGGTCCACACGCGCAGGTCGTCGCCAATACTTGGGGGCTGACGTGCGCCATGCGGGTTCAGTATCTGCGCTCGTTGGGATACGCCGTGTTCGAACTAGACAACCGCGGCAGCGCGCGGCGCGGCGTGGCGTTCGAGGGCGCGATCAAGCGCAACATGGGCGACCTCGAAGTCCGAGACCAGGTGGACGGGGTGCGCTGGCTGGTGGAGCAGGGCATTGCTGACCCATCCCGCGTCGGTGTGTACGGCTGGTCGTACGGCGGCTACATGACGCTGATGTGCCTTGCGCGCGCGCCGGAGGTGTTCAAGATGGGCGTGGCCGGCGCTCCGGTAACTCACTGGGACGGATACGACACCCACTACACCGAGCGGTACATGGGAACGCCCCAAGACAACCCCGACGGCTACGAAAACGGCAGCCCGATGGCGCATATCGCCAACCTGGAAGGCGCGCTGCTGATAGTGCACGGCCTCATAGACGAAAACGTCCACTTCCGCCACACCGCGCGTCTGGTCAACTCCCTCATCAAGGCCCGAAAGCCGTATGAATTGTTGATGTTCCCGGACGAACGCCACATGCCGCGTAGCCAAGCCGACCGCATCTATATGGAGGAGCGCATAACGGAGTTCTTTGAGCGGAACTTGTGAACCGTGGTACTGTATATGATACTATGGCGCAGAATATCCGTTGACTCAATTCAACAAGCTGGTTGACAGGATTCTGGCGTTGCCGGCGGACGCCGAGTTCCGTGATGTCCGTCGCTTGCTGGAAGCGAATGGTTGGATGCTCTCTCGTCGGAAGGGCAGCCACGTATCGTTTACGAAACCCGGCGAACATCACATTGTAGTCGCCCTAATGAGGGGCAGGAAGGTAAAGCGCGTTTACTTGCGCGACATCATCAATCGGCTCGGCTTGAATGACTAGCTTGGAGATCGACTCATGACGACAGAGGCGAAGCCCCTCGAATACTACTTGGATCTCGAGTACTCGATTGATATTATTGCCGACCCAGATGGCGGCTATGTCGCCCTATTCCCTGACCTTCCGGGATGCGGGACGCAGGGCGAAACGCTCGAAGAGACCATCGCGATGGCTAAGGAAGCGCGCGAACTCTGGCTAGAGTGTGAGTACGACGTTGACCCCGACAGAATCCCGCTCCCCTCCTATCCGCCCGAGTACAGCGGCAAGTTCAACGTCCGAATCCCCAAGTCGCTTCACCAATTGCTGGTTGACGCGGCTGAGCGGGACGGTGTGAGCCTCAACCAGTACGTCGTAATGTTGCTCTCGCGCGGCGAGGCTGAGGACCGCGCGCTATTGAAAGCCGCGACCGCTCGCGAACTCGAACGCCAGCGCGCCAAGACCGGATCCGAATCGGAAGCCGCCGCCGACTAAAACTTGTCAGGATATGATATGCCTACGCCTACCGCCACAATAGACCACTACTTGGCCACCGCCCGCGAAATCGCCGACAAGGTGAGAACGATGGGCGCCGAAATAGACGAGCAGCGCCGCATTCCCGTCGAGGTGTCGGACGAGATGGCAGATCGGGGCTTCTTCCGGCTGCTGCTGCCCAAGTCGCTGGGCGGCGCGGAGCTGGAACACCCGGACTTTCGCCGTATTGTCCGCGTCTTCGCCGAGGCCGACGCCAGCGTGGGCTGGTGCGTGAACCAGAACAACGTGTTTTCCACAAACGCAGTCCGAGTTCACCCCGACACCGCCGATGAGATTTGGACGGTTCAGCGCAACGTCGTAACAAACGGTCCGCCGATGCCGATAACCCGCGCCGATGCCGTTGACGGCGGATACCGCGTATCCGGGCGCTGGAACTTCAGCAGCGGCTATCCGCACGCGACCTGGCTGGCCGCGCTGACGCCCGTGTACCGAGCCGGCGAAGACGAGCCGTTCGAGATGCGTACCATGCTGCTGCCCAAAGACGAGGCGGGGCTTGTGGACGTCTGGCACGTCGGCGGGCTGCGCGGCACCGGCAGCCAGGGTTTCGAGACAGACGGCCTGTTCATCCCGGCGCGCCGCTCGTATCCGACGACCGCCGAATCGCGCGATCCCGGCCCGCTCTACGTCATCCCGACGACGCTGCTGTTCTGCTCCGGCTTTGCAACCGTCGCGCTCGGCGCGGCCCGCGCCGGGCTGGACGCCGCCATCGAGCTCGCCATCGGCAAGACGCAGCAGGGACGTGAATCGCCGTTGCGTCAAGAGTCCACCACGCACCGCATGGTGGGCCAGGCCGAAGCGATCTGGAACGCCGCCCGCGCCTACCTCGACGAGGCGGCGGGCGCGATGTGGAAGGGCGCGAAGGCAAACCTGTCGCTCACCATCCAGGAGCGCGTCGCCGTACGTCTCGCCAGCACGCACGCCATCCGCGAGGCCGCCCGCGTCGTGGACATCGCATACACCCTGTGCGGCTCCAGCGCCATCTTCCACGTCAACCCTATCCAGCGACGCTTCCAGGACGTCCACGCCATTACCCAGCAGATACAGGGACGCCCGACCCACTACGATACCGCCGGCCAGCACTTCCTGGGCCTGGAGCCGGAGGGCATCTACTAGGCATATACCAAGGGGGAACTCCATGCCACGCATCCCAATCAACGGAATCGAGATGGACTACCAGGAGTACGGAGAGGGCGACGCCGTGGTCTTTTTGCATGGGGCCGGCGGGAACCTGCTCTCCTGGTGGCAGCAGATACCCACGTTTTCAGAGGAATACCGCTGCGTAACCCTCTCCCATCGCGGCTTCGGGCACTCCTACGACGTCCCGGACGGGCCGGGCGTGTCGGCGTTCGTGGACGATCTCGCCGCCCTGCTAGACCACCTTGAGATCGAATCCGCCCACCTCGTGGCGCAGTCCATGGGCGGTCGCACCGCGCTCGGATTCGCCGTCGAGTACGCGACGCGCACGCGCAGCCTTGTGCTGGCGGACACCACTGGCGGCATGGGCGAGCCGGACGTAGAGAACGCGCTAAACGAGTGGCGGGAACGCCAGCCTGTACGCGAGTTGGCTTTCAGAGCGGTCTCAGACGGCTTTCGAACGAAGTCTCCCGACCTCGCCAACCTGTACCTCCAGATCTCGCGCACCAACCCGCCGCGTCCCAACCTGGCGGGCGTTCTGAGCGGCGGGCCGCGCGGCGCCGAGCTTGCGAACCTGAAGGCGCCGGTCATGTTCGTGGTGGGCGAGGAAGACGAGATTACGCCGCCGCGCGTGATCGAGCTGGCATCGGCGCACATCCCCGGTTCGGAAGTGATTCGAGTGCCGGGCTGCGGCCACTCCGTCTATTTCGAGAACCCAGCCGTCTTCAACTTCGAGGTGGGACGGTTCATAGCGCAGGCGGAGGCGCCGGGGGCGTAGGGGGCGTTCGCCAAGCGGTCGTCTAATAGACTCAACTCAGGGCGCTCGGTGGCGAGTGACGTAGGAGAAGAGTGTTGGAACTGAATCGTATCGGGGCAGAAGAGCCTCCGTGTTATCCACCTCGACGTGGATAATCTCTAGCGGCGAAGACCAGATCGGTACTCTCCGTCGCCCGATGGCCACACTGGGGGCTGTCGAACTCAGCGCGTCAGTTAATCCCTTCTCAGATTGAATAATACGAATACAGCGAATGCGCGGCGATCTGTGAGGTCTGCCTGCTCAAATTCCGCAACGGCTGTTCTTGTCTCCTCAACGACTTGTACGACCTCAGACCTTGTGAAGCTCTCAAAGGGATCGTAATCGGCTAGATGGCGTAGGCGTTGCATCTTAACGAACTGGTCTGCGAAATCCTGAACCTCTTGTGGGAACTTCCGCAGAATACGCTTGGGACGCCTTTCAGTGCATTGCTTCTTGACTTGTCCATGATCTAACGATCGGTAAGCCTGTCTCCACGCTTGTCTGGTTTTAGTTGACTGTCTGCTTCCCACAAGCAAGTCCGCGCAGTTAGTGGCCAATGTATGGAACAGAGCGTAATAGGCGGCGCTTATGGCTCTTCGTAGTTCAGCCTGTCTCGGTCTCCCTCGTAGGGTGCCAATCTGGCCAGTAGCGAGACTTTCCGCAATCGTGAGAAGATCGTCGGGATTCACGCCAGCATTTTCTCCAAGTCGGGCCACTCTGATTTTTCGACGAACAACTGTATGGGAATTCCAGGATATCCGAGTTCCTCGGCTCGTGCCCATAGGAGATTGGACAGCCTGAGTGTCCAGGCTGGATCCAGTTTTTGTTGGTCCCCTTGGAAGACTATGTACGAATGTAGATACCCTTCGCCATCGTCATCGAAACGGGGCATTACGACGATGGGGCCGAATTCGAACTCGTCCTTGAATCTCTCACTCAGCATGTCACGGATCATCCCCTTGATCTCGTTAGTTGCCTTGTTTGCCGTCATCGTCATACTCCAGACTTGACCCTTCTCTTCCAGTTCGCCTCGTCAATTGTATCACTGGACGTTCCTCTGCGCGGCTTGCTTGCCGATTCCGGGCTGGTCTCGCGAAGGATGCGCGACGAATTCTTAGGAGAGTATCCGCGCCGATAGCCTGCCGCTTAGCCATCTATGACAACTCCGTCCACCCTATACCGCTCGATGCCCGTCCAGTCGTACACGACCCCGAGGCCGGGGCCTTTCGGAACCTCGACGCAGCCGTTCTCGTCAACCGATTCCAGCTGGTCGGAGTAGTCGCAGGCGTACACCGGCGGGTTCGCTATGTTGCTGAGCTTGGGATGCACCAGCCCCATCTCGTAGAAGTTCGAGTTCCGCATCGCCGCCATGCAGTGGCGCTGGGCGGGGCCGGCTATGTGCAGCTCCACGTCCATCCCGTACCCTTCCGCCGAGTGCGCTATCTTCATCACGCCGGTTATGCCGCCATCGTACTCCGGGTCCGCCCGCCAGAAGTCCGTAGCCTCGGCCATCGCCATGTCCGCGTGCGCCTCGACCAGGTGCAGATGTTCGCCCTGAAGCAGCGGCGTCTTCAGCATCCGGCGCAACTGGCGGTGCGCGTACAGGGACACGCCGCCGTCGCGCATCGGGTCTTCGTACCAGAAGAAATCGTTGTCGTCGCAGGCGCGCCCGACGGTCAGCGTATCGCCGAACGTGTCATAGACGCAGCACGGGTCTATCATCAGCGCCATCTTGCCGCCGACCCGTCTGCCGACGGCGCTGACCGTCTCGACCTCGCGCGGGATGGATACCTCGCCCCAAGAGTGTATCTTGAAGCCCTGGTAGCCCATCTCCAGGCATTGCTCCGCGAAGTCGGCGTATGCCTCCGGACTGCTCAGGCCGTCGGGCTGGCGGTCCGCGTGGTAGGTGCTGGCGTAGGCGGGCAGCTTCTCGCGGTAGCCGCCAAGCAGTTGGTAGATCGGCGCGTCGTGCAGCTTGCCCGCCAGGTCCCACAGCGCGATGTCTATTGGGCCAATCCCCATCTTGTCCTGCTTTCGCAGAATCGACTTCGCCTGGTTGTAGAACCGCTCGCGTTCGAACGCGCTCTTGCCAATGAGGAAGTCCGCGAACTGCTGTATCTGCTCGAACGTGCCTGGCGCGACGCTCATGTACTCGCCTGTTACGCCCTGGTCGGTTTCGATGCGTATGCCGAGAACCGCTCTCGCGCCCTTGCCGCCGGGTTCGTAGAACGGCCCCATGGCGAAGCTGAGGTCTCTGCCAACGTTTTCGAACGGGAAGCGGTAGCGGCTGAGGCCGATTCTGCGGATGATCGGGACTGCGCCCATTGTACTGCTCCTCGATGCTACGGCGGGGCTAATACCCTCTAGTTCCGGTCGAGCTTGCCCCGAAGATGGGCGATCTCTTCAAGCAACTCGCGTTCGCGGGCTTCTGCGGATTCGGCTCGCGCTTCTGCGGATTCGGCTCGGACTTCGGCTTCCAGTCTCGCTTCTCGCTCTGTTATTGCCGCGTCTATCGTCTTGCCGGTTTGGGGGTCTATCACGTCGAACGCCAAGCCGTCCCAGCGGAAGTTCAGACCTAGCAGCTCGCTGTGGGCTTCGACCGAGCCATCGGCGCCATAGCGAATCTCGTAACGCTGGTACTCGCTGTCCACCAGTCTCTCGCCGACCAGCGGCTCGCCATAATACTCGCCGCCCGTGCGGTCGAGCCGCCAGTACTCCGTTACCCCTAGACGAGCGTATAGGTCTCGCTTGCCCTCCAAGTCGTTCCGGGCCGTGGTTTCGGACGCGACTTCCAACGCGAAGTCGGGCGCCTTGCCGACTTCCCATGCCCAGTAGTTCGGCAGTTCCTGCCTTATGCGCTCCGCATCAACGCCGAAGACGACGTAGATGTCCGGCGCTACGCGCCTGTTGCCGTTGGTCCGGTCGTAGAAGATGAAGTCGGTGGCAGAGACGATAACAGTCGGATCGTTCTCGAAGAAGCGCGTAAGCATATGGGAGATTTCCACTATTACCGGAATTTGTCTCATGCCGTCCTCTAACCCCTCCGGTTCATCGTAGAACTCGTCCGGGAGTATTCCGTTGAGCTTCCAGGTGGAAACCTGTTTGGCGGTCGCCATGACAACCTCCTGTATGACGGTGTTCAGCGATTATATCACAGGGGCGCTTCCGCTCCGCCGGAGACTCAGCCCCGCGCCCGCGCCTTCATCGCCGCCGTATGATCCCACGGCGCGATCCATTCGTCCGCAATCTCCATGCCCCAGCCCGGCGCGTCCGACGGCGTTATGTAGCCGTCCTTCGGCACGGCCAGGCCCGGTATCGGCCAGACCTCTTCGAGCGGGATGCCCGGGTCGCTGCCCATCCAGAACTCCGCCATCGGCGACTCCGGCATGGCGATCGCGAAGTGCTGGCCCCAAGGCGATCCGACGGCGGCGTGCGGGATGGTGATGATGCCAGCCGCCTCGCCGATGGTGTATATCTTTAGCGCCTCGGAAAAGCCGCCGCACCACTTCATGTCCGGCTGAAGCACGTCCACCGCCCGATGCTCTACGAGCTGCCGGAACGTCCAGCGCCCGTGATGGTCTTCGCCCGTCGCCAGCGGCACCCAGTTGATAGCCTTTCGCAGCTCGATGTGACCTTCCAAGTCGGTCGGAATCAGCGGCTCCTCCAGCCAGCGCAGTCCATACGGGCGCAGCCGCTCGGCGAGCCGGATGGCGAACTCTACGTTGAAACTCATAACCGGGTTGTACATAAGCTCCGCGTTCGGGCCAACGGCGTCTCGCGCCTTGGCGATGTGCTCCTCCACGAGATTGATGCCGTCTATCCCCTCGTCGTAGTGCGCCGGATTGGACACCTTGAAGCATTTGAAGCCAAGCTCCTGAGACCAGTCGAGGTCGTCCGACGTGCAATAGACAAGCGCCTTGTCGCGGCACGGCCCGCCGATTAGCGAATAGACCGGCTGGCCCAGCAGCTTGCCCTTCAGGTCCCACAGAGCCAGGTCTATGCCCGACTGCGCTACGGTCGCCAGTCCGCCCGCGCCGAAGCGCTGCGTCGAACGCCACATCAGGTCGTTGAGGTACTCGATAGCCAGGCAGTCGCGCCCTTCCAGCAGCGGCCCGAAGTGGTAGTCCACTATCGCCGCCGTCATCTCGCCGAAGCTGCATTCGCCGAGTCCATATGTGCCGTCCTCGGCCACCACCTGCACCCAGACGGCGGCACTCGTGTTCGCGCCCGGCATCTGCCCGTGCAGGCGCGGGAACTCCGGGTACTTGTTGATGGGAAGCGCCCGCCGCGCGTGGGTGTTCCAGTTCGGCCTGCGCGACTTGGACTTTGGTGGAGTCCTCGGTATGTTCAGCTCGACTGCCCTGACCTGTTTGATCTTCATATCGCATCCTTTGCTCATATCCCTTCCGGTCGCCACGAGTCTATAACCAAGCCGAGCCGGTTGTCGAGAAGAGGCGATCCGCATGTCAGGTCGGGTTGTTTCTGAGAAATAACCAAGCCGCGCGGCTTGTCGAGAAGGGGCGGCGAGTCGTGTATAATGGGGCGCGTTCGACGACCGCCAACATCCGACCGGCGCCGGAGGCGTCCCCAATGCCCTACGAAAACCTGCTGCTGTACCAGGACGGCCACGTGCTGACCATAACCGTCAACCGCCCGGAGGTCCGCAACGCTCAGAGCCGGATGATGCTGGAGGAGTTCGACGACGCGCTGCTGGGCGCGGCGGACGACGACTCCGTTCGCGTGGTAATCGTCGCGGGCGCGGGCGACCATTTCTCGTCAGGACACGACCTCGGAAGCCCACAGGAAATGGCCGATAGGGAGCGGCGACCGTATCCCGACGGCATCCCGGGCGCGTACGCGCGCAGCTGGAACCAGAACATCGCCAACACCATGCGCTGGCGCGACTTCCCCAAGCCGACGATCGCGCAGGTTCAGGGATACTGCATCATGGGCGGCCTGATTCTCGCCACCGCCTGCGACCTGATAGTCGCCGCCGATGACGCGCGTTTCTCCGATCGCACCGTCCGCTGGGGCGGCCCCCACGTGCAGTTTGCCAGCCTGCCCTGGGAAATCGGCTTCCGCAAGGCCAAGGAGTACCTGTTCACCGGCGACTGGATAGACGCCCGCGAAGCCGAGCGGCTGGGCTTGGTCAATCGCGTCGTGCCAGCGGACAAGCTGCAAGAGGAGACGATGGCGCTGGCGCAGCGCATCGCGCTCCAGGACCCGTTCGCGCTCCGGATGTCAAAATTCTCGGTCAACCGTATGCAGGATGAGATGGGCTTCCGCTCCGGCGTGCTGGGCGCGTTCCAGACGCACTCGCTCTCCGTAGCGTACCGCCGCGAGCTTGCCGACGCCGCCGGCGAGGAGCGCGACGCCGGTATCGCGCGGGCCAGGGCGCGCGACGCCCGGTTCGGCGATTTTGGCGACTCCGGGGGAGACGCTGCCCAAGACGCTGCCGAGGACTCTGATCGAGACGACGCCAGAGACGCCATCTGATGAGCGCGCTGTCGGACCTCCGCGTCATAGACCTATCCACGGGCGTCGCCGGACCGTTCGCCGCCAAGCTGTTCTCCGGCTTTGGCGCGGACGTTGTGAAGATCGAGGCGCCCGACGGCGATCCGGCGAGGCGCATCGGCCCGTTTCCCTACCGCAACGGCGCCGCCCCGGACTACGGAGGAATGTTCGCCTACCTGAACGCGGGCAAGCGCATCGCCACCCTCGATCTCGAAGACCCTAGAGACCGCGTTCAAGCCAGCGATCTGTGCGCCGGCGCCGACGTGGTTCTTGAGAGCTTCCCGCCCGGCCACGCCGCGAATCTCGGCGTTGGGTACGGCGATATTGCGCGAGCCAACCCCGCCGTCGTGGTCGCGTCCGTTACCCCGTTCGGGCAGACCGGGCCGTGGCGCGACTGGCAGGCGACCGATCTGACGCTGGCGGCCGCGTCCGGGCTGGCGTATGTCAACGGCGCTCCGGACCGTGAGCCTCTGAAGGAGCCGGGCGACGTGTCGGCGTTTCAGGCGGGCGCGTGCGCCTTCCTGGGCGCCATGACGGCGCTTGCCCACCGCGACCTGACCGGCGAGGGGCAGCATGTGGACGTTTCGACGCTCGAAGCGGCGGCGTCCGCGTTCAGCCCGCAGATACTCGGCGCCATGCACTCCGGCGAGCCGGTGGCGCGCGGGACGACGCCACTGTTGCCGTGCAAAGACGGCTACGTGTCGCTGAACGTCCGCCACGACGCGACTTGGGAGTACATGTGGCTGTTCTTCGACGCCCCTGAGATCGCCGCCGATACCCGCTTCTCGACGCCCGCCGCGCGACGCGAGCGCGCCAAAGAGATCGAGCGGATGCTCCGTCCCCACCTGGCTCGCCACACGATGGCGGAGCTGTTCCACGGCCTGGCGCCGCTCCGGCTGCTGATCGGCATGACGCTCGGCGTTGACCGCCTACTAGAAGATCCCCACCTGGCCGAGCGAGGCTTCTTCGTCCCATGCCCGGCGCTTGGCGAAAACGCCGTCATGCCCGGCGCCCCGTTCAAGATGAGCGCGACGCCGTTCAGCCACGAACCCGCGCCGCGCGAACCCGTAGGGGCGTCCCTCGTTGGCGCCCGCGCTGGGAAGACGGCTGGATCCCTTGTGGGCGCCCAGAATCGGTCAAGCGCTCGGCTTGCGCTATCCCACATACGCGCGACCGTGCTCACGCAGGCGTGGGCGGGCGCATACGCAACGCGGCTTCTCGCCGACATGGGCGCGGAGGTCATACAGATCGAAGCGCTGGACAGGCCCGATCCGTGGCGCGGCGGCTACCCGCCCCGCCTGTCCGGCACGTACCCCGGCGGGACGCCGGGCGAGCGTCCCTACGACCGGAACGCCGCTTACAACTCCGTCAACACAGGCAAGAAGGGCATAACGCTGGACCTAAACCACGACGAGGCGAGGAACGCGCTGCTCGATCTTGTCAGCGCGTCCGACGTCGTGGCGGAAAACTTCTCGCCGCGAGTGCTGGGCAACCTCGGCATAGGGTACGAAGCGCTGCGAGAAGCCAACCCGTCCATAGTGCTGCTGCGGATGCCGGCATACGGCGCGACCGGCCCCTACTCCGCCTACATGGGCAACGGCGGCAGCATCGAGCCTATGTCCGGCATAACCTCGCTATTAGGCTACGACGGCGGCCCGCCCTTAAACTCCGGCGTCATGCACACCGACGCATTCGCGGGGATGATGGCGGCGTCCGCCGTCATGATCGCGCTACATCACCGCGGCAGAACGGGGCGAGGGCAGGTGATAGACCTATCCCAGCAGGAGACGTCCATCGGCCTCATAGCCGACCGCGTGATGGGCCACTCGGTTGGCCGGGATAGCCTCGAACGGCGCGGCAACCGCAGCGACCTCATGGCGCCGCACAACTACTATCGCTGCGCCGGCGACGATAGCTGGGTAGCCATAGCCATCCGCTCGGACCGAGAATGGTACGAATTAGCCAACCTATTGTCCGCCCCACAGGACATGTTCGAACCACCACGCCCAGGATTATTCGAAGCGATATACTTGAAGGGGCAAACACTCGAATGGCGTCATCGCGACGTAGCCGAGCTGGACCGCATCATCTCGGACTGGACGCGCGACAGAGACGCCTACGAGGTAGCCGAACTCCTCCAGGCGCGCGGCATACCCGCCGCCCCTGTCCTCAAGGCGACGGAGATACCGGACAACCCGCAGCTTCGCGCCCGCGGATTCGTCGAAACGCTGGAGCACCCCGAAACGGGCGCTCAGCGGTACGCGGGCGTGGCCTGGCGGCTGTCTCGCACGCCCGGACGACTAGGCGGTCCCGCGCCGGGCATCGGCAGGCACAGCGCGGAGGTACTGCGGGAGTACCTGGCGATGCCGGACGCCGACATCGAGCGGATGGTTGCGCGAGGCGTCACGGGCGACACGCCGCCTATCTGATAGCGAACAGCGTCCCCGCCTCGGTCGCGACGTACAGCGTGTTCCCCGCAATGACCGGCTCAGACGCGACCCCGTCGTCCAGCGCTATCCGCCAACGCTCCGCGCCATCCTCGGCGCCTACCGCGTACAGCGTGCCGTCGGCGTCGCCGGCATAGACCGTATCGCCGGCGACCGACGCTCCCGCCTCGAACCGCGTGTCGGCCTCGAAACGCCACTGTATCCCCTCGCCCGAGCGGCCGGCGGCAACGAGCGCGCCCGTCTCGGATGCCAGGAACAGCTTGTCGCCTGACAGCGCCGGGGTGAAGATGTACCCTTCGCGCGGCTGCCGCATACTCCACGCGAACCCTTTTGGACGCGGCAGCGTATCCACAAGCTGCCATACGAACAGCGTAGTCCGCGCCCAGCGCGCCGTCTTCTCGAAAGGCAGTTGCTTCTGATGCCAGTCTATGCCCGCGACCACGCCGCGGCTGTCCGACGTATAGACCAGATCGTCGTCCACTACCGGCGCTCCGTTCGTTTGCCCCAGCACCCGGAAATCCAGTCTGAACTGTCCGCTCGGCGCGTCGAGCATATACACGTGCCTGTCTTCCGACACGAATGCGACAACCGCGTCCGAAACGGACGCGCCCGTCCTGATTCGTCCGTCCGTCTTGTAGCTCCAGAACTCCTCGCCCGTCAGCGCGTCCAGCGCGTACAGCTTGCGGTCGCTGGAACCGATATAGACGATCCCGTCCCTAACCGTAGGCGACGCCACGATGAAATCGCCGGTCTGGTACTCCCAGACCAGCGCGCCGTCTTTGGTAGAAAGCGCGATTACCCTGCCGTCTCTCAACCCTGTGTACAGCAGATCGCCCGCCACCGCCGGCGACGACGCGACCGGCCCCGTAACCTCGCTCTCCCAGATCAGCGCGCCCGTCTCCGCGTTCAGCGCGACGACGCGCTTGTCGCCGGTGGCGGCATAGACCACGCCGGCAACTACCGCGGGCGAAGCCTCGAACGGCGCGGCGGTCTCGAAAGTCCATGCGATCGAGCCGGATAGGTCCAGCCCGTCCGCCCGCGTCGAGGTGTGAGCGGGGTCTCGCCCCGCCATCGGCCAGTCCGCCGCCGACACCGGCGCGGAGCTTATATTCGACAGCGGCTCAGGCGGCGAGCGTCCGATGCCCAGCCACCAGAACGTCAGCGCTCCGGCGAGCAGCGCGACGGCGGCAACGACTCCCCATCGGGTCAGTCGTCGCAACCGCCGTCTGACGCGGAACCGGCGCTCCAGGTCCACCGCCTCCTCCGGGCTAACGCGTACAGCGCGCTCCAGCGGCACGCGGCAGTGGACGCAATATACGTCATTCGTAGAGTTTCGCCCGTTACAGACGGAACACAGAGCGATGATTTCCATAACATACGATGTTACAGGATTGGGGCATGGCGACGCGAATAGCGCGTTCATTGACGCATCTCCGCCGCGCCAATATCATCCCTCCATGCTAGACGCGCTGCGACACCACCGGATTGCGCCCGTTGCGCGCCAACGGCTCCATCTCGTCGCGTTCGCGCCGATCCTCGCCATCGCCGCCACGCTGCGGCTGTACGACCTCGGATACGGGCATCCCGGACTCGCCATCTACACCTCCATCTCGTCGCACGCGTACAAGTCGTTTCACAACTGGTTCTACCCCAACATGTTCGCCGACGGCGCGATACTCGCCGACAAGCCGCCTCTGTTCTTCTGGTACCAGGGGCTGTTCATCGCGTTGCTGGGGCCTTCCAACGTAGCCTTTCGACTGCCCGCCGCGCTCGCCGGCATCTGCTCGGTCATATTGCTGTACGTCATAGTCCGGCGGTGCAATGGGACCGCGCCCGCGTTGGTAGCCGCCCTCGCGCTCGCGGTGATGCCGATAGACGTGAACTACTCACGCGCCACGTTCATCGAACCGGTCGCTGCCGTCGTTATGATGTTCGCCACCTGGTTCGTAGTCCGCGCCGTCCAGGAGCGGCGCGAGGGGTTCTACTACGCCGCCGCGTTCGCGCTTGGGCTGGGCTTCATGGTCAAGCTGTGGCTCGGACTGCTCCCGGCGCCCGCGTTCGCGCTGGTCGCGCTCGCGTACAGGTGGCAGTCGTGGCGGCAACTGGTACGAACGGGCGCGATCTGCGCGGCGGTCTTCCTCGCCACCGCCTTCTGGTGGCCCGTAGTCGTGTGGCTCACGCCGGGCGCATACGACGCCGTGATGCACGCAGACAGCGTATGGGACATGATATTCGGCTGGAACCTGCTGGAACGCTACGGGGATCTGGAGTACGGCGCGAGGCACCGCAAAGACATCCTCTGGTTCGTTACCGGCCCCATGAGCGTCTATTTCGGAGCGTCGCTCGTCCCGGCCGCCGCCATCGGCGCATTCGCGGTATTCGTCGGACTCTGGGAGCGTACGTGGGAGACGGCGGTGGGGCTGTGGCGGACGGTGTCGGCGCGGTGGCCGCGCGTCGCCGATCGCATAGCGCGGGTCGCGTCGCTGGCGGGAGACGGCTCGACGAGGACGCGGCTGGCGCGAAGCGAGGAGCCGATACTGCCCGGACTGGGGCTGGGCATCCTGTGGGTTACGTGGTTCGGGATCGCGCTGGTCGGCTTCGGCGTCGCCTCTATACGGTTGGCGACGTACTGGGCGGTGGTCACGCCCGCCGTCGCCGCGCTCGCCGGAATCGGCGTCGCCGCGATTCCTGGGCTGCTGGCGCGTCGCGGCCAATCACCTTCTGGGGGCTGGGTCGTTCTCGCGCTCGCGCTGGTCGGCGCTCTCTACTGCGCGGCCGTCTATGGCAGATTCGGCGAAGCCTCGATATGGTTCGACCGCGCTTCCACGGTCGCCTTCGCCTTGGCGTTCGCGCTCGTCGTGGCGGCTGTGTTCATGTACTTCGGCTGGCGCCCGCTGCGGATTGACGTGGGCGCGGCGACGCTGGCGACCGCTTGCGTCGCCGGCATCCTGCTGACGGCGACGGTTACGCTGCACAACCTCGCCAACCCGCGCGACGACACGCTGGGCAGGATCGGCTTCGACCAGATAGACATGCCCGGCGCGCGCGGTCCGGAACTGACGCGAGATGAGGAGCGCAAGCGACGGCAGGGCGCGTTGATAACCGCCATCGTCCGAATCGAGCCTGAGCGATTGGAGTCGGTCCTGGAGTACGCCCAAGAGTACGCTCCCCATCGGATGCTTGGGCGGCGCGGCGATGGCCGGTACCTGCTCGCCAGCGATTCCTACAACACCGGCGCGATGGTGGCGCTCATCACCGGCGAACCTGTCCTGCCGCTATACTCCGAGTATAAGATGGAACCCTTGGTGGAAGAGGCCGAATTGAAGCGCCTGCTGGCCGACGGATCTATACCGTTCATACTGACGACTCGCGATATGCTGTACATGGACTTCGACCTATACGCGCGTGTGCGGGCGGCGTCCCTGGACGTTACCATCCGCTCCGGGTTGCCCGCCCAGGGCGAATATGAGCTTCTGAGAGTGACGGACTGGTAGGTGAGAGTACTTGGAGTGTCTATAGCGCAGCGCGATTCATGAATAAACTATAGGGTTGACCAACCCATTAATCTTATGTTATCAATTCCGAAATCTATTGTTGCGCATAATGATAGGCATTGGATAAACGAATATCGGGGAAGAGCAAGAGCTAACTTGGGGGTATAACATGAAGAGTGTAGGACTACTCGGAATAGTCTCGGCGCTGGCGGCGCTGGCGATGTTCTCGCTGGCGTGCGCGAGCGCAGAGCCTTCCACCCGGCAGGCGCCGCAGCAGCCGGCCGCGCCCGCGCCCGCGGCGCCCGCTCAGGGCTCGACGGTCGCGCCTGCCGCGCCGCAGCAGCCCGCCGCGCCCGCTCAGGCGATGGCGGCTCCGGCGATCACCGCCGTTCCGGTGCAGCCGGCGCCGGAAGCTAGAGCTACGGCAGTGCCGACCCCGGCGCCGATGGCGTCGGATACCGAATGGGTAGAAGAATATCTAAACAGCGCCGGCTACAAGCCCGAGTGGGGACAGCCCGTGCGCGGCAACGTCGTGCGATACGGCGCCAACCTGGCGCTCAATGGCCACGACCCGAACTACGGCCACACCTACGAAGGCCCGCAGTTCCTGCCGACGTACAACTCGCTGATCAAATTCGACCCGTGGCAGGGCCTCACCGGCCCCATTCTGCCCGATCTCGCCACTACGTGGGACGTATCCGGCGATGGCACGGTCGTAACCTTCAAGCTGCGCGAGGGCGTAACGTTCCAGGATAATCCGAACAGCACGCTGCCAGCATCGGTCCAGTCGCAGATTGGCGGGGCCGACTTCACCTGCGAAGACGCGGCCGCCAGCCTGAACTTCGCCATTCATCCGCCCCAGCAGTTCGGGGACGCTGGGCTGACCCACGCCGGTCCGAGACTGGGCTTGGCGCATCTCGTAGAAGGTGGCGCGACCTGTCCTGACGGACCCCAGGGCTACACCCTCCGCGCCGAGTTCACCGAGGCGCGCGCTGGCACCATCGGCAAGTTCGCCGGCGTTACCGGAATGCCCAACAACATGCCCAAAGAGCTAATCGACTGGTGGATGGATCCGGCTAATGAGTGCATAGACTGCTTCGACCAGACCACCGATGAAACGTACCTGTACGGCACCGGCACCGGCGCGTTCATGCCCTCCGACCGGACGCAGGACGTAGGCACCAAGATACGCGCCAACCCAGACTACTGGCGCGAGGGTCTGCCCTTCCTCGAAGGCGTTGACCACATCGAGATTACCGACGCCACCACGCGGTTCACCGCGCTAATCACCGGCCAGACCGACTACTACGGCGAGGGCAGCGCGTCGCTGCTTCCCGGCCAGGTAGGCCAGGTGCTGGATCGCTACATCGACGAGATTCACCTCGAGCCGGTGCTGCACCTGTGGGGCAAGGGCCTGCAGATCAACCTGCACCGCGAGCCGTTCAACGACGAGCGCGTGCGCTACGCCATCCACCTCGCCATAGACCGCGACGACTGGGTGGAGATCAACAGAATCGAAGGCGGCGGACAGAACGTGATCGGCGTGCTTCGCCCCACCAACTGGATGCCTCCCGGAACCTTCTGGGCGCTTCCCGATGACGAGCTCTGGGCATTGCCCGGATTCCGCAACGGCCCCGGCGATAAGGAAGCGGACATCGCCGAAGCCAACCGTCTGCTCGACGAGGCCGGTCTCACCAACAGCCCACGCTTTACCGCCGGCTGCATGACCACCTCCGTGCAGATATTCATAGACGGCTGCGTTTACTTCAAGGACCAGCTTGCCAAGCATCTGGACATCGAGCTGAACGTTGACGTCGTCGAAACCGCCGTCCAGCGCGAGCGCGGCCAGACCGCCCACGGCGAGCCGCCGGACTACGACGTGCACTACGGCTCGAAGGCCAGGACCGACGTCGCCGACCCGTCCGACTTCTACAACATCTTCCTGGTTCCGGAAACCGAAAGCTGGTACCACCGCGGCACCGGCAGGTTCCAGTCGGACCCTGAGCGGGCGCAGAAACTGCTTGACCTCTCGATGGCGCAGGCGGTCGAGCTGGACCCGGTGAAGCGACAGGAGATCGTCCACGAGATCGAGCGCATCTCGATAGAGGCTGCGTACATGATCCCGATGCCCTGGTCCATCATATGGCCCGCGTGGCACAAGGACGTGCGTGGCTGGCGCATGTTCAACCACCCGTCACAGATAAAGTGGTCGGGCTGGGAGCGCATGTGGCTCGCCAGGTAGCTAGAACGAGGCGCGCCTAGACAGACGAATAGTGAACGGCGCGTCCGCCCATCGCACAGGCGATAGCGGGCGCGCCGTTCGAATCTACCGGTTTGGAAACCTTATCCTGTAAGCTCGCTCTCTTCCCGGCGAGAGACTGCTCAGAGCTTTAGAAACTAGAGGGTGAACCAAAATGCAGCAATATCTGGCTCGACGGCTCATTTTTGGTGTGTTGACGGCGATACTCGTCTCGCTACTCGTGTTCGCTCTAATGCGAATCGCGCCGGGCGACGTCGCGCAGTCTATCGCAGCCGAGCAGGCGGGTGGCGAAGAAGGCACCGTCAGCGAAGAACAGCTCGAGCAGATCCGCGAGGCGCTCGGACTCAACCGCCCTCTGTACATCCAGTATCTCGACTGGATGGGCGGGTTCGTCATAGGGGACTGGGGCAACTCCCTGTTTACCAAGCGCCCGGTGTTCACCGAGTTCAAAAAGAAGTTGATAGTAACCGTCGAGCTGGTGATCATCTCGCAGATAATCGCCATAGCCATCGGCTTGCCCGCCGGCATTCTCATGGCGCTGAAGCAAGACACCGTTATAGACTACGTGGTGAGAATCGGATCGCTCGCCGGGCTGTCTATCCCATCGTTCTGGAGCGCGGTGCTGTTCTTGGTAATCGGCGCGTACTTCTTCCGTTGGAATCCGCCGCTGGGATACATCGAATTGGTGGAAGACCCGATGGGCAACCTTAGCCAGTTCATTTGGCCTTCCTTAATGTTGGGCTACATCAGCGCGGCCACCAAGGCGCGGATGATGCGCTCCACCATGCTCGAAGTGCTTCGGCAGGACTACATTCGCACCGCCCACGCCAAGGGGCTGAGGCAGTTCATCGTAACTTCCCGCCACGCGCTCAAGAACGCGATGATCCCGGTGATAACGGTCATCGGCATCACCACCGCGCTCTCGCTCGGCGGGTCGGTCGTCATGGAGCGCGTCTTCGTTCTGCCCGGAATCGGCAACTACATCGT